>JACRJC010000073.1 GCA_016215555.1 Rhodospirillales bacterium | reverse complement strand
GCGGCACGCAGGCGTCTCGAAGGGTGGGGCATTTTGTCGATGCCCATCCTTCGAGACGGGCCTTCGGCCCTCCGGAAGGCATGAGGTAAGAACTATGTCGGCAATCAAACCCAATTCCACAGCAAACGTCGAAGAGCCAATTATTTGAAAACGCTGACGGAGCCTGCAGAGCAGTTGAACCACCAAGACACGAAGACACCAAGAAAGCACCAAGGTCTTTTCCTCTCCTTGGTGTCTTGGTGCCTTGGTGTTTTAACAGACCGGCGAATTCTGATCAGACTTGCCAGATCGAGAATGTCTTCAATTGCATCTTGGCCCTAAAGACTCAAATACAGCCCACGAAATTGTAATCCATCAAGATGGCGGTGCCGCGCAGAATCCAAAGGCCGGTGACCATCCCCAGCACGAAAACGCCGGCCAGAATCAGGACGAATTTGACGCGCGGCGTCATTCGGCGGGCCTTGGCTGCAGACGGGCCACCGGCGCTTCCTTGATCGGCAGATTGACCAGGCCTGAGAACACGCCCAGGGCCACCGACAGCCACCACATCAGATCGTAGGAGCCGGTGAGGTCATAGGCCTTGCCGCCCAGCCAGGCCCCGAAGAAGCTGCCGACCTGATGCGACAGAAAGACGATGCCGTACAGCATCGACATATAGGCGGGTCCGAACATCTGCGCCACCAGTCCGCTGGTCAGCGGCACCGTGCCCAGCCACAACAGGCCCAAGGATCCCGCGAACAGCAGCACCGAAAAGGGCGACAGCGGCATGAAGATGAAGATGACGAACACGACCGCCCGCCCGAAATACAGATAGGAGAGCAGATTCTTCTTGCTGTATTTGCCGCCCAGATAGCCGCAGCCCCAACTGCCGGCGATATTGAACAGGCCGACCAAAGCCAGCGACCAGGCGCCCAGCCATTCCGGCATGGCGCGGTCGGCCAGATAGGCGGGCAGATGGGTGACCACGAAGGCGACATGGAAGCCGCAGACAAAGAAGCCGGCCACCAGATACCAATAGCTGGGATGGCGAAAGGCCTCGCCCAGGGCCTGCTTGAAACTTTGCGCATGATGGGCGACCTGATGGCGCGGCCCCTCGGACAGGCCCAGCGACAGGGGCAGCATGGCCAGGGCGATGCCCGCCAGCACGATCAAGGCCATCGACCAGCCGAAAGCGTCGAGCACGATATGGCCCAAAGGCACCACCGCGAACTGGCCGAACGAGCCACCCGCCGTGGCGATGCCCAGGGCCATGCTGCGCTTTTCGGGCGGTGCCGCCCTTCCCACCGCGCCCAGCACGGTCGAGAACCCGGCGCCGGCCAGGCCGATGCCGATGATCAGCGTCCCCAACACCAGCGACGTGCCCCCGGTGCTGAAAGCCATGGCGGCCAGACCCAGCGCATAGACCAGCCCGCCCAGGGCCGAGACCTTGACCACGCCGAAACGGTCGGCGATGGCCCCGGCAAAGGGCGAACCCAGGCCCCAGAGCAGATTCTGCAAAGCGATGCCAAAGCCGAAGACTTCGCGCCCGACCCCCAGATCCATGGTCATGGGTTTCAAAAACAGGCCCAAAGCCTGGCGCAGACCGGTGGTGAGGGTGAGGATGAGGGCGCCGCAGATCAAGATGATCCATAAGCGCCGCATGGCTTGGCTGTCGCTTGTCATGCGATCAAGTATGGGGATTTCCTCATATATTTACCAGCCCGCCCATGAACGGGAAATTTTCATGGGGGTATGAAAAAGTTTGGTGAAACACATTCAGGCATTTTGCCTGGATACGACGATCCGGTTTGGCGGTGCCGCCCTTCGCGGCGATTGGAGCGCATCCGACACGCGCGCGCTTCGCCGCCTCGCCCCCTGGCAAAACCTCTTCTATCTGCGTCGCCTGTTCGACGCGGCAGAGGAAGGGGTCAACGAGAGTATGGGAGTGCCGGTGCATTAGAGCCCCTGGTTCCCCTGGACGAGATGTTGCAGTCCCTTCCAGGGATACCGCTTGAGTGCCTTTTGCTCAGCACCCAAGGGCCAGGCCGGGCCAGCCCGTGGCGTCCGATTGCTCGAAGCACCGAGGGCGATTATATCAGTCCTGCTTGGGCGCGCCAATAGTCTAGGATGAAGCATTCCCAACGATCCCGACCCAGGTCAATTTCCATTCCACAACATCTGGAAAATCGCCTTCCGGTCGCGGCGGGATTTCCGCTAGGCACTCTATTCCCTTGGGTAGGGTAATATATTCGTCGTTATCCAGGGGAGGGTCAAGACCCCATTGGGATGCCCAACTCTATCCATAATCCACTGGAAACGCTCGCGGAATTTTTTGGACCATTTTCACCACCAAGACACGAAGGCACCAAGAAAACGCCAAGTTCGTTTCCTCGCCTTGGTGTCTTGGTGTCTTGGTGGTTCAAAAAGCAGACGAATTCAGTTCGGCCAGGCTGGACTAAGAATGTTATCAAATGAGTCCTGACCCTAGATAGCACGATCTCACGCCGCATAGGGCCGGACGCGGGATTGGATCAATGCGCCGTTGGCCGCTTCAACCGTCGCCAGATCGTAAGCCGCTTGCAGGTTCAGCCACAGGCGGGGCGAGGCGCCGAAATAGGCGGCCAGACGCAGCGCCGTATCGGCGGTGACGCTGCGCTCGCCCTTCACGATCTCGGCCATGCGGCTTTGCGGCACATTCAGCGCCCGGGCCAGGGCGGTCACCGAAACGCCCAACTCCTCCAATTCGCCCATCAGGATTTCCCCGGGATGAATCGGCGGCAGCTTTACTTTATTGATGGTCATCGACATTGATGGTCATCGACGATTTCGACGTCATAGGCGTCTCCTTCCTGGAAGGTGAAGCAAGCTGGGCGTGGCCGGTTAGGGCGGCTGCTCGACAGAGCCGAGTTTCATGGCCGCCGCTTCCAGACGGTTCATCACCTCGTCGGCGTCGGGATATTGGCGCGACAGCACCAGATGCACATCCATGCGCCCCAGCACGGCCGATTGGATGCCGGGAATGGGCCGGGCGGCCAGGACTTCCCTGGCCGGGCCGGCATAGTCGAGCAGATAGTCGCCGCGCCCCTGGGCCAGCATTTCGAAAGCCGCCTGATGCTTGACCGCCGAGGTCCGATGGATGGCGTTCTTGCCGTCGGCAAGAAAGGCGGCCATGTCGCCGTAACTATAGCCCAGGATGACAAGCAGCGATTTGCCGGCCAGATCCTCGCGCTTGACGATCGGCGCCGTGCCCTGGCGCCAGAAAACCCGCAGCTCGGTGCCAGCCACCGGCTGGCGGCTGAACAAGCAGCATTCCTGAAGCGCCGGCGCCTTGACCAGCATCGAGAAATTGGCCTCGCCCGATTTTAGGGACGAAAACATGCGCGCCGCCGGCAAGGCTTCTTCCCGCCAGTTCAATCCGGTTTGCGCGAACAGACTCTTGGCGAGGCGCAGCAGCGGATTGGCCGGGTTCCCGCGTTCGTCGGTTTCGGTGGTCCAGACCGACTGGTCAGGATAGACATAGATGATGTCGGGAGCGGCGCAAGCCCGCCCGACCGCCAGAACCATGGCCGGCAGAAGCAGACAAGCCAAAACAATGAGCCGAGCCAAGCGACGCATGAAGACAAGCTACGCTCTTTTATTCCCGACCGCCAGCCACCACCACGAAGCAGGGCACGGCTTGTCCGCCTTCCTGGCGGGGCAAATTGTTTTCACGCCGCCAGAGCGCGGCGAACAGCGTCGGGTTCCTTGGCGATGACGGCCAGCAACACGCGAGCGGCACGGTCGGGTTTGCGCCGTCCCTGCTCCCAGGCATGAATGGCCGTAACGTCCAGGCCAAAACTGTGAGCGAACGCCGACTGGCTAAGGCCCAGGCGCTTGCGCAGCGCCGCAACGTCAACATGCCCAGGCACGGCAACTTCATAGCTGGGCAGCTCGATTTCGCCCTGGCGATGCTGGGCCATTTCCTTCAGGCCTGCCATCAGACGCCGCCCCAGTGCCGTGCGCTTCGCAGGCTTAGCCAAGACCTTCAAGGAACTTGCGGATGGCGTTTTTCTCGGCATGAGTCAGGTTTTCCTTCTCGTTCTTGGCGTAAATGTCGAGGAGGTACAGCGTATCCTCGCCAAGCCAAACGTAATAGATAATGCGCGCCCCGCCGCTTTTGCCCTTGCCGCCTCGGGAAAGGCGGGCCTTGCGCGCTCCACCTGTGCCGGGAATGACCGGCCAAGCTTCGGGAGCCAAGGCGATCTCCAGTTCCGCCGCTTGCCGCTCGAGCGCCGTCAACAATTTGCGGGCCCTGCGATCATAGCCTGTGGTGGCGACGACCTTCATGCGCGGACTATAAGGCATTGTCGCATAGACGTCAATCCTTGCCAGCCACCACCACGAAGCAGGGCACGGCTTGTCCGCCTTCCTGGCGGGCGACGTCCTGAACAAGCGATAAAAGCTGCAAGCCCGCCTCTGCCAGGGCAGCGCGAAGATAGGCGTCGCCATGCGCATAGCGCCCGCTTTGGCCCAGCGTGAAATCCTCGGCTTGTGCCGCCTCGACCGTGAAGGCCAGCAGGCCGCCGTCGCGCAACGCCGCTTTCGACGCCGCCAGCACCGGAGCCAGATCGCCCAGATAGCAGAACACATCGGCGGCGGCGATCAGATCGAAGGACTGCGGATGAGCCTGCAGATAGGCCACCAGCTCGCCCGCCTCCAAGGCGTCGTAAAGCTTTCTGGCCCGGGCCTGGTCGATCATCGCCGTTGACAGATCGACGCCTGACAGATGCCGCGCCCAGGGCTTTAGATGCGAAGCCATCAGTCCGGTGCCGCAACCGGCATCCAGAATATCCAAGGGCGGCTTTACGAATTCCTTCAGCGCCGCGGCCAGAATCTCCGGCCCCCGATAGCCCAGCTTGGCCAGCTTCTGGTCGAAATCGCGCGCGAAACCGTCGAAGGTGTTGCGGACCAGGGATTCCGGCATCGCCGCTCCCACCTTGGCGACAACGCCCAGCGCCGCCGCCCAATGCCCTGCGATCTTGTTCTGCGGCTGTTTCTTGGCCCAGACCTTGGCCTCGTCCTTAGCCAGGCGCTCGTCGCCCTTTTTCGACAGCGTATAGAGAACGGCGCCGTAATTGCTTTGCGCCGCCTCGTAGGTGGGCGCATGCAGCGCCGCCTTGCGCAGATAGGGCAGCGCGTCCCGGTTCCTGCCCAGCTCCATCAAAAGCGCGCCCAGCAAATTATTGGCGCTGGCGTTCCTGGGCTCCTGCTTCAGGGCTTCGCGGTACAGGGTCTCGGCCTGCTGGCGCCGTCCCGTGCGGTGCGCCGACAGGGCCAATTGCAATAGGGCGTCAGTCTCGGGCTTCATAGCTGGCCATTTTGGGCTTTGAAAAACGGGCAAGCAAGCGATGCTTCAAATCGTCCCTGACCTTGCGATAGGCTTCCAGCCTGGCCTCGCGGTCGCCATCCACCGCCGTGCAGTCGAAGGTGGGCCAGTATTCCACCTCGCAGGCCATATGGCGGGTCAGATCCACCGCCTTGTGCTGGGCCTCGGGGCTTAACGAAATCACCAGATCGAACGAGGTGTCGTCCAGATGCTCGAAGGTCTTGGATCTGTGACGGCGCATGTCGATGCCTTCTTCCTCCATCACCGCGATCATGAAGCCGTCGGGCTCGCCGGCCTTGACGCCCACGGAATCGACGAAGACCCGGGTGCCGAACAGACGCTTCATCAGCGCCTCGGCCATCGGCGAGCGCACGGAATTATAGGTGCAGGCGAACAGAATGGCGGAAGGCAGTTGGGACAAGCGGCATCACCCCCGGATATGCAGAACGCACAACAAGGTGAACAGGCGCCGGGCTGTGTCGAAATCGATGTCGATGCGGTCCTTCAGAATATCGACCAGCAGCTTGGCGCCTTCGTTATGCAGGCTTCTTCTTGCCATGTCGGCAGCCTCGATCCTCGACGTCGGCGCCGACTTGATCGAGGTGAAATAGGTATCGCAGACAATGAAGTATTCCTTGATGAGCCCATAGAGCGAGCCGACATTGACGGCGACGCAGACCAGTCCGATGCCATCCTCGCTTCTGATGTCAAAGGCCAACCGGCTGCTCTCCATCGACAGATGCAGGGTGAACGGGCCCTGCCAGTCGCCAATGGGCTGGAAGCTGTTTTCCTCGATCAGATCGTAGATGGCGACCTGGCGTTCATGCTCCACCTCGGGACGGCGGCGCACCAAGGTCTTTTCCTCAAGCACCACATGCACCAATCGGTTGGGGCGCTTGTTGGGCATGGCTTACCTGTTCAGGCGCAAACGCACGGACAGGCCATGCGCATCCAGCCCTTCGGCCTTGGTCAGCGTCACCGCCGCCGGACCGATGGCGGCCAGGCTGTCGGCATCGCAGCCCAGCCAGGTGGTGCGCTTCATGAAGTCCTGCACGCCCAGGCCCGACGAGAAGCGGGCCGATCTTGCCGTCGGCAGCACATGATTGGGGCCGCCGACATAATCGCCCACCGCTTCGGGCGTATAGCGGCCCAGGAAGATGGCGCCGGCATTGGTTACTTTCTCGGCCATGGCTTCGGGATTCTCGACCGCCAGTTCCAGATGTTCGGGCGCGATGCGGTCGATGAGGGCAATCGCATCGTTCAGATGCTTGACCGCCACCACCGCGCCATGGGCTTCCCAACTGGCGCGGGCGATCTCGGCCCTGGTCAGGGTTTTCAGATGATGTTCCACCGCCAGGACCACGCTTTGCCCGAAGGCCGCGTCATCGGTAATCAGGATCGATTGCGCCGCCGTGTCATGCTCGGCCTGGCTTAGCAAATCGGCGGCCAGCCAGGCCGGATCGTTGGCCTTGTCGGCGACGACCAGAATCTCGGAAGGGCCGGCGATCATGTCGATGCCGACCTGGCCGAAGACCTGGCGCTTGGCCGCCGCCACATAGGCGTTGCCCGGCCCCACGATCTTGTCGACCGGCTTGATGCGTTCGGTGCCGTAGGCCAGCGCCGCCACGGCCTGGGCGCCGCCGATGCGCCAAATCTCGTCGATGCCGCACAGATCGGCCGCCGCCAGCACCAGGGGATTGACGGCGCCATCCGGCGTCGGCACCACCATGACCAAACGCTTGACCCCGGCCACCTTGGCCGGAATGGCGTTCATCAGCACCGAGGACGGATAGGCCGCCGTGCCGCCCGGCACATAGAGGCCCGCCGCCTGTACGGCCCGCCATTTCATGGCCAGACGCACGCCCTGGGCATCGACGTAATCAATGTCGGCCTGCAATTGACGCGCATGGAAGGACTGGATGCGCGAAGCCGCCAGTTCCAGCGCCGACAAGGTTTCGGCCGAACAGGCGGCGCGGGCCGCCTTGATTTCCGCCGAGGTAAAGCGCAGCTGATCCGCGCTCAATGTCAAACGGTCGAATCTGGCGGTGTAATCGACCAGCGCCGCGTCGCCGCGCGATCTCACCTCGGCGATGATGGCAGCCACGGTGTCGTTGACGTCGCGGTCGGTTTCGCGCTTGGCCGAAATCAGGGCCGCGAATTCGCCCTCGAAACCGGGCTTGGATGCATCGAGATTACGCGGCACGGGCCACCTCCTGCCTGAATTTCTCGATCCATTCGCCCAGTTCCTCGGGCCTGGTTTTCAGGGCGGCGCGATTGACGATCAGACGCGACGTGATGTCGATGATGTGCTCGACCTCGACCAGTCCGTTGGCCTTCAAGGTGGCGCCCGAACTGACCAGATCGACGATGCGCCCGGCCAGACCCAGCGACGGAGCCAGTTCCATGGCCCCGTTCAGCTTGATGCATTCGGCCTGCACGCCCCGGGTCGCGAAATGGCGCTTGGTCAAAGACGGATATTTGGTCGCCACCGTCACATGGCTCCAGCGCTTGGGATTGTCGCCCTCGCCCATTTCCTTGGGCTCGGCCACCGACAGGCGGCATTTGCCGATGCCCAGATCCAGCGGCGCGTACAGTTCGGGATAGTCGAATTCCATCAGTACGTCATTGCCCGCAATGCCCAGATGGGCGGCCCCGAAGGCGACGAAAGTCGCCACGTCGAACGAGCGCACCCGGATGATCGAGATATGGGCATGGTTGGTGGCAAAACGCAGTAGCCGGGAATCGGGATCGCTGAAAGCGGGCTCGGGCGTGATGCCCACGCCCAGCAGCAGGGGCATGGCTTCATCCAGGATGCGGCCCTTGGGCAGGGCGATGACCAATTGTTCGGCGGCGGACACTTGGAATCTCTCCAGCAAAAGAAGCCGGATGTTTACACTTTTGAGCCGCTTTCAGCAACCCTAAGCCCCTGAAAAGCCATCACTGGCGGCTAGGTGGCGGGTTGCTGTCGTGGCCATTTGGGGGCAGACTTTCCATATTCCGTTCCGGCACAGGGCCAGCTTGCAACCATGAATACGGCTAACAGCTTGAAACAATTGCGTCTTGACAGAGGGTGGAGCCAGGAGCAACTGGCCGGCATTTCCGGCGTCAGTGTCCGCACCATCCAGCGCCTGGAGCAGGGCGCCCCGGCGGGGCTGGAGAGCGCCAAGGCCCTGGCCGCCGCCTTCGGCCTGACCCCGGCCGATCTGCAACTGAACGGAAAGGAAGCCCCCATGACCGCCGATAGGATTGACGCTGCTCCCTGCCCCCATAAGCAGGCCGAAACCCCCGAGGAACGCCGGCACCGCTTCTGGCACCATCTGTTCGTCTATGTTCTGGTGATTGGCGGACTGACCATTCTCAATCTCACGCGCAGCCCCGACCATGTGTGGGTGCTGTATCCGGCTGTCTTGTGGGGGATTTTCCTGGCCCATCGGGGGTTGAAACTTTTCGGTCCTTCTCGACATAGGGAATAACGCAAAGGAGACACATGAAGCCGCATGTTTGCCCCTGGTGGCTGGGCCCCCTGCTCGCCATCCCGATGCGCCGCTGGGTGCAGGATCCGGCCCGCATTCTCGCCCCTTATGTGCAAGAAGGGATGACTGTGCTGGAACCCGGCCCCGGCATGGGTTTCTTCACCCTCGATCTGGCGCGGCTGGTGGGTGACGGCAAAGTGATCGCCGTCGATCTGCAACCGCGCATGCTGACGGGGCTGATGAAACGGGCGGCCAAGGCGGGGCTGGAGAAGCGCATCGAAACAAGGGTGGCCGAACCCAGCCGGATGGGGATCGAGGATCTGAGGGGAAGCATTGATTTCGCGCTGGCCTTCGCCATGGTGCATGAACTGCCCTCGCCCAAAGATTTCTTTGCCGAGCTGGCACCCTGCCTGAAGCCAGACGGCTGCGTGCTGATGGTGGAACCGGCGGGCCATGTGCCGGATGAAGTGTTCGCCGAACAGGTCAAGGCGGGCGAGGCGGCAGGATTGACGATGACCGAACGCCCGAAAATCTGGCGCAGTTTGACGGCGCTGCTGAGAAGGGTTGGTTAAGCACGCTTGGCGGCCCCCGCCGGTTGTGGCATCATCCTTGGGTTGATTTCATCCGAGGATGCCATGGGCGCTCTGGCCCGCTTGCACGAACGCAAAGACGATCTGTTGAACTTGGCCCGCAAATGCGGGGCCGAGGATGTGCGCGTCTTCGGCTCGGTGGCTCGGGGCGACGAGACGGACGACAGCGACATCGATCTGCTGGTGCGCTGGACGGACCAAGCCAGCTTGACCGATTGGGTGGCCTTCCAGGAAGAGGCCTCGCAGATACTGGGCCGCAAGGTCGAGGTGGCCAGCGAAGCCTCGCTGCACTGGTATATCCGCAGCCGCATCCTGGCCGAAGCCAAGCCGCTGGGATGAAAGACCCGGCGCTCTACCTTGTGCATATCGCCGAAAGCATCGCCAAGATCGAGCGCTATACCAGCAACGACCCCACCACGATAGGCGACGGGCTGGTCTATGATGCAGTGCTGCGCAATCTGCAAACCCTGAGCGAAGCTGCACAGAAGCTGCCCGAGGCGATCAAGCTGCGTCACCCCGAAATCCCCTGGCAGAACATCGCCGGATTCAGAAACGTGCTGGTTCACGATTATTTGAACGGCATCGACATCGTCATCATCCAACGCGTCATTGCGCGGGAATGGCCTGCACTGAAAAAGCAGCGGTGCTGGCCGAGTTGCCCCAGGATGTGCGCAGAGATATCGAAGCATAAGCCCATCTCTTGCATGAAGTGAGACCAAGCACTAGTCTAGGCGTCAACATTAGCCAGAACAGGTCAGGCATGCCAACGATCAGCGTATTCTATGGCATCATCATCCGCATGTTCTTTGCCGAACATGCGCCGCCCCATTTTCATGCACAGTACGGCGAGTTCAAGGCTTCCATCGCCATAGGAAATCTTGAAATATTGGATGGCCATCTGCCGCGCCGGGCTCTCGAGTTAACCCTGGACTGGGCGGAATTGCATCGTAACGAATTGTTGAAAGACTGGGAACTTTGCCAGCAGCACCAACAACCCTTGAAGATCGACCCGCTGCAATAGGATCGGCCATGTCTTATCCCGACGTCATCGAAGCCCATGTGATCGGCAATCTGGAATTTCAGGTTCGTTTTTCGGACGGGCTAGAAGGCCGCGTCGAAATGCGCCCAAGCCATCTGTTCGGCGTGTTCGAGCGCTTGAAAGACCCTGACTACTTCCAGCGCATCTCAGTCACTGACGGCTTTGTTTCATGGCCCGACGATATCGACCTCGCCCCCGACGCCATGTATGAAGCGATCAGGGATAAAGGGGAATGGGTGCTGGGGTGAGCAAGCCTCGTCACCCCCGGGCTTGACCCGGGGGGCCACGTGGATGGCCGGGTCAAGCCCACTGCTGTCCGGTTTAAAATTACGCAGTGCGCCACAATCCTATGCTCTTGCAGGATTATTGCCATGTTTCCATGGTCCGAGACATGATCGGAAAAGATGCTCGTGCCGCCCCCCCCCTCACCCTGACCCTCTCCCCCCGCAAGCGGGTGGAGAGGGGATTCGTAGAGGAATCGATTGATTCCGATTTTCCTCCCTCTCCCCCATTCTTTGGGGGAGAGGGTCGGGGGGGGAATTATTAAACCGGACAGCCGTGGATCAAGTCCGGGCATGACGTATTAGAGCAGGATTAAGCCTGTTTCCACCGCAACACCGGAGCCCGTGCAGCGCGGGTCTCATCCAGGCGCCGGCGCGGGGTCATGCGAGGGGCGGCCTTGAAATCTTCCGCCGCCCCGCCCGCCTTGGCCTTCCTCGCCAACGACAGCAACGTCTCGACATAGATATCCAGCGTCTGCTTGCTCTCGGACTCGGTCGGTTCCATCAGCAACGCCCCATGCACGACCAGCGGAAAATACATGGTCATGGGATGGAAGCCCTCGTCGATCATGGCCTTGGCGAAGTCCAGCGTGGTGACGCCCGTATCCTTCAAAAAGCGGTCGTCGAACAGCGCCTCATGCATGCAAGGCCCTGGGAAGGAAGGTGTCAGTTCCGCGCTCAAACGGGCCAGCAGATAATTGGCGTTCAGCACGGCATCGCTGGAGGCCTGATACAGACCGTTGCCGCCCATCGACAGAATATAGGCCAGCGCCCTGATCATCACCCCGAACTGGCCGTGGAAGCCCTTCATGCGCCCGAAACTTTTGGCGGCCTCGCCCAAGCCATGTTCCACCAGTTCCAACCCACCTTCACCTTGGCGGACGAAGGGCACCGGCGCATAGGCTTTCAGGCGCTTGCTCAACACCACCGGGCCGGCGCCCGGCCCGCCGCCGCCATGCGGGGTGGAAAAGGTCTTGTGCAGATTGATATGCATGCAATCGATGCCGAGATCGGCCACCTTGACGCGCCCGACGATGGCGTTGAAATTGGCGCCATCGCAGTAGAAATAGGCCCCCGCCGCCTTCACCGCCGAGGCAATCTCCAGAATCTCACTCTCGAACAGGCCGCAAGTGTTGGGGTTGGTCAGCATCAAGGCCGCCACTTTGCCGTCCAGCTTGGCCTTCAAGGCCGCCACATCGACGCGGCCCTTTTCGTTGGCGGGGATCGACACCACCTGATAGCCGCAAAGTGCCGCCGTGGCCGGATTGGTGCCATGCGCCGATTCCGGCACCAGCACGATCTGCCTGGCGTCGCCCTTGTCTTCCAGGGCGGCCCGGATCGCCATCAAGCCGCAGAGTTCGCCATGCGCGCCGGCGGCCGGGCTCATCGCCACCGCGCTCATACCGGTCAAATCCATCAGCCATTGGCCCAGCAGCGAAACCGCTTCCAAAGCGCCTTGCACCGTGGTTTCGGGCTGCAGGGGATGGATATTGGCGAATCCATTCAAGCGCGCCGCCTTCTCGGACAAGCGCGGATTATGTTTCATGGTGCAGGAACCCAGCGGATAAAAGCCGCTATCGATGCCGAAATTCTTTTGCGACAGGCGGGTGTAATGGCGGACACATTCGGGTTCGGCCAATCCCGGCAGGCCGATAGTCCCCTGGCGCTCCAGCCCGCCCAAACGACCGGGCACGTCCGGCACATCGGGCAGATCGACCGCCGAACGCTGGGGCTCGCCCTGTTCGAAGATCAAAGGCTCTTCGATCACCAGGCCGCGATTGCCGGTATGGCTTTCCAAACTCATGACAGCACCTCCGACAGGCCTTCGATCAAGGCGTTCATGTCTTCGTCGCTTACGGTTTCGGTGACGGCGATCAGCATCAGATTTTCCATCTCGGGCCAGGAAGGATAAAGGCGGCTGACCGGCACGCCCCCCAGAATGCGCTTGGACGCCAGAGCCTCCACCACCTGAACGGCGGGCTTCGAAAGCTGAACCGCGAATTCGTTGAAGAAGGCGCTTGGCAAAATCTTGACGCCCTTCACTTGGGCCAAACGTTCGGCCAATTGCACGGCCCGGGCATGGTTCAGCTTCGCCAGTTTGGTGAATCCGGCCTCGCCCAGGAAGGTCATGTGCATGGAAAATGCCAGCGCGCACAGGCCGGAATTGGTGCAGATATTGCTGGTCGCCTTTTCGCGCCGGATATGCTGCTCGCGCGTCGATAAGGTCAGCACCCAGCCCCGCTTGCCATCGGCATCCGCGGTTTCGCCGATCAAGCGGCCCGGCATCTGGCGGACATATTTTTCCTTGACCGCCACCAGCCCCAGGCCGGGGCCGCCGAAATTAAGCCCCACGCCAAGCGAGGCCCCATCGCCGACCACGATGTCGGCCCCCATCTCGCCGGGCGGCTTGACGGCGCCCAAGGCCACCGGTTCGGTGACGGCCACCACCAGCAAAGCGCCCTGTTCCTGACAGGCCTTGGCCAGCGCCGAATAATCCTTCAAATGCCCGAAGAAGCCCGGCAATTGCACGATCACGCAGGCGGTTTCGCCATCGAGGCGGCCGATCAGATCTTCCAACCCAAAGGGATCGGGGGCCAGCGCCTCGACCTCGAGATGGGTGAACTTGGCCTGGGTCGCCGTCACCTCGCGGTAATGCGGATGAACATTGCCCGACATCAGCACCTTGGCCCGCTTGGTGACGCGGGCCGACATCAAGGCCGCCTCGGCGCAGGCGGTGGCTCCGTCGTACAAGGAAGCGTTCGCCACCTCCATGCCGGTGATCATCGCCACCTGGGTCTGGAATTCGAACAGATATTGCAGCGTGCCCTGGCTGACTTCGGGCTGATAGGGCGTATAGGCGGTCAGGAATTCGCCCCTGGTCAGCAACTGGTCGATGGCCGCCGGAACATGGTGGCGGTAGGCCCCCGCCCCCAGAAAACAAGGCACGTCGCTGGCGGCCAGGTTGCGCCCGGCCATGACGCTTAAGCGCCGCTCGACCTCCATTTCGCCAAGTCCCCGGGGCAAGGGCAGCGGCCCCGATTGGCGGGCCGCGGCGGGGACATCGCAAAATAGATCGTCAACGCTTTTGGCGCCGACGGCTTTCAGCATGTCGGCCCGGTCGGCATCGGTCAGCGGCAAAAAGCGCATTTTTCCTCCCTCGACGTAAAGTCCTTCGCTACGCTCAGTGTACTTTACGTCGCTCTCTAACCTGTGAAAAATTGCCTTGGGGCGGCCCTGCGGCAATTTTTCGATTCATATTTAAACTTCAAACTCGAGCGAAGAACCGCTTCGAGCGAGAGTTTGTCCAAATTTCCCCGGGGAAAAGTACACCGAACGCAGTGAGGGACTTTTCCTCGAGAAATCTTAGTGATCCAAAGTTTTCAAATAGGCGTCATAAGCCTCTTTATCCATCAGGCCCGACAATTCGCCCGGCGCGGAAAGGCTCATCTTGTAGAACCAGCCCGCACCTTCGGGCGATTCATTGACGTTGCCCGGCTGATCGACGATGGCCTGATTGATGGCGGTCACGGTGCCCGAAGCCGGGGAATAGACTTCGCTGGCGGCCTTCACCGATTCCACCACGGCGGCCTGGGCGGCCTTGGCGATGGTCTTGCCGACTTCCGGCAGTTCGACGAAAACGATGTCGCCCAACTGATGGGCGGCGAAATCGGTGATGCCGACGGTCGCCGTGCCCTCGTCGAAGCTGATCCATTCATGTTCGTTGGTGAAACGCAAAACGGTCATGTGCAGGCTCCCTTAACCTTTGAAATAGCGATGAGGAAAGAACGGCATGGAAACGACCGACGCCGGCAAGGCGCGATCGCGCACGATCAGTTGAAGTTTGGCGCCGGGCGCGGCATGGGCGGCATCGACATAGCCCATGGCGACGGGTCCATCGACCGAGGGGCCGAAACCGCCCGAGGTGATTTCGCCGATGCGCTTGCCCGACAGATCTTGAATTTCGGTATGGGCGCGGGCGGGGGCACGGCCCTCGGGCTTGATGCCGACCCGCTTCCTGGCGGCGCCGTTCTTCAAATGCCCCAGGATCACGGAATCGCCCGCGAAACCGCCCTCTTCGCGCCGGCGCTTGCCGATGGTCCAGACCAGATCGGCTTCCACCGGCGAGGTGGTCTGGTCGATATCGGAACCGTAGAGACACAGGCCCGCTTCCAGGCGCAAGGAATCGCGCGCGCCCAGGCCGATGGGGGCGACGCCGGGCTGGGCCAGCAGCTTCCTGGCGATGTCCTCGCAATTGTCTTCCGGCATGGCGATCTCGTAACCGTCCTCGCCGGTATAGCCCGAGCGCGTGACCAGGCAGGGCACGCCGGCGACGTCCATCTCGGCGCCCGACATGAAAACCATCTTGGCGCAATCGGGGGCCAAAGCGCTTAAGGCTTCGGCGGCCATGGGCCCCTGCAAGGCCAGCAGCGCCCAGTCGGGATGCGGATTGACCACGATGCCCTTAGGTTCCAGATGCAGCTTCAGATGGGCGATGTCTTCATGCTTGCAGGCGGCGTTGACGACCAGCGACAGGCGGTCGGGCAGGCGCAGCACCATCAGATCGTCTTGCATGCCGCCCTTGGCGTTGGTGAATTGGGTATAGCGCTGGCGGCCCACCGCAAGACCGCAGATATCGGCGGGCGCCAGGGCTTCCAGCGCCTTGTCGGCCCCGGCCCCCAGCAGCGAGACGACGCCCATATGCGAGACATCGAACAGCCCCGCTCCGGTGCGGGTGTGCAGATGTTCCTTCAGCACGCCCATCGGATAATTGACCGGCATGGCATAACCGGCGAAAGGCACCAGCTTGCCGCCCAGTTCCTGGTGCAGCGCATAAAGCGGAGTCGTTTTGAGATCGTCTTGCAGGCTCACGGACAGAATCCTTTCGGGGCAGCGGCAGAGTCACTGTGCGCCCCCCTCTGTCCGTGCGACCTGAAAGATTCACCGATAGCAATCGGCTTACTTCTTCGGTGAGGCGCCGCTTGGCTTGAAAACGGCGGCCTGCTTTCCAGATGCCTGCTTCTCCCGGTCCTTTTGCCTGAGAGTTTCCAGGGGCGGTTGCTCCTTCGGCGCTGGCCAGGACCAGTCTCTCCCGGGGGAAGTACGTTTAGGCGGGCTCATCCTATCGGCGGACCGCCCCCAGTCAAGCCGGGTGCTACGATCCTGAAATTTCAAGGGCTTGGCCTTCAGTCACTTGACGCAGCCCCAGCATCTTTCTAGACTCGGCTAGAATTTGGTGCCCATCCTCCCTATCTTAAGCGGGCATGTCCCCCCAACACCCTCAGCCAAGGAACATCTCATGAAGCAGGTCACCGACGCCAATTTCGATGCGGAAGTCTTGAAGGCCGCTGGCCCCGTGCTGGTCGATTTCTGGGCCGAATGGTGCGGACCTTGCCGTCAGATCGCGCCGGCTTTGGAAGAATTGTCGAAGGATCTGGCCGCCAAGATCAGCGTCGCCAAGGTCAATATCGACGAGAATCCGGCCACGCCCTCGAAATACGGCGTGCGCGGCATTCCGACGCTGATGATCTTCAAGAACGGCCAGGTCGCCGCCACCAAGATCGGCGCCCTGCCCAAGAGCAAGCTTTACGAATGGGTCGAGGCCTCGATCTGATTTCGACGATGGCTTGAATTGCGCGAAGGGCCGCTCCGCAAGGTGCGGCCTTTTTGCTGGGGAGAATTTGATGATCGAGATTGTGGACGCCGCCAAAAGCGACATCGAGGCGATGGCCGATCTGTTGCTGTCGCTGTTCGACCAGGAAGCCGATTTCAAGCCCGACCGCGCCCGGCAGATGAAGGGGCTTCAGCTAATTCTCGACAATCCGCACAGCGGCAAGCTGTTCGTGGCGCATGACCAAGATCAAGCCGTCGGCATGGTCAGCTTGCTGTTCACCATCAGCACGGCGCTGGGCCAGCCCGTCTGCTGGCTGGAGGATATGGTGGTCAGAAGTGATCGTCGCGGCCTGGGCCTGGGCTCGAAGCTGCTGACTCACGCAGCAAACTTTGCGCAAGCAAGGGGTTACGGCCGCATTACGCTGCTGACCGACAAGTCCAACCAGGAGGCGCAGAAATTCTACGCCCGCCACGGCTTCGCCTTTTCCGAAATGACGCCCATGCGCCGCGTTTTTTAGAACCGCGCTAAATAATAGTAGTTTGAAAAGCTTCTATTTATTAAAGCGGCTGCATATAAGATTATCGTGCTATTCCGTGAAATCCCGGTATAAAGTTAAAAAAAACCGGGAGGAAAATAATGACCTCGAGGGAGAGCGCATCCATCGACGCCGCCATGGGTGAAACCATCGGCGGCATCTGGACTCAGTTGGCGGCGGTGGCCGTCGATATCGACGGCATTTCGAAACATTTCGCCGAACAGTCGCGCAAAATCGACATGTTGAATTCGGTGGCCCGGGGGCTGGCCGACACCAACACCAAGCTGGGCGAAACGGCGGGCCTGGCCCAGCAGGTTTCGGAATCGGTTTCCGGCATTACCCAGGAATCGCAAGAGACGCTGGAAAAGGCGCGGGGCGCCATCCAGACCCTGTCCGACGGCGTCAAGCGCACCGAAACCCATATGCACGCCCTGACCGAATCCCTGACCCGGGTCGAGGGCGTGGCCGAGCGCATCGAAGCCATCGCCCGCCAAACCCGCATGCTGGCCTTGAACGCCACCATCGAAGCGGCAAGGGCCGGCGAAATGGGCAAGGGTTTCGCCGTGGTCGCCAATGAGGTGAAGGCGTTGGCCGCGCAAACCAGCGACGCCACCCAGATGATTACCGGCACCGTGCGCGAACTGAATGAGCTAAGCGGACGGGTGACGCAGGAAAACGCCACCAGCCTGTCCTGTGCCGAATTGGTGATGTCGTCCACCAGCGACCTGTCGGGCTTCGTCGATGACACGCAGACCCTGTTCGGCCTGCTGCACGAACATATCGAGGAAATCGTCCATTCCGGCCATTCGGGCGAGAGCGACCGCGTCACGATGGCCGAGACTTTCGCCGCCATCAATGTCGATATCAAGGAAGAGTCCGAACGCCTTCACGACGCCAACACCCGCCTTGATCGTCTGATGGCGGAAACCGAAACCCTGATCGAAGTGTCGATGGTGGCCGGCATCGAGCTGCCCGACGCCCCCTTCATTCGAACCGTGCAGGACACGGCGGCGAAAATCGGCGTCATGTTCGAGGAAGCCGTCGATAAGGGCCAGATCGGTCTTGACGCCCTGTTCGACGACAATTACCGCCCCGTCGCCGGCAGCAAGCCGCAACAGGTGACGACGCGCTTCACCGATTTTACCGATTATCTGCTGCCGCCGGTCCAAGAACCGATGCTGGAATCGAACGGACGCATCATTTTCTGCGCCGCCGTCGACCGCAACGGCTATCTGCCGACGCACAACAAGAAATATTCCCAGCCGCAGCGGGCGGGCGACGAGGCCTGGAACACCGCCAACTGCCGCAACCGGCGCATGTTCAACGATCCGGCCGGACTGGCGGCGGCCCGGAACACCAAATCCTTCCTCTTGAAGACCTACAAACGCGACATGGGCGGCGGCAATATGGTGATGATGAAGGACTGCTCGGCCCCGATCATGGTCAAGGGGCGGCATTGGGGCGGCTTTCGCATGGGATATGTGTAGGGTATAGTTTGGGCTCTTCGACGCTTGCTGTGTAATTGGGTTTGATTGCCGACATAGTTCTTGCCTCATCCTGAGGAGGGCCGAAGACCCGTCTCGAAGGATGAATATCTGCCAATGCCCGGTTCTTTTTCTTTACCCACCCTTCGAGACGCCTGCGTGCCGCAGGCTCCTCAGGGTGAGGAACTTTGTTTACCTATTTCCATTTGTAGCGTCGAAGAGCCATAATTTGGGGGTATGACGAATCCCCCAGCCCAATTCCTGCCCATGACCAAGGCCGAGATGAAGACGCTCGGCTGGGAATCGCTGGACGTCATCCTGGTCACCGGCGACGCCTATGTCGATCACCCCAGCTTCGGGGCGGCGCTGATCGGGCGCTGGCTGGAGGCCCATGCTTTCAAGGTCGGAATCATCGCCCAGCCCGATTGGAACAGCGCCTCGGATTTCGCAAGCCTTGGCAAACCCAACCTGTTCTTCGGCGTCACGGCGGGCAACATGGATTCCATGGTCAACCGCTATACGTCGGAAAAGCGCATCCGTTCCGACGACGCCTATACGCCCGAAGGGGCCGCCGGCAAACGCCCCGACCGCGCCGCCAATGTCTATGCCCAACGCTGCCGCGAAGCCTTCAAGGAGGCGCCCATCGTGCTGGGCGGCATCGAAGCCTCGCTGCGCCGGCTGGCTCATTTCGATTACTGGTCCGAGAAAGTGCGCCGCTCGATCCTGTTGGACGCCAAGGCCGATCTGCTGGTCTATGGCAATGCCGAGCGCGCCATCCTGGAGATCGCCAGACGCGCCCAGGCCGGCGAACATCCAAGGCAGATGCATGATATCCGCGGCACCGCTCATATCGCCGACCTCTCCGCTTGTCTTGATGCCCTGGCTTTGCCCGCCTTCGAAGAGGTCAGCGCCGATCCCAGGGCCTATGCACTAGCCTCGCGCCTGATGCATCAGGAAAGCAATCCCTTGAACGCCAAGCAGCTGGCCCAACGCCATGGCGGCAAGCTGGTGGTGGTCAATCCGCCGCCCCTGCCCTTGACGAGCGACGAATTGGACAGCGTCTTCGAACTGCCCTATGCCCGCGCCCCCCATCCCATCTATCGGAACGCCCGCATCCCGGCCTGGGAGATGATCCGCTTTTCGATCCAGATTCTGCGCGGCTGTTTCGGCGGTTGCGCCTTCTGCTCGATCACCGAACATGAAGGGCGCATCGTGCAGAACCGTTCGGTCGCCTCGGTCCTGCGCGAAGTGGGCGAGATGAAGGCGCGCATGAAGGGCTTTACCGGCGTGCTGTCGGACCTGGGCGGCCCCACCGCCAATATGTACCGGCTGGGCTGCAAGGACGAGCGAACTTTGAAAATCTGCCGCCGCCTGTCATGCGTGCATCCCACCATCTGCCGCAATCTGGTCACCAGCCATCAGCCGCTGCTGGCCCTGTACCGCGCCGTGCGCGCCCATCCCGACGTGAAGAAGGCGCTGGTCGCTTCCGGCCTGCGCTACGATCTGGCGCTGTGCGATCCCGATTACATCGACGAATTGGCGGCGCATCATGTCGGCGGCTATTTGAAAATCGCCCCCGAACATATCGAGCCCGGACCGCTGGCCCATATGATGAAGCCAAGCGTCGATGTGTATGAGCGTTTCCAGGCCCGCTTCCAAGTGGCCGCCCGCAAGGCCGGAAAGAGCCTCTATCTCATTCCCTATTTCATCGCTGCGCATCCCGGCACCACCGATCAGGACATGCTGAAACTGGCCCTGTGGTTGAAACGTCACGGCATCAAGCCCGATCAGGTGCAGACCTTCCTGCCCTCGCCGCTGTCGCTGGCCACGGCCATGTATCACACCGGCCTCAATCCGCTTTCGCCCGATCTTAAGCCGGTCTATGTACCCAAGGGTGGCCGCCAGCGGCGCATCCAAAAGGCCTTTCTGCGCTGGCACGATCCCGAGAATGCCCGGCTGCTGCAAGAAGCCCTGACCGCCATGGGCCGCAAGGAGCTGATCGGCACCGGCGAGCGGCAACTGGCAGGAACCATCGGCGCCCGGCAAGGCCCAAGAAGCTCCAAACAGCGGATTAACGGTCTGTAAAAGAATGTGAAATTCGTTTGAAGGGGAATGATTGGGGCTTTTGGCGGCGCCGGCCCGGCCTTATAGTGGCGGCCTAGTGCGCTGATCCAATCAGATGAGTCACCAGGGTGAATCATCTGATTGGTGAATCAGCGCACCAAATCAAATGTCTGGTGGACCGATTCACCTAACAGAAGGCGCAGAGCGCTGCACCTCCTGTTAGGATCGGACCACTAGGATAAAGCCGCCCCGCACGGAGACCCTCTCATGACGCTTCGCAACATCCTGGTCCATGTCAATCAAAGCTCGCGCTCGGTCGATCGGCTGATCTTCGCCGTCGAACTGGCCAAACGCCACAAGGCGCGCCTGACCGCCGCTTTCGGCCAGAAGGCGACGGCCCATCATGTCGGCATGATCACGGTCTGGCCGCCCGAGGAATATGTCCAGGCGGCGGCCGCCAGCAAAACCGTTTTCGAGGAAGCGGCCAAGGGCCTGGACGAGGCCGAGTGGCTAGACGTCAATCGCGGCAGCGATGGCGAGGTCTGCAACCACTTCAGCGAAATCGCCCGCCACTTCGATCTGGTCGTCATGGGCCAGCCGGAAGAGAAGGATCCCTATACGCCCAAGGATCTGGCCGAACAGACGATTCTGTCCTCGGGCCGTCCGGTCTTGTTCCTGCCCGCCTACGGCCAGTTCGCGCCCAATTTCTCAAAGCCCATGATTTCGTGGAACGATTCGGGCGCCGCCGCCCGGGCGCTTAACGATTCCCTGCCGCTGCTGGAAAGCGCCAGCGAGGCCATCGTGGTGACCATCACCGACTCGCATGAAAAGGTCACCGCCTCGACCGCCATGCTGAAGAAGCATCTGGAATGCCACGGCATCGCCTCACAGCCCGATATCCTGGTCGCCATCGATATCGGCACCATGGACATGCTGCTTAACCGCGCCACCGATCGCGGCGCCGACCTGATGGTCATCGGCGCCTTCGGCGGCTATGCCCGCTGGTTCGCCAGCAAGGGCGCCGGCACGCAGTATCTCTTGAAGCACATGACCCTGCCGCTCTTGATGGCGCATTGAGGGGCGATCTGGGGAAGCTATACCTTTGATCGTTACCTTAGTCTTTTCGTAAGTTAGGGGAAATCTGCTTTCCTTAACTTAGCCTTGGGTTAAGTTAAGGCAGCGACTCATGAAGCCCTACATGGTGAGCTACCTGTTTGCGGTCAGCGCCTGCGCTAACCACAAGCGTCGGAATTTTCTTCGCCTGCTTCCCCGGTGCTTCCCCGGAGATTTTTGGAAAAACTGATTTTTGCTAACTCATTGAAATTATGGTGCCGAAGGTCAGGATTGAACTGACGACCTACTGATTACGAAGCCGTAGCTCGACTTATAACGCATTGATATTAAATGGCGATTCTTGTAATTTTATTGCTGTGCATGACTGTGCTAAAAATCAGTTGCTCCTCCGCAGGTCAAGAAGACAACTCTATGGGCTATAATGGAAAAGTAGTTTGATCGACAACGCAACGCACAATATTGAAGCATGTCTAAATTGCAGGACTTAAAACCTATACAACTAATGCAAGATGGTGCCGCAAGAGGGATTCGAACCCCCGACCCTCTCATTACGAATGAGATGCTCTACCAACTGAGCTATTGCGGCGAACTTGCCGAGGCAGCGCAAATAGCATGGTCTTAGCTTCGTATCAAGGATGCAATGTCGCAGCAAAAACTGAGACCGCCATGACGTCTTTTGCGGCGACATTGACCACACAAGAAAAATTTTATATTATGCCCTTCTCGGCGAGGAGATCGCCCGCCATCTTAATAAACTCATCCCACCTATCTTTGTCTAGCAAATAGACGTCGTCGATACTTCCTTCTTTTACTTTATTTATTGCAGAACGCGGGTCATTTGTGTACGGGGCGTTAAATAAAGCTGATCTGGTCATTTCTTCTGGATCGAGAATTCCTTTTAGGAAGCGCCTTTTTGCATCATTGATATTTGTAAATGCTTTGTAATCAGGTTCACATCCCTCTTGGATAATACGAACAACGTACATGACGCTTCTCCATATCTTGTCTTTACATTGAGCCATTCAACAAGACGAATAATAATAACGAATTTTAGAGCTTTCAATAATCAACTTAAGAAAATGGGCGCCAACTTCAGCTTAAGAAAGAAGGACTTTAAATCCAGCTTTTTCCGAAATTAATTTTTGTTGAGTCCTGGCCAAAGGATATTTTGATTGCAGCTTTACATATTTGCAGCTTCAAGAGGACAAAGCTGTAAACAGCAGCAGGGCGCTGAAAATTAAATGTGCTATAAGTGTGCGGCACAATATGGGCTGATTCCAGCAAAGAAATCAGTAGCTTGTCATAAAAGCGCGTTTGTTACGAATCAGTTGCTCTACCACTGAGCTACTTCGGCTTTCAAGGATGGTGGGCGCGACAGGGATTGAACCTGTGACCCCTCCCGTGTGAAGGGAGTGCTCTCCCGCTGAGCTACGCGCCCGGATTCCTTAACCTTTCCCCAACCTTCCGGCGGGGCGGGGGCTCATATAAAGGCCGGGCGAAAGCCCTGTCAAGGCCGATCCTGGCTTTTCGGCCTGCTGCACCAGGGGTTATAACGAGTAGGCCGCGATGCGCGGGGGGAGCGATGCGCATCGCGGCCACTTGACCCGAGACGAAGGAGCTGTCTCGGGCGGGCGTGCGGGAGCCGAGGGGCCTAATCCTTCTCCCGCACGTTATTTTTTGCCCCTCAGGCGCCGGGCGCGCCCTGTGGGCGCTTGGCTCCCGCTCGCCAGGAGGCTCGCGCGCGGGCCTTGCCCGCGTAATCTTTTCCCCTCGCCGGGCGGGGTTTGTTTGCCACCCTCAGGCGCCGGGCGCGCCCTGTGGGCGCTTGGCTCCCGCTCGCCAGGAGGCTCGCGCGCGGGCCTTGCCCGCGTAATCTTTTCCCCTCGCCGGGCGGGGTTTGTTTGCCACCCTCAGGCGC
>JACRJC010000069.1 GCA_016215555.1 Rhodospirillales bacterium | reverse complement strand
TCTGCGCGACGATCAAGCCGATCCCAAGGGTGACGGCGGTTGGTCCGAGGACAAGGGCGACATCCATGCCGAACCGCCGCCGCCAAGCGAGGAGCCGCAGACAGCGGATGAGTTGGAAGCGCAAGACAAGGAGCGCCAGGAACAGGCGGCCGGGGAAGAATCCGCGCGCGACCAACAGCCGCCACCGGCTACGGAGCCGAGGAGCGAGGAAAAACCGATGCCGACGGAGAAGAAGCCGGTTTCGAAGGAATTCCTGGACGCTATCTGGTCGGCGGAGCAAGGCAACAGAAAACCCGAGGATCGAACGACCGACGAAAAATCCTCCACCTCATCGGCTCAAGGAAAATATCAAATCACCAAGGGAGGTCTGGTTGACATCGGCTGGAAGGACAGGAAGGGGAACTGGACCGAGGAAGCCAAGCGGCACGGCGTGAAAAGCGATGACGACTTCAAAAAAAGCGCAAGCGCGCAGGACAAGGCCGCGCAGGCGTATTTCGAGAAGAAAGACGCTGCCATCAATGAAATCGGAGCAAAGAAACATATCGGTCAAGAAATCGATGGCGTTGTTGGCAAGTTCAAGATATCCGAAGCAGGACTTGCCGCAGCAGCTCACAGAGACGGTGAGGGTATTGTAAGAGATTATCTCAAGCATCAACAGAAGAATGGCTGGAAAAGTGATTTTAATAAGATTGATCCCAACGTCGCTGAAAGATGGGCAATCAAAGACAGAAACGGAAATGTGGTCCGAACGACAGAGGACCGCTTTCGTGCGGTCGAAACGCGAATAAGGACTTTCGAGAACGTACGTTACAGATAGGTCCGTTTCGATCTCGGGGGTAAAAAAATACTACCTCTGATGTCGGCACTTGCGGAATAGCTGGTTATCGTTTGGAAAAAAGTGTGCGTCTCCATCCAGCAACTCAAAGCTGAGGCGTTCTCTTTCTTCTTTGGGATTGAAAACCAGCCAAAATGGTGCGGGAACACCATCATTCCAGCCAGGGGTAACGCAGGTCGTAATCACGTGAATTGAATGAATGGAAGACCCGGAATAACAGTCATAACTCTCATCCAAATCCCCGAACCTCTGCACGCGGCCCCGGTGGTGGATGACGATTTCCGTTGCTGAAACCACGATTCTTGGTTCGGCCTTGCACGACAGCCCCACCGGCGCCCAGGTGCCGAAATGGTCGGGATCAATCTCGCCGCCGATCACTGCTTTCGGCGCCAAAGCCAGCATTCCCAGCATAAAAACAGTCGTCCGCCGCAACATGCCTGTCCATCCAAATCAGTTCCCGTATCTGGCGAGTGTGCGCCTGGGAAGCTAGAATCTCAAGACCGACAATCAGGGCCTGGATCAGGCGGCTAAAAACTCAAGGACGCCGACAACGAC
Source organism: Rhodospirillales bacterium (assembly GCA_016215555.1). Taxonomy (GTDB): domain Bacteria; phylum Pseudomonadota; class Alphaproteobacteria; order Rhodospirillales; family WMHbin7; genus WMHbin7. The sequence continues at coordinate 10,989 of JACRJC010000069.1, read as the reverse complement.
AGCACATTGCATTCGCTTTCGTCGATATCATAGGGCAGCAAGGGGCCGCCCAGACGCTCATCGGCGAAGCGGTGATGGGTAAAGCCTAGGCTGGTCAGGGCCGCCATCATGCGCCGCAGATTGCCCAGAAAGGGTTCGCTGGCATAGGCGTTGCCCTTCTCCCACAAGATCGCCGCCACTTGACCCGAGCGCAGCAAGCCGGCGCCGCCCGCCACCACCTGGGGCTCGAAACCCTCGACGTCGATCTTCAAGAACAGGCGGCGGTTCTGAAGCTTGGGCCTGAGCGCCATCATCAAATCCAGCGTCGTCACGCTCACCAGCACGCCGTCGGGATTTTCCTGCAAGCCGCCATCCTGGGCGATTCCATACAGGCTGTGGCCCATGCTGGTGTTGAAGACCAGCGGCGCCTGGCCGGGTTTGTCGGCCAGGGCCGCCGGCACCGCCTCGATACGGTCTTGAAGCTTGTTATGGGCGATGGCATGAGCCAGCACGTCCAGATTTTCGGGCGACGGTTCCACCGCCAGCACATCCACCTGGCCCGGCCAGCGCGTGGCCGCCGAAAGGGCGAACAGGCCGAAATGCGCCCCCACATCGATGAACACGTCGCCGGGTTTCAGATGAGCATCGAAGAAATCGCGGAAAGGACGTTCATAGCCATTTTCCGCCTCGTTGCGCATCAGCACGCCGACCGCCATGTCGGCAATCAGGTCATTGGGGATGGGAATATGGAAACGCGGTTGGCCCAAAGCGCTCTTCAGGGCCGAAGCGAGGAGGACATGGCCCGATTGCGTCATGGCCATGTCCCCCTCGATCGAACTTACTCGCCCCGCTGCTTGCGGGTGTAGTCCTTCAACTGGCGCTCGGCGGTCGCGAAAGCGTCGCGCAGCGCCACGCCGATGTCCTCATGGACATGCGGATCCTTGGGGGCGCGCTTGACGACGATCTTGTCGCCCGGCACCGTGATGTCGATGTTGATGTGGTAGGGTTCACCCTTGTGGTGCAGGTTGGAGGTATTGCGGTGATGCATCTCGACGGTGACTCGGCAGCCGGTAATGCGGTCGCAGAACTGTTCCAGCTTGGCGACCTTTTCGCGGATGCGGGTCTCGACCGCGTCGGAATGATCAATGCCGTGAAATGCAATTTGCACGGAATTCTGCATCAACGTCTCCTTGGGATTGAATCTTGTCTTCCATCTGGCCGGAAGGGCGGAACTGAATACCCCAAGCGGGTTAGGAAGGCAACGCCTCTTGAACGGGGCTGTCCTTAATTATGATCCGGTTGGACCTCGAAGTCATGGGCGAAAAGGACTTGACGCCCAAACAGTCGCATAACCACCTGGAACAACTAGGTTTTCATGCGGGCGATGGTGGCCGAGGTGCTGTGTCCCTGGGCCAGGTCGGCCAGCAGGACGCGCCCGCCCCAACTCTGGACCAGATCAGCCCCCACCACCTTGTCGACGGTGTAATCGGCCCCCTTGACCAGCAGCTCGGGCTTCAGGGCCGCGATCAGGTCCAAGGGCGTGTCTTCTCCGAAAATCACCACCAGATCGACCGAGGCCAGCGAGGCCAGAACGGCGGCCCGCGAGGCTTCCGACTGCACCGGGCGCGTGGGCCCTTTCAGGCGCTGCACCGAGGCGTCGCTGTTCAAGCCCACCACCAGCTTGTCGCAGGCGGCGCGGGCCTGGGACAGCAGCGAGACATGGCCGGGATGCAACAGATCGAAGCAGCCGTTGGTGAAGCCGATCTTGTTGCCCTTCAGGCGCCAGATGCGCAGGCGGTCCTTGGCCTGTTCCAGCGACACCAGCTTGACCTCGGCCTGCCACAAATCCTGATGATGGAAGGCGGCCACCAATTCATCGGGATGGACGACGGCGGTGCCGACCTTGCCGACCACGATGCCGGCGGCGGCATTGGCCAGCTTGGCGGCCTCGACCAGCGCAATCCCCGCCCCCAGCGCCGCCGACAGGGTGGCGATCACGGTGTCGCCGGCGCCGGAAACGTCGAACACTTCCCGGGCCTCGGCCTTCAGATGATGGACGCCGCCCGAACCCTCGACCAGCGTCATGCCGTCCTGGCTGCGCGTGACCAGCACATTGCCGATGCCGCAGCCAGCCATCAGATGCCTAGCCGCCGCCACCACCGCCTCGTCGCTGTCCACCGGCATCTGCGCCGCCTCGGACAATTCGCGCCGGTTGGGGGTCAGCAGCGTGGCGCCGCGATAGCGCGAATAATCGATACCCTTGGGATCGGCCACCACCTGGCGCCCGGCGGCCCTGGCCCGTTCGATCAGGGCCGGCAGCAGATCGGGCGACAGCACGCCCTTGCCGTAATCGGAAAGGATCAGTATTTTCGCCTCGGCAAGGCCGCGGGACACGGCTTCCAGAACGTCGCCCTGCCCACCCTTGGCCAGCGGTCCCACCGTCTCGTGATCGGCGCGCAGCAATTGCTGCGATCCGGCGCAGAAACGGGTCTTGATCGAGGTCTTGCGCCCAGGCTCGACGGCCAGGCGCGGCGACACGCCCTTTTCCTGTTCCAACAAATGGCGAACCTCGCGCCCGGCCTGATCGTCGCCGACGGCGGTCACGAATTCGACCTTGGCGCCGATGGCGACCAGATTGCGCACCACATTGCCGGCCCCGCCCAGCATCGAGGTTTCGTGATCGATGGCCAGCACGGGAATCGGCGCTTCGGGCGAGATGCGGCTGGCGTCGCCATAGACATAGCGGTCCAGCATGACGTCGCCGGCGACCAGAACCGGAACATCCTTTAGATTGGCCACGAAATCGGCCAGTTGCGATTGGTCGGTCATCAGGCCAAAGCCTCGCGCTCAAGCGCTTCGCAAAGCATGTGCCCCAGCAGGATATGCATTTCCTGGATGCGCGCGGTTTCCGAAACCGGCACGATCAGATGCGGATCGGCCAGGCCCAACAGCTTGCCGCCGTCGCGGCCGGATAGTGCGGCGGCGACGCAGCCCAGGCCCTTGGCGGCTTCCAGGGCCAGGGTAACGTTGGCGCTGTTGCCCGAGGTGGTGATGCCGATGGCGACGTCGCCAGGCCGGGCCAGGGCTTCGATCTGGCGGGAAAATATCTGCTCGAAACCCAGATCGTTGGCGCAGGCGGTCAGGCAGGAAGTGTCGGTGGTCAGCGCCAGGGCGGCGATGGCCTTGCGGTTGCGCGTATAGCGCACGGTCAGTTCGGTGGCCAGATGTTGGGCGTCGGCGGCGCTGCCGCCATTGCCGAAGAACATGATCTTGCCGCCATGGGCCAAGGATTTCCGGCAAGCGGCGACCAGGGCGGCGAAGGGATCGGCCAAAGCCTCGCGCACCGCCGCCAACGCATGCGCGTGGCGCTCGATCTCATCGAAGAACAAAGTGTCGCGGCTCATGGAAGATCAGTTGCGGCAGCGAAGAACGGCGTGCAGAACCTCGGGCGAGATGCGGCAGCCATTCATGTTGGCCCGCCAGAAATCGGCGCCGTTCAATTGCGCGCCCGAGAGATCGGCCATGCGCAGATCGGCGTTCGACAGGTCGGCCCCTTCCAGCAGCGTGCCGCGAAGCGAGGCGTTGCGAAACAGCACGCCGGTCAGATTGCAGCCCGACAGGATGGACCTGTCGAGCTTGCAATTGGACATATCGGCCTCGCGGAAATCGGCATGGCGCAAGTCGCGCCCGGTCATGTCCAATCCCCGCAAATCCTGGCCGGTGAAATCGGCCCGCCGCCCGCTGCTTTGCCCGGTGTCGCCGCCTTTCAGCCACAGAGCGTGCTGATCCAACAGATCCTTGAATTCGGCGGCGTTCATGAGACGTATCCTTTCAGATGTTTTCGCCTTCCGTCACCGCCTTGACGGCGTTGACCAGCATGTCGGTGACATGCTCGATATCGCCCAGACGATCGACATTCACCACCAGATCGAAGGCCGAAGAATCGTTCAGGCGCGAATGGAACATTTCCCAGACATATTTGCCGCGCTGGGCGTTGTGCTCCTGAATGCGATGCTTGGCGTCTTCAATGCTGACGCTTTCCTCATGGGCCACGCGCTCGGCGCATTTGTCGAGCGTGCCAATCAGGCGCACGCGAAGCGCCTTGGTATGGCCCAGCACGACATGGCCGCCTCGGCCCATGATGACGCCGCCGACGCGGCTTAACGACAGCATGATGTTGACCATGTGGCGCTTGTAGGTGTCGGCGCTGGCGTCCTGGCCGGTAAACAGCGAATACAGCCACAGATCGCGGGCCTTATGGACCTTTTCTTCCAGCGTCTTGACGACATGGGGGTCCATATGGGTGCGCTCGATGATCTTCTCGAGGATCTCCTTCGAGAAATAGCGGACGCCAAGCCGCTCGGCCAGCTTCTTGCCGATCAGTTCGCCGCCGCAACCGAAATCGCGCGAAATGCAGATGACATAGCGTTGGCCTTCCTTGGCCTCGGCGGCTCCGCCGGGAATGGCGACCGAGGAAACGATGGCCTGAAGGGCGCTTTGAAAATTGGGCATGGTGCAGGAATTCCTTTTTTTCGTGACCGTTGGCCGGTCTGATGGCTTATCCTAACATGGCGCCGGCGATTGGGCTAGGCGGCCTTCGCAGCTGCGAGAGCCGCCGCCCTACCCGCCTCGAAGGCCCGGGCGTTCACCTCGCCCAGTTCTGGTTTCTTGGCCGAAAAACGCTTAACCAGACAGGCCTTGATGGCGCCCGGCTCGAAGGGCAGCGCGTCGGCCACGGCGCCCAGCATGATCGAATTGACCAGCCGGGAATTGCCCAATTCCCTGGCGATTCCGCCGGCGTCGATGGGGGCCATGCGGTTGCCGGCGGCCCTTATGTCGGCCAGGGGATCGTCGGGATAGCTGAACAGGCCGGTCGAGACCACGGGGGGGATGACGCGCATGGTGTTGACCAGGGCAATTCCCTCGGGTTTCAAGTGTGAAATCCAGCGCAGACCCTCGGCCAGTTCGAAGGCCAGCAGCACATCGGCCTGACCGGGGGGAATGGCCGGCGAAAAAACCTTGGGGCCGAAGCGCAGATGCGAGGTGACGACGCCGCCGCGCTGAGCCATGCCGGCGACCTCGGTCTTCTTCACGTCGTGGCCGGCCAGAATGGCCGCCTCGGCCAGGATTTCCGACGCCGTCAGCACGCCCTGGCCGCCGATGCCGCACAACAGGACATTCATGATCTTGCTCTCAGCCATGGGCCTGGACCTCCTTGGCCGCTTTGGGAATCATGCGCTTGATGGCGTCGGGACCGCAGGTCTCGGTGCACAGGCCGCAGCCGGTGCAGCCCGAAATGTCGATATCGACGAAGGCCAGTTCCTGTTCCTTGCCGTTCTTGACCAGTTTCTCGCGCTTGCGCACCAGAATGGCCGGACAGCCCGTCTTCAGACAGTTGCCGCAGCCGGTACAATCGGCTTCGACCACCGTGAAGGGGGCGAATCGTTCGTGATCCTCGATCAGCACGCAAGGCTGGTCGGTGATGATGACCGACACTTCGGGGATGGCCATCTCGTCCTTCAGGGTCTTGAACAAGAGCGGCATCATGTAGGGATTGACCTTGTGGATGCGCTCGGGCTTGACCCCCAGGGCCTCGACCAGCTTCATGAAATCGACCTTGGGGGCCGGCATGCCATAGGCGTCCTTGCCGGTGCCGGGATGGTCCTGGCCACCGGTCATGCCCACGGTATGATTGTCGAGAATCAGCACCGTGGCATTGCCCTTGTTGTAGACCAGATTCAAAAGTCCCTGGATGCCCATATGCAAGAAGGTGGAATCGCCGATGACGGCGACCACCGACTTGTCGGCATCCTTGGGCAGGCGCCCCTTGTCCAGGCCCAGCGCCATGGTCATCGAAGCGCCCATGCAGGTGGTGGTGTCCAAGGCCTTCCAGGGATGCAAGGCGCCCAGCGTATAGCAGCCAATGTCGCCGGCGATGGTGACCTGGCGGCGCAGGCGCGACAGCGTGTAGTAGACGCCCAGATGCGGACAGCCCACGCACATGGTGGGCGGACGCGGGAACAGCGTCGCCGCGTCATGCGTCACCTTGCGCACCGGCACCGGTTCGCCCAACAATTTGGCGATGGCCGGGGCCAGGATTTCCGGCGCCAGCTCGCCATTCGAGGGCAGGATGTCCTTGCCCGTGCAGCCGATGCCCTCGGCCTTCAACTCGGTTTCCAGAATCTTCTCGGTTTCCTCGACCACCACCAGGCGCTCGACCGTGCCCGCGAAGGCGCGGATGGCTTCGAAAGGTGCGGGATGCGACAGGCCCAGCTTCATCACCGGCGCATCGGGGAAGGTTTCTTTCACATGCAGATAGCCGGGGCCCGAGGTCACGAAGCCAAGTCGCTTGTCGGAACCCGGTTCCACGAAATTCAAGGGGCTCTTCTCGCTTTCCGCCTTCAGCGCTTTCTCGCGCTCGGCCTGGATGGGCAGGCGGCGCTTGGCCGTGCTGGGCACCAGCACCCAGCGGTTGGGATCGTAGGTGAAACCGCCCTCGGAATTCTTGGCCCGGCGCTCGCCCACCGTGACCAGCGATTTGACATGGCAGACCCGGGTGGTCATGCGCAGAATGACGATGGTTTCGAACTTCTCCGAGAGCTCGAAGGCCTGCTTCATCATCTCATAGGCTTCCTGGGCGTCGGCGGGCTCGATCACCGGGATATGGGCGAAGCGGCCCCAGAAGCGCGTGTCCTGTTCGTTCTGCGACGATGAAAGTCCGACATCGTCGGCCACCACCAGCACCAGGCCGCCGACCACCCCGGCCAGCGATTGGCTCATCAAGGGATCGGCGGCGACATTGACGCCAACCTGCTTCATGGCGGCCATCGAACGCGACCCGGCGACGGCGGCGCCAATGGCCACTTCCAGCGCCACCTTTTCGTTGACCGCCCATTGGGCGGAAAGGTCGGGATATTGGGTCAGTTCTTCCAGAATTTCCGTCGATGGCGTGCCGGGATAGGCGGAAGCCAGGGCCAGGCCCGACTCCCAGGCGGCGCGCGCAACGGCTTCGTTGCCGGACATCATCAGGCGAGTTCCGGCGGGGGGCGGCGTTTTGATGGTCACGAAATCACTCCTTAAATCCCTGCTGCGTTCACGCCGTTTTTTTGGCGTGTTGTTATCCAAACAATTTGTCGATGTCGTCCTGGCTGATGCCCTTGCCGGCCAGGGCGGGGCCGGACACCAGATGATCCTCGGCATGGATCTGATCGGGCGTCGCCGCGGGATCGAGATGGCCGAAACTGTCGTCGCCCCAGATTTCGATCATGGCGTTGACGCGGGTCTCGATGAATTTCAGCGTGTTCACCACCTTGGTGATGCGCTGGCCGGTAATGTCCTGGAAATTGCAGGCCTCGAAAATGCCGACCACATGGTCGGAAATCTGGTCGGCCAGATTTCTGGCATGGTTGTCGGACACATGGGCCAGCAGATTGTGGACGGTGTTTTCGATCTGCTCGGCCTTTTCCAGAATCCCCTGGGTGGCGTGCTCGGTCGATTCGACGACGGCGTCCAGTTCGTTGGTGACGGCGATGATATGGTCGTCGCCGGTATTCGCCGGGCGCAGGGCGGCGATTTCGGCCTTGGTCTGCTGGATGCAGCGGCCAAGGGCGCGCACTTCGGTGCGCAAGAGATCCATCTCGGCCTTTTCGTTCTGCAGCGCCTCTTTCTCGCCGGCCATACGCTCGCGCGAGTCGGGATCGAGATGAACGCCGCCGGCCATGAGCTCCTTCATGTCGTTGCGCAGAAGGGCGATGGCCTCGAGTATCTGGGCCGTGTCGCCGCCCGAAAAACCGGAAGCCGCCGCCGGAACGGACTGGCCCTCGCGCTTCATGCGCTGGAGTTCGGCGGTAAAGAGCTTGCGGCCTGCCATACTAGGTGTCATCGCCATCTGTCCCGTCCCCCGAAAAAACCATCGACACACAATCCCCCCGGACGGCCCCTTCGAGCCTCCCTGAACCTGTATCGATACATCACCCATTGCGAATCCGGCAAGCATCTTCGCTGGTCAATGCAGGCTTGAAAGCTCTTCTCTTCCACCCCCATAATGGGGAAAGGCCCCAAAGTGGCAGTGGTTAATGAAAAACAAGGACGTCCGCACCCGGCAAAAGGCCCAGAACAACCCCCGCAGGGCCGCTGCTGAGGACGATGTTCTTGTAAAATACCATAAATGTCTTGTAAACGTTCTCCCTGTTCCTATCCTGATCTTCAGCCCGGACGGCACCATCAGCCAGGCCAGCCAATCGGCCGACAGCCTGTTCGGCTATAACCAAGGCGAATTGATCGGAACGTCACTTTTTGCCCTTATCGCGGATTCCGGGGCCAAGCGGCTGGCCCAAAGCCTGGGCGGCCATGTTTCCAAGGGACATGGTCATGTCTTGCTGCACGGCCAGGCCATCTCCGGCCAGCGCCGCGACGGGCGGACTTTTCCGGCGGAACTGACGATCAGCGAGGCCCAGCAAGCCTGCACGTTGGGCTTCGTCGGCGTTTTCCAAGAGATGACGCAGATCTTCGAGGCCAGAAATGCCCTCAACCATAATCAGGAGCGTTTCGCCCTGGCCATGGCCGGCACCAACGAAGGCCTGTGGGACTGGGACGTCGCCAGCGGCAAGGTCTACTACTCGAACCGAGTCAGCGCTCTGTTCGGCCTTGACGAGGATTTCGGCCCCCCCGACGACTGGCTCAACCGCGTCCATCCCGACGACCGCGAGCGCTACCGGCGCAGCCTGATCCAGCACCTCAAGGGGGAAACACCTTTCTTCAGCATCGATTACCGCCTGAACGGGCCGGGAAATCACTGGGTCCGCCATCGCGGCCTGGGCCTGCGCGACGGGCAGGGCCATGTCTTTCGCATGGCCGGATCGGTGGGCGACATCACCCTCGCCAAGCTGGCCGAAACCAAGCTGCGGGAATCCCTGGCCCAGGCCGAGGCCGCCAACAAGGCCAAGTCCGATTTCATGGCCTCGATGAGCCACGAATTAAGAACCCCGCTCAACGCCATCATCGGATTCTCGGAAATGATCCACGGCCAGCTTCTGGGACCGGTGGGCCAGCCGAAATACATCGAATACGCCAACGACATCGTGTCTTCGGCCCGCCATCTGCTGGACATCATCACCGACATTCTGGAAATGGCGCGCCTGGAGGCCGGGCATGCCGAATTCCATCCCGAGCCCCTGGACATGGGCGCGGTCATCGACGCCACCTTTCGCCTGCTGCACCAGCGCGTCTCGCATTCCGGGCTGTCGATCACCGCCAAGATGGCGCCCAATCTGCCGCCGGTGCTGGGCGACGAGCGGCGCTTGAAACAGGTGATGATCAATCTGGTCGGCAACGCCATCAAATTCACGCCCAAGGGGGGGCAGATCATCGTCGAGGCCAAGCCGGTCCTAAGCGGCCATCTGATGGTGCGGGTCATCGATTCCGGCGTCGGCATCGCCGAACGCGACATCCCCAGAGCCATGGCCCCCTTCACCCAGGTCGATAGCGTGGTGGCCAGGCGCTATCAGGGCTCGGGGCTGGGGCTGCCCCTGGCCAAGGCCTTCGTCGAGCTGCATGGCGGCAATCTGGAATTGTCCAGCCTGTTGGGCAAGGGCACCACGGTCACCTTCCATCTTCCCCTGCATTTCCCAAGCTGACCATGCGCAGCACGTTCCGACTGGCCACCTTCAATCTCGAGAATCTCGACACCAGGCCCGATCATGCCGGCGGGGCGACGCTGGACGAGCGCCTCGGCATCCTGCGCCCCCAGCTCGAACGGCTGGACGCTGATATTCTGTGCCTGCAGGAAGTCAATGCCGAGGAAGTGGTCAAGCATGGCGAAAGAAGGGCCCTGGCCCTCGAACGCCTGATCGAGGGCAGCCTTTATCAAGGCTTCCACATGACCATCAGTCACAATCGGCTGGGACGGCGCCTGGCCGACAGGCACAATCTGGCCATCCTGTCGCGCTTTCCCTTTCTGGAATGGCGCGAGATTTGGCACCATCTGGTGCCGCCGCCGCATCATTACGCGCCCAACGATCCGGCCACGCCGGTGGCGCTGGAATGGGACCGCCCGCTGCTGTATGCGCGTCTGGCCCTGGACGCCAAGCGCGAATTGCATGTCTTGAATCTGCATCTGAAAGCGCCCCGGGCCGCCTTCGTTCCCGGCGCCAAGCAAACGCCCGAGCGCTGGATATCGGCGCCGGGTTGGGCCGAGGGTTTCCACATGGCTTCGATCAAACGCTCGGGCCAGGCCTTGGAGGCCCGCTTGACCGTCGATGCCCTGCAAGACAAGGACCAGGAAGCGCTGATCGCCGTCACCGGCGACTTCAACGCCCAGGACAATGAAACGCCCCTGCGACTCCTAAGGGCCGAGGCCGACGACACCGGCAACGCCCATCTGGCGGCGCGCTCGCTGGCGTCACTGGAACGCGGTCTTCCCGACAGTCAGCGCTTCTCGGTCATTCATCATGGACGGCCGCAAATGCTGGATCACCTGCTGGTGTCGCGCCAACTGCTGGGATGGGCCAAGGATATCGCCATCCATAATGAAGCGCTGGGCGACGAAGCGGTCTCGCCCGCCCTGGCGCCGCGCACGCCGGAAAGCTTCCATGCGCCGCTGGTGGCGACTTTTCAAGCGCCTGAAAATATCTGACGCAGGGAGACGGCCAATCCGCAGGAAATGTCCGGGCGGCTTGACACCGGAATGACCGGGCACGATACTCGCGCAATAAGAGAATGGAGCGAGAAATGCGCGCCTGCGTTATTTCGATGATGGCTTCTTTGGCTTTGGCCTTGACCTTAGCGCTTGGGGTTTCGGGCCCAGTGCAGGCGGATGATCCGGCCCAAATCGAGCTGCCGCCCATCGATGGTCCGGATCAATGGCATCTGATGACCCATGACGACGCCACCAGCACCAGCCAATGCATCGGCGATCCCAAGACGCCTTTGTGCGCCATCGAAACCGTTCTGGCGTGTTTTTTGAGGGCGAAGGTGGAATTTTGCCGAGTAGGCTCTGGCGACCCAAAATAC
>JACRJC010000070.1 GCA_016215555.1 Rhodospirillales bacterium | reverse complement strand
TTTCTTGTAGAAGCAGGCGGGCAAAGCCCGCCTGCATGGGGTTAAATCTATTGCCGCACTCAGACGCCGTGCGGGCTCCGCCCTTGGCTTACGCTCGCAGGAATGCTCGCGGGGCGCACTTGCGCCCAGTCGCTTCGCTCCCAAACGCCAAAGACCGCCCGGGCGGTGGCCAGGACGGTCTTTGTACGCAATAAGGGTGGTTGCTGCCTAAGGCCTATCCGATTGCGGGCCGAGAGTCAAGGGATTATTATCAGGCCGAGGATGATGATCCTGCCTCTCGAGCGATCTTGATAACACCGCACTGAAATATCAACGCTTCTTCTTTGGAGGGCTCGCTTCTTCGGCTGGCGGCGGTTCGGGCGGGCTTAGGCGACAGGCGCCGGCATGGCGGTCGGCGGGATTGACCACCGCTCCCCGGTGGGCGGCGATCAGACGGCCCTTGGCGTCTCGCATCCCTTCGCGCAGATGCAGGGGCGTCAGCGCAAAATGGTTGTTGGCGAAACGGATGGGGCCGCGCGTACCCTGAAGCTGGGAATTGGTCAGCGCCCTGGCGAATTGCGTGCGCTCGCCCAGCCTGCCGCCCATATTCTTGACCGCTTGGTCGAGAAGCAGCGCCAGATCGTAGCCCAGCGCCGCGAAGCCGGAGGGCTGGCGGCGATGTTCGTCCTCGTAATCGGCCACGAACCTATGGTTGACCGCATTCTCGGGATCGTCGGCCCAAGGTGCTACGGTTTTCAGGCTGATGCCGGCGTCGCCGGCGGCGGTCAGATGCAGGGGCTCCATCAGCGGCCAGTCGGCATAGATCGTCTTGTCCTTGTTCAACTCCCAGGCCTTGAGCTGGCGCAAGAATCCGATGCCGACCCCGCCGCCCAGATAAACGGCGACCGCCTGCGCCTTGGACGCCTGCAGCGCCTGCAGCGGATGGTCGAAAACCAGGTTGCCGGGGCCCGTTTCAAGTATGGTGAGGCCCGAAAAATGCGGACGCAGACTTTCCGCCTGCCGGCGCTCGCGTTCGCTCTTTTTGGGAATCAGGGCGGCGGCCATGGGCAACGGCATCTCTCCCTTCATCTGACGGGCCGTGGCCTCGGCGATGACCTCGTCCGAGGGGACCAGGGAAAAGAATCCCTGGCGGCAGTCGGCGCCGGCCAGCGAAACCGGACCGAAGGCCGGGCTGACGAACAAGGGGCCGTTTTCCCCTTTCACCGCCTCGGCCACGGCCAAGGCGGTCTGCGGCAGGACCGGGCCGCTGATGATCTGCACATGCTCGCGCTCGACCAATTTCCTGGCCGCTTGGGCGGCGGTTTGGGGGCGGCTGACGTCGTCGATGACGGCAAGGTCGGTTTCGACCCCGCCCAGCCTGCCGCCCAGCATCCGCAAGCCCAGCTTGAAACCTTCCAGAAAATCCTGGCCGCGATGGGCGGCGACGTCGCTTTGCGAGGTCACGAAGCCCAGTCTCAGGATATCGGCAGCCCTGGCCTGATTCGGCCAGCCCCAAGCCAGACCGGCCAGAAAAAGGACGGCGGCAAGGGAAAACGGCTTTACAGGCCGTAAAGAATCATTGAAACAGGGCGGCATCGCCCTGATGTTGCATGGACGGCGTGGGGCTGTCCATGCTCCGTCACTTTTTTTAATTCCTACCGCTTGCGTCGGGTAGGAAAACGAGGTAGTAACACACCACCCATAAGTGGGGTGCCGCAGGCGCGCGAGCGCAGGCATTCTCTTCCCTCCAAAACCCAGAGCTTCGAGGTTCTTCATGGCACGCAAAAAGATCGCACTCGTCGGCGCCGGCAATATCGGCGGCACCTTGGCTCACCTGATTGGCCTGAAGGAGCTGGGCGACGTCGTGATGTTCGACATCGCCGAGGGCGTTCCCCAGGGCAAGGCGCTGGACATCGCCCAATCGACTCCCATCGAGGGCTGCAACGCCAGCTATTCCGGAACCAACGACTATGCCGATCTGAAGGGCGCCGACGTGGTGATCGTCACCGCCGGCGTGCCCAGGAAGCCGGGCATGAGCCGCGACGATCTGGTCGGCATCAATCTGAAGGTCATGCAGTCGGTGGGCGCCGGCATCAAGGCCAACTGCCCCAACGCCTTCATCGTCTGCATCACCAATCCCTTGGACGTCATGGTGTGGGCGCTCAGGGAAGCTTCGGGCGTGCCCGCCCATATGATCGTCGGCATGGCCGGCGTTCTTGACTCGGCGCGCTTCCGCCTCTTCCTGGCTCGCGAATTCAACGTCTCGGTGGAAGACGTCACCGCCTTCGTGCTGGGCGGCCACGGCGACACCATGGTGCCGCTGGCCCGCTATTCGACCGTGGCCGGCATTCCGCTGCCCGATCTGGTCAAGATGGGCTGGACCACGCAAGAGAAGTTGGACGCCATGATCCAGCGCACCCGCGACGGCGGCGCAGAAATCGTGAATCTCCTGAAGACCGGTTCGGCCTTCTATGCGCCGGCGGCGGCGGGCGTTGAAATGGCCGAGTGCTTCTTGAAGGACAAGAAGCGCGTGCTGCCTTGTGCCGCGCTCGTCAAAAAAGGCATGTACAAGCAGCAGGATGATATCTTCGTCGGCGTGCCGGTGGTGATCGGCGCCGGCGGCGTCGAGCGCGTCGTCGAGATCGATCTGGATGCCGCCGAGCAGGCCGGCTTCGACAAGTCGGCCAATGCCGTGCGGGCGCTGATCGTGACCGCCAAGGGATTGATGGGGCAAGCTTAAAGGTTTAAAGACGAAGGAGACGTTCTAGATGAATATCCACGAGTATCAGGCCAAGCAACTGCTGGCCAAATACGGTGTGGCCGTCCTGCAAGGCGGCGTCGCCTATTCGGCCGGCGAGGCCGAGGCGGTCGCCAAGTCGCTGCCGGGACCGGTCTATGTCGTGAAAAGCCAGATCCATGCCGGCGGGCGCGGCAAGGGCAAGTTCAAGGGCAAGGAAAGCTCGGGCGGCGGCGTGCGTCTGGCCAAGTCGGTCGATGAGGTCAAGTCGCATGCCAATGAAATGCTGGGCGGCGTGCTGGTCACCAAGCAGACCGGCCCTTCGGGCAAAGAGGTCAAGCGCCTCTATATCGAAGCCGGTTGCGACATCAAGCGCGAACTGTATCTCGGCATGCTGATCGACCGCGCCACCTCGCGGGTCACCGTCATGGCTTCGACCGAGGGCGGCATGGAGATCGAAGAGGTCGCCCATCACAGCCCCGAGAAAATCCTGAAGCAGGCCATCGATCCGGTCAGCGGCATCCAGGGCTATCACTGCCGCAAGCTGGCCTTCGGCCTGGGCTTGGAAGGCAAGCAGGTTGGCTCCTTCACCAAATTCCTGTCGGGCATGTACGACGCCTTCCTGGCTCTTGACGCCTCGATCGTGGAAATCAATCCGCTGGTGGTGACGGGGGCTGGCGAGGTCGTCGCCCTCGACGCCAAGATGAACTTTGACGACAACGCGCTTTACCGCCAGAAGTCGATCGAGGAAATGCGCGACGAAAGCGAAGAGGATCCGGCCGAACTGGAAGCCGCGCGCCATTCGCTCAACTACATCAAGCTGGACGGCTCGATCGGCTGCATGGTCAACGGCGCCGGTCTGGCCATGGCCACCATGGACATCATCAAGCTGTATGGCGGCGAACCCGCCAACTTCCTGGATGTCGGCGGCGGCGCCACCAAGGAACGCGTGACCACGGCCTTCAAGATCATCCTCTCGGACGCGAATGTCGAAGGCATTCTGGTCAACATCTTCGGCGGCATCATGCGTTGCGACGTCATCGCCGAGGGCGTGGTCGCGGCGGCCCGCGAAGTCAGCCTGAACGTGCCCCTGGTGGTGCGCCTGGAAGGCACCAACGTCGAATTGGGCAAGAAGATCCTGGCTCAGTCGGGCTTGCCCATCGTGTCAGCCGACAATCTCGCCGACGCCGCCGAAAAGGTGGTCAAGGCCGTCAAGGAGGCTAAGTAAGATGGCCGTTCTCGTTAATGCCAACACCAAGGTGATCTGCCAGGGCTTTACCGGCGCGCAGGGCACCTTCCATTCCGAACAGGCCATCGCCTATGGCACCAAGATGGTGGGCGGCGTGACGCCCGGCAAGGGCGGCACCAAGCATCTGGACCTGCCGGTCTTCAACACCGTGGCCGATGCCGTGGCCGCCACCGGCGCCACCGCTTCCGCGATCTATGTTCCGCCTCCGTTTGCGGCCGACGCCATCCTGGAAGCCATGGATGCCTGCATCGAACTGGCCGTCTGCATCACCGAAGGCATTCCGGTTCTGGACATGCTGCGGGTGAAGCGGGCGCTGGCCGGTTCCAAGACCCGCCTGATCGGACCCAACTGTCCGGGCATCATCACGCCGGGCGCTTGCAAGATCGGCATCATGCCGGGCCACATCCATCAGAAGGGCAAGGTCGGCATCGTGTCGCGTTCGGGCACCCTGACCTATGAAGCGGTGGCGCAGACCACCGCCGCCGGCCTGGGCCAGACCACCTGCATCGGCATCGGCGGCGATCCCATCAACGGCACCAACTTCATCGACTGCCTGGACCTGTTCCTGGGCGATCCCGAAACCGAATCGATCATCATGATCGGCGAAATCGGCGGTTCGGCAGAAGAAGAGGCCGCCGATTTCCTGAAGGCTTCGAAAATCAAAAAGCCGGTCGTCGGTTTCATCGCCGGCGTCACCGCTCCTCCGGGCCGTCGCATGGGCCATGCCGGCGCCATCATCTCGGGCGGCAAGGGCACGGCGGGCGACAAGATGGAAGCCATGCGTTCGGCCGGCATCGCCGTGGCCGAAAGCCCGGCGGCGCTGGGCAGCACCATGCTCAAGGTCTTGAAAGGCTAAGTCAACGGACCAATATCCGGAATGGGGAGGCGGGAGAGGCCTCCCCAGATCCGGCAAAGATAATAATCTGTGGAGCGCACCCGAACTTGGACCCGACCGCCCTTTACGGCGCCAATGCCGTTTTTCTGGCCGAAATGCAATCGCGCTGGGCCCAAAACCCCGCCTCGGTCGATCCCGGCTGGGCCTCGTTCTTCCAATCCCTGGCCGACGACGCTCCCAACATCCTTCATGATCTGCAAGGCGCTAGCTGGCATCCGTCCAGCGCCAAGGTGGTGGGAGCCGCCGATCCCGACGCCAAGCCCGCTGCGCCCGCCAAGGGCAAGGAGGCCAAGGGCGCTCAGGCCGCCGCCGGGATCACGCAAGAACAGGTGCGCGCCGCCACCTTGGATTCCATCCGCGCCCTGATGCTGATCCGCAGTTTTCGCGTGCGCGGCCATCTGCTGGCCGATCTCGATCCTTTGCGGCTGGAAGAGCCCGCGCCGCACCCTGAACTGGATTGGCGGACCTACGGCTTCACCGAGACCGACCTCGACCGCCCGATCTTCCTCGATTACGTGCTGGGTCTGGAAACGGCGACCTTGCGCCAGATCGCCCAGGTCTTGAAGGAAACCTATGCCGGCTCGATCGGCGTCGAATTCATGCATATCCAGGATCCCGGCCAGAAGGCCTGGATTCAAAAGCGCATCGAGAATGTCGGCAACCGCACCGAATTCACGGTCAAGGGCAAGCAGGCGATCCTGGAACGGCTGACCGAGGCCGAAGGCTTCGAGAAATTCCTGCAGGTGAAATATACCGGCACCAAGCGCTTCGGCCTGGAAGGCGGCGAGACCGTCATTCCCGCCATCGAGCAGATCATCAAGCGCGGCAGCCAGATGGGGATGAAGGAGATCATCTTCGGCATGGCCCATCGCGGGCGTCTGAACGTGCTGGCCAACATCCTGCACAAGCCCTATCGCGCCATCTTCTCGGAATTCCAGGGCAATCCCTCGCATACCGAGAATGTGCAGGGCTCGGGCGACGTCAAATATCATCTCGGCACCTCTGCCGACCGCGAATTCGACGGCAATGTCGTCCATCTGTCGCTGACGCCCAATCCCTCGCATCTGGAGATCGTCGATCCGGTGGTGCTGGGCAAGGTCAGGGCCAAGCAGGATCAACGGGGCGACACCGAACGCAGCCAGGTCATGGCCGTGCTGCTGCATGGCGACGCCGCCTTCGCCGGCCAGGGCGTGGTGGCCGAATGCTTCGCTTTGTCGCAACTGACCGGCTACAAGACCGGCGGCACCATCCATATCGTCATCAACAATCAGATCGGCTTTACCACCAGTCCGCGCTTTTCGCGTTCCAGTCCCTATTGCACCGATGTCGCCAAGATGGTGCAGGCCCCGATCTTCCATGTGAATGGCGACGATCCCGAGGCCGTGGTGCATGTGGCCCGCATCGTCACCGAATTTCGCCAGACCTTCAAGGCCGACGTGGTGCTGGACATGGTGTGCTATCGCCGCCAGGGCCATAACGAAGCCGACGAACCGGCCTTCACCCAACCCAAGATGTACAAGGCGATCACCAAGCATCCGACCTCGCGCACGCTCTACGCCAACAAACTGGCCGATGGCGGCGTGCTGACGGCTTTGGAATGCCAGGGCATCCAAGACAAGTTCATGGCTCTGCTTGAGGGCGAATATCAGGCCGCGCAAAGCTTCAAGACCAACAAGGACGATTGGCTGGAAGGCAAATGGCAGGGCCTAGCCCAATTGTCCGAGGAAGAGGAATTCCGAGACGAGCCGACGGCGGTCCCGCTGGACCGTTTGAAGGAAGTCGGTGGCAAACTCTGCCAGGTGCCGGAGGGTTTCGACGCCAACAAGAAAATCCTGCGCCAGCTCGAGGCCAAGAAACAGGCCGTGGAATCGGGTCAGGGCATCGATTGGGCGACCGGTGAGGCCCTGGCTTTCGGCACGCTGATGATGGAAAGGACGCCAGTGCGCCTCTCGGGCCAGGATTGCGGGCGCGGCACCTTCTCGCAGCGCCATGCCGTGCTGACCGACCAGAGCACGGAAAAGCGCTTCGCGCCTTTGTCCAACCTGTCGTCCGACCAGGCGCGGTTCGAGGTCATCGATTCGCCATTGTCGGAAGCCAGCGTTCTGGGCTTCGATTACGGCTATTCCACCACCGAGCCGCATGCGCTGGTGATGTGGGAAGCGCAGTTCGGCGATTTCGCCAACGGCGCCCAGGTTGTGATCGACCAGTTCATCTCGTCGGGCGAAAGCAAATGGCTGCGCATGTCGGGTCTGGTCATGCTGCTGCCGCACGGATTGGAAGGCCAGGGGCCGGAACATTCCTCGGCCCGTCTCGAGCGCTATCTGCAGATGTGCGCCGAAGACAATATCCAGGTTCTGAATTGCACGACGCCGGCCAACTTCTTCCATGCCCTGCGCCGCCAGGTGCGACGCAATTTCCGAAAACCCCTGATCGTTATGACGCCGAAATCGCTTCTGCGGCACAAGGCCTGCGTCAGCCCGCTGTCCGACTTCGGGCCCGGTTCTCGCTTCTGGCGCCTGCTGGCCGAGAAAGAGGAATTGGCGGTCGACAAATCGGTCAAGCGCGTCGTGTTGTGTTCGGGCAAGGTCTATTACGATCTGCTGGAAGAACGCACCAAGCGGGGACTGAAGGACGTGGCCCTGCTGCGCGTCGAGCAGCTTTATCCCTGGCCCAAGGACCATCTGCTGAAAGAGCTGGCGCGCTATACGAACGCCCGCCTCATCTGGTGCCAGGAAGAGCCCGCCAATATGGGGGCCTGGATGTTCGTGCTGCCGCGCTTGCAATTCGCCCTGTCCGAGGTCGGGCACAAGCACAGCCATGTCTATTACGCCGGGCGCAAGGCTGCGGCCTCGCCGGCCACCGGCTGGCACAAGCAGCATGTGCTAGAACAGGCCGAACTGGTCGATCAGGCCCTGGCCTGGAACTTTGATAGTCTGCACCAGCCCTTCCAGCGCGCCACCCCGCTTTCACGCATTACGGTCAAGAGGTAAAGCATGGCCAGTTCCATCACCGTTCCGGCACTTGGCGAATCGGTCAGCGAAGCCACGGTCGCCAAATGGTTCAAAGCCGTCGGCGAGTCCGTGACCTCGGGCGAGCCCCTGGTCGAGTTGGAAACCGACAAGGTGACGGTGGAAGTGCCGGCCCCGGCTTCGGGCGTGCTGGCGGCCATCGACGCCCCGGCGGGATCGAATGTCGGCGTCGGCGCGCTTTTGGGTTCCGTCGATGCCAAGGCCGGCTCAGCGCCTGCGCCCAAGCCCGCCGCTGCCGCGCCTGCCCCTGCCGCAGCGGCGCCAGCCGTCATGCCTGCCGCCAAGCGCATGGTCGAGGAAAACAAGCTGGAGGCGGCCAGCATTCCGGCCACCGGCAAGGATGGCCGTTTGACCAAGGAAGATGTGGTCAACCATCTCGAGAAGAAACCCGCCGCCGCTCCGGTCGCGGCATTGGCTCCGGCTTCTTCCCGCGCCCCGCAGGCCAATGAGGAGCGTGTGCGCATGACGCGCTTGCGCAAGCGCATCGCCGAAAGGCTGAAGGAAGCCCAGAACACCGCCGCCATGCTGACCACTTTCAACGAGGTGGATATGACGGCCCTGCTGGCCCTTCGCAACCAGTACAAGGATAGCTTTGAGAAGAAACATGGCGTCCGCATCGGCTTCATGAGTTTCTTCGTCAAGGCGGCCATCGTCGGCTTGAAGGAATTTCCCGCCGTCAACGGCGAGATCGATGGCGAGGATCTGGTCTATAAGAACCATTACGACATCGGCGTCGCCGTCGGCACGCCCCAGGGTTTGGTGGTGCCGGTGGTCCGCAATGCCGATCAGCTCTCCTTCTCCGAGGTCGAAAAGACCATCGGCGAATTGGGCAAGAAGGCCCGCGACGGCAAATTGGGGCTTGATGACCTGACCGGCGGCACCTTCACCATCTCGAATGGCGGGGTCTATGGCTCGCTGATGAGCACGCCGATCCTGAATCCGCCCCAGTCGGGTATATTAGGGATGCATAAGATTCAGGAGCGCCCGATGGTGGTGAACGGCCAGATCCTGGCCCGTCCCATGATGTATTTGGCCCTTTCCTACGACCATCGCATCATCGACGGGCGGGAAGCGGTCTCCTTTCTGGTCCGGGTCAAGGAATGTATCGAAGACCCCCAGCGGATTCTTCTTGATATCTAACTCTTTTCCGGTTTCCCTAAACGTCAGCTTGGAATGTCCAACAAGGGAGAAGGCGATGTTGTGCAAAATCACCACCGTGGTTCTGGTCTGTTTGGGCCTGTCGGCCTGCTATCTCGGCGACAGCGGTTCCAAGCTGATGCAGGATCTCAAGGATCACGCGGCGCAAGAATCCGCAAAGTCGAAGTAAGCGCCAGGTTTTTTTTCGAAACAAAAGGGAGGGAGTAATGTTCAAGAAGATTTCAACCGTCGCGTTGGTTTGTTTCGGTTTGGCCGCCTGCGGCGGCGACGCCATGGACAAATTCGTGGCCGACAACTCCGCCAAGGACAAGCCGGCGGCGGCTCCGGCCGCGGCTCCGGCTCCGGCCAAGGCGGCGGCCCCGGCCCCCACCAAGTGCCAGACCGAACTGAAGAAGCTGGATGGCGCCATTCTGGGGGCCTATACCAAGCTTTCGCCGGCGCAGTTCGACAAGTCCGCCCAGCTACGCGACCAACTGGCTTCGGCTTGCACCTCCAATGCCAGCGACGCCCAGGTTGACGCGCTTGTCGCCGAAGCCAACAAGGTTCTGACCGCGCCGCCTCCGGCTCCGGCCAAGAAAGCCGCCGCCAAGAAGGCGCCTGCCAAGAAGTAAGGAATGCCGTGAGCCAGTCTTTTGACCTGATCGTCATCGGTGGCGGACCCGGCGGCTATGTGGCCGCCATCCGCGCCGCCCAATTGGGTTTTAAGACGGCTTGCGTCGAAAAGCGGGGAACATTGGGGGGGACGTGCCTGAATGTGGGCTGCATCCCCTCCAAGGCCCTTCTGACCGCTTCCCATCATTACGAATCGGCTGGCCACGATCTTGCCCGTTTCGGGGTCAAGGTCGATGGCGTCGGCCTCGACCTTGCGGCCATGATGGGCCATAAGGACAAGGTGGTGTCCGACAATACCAAGGGCATCGAATTCCTTTTCAAGAAGAACAAGGTGACCTATGTCGCCGGGGCCGGGCGTCTGGCCGGGGGCGGCCTGGTTGACGTCAGCCTGAATGCCGGCGGGACCGAACAGCTATCGGCCAAGCATATCCTGATCGCCACCGGCTCGGATGTTCTTGGCCTGCCGGGGCTCGAGATCGACGAAAAGAAAATCCTGTCTTCGACCGGCGCTTTGGCGCTGCCCAACGTGCCGAAATCGCTGGCCGTCATCGGCGCCGGCGTCATCGGGCTTGAACTGGGCTCGGTGTGGCGGCGTTTGGGCGCCGAGGTGACGGTGGTCGAATATCTCGACCGCATCCTGCCCCCCTTCGATGCCGAGGTCGCCAAGCAGGCGCAGCGGCTGCTGGCCAAGCAGGGGCTGAATTTCAAATTGTCGCGCAAGGTGACGGCGGCGAAATCCGGCAAGGCCGGGGTTACGCTGACCACCGAGGCGGCGGCGGGCGGATCGCCCGAGGATATCCTGGCCGAATGCGTGCTTGTCGCCGTCGGGCGCAAGCCTTATGTCGACGGCTTGGGCCTGGACAAGGCGGGCGTCGAATTGACGCCCAAGGGTTTCGTCAAGGTCGATGGCCATTTCCAAAGCTCGGTTCCCGGCGTCTATGCCATCGGCGACGTCATCGGCGGCGCCATGCTGGCCCATAAGGCGGAAGACGAGGGCATGGCCCTGGCCGAACATCTGGCCGGCAAGCCCGGCCATGTCAATTACGACGCCATTCCCAGCGTGGTCTATACCTGGCCGGAAATCGCCTGTGTGGGCCGCAACGAGGAAGAATTGAAGGCCGCCGGCATCGCCTACAAGACCGGCAAATTCCCCTTCACCGCCAATGGACGCGCCCGCGCCATGGGCGAGAGCGACGGTTTCGTCAAGCTGCTGGCCGATGCCCGCACCGACCGCGTGTTGGGCGTGCATATCGTCGGCCCCCATGCCGGCGACCTGATCGCCGAAGCCGTGCTGGCCATGGAATTCGCCGCCTCGTCGGAAGACATCGCCCGCACCTGCCATGCCCATCCGGCCCTGGGCGAGGCTTTGAAGGAAGCCGCCCTGGCCGTCGATGGCCGGGCGGTTCATATTTAAGCGGTTCGCTTGGGCCTGCGCGCAGATCGCTGAAGGCTTTTTCCTCCATGAAGCCAATTTTGCTTGTTGCCGTCATGTGCCTGGCCCTGGTGGGATCGGTGATGGGCGTCTTCGCCTTTCCCGCCCTGCTCACCTTGTTCCAGCGGGAATGGGGCCTCTCCAACACCGAGGCGGGCTGGATCAACGGCATTTATTTCGCGGGTTACACAATCGCGGTGGCCTGGTTGTCGGCGCTGGCCGACCGTATCGACGCCAAGCGCATTTTCATGCTGGGCGCTGCCATTCTGCTGCTCTCGAATCTGGCTTTCGCTTTTCTGGCCCAGGGTTTCTGGACGGCGCTTTGCTTTCAGGGCTTGGCCGGGGTCGGATTGGCCGCCGTCTATATGCCGGGCTTGAAGGCGCTGTTGGACCGCTATGAGGGGTCAAAACCGTCCCGGGTCAGCGCCTTTTACACCGCCAGCTTCGGCCTCGGCTCGGCCTTGGGCTATGCGGTGTCGGGCTGGTCGGCCCAGCATCTGGGCTGGCAGGCGGCGTTTCTGCTGGCGGCCTGCGGCGCCGCCTCGGCCCTGCTGCTGGCCCTGGTCTTTCTTGCCAAACGCAAGCCGCCGCCGCCGCAACCCGGGCATCTTTTGGATTTCCGCCCCGTGCTGCGCAACAGAGAAGCGATGGGCTATATCCTGGCCTACGGCGCTCATTGCTGGGAATTGTTCGGACAGCGCGGCTGGATGGTGGCCTTTCTGACCTACGCGGCGGCGCAATCCGCATCCGGCGATTTGGCCGTTCCCGGTCCGGCCACGATGGCCAGTCTGGTGTCGCTTTCGGGCATGGTCTCCAGCATCGTCGGCGGCGAGTTGGCCATGAAGTTCGGGCGGCGAAAGGCCGTGCTGACGGCGTTGCTGGCCAGCGGGGCGCTGGCGCTGGGCATCGGCTTCGCTGCCGACGGCCCTTATGTCTGGGTGGCCATTCTGTGCCTGCTACACGGCATTCTGATCCTGGGCGATTCGGCGGCGCTCACCGCCGGCGCCGTCCAGGCGGCAGAACAAGGGCGGCGCGGAGCCACCATGGCGCTGCATTCGGTGGTGGGGTTTGGCGCCGCCTTTTTTGCCCCCGTCGCCATGGGCCTGGCCATCGATTTGTCTGGCGGGGCATCGGCGCTGGGCTTCGGCCTGGGCTTTGCGGTTCTGGGTTTGGCGGCGATCCCCGGCGCCGTCGCTCTTCTTCTGCTGACGGCCAAAGGGTCAGCGAAAGGCTAGCAGCGTGCGCATGCGCTCGCCCTGTTCGTTGCAGACATCCCATTGCCCCATGACCTTGTCCTCGGCCTTCAAGATGGCGACGGCGGGAATCATCGAGCTTAGAACCGCCGAAACCAGCCGCTGCGCCAGGGGCGATCCCCGGTTTTTGGCCAGGATGAAACTGGGCGCGCCCTCATAGGTCAGCATCAGGAATTCGCAACCCGTCTTTTTCACGAAGGCGTTGACGGCCTCGACGACGCCGAAATTAAGGGCCTTGGCGCCGGGATGGGCGACATAGTCATGGCCCATGATCAGGCCTTCGGGCTTGACCTTGCGGTCGAAGGCGTCAAGGTCGGCGGCCACGGCGCTTTGGGTGTGGTTGCCGTCGATATAGACGTAATCGAAATAGTCATCGTCGAATTGGGCGGCGATTTTTGGCGACGCGGCCCGATGCAGCGCCACCTGGCCGCTGGCGATGGGAGTTGCGAAACGGTCCTGCACGAAACGAAACCGCCGCTCGCCCTCGGCGTCATCGACATTGCTCATGTCCGGCAAGTAATCGGGCGAGTCGATGAAGCGATAAGGATCGATCAAGTGAAGTCTCGCCGGTGCCGAGCGGTCCAGGATGGCTTGGGCGAAATCGCCGCCGGCGGTGCCGATCTCGGCTCCGGTCAGGCCGGGCGGCAAGGCCGACAGCAAGGTTGTCCGATCGGTAAAAACAAGCAGCATCTTTCCGGCTCCCGGCTTGGCGGCGCTCCATTTGAACCGATCCCAAGGCGGCGGGCAACAGACGGAAAGGGGGGGCGCCCTTGAAAAGAAGGGGTCAAGACGCCAATTTCACGCATCATCGACAAGGAGATTTGCGCTCATGGCTTCCGTTACGCTCAAAGGCAATCCGATTAACACCAACGGCCAACTGCCAGCCAAGGGCAGCGCCGCCCCCGATTTCAAACTGGTCAACATCGATCTGGCCGACGTCTCGCTCAAGGATCTGGCCGGAAAGACCGTGGTTCTGAACATTTTTCCCAGCATCGACACCCCGGTCTGCGCCGCCTCGGTGCGCCGCTTCAACAGCGAACTGTCCAAGCTGGGCAGCGCCGTCGTGCTCTGCGCCTCGGCCGATCTGCCCTTCGCCCATAAGCGCTTTTGCGGCGCCGAGGGGCTGGACCGCGTTTCCTCGGTTTCCGACATCCGCGACAAGGATTTCGGCAATCGTTACGGCGTGAAAATCATCGACGGCCCCTTGGCCGGGCTTTTGGCCCGCGCCGTGGTGGTTATCAAGGACGGCAAGGTCGCCTATGCGCAACTGGTTCCCGAAATCACCCAGGAACCCGATTACGACGCCGCCATCGCCGCCGCGAAGTAGTTCAACGTTCAAGAAAGTGCAAGAGCCCCCGGGAAACCGGGGGCTTTTTTACGCATGCTTGACCCAGTCCAAATTATATATACAATATGTGCATGAAGATCGTGTTCGATCCGGACAAGGACGATTGGAATATCCATCATCGCGGCCTGTCAGTTGAGCGGGCTCGAGACTTGGAATTTGAGACGGCGATCTTTCTGAACGACGACCGCAAGGCTTATGGCGAGCAGCGCCTGATCGCCATCGGCTATTTGGGTGATTGTCTGCACGTTCTTTGTTTCACCCCTGTGCCCGAAGGAATCCGGGTCATCAGTTTTCGCAAGGCCAATGCCCGAGAGGCGGAAAAATATGGCAAACCAAAAACGAAAAGCCCTGACTGACAAAAGCGGCGAAGTCCGCGAGTTGACCAAGGCGGATTTCGCAAAAGCGGTGGCGTTCGCTGACCTTCCCGAGGGTTTGCGCAAGACGCTTTCTTCGCGTAGGCGTGGCCCCCAGAAAGCGCCGACGAAAGAGCTGATTTCGATCCGTTTGTCGGCGGATGTGCTGCAACGTTTTCGCGGCACCGGACGCGGCTGGCAGGGGCGCGTCAATGTCGCCTTGCGCGAATGGCTGGCCGCGCATGGGGGATGAGGAACGCACAACGGCTATCGGCTTGTATTGTTGGAGGAAACGGACATCCCAATTATGCGCCTTATTGGCAAGCCGCACGCCTCGACTGAGTTACGGTATATCGTCACTGGCTATAAGGAATATCCCGACTTTGGACCGCTTCAGGAATTGACGGAAAAATTTCTAAGAACTGTTTGTCCTTTAGTCGGATATAGGAGTTGCACGAAATAATCATTCGCCCTCCCCCCTCTGCCACGCCAGCAAATCGTCCACCTGCACGGAAAGCGCCCGGGCGATTTTGGCCATGGCGTCCAGGCTGCCGGGTTTCTTGCAAGATTCGATTTCCGAAAGATAAGCGGCGCTGACGCCCGCCTTCTCGGCCAGCGCCTTGGCGGTCAGGCCGCGATGTTCGCGCCAGACGCGCACCGGATGCTCGCCTTCGATCAGGCGCATGACCAGTTCGCCGGGAAGATATTCGTCTTCGCCGCGCTTGACGGCATCATCAACGGCAAGGATGGTCGCAATATCTTGCGCATCCTCTAGCGCTTCAAGCAGCGCTTCATAATCGGCGCGCGACAGCGTTACCGTCTCGTCGGTTTGGGCAATTGGGTGGATGGAGTTCATTTGTAAACCCCTCCTCGGGTTTCAATAGCAGCAACGCGAAGCGTGTCGGTTTCTCGATCCAGACTGTATAAAATCCGCCAGTCGCCGTGGCGAAGGCGGAACATGTCGTCAGCCCCTTTCAGCCGTTTAGCATTTGGGTGATTCCCATATGGGGCAGCGGCTAGGCGGAGCAACTCCGCATACATTGCAGCCCGCAGCTTTGGCTGCAGGCCATCAAGGGTCTTGAAAGCGGATTTGGCGATTTCAAGTTTCACGGACGTATTTTCGCCGATAGCGAATGTCGCGTCAAGAGGGAAATTCGCTAATGGCGAAGCGCCTACCCCCGCGCCCTGGGATGGGCGGCGTTGTAGGTGCGCATCAAGGAAGCCTCGTCCACCGCCGTATAGCGCTGGGTGGTGGACAGCGAGGCATGGCCCAGCAATTCCTGGATGGTCCGCAGATCGCCGCCCGAGCCCAGCAGATGGGTGGCGAAACTATGGCGCAGCGCGTGCGGGGTGGCGGTTTCGGGCAATCCCAACAGCGTGCGCACGCGGCGCATCTGACGCTGGACGACGCCGGGATTCAAGGGTCCGCCCCGAGCCCCCACGAACAACAGGGAATCGCCCTCGCCCCGATAGGGGCAGGTGGCGGCGTAATCGGCCACCGCCTGGGCCACCAAGGGCAGGATGGGCACGATGCGGGTCTTGCCGCCCTTGCCGGTGATGGCCATGGCATCGCCCAGCGGCAAATCCGCGTGCTTGACCGACAGCGCCTCGGCCAGGCGCAGCCCGGCCCCGTAAAGAAGCGCGAACAGGGCCTGATCGCGGGCCTTCATCCAGGCCGGCTGGTCGAGATCGTTGGTGGCTTCCAGCGCCGCCAGCGCGTCGTCCTGGTTCAAGGCCTTGGGCACGCTGCGGGGCAGTTTGGGCGAGCGGATGGCGGCGATGGCCGGATTATGGACCAATCCTTCGCGGTCGAGATGGCGGAAGAATCCGCGCAGCGCCGAGAGTTCGCGGGCCAGGCTGGTGCGGGAAATCTTCTCGGCCCCGCGCTTGGCCAGGAAGGCCCGCAGATCGAAGGGCTTCAAGCCGCCCAGCGCCTCCAGCGAGGCCGGCGCGCCCAGATGCCTAGTCAGGAAGGACAGGAAAATCGCCAGATCGCGGCCATAGGCGTCCAGCGTATGTTTGGAAGCGCGCCGTTCGTTCCCCAGCCAGGCCAGCCAGTCTTGCGCCGCCGCCGCCACATCGGGGGCCGCCGATAGCGCCAGATCGCTCATCGGTGGTTCAGCACCCGCTCGGCCATGCGCTCGATGACGCGGGCCAGGAACATGAACAGGTCCAGGCCCTGGCCGGGCTCGAACATGCCTTCATAGCGCGACCCCAGGCACATCAGGCCGGGCACGCCATTGACCGACAGGCGGCCCAGCCCGTCCGACATGATCAGCGGCGCGGCGGCGCCATAGATGCCGTCTTCGACGCTTAAACTGGCGCGCAGCAGCGCCTCCTTGCCCAGCATCAGCTCGGCCACGGTGCCGGTGTCGATCTTGGCGATGACCGGCGAATGAAATTCCGGAAAGATGTCTTCCTCGAAGGCCAGCACGGCGGCGTCGAGGTCGAGCAGCATCGGCAAATCCTCGGCGATGACGCGCAGGAATCCGTTGATGTCCGGCGCCTCGACCAGGGCCAGAACCACGGCCTGGGTGCGCGACTGGCTGGAGAGATTGGCCCTGGTGATGGCCACCACCTCGCCGGCATCGGCCTTGAGGCGCTCCATGCGGTCCTGCAGGCGGCGCATCATCATATTCTGCATATCGACGACGCGCCGCTCGCCGAAACGGTCGGGCGGGGACAGAATGTCCAGAGCCTGAGGATGGTGGGACAGGAAATCGGGATTGCGTTCCAGGAATTTCAGAACCTGGACGGCGTCGATTTCCAAGGGCTTTTCACTCATGGTGTCGTCATTCCCAAAGCTGCTAATCTAGGGCCGATGACCGAGCCCGATACCCGCCTTGCCGTGCTGCTGCCCCTGCCTTTGGCGGGGGCCTATGACTATGCGGCGCCGGCGGGTCTCATGGTCCGGCCCGGCCAGTATGTGCGCGTACCGTTAGGGAATCGTTATCTCGAAGGCGTGGTCTGGGATTCCCCCCCCGGTTCGGTGGCCCTGACCAAGCTCAAGCCCATTCAGGCGGTTTTGGACCTGCCCCCGATGGCCGAGGCGGCCAGGCGTTTCATCGATTGGGTGGCGGCCTATACGCTCAGCCCCCCGGGGGCGGTTCTGAAAATGGCCTTAAGCGTGCAAGAAGCGCTGGAGCCGCCCAAACGTCAGGCCGCCTATCGCTGGGCGGAAGGGGCCGAGGTCAAGCCGACCCCGGCCCGCAAGCGCATCCAGGAATTGCTGGCCGACGGGCTGGCCCGCCCGGTTTCGGAAATAGCGGTCGGGGCCGGGGTGGGGGCCGGGGCGGTGCGCGATTTGGTGAAGCTGGGCGCCTTGACGCAAGCCCCGCAGGCTCCGCCCCGGCTGTTTCATGCCCCCGATTGGGGCCGGCCAGGACCAACCCTGTCGCCCGACCAACAGGCGGTGGCGGCTGAGTTGCGCCAGGCCGAGGGCTATTCGGTGACGCTGCTGGATGGCGTCACCGGCTCGGGCAAGACCGAGGTCTATTTCGAGGCGGTGGCGGCGGCATTGCAAAAGGGACGGCAAGTGCTGGTCCTGCTGCCCGAAATCGCCCTTTCGGCGCAATGGTTGGAGCGCTTCAAGGCGCGCTTCGGGGTTGCCCCCGCCGTCTGGCATTCGGAAGTCACGCCGGCGCGTCGGCGCGACACATGGCGGGCGGTGGCGGAGGGTCAGGCGCGGCTGGTGGTGGGGGCGCGTTCGGCGCTGTTCCTGCCCTTGGCCGAACTGGGCCTGATTATCGTCGATGAGGAACATGACCAGGCCTTCAAGCAAGAAGAGGGCGTCATCTATCACGCCCGCGACATGGCGGTGGTGAGGGCGCACCTGGGGGGCATTCCCTGCATCCTGGCCTCGGCCACGCCATCCTTGGAGACGGCGGCCAATGCCAGGCAGGGCCGCTACAAGCATGTGCATCTGCCGTCGCGCCATGGGTCTGCCGAACTGCCCGACGTCAAGCGCATCGACATGCGCAAATTTCCGCCCCAGCGCCATGCCTGGCTGTCCGAGCCTCTGGTCCGGGCCGTGGACGAAACATTGAAGGCGGGCGAGCAATCGCTGCTGTTCCTGAACCGGCGGGGCTATGCGCCGCTGACCTTGTGCCGGTCCTGCGGCTATCGCTTCCAATGCCCCAATTGCACGGCCTGGATGGTCGAGCATCGCAGCCAGCACAAGCTGGTCTGCCATCATTGCGGCCATACGTTGCCGCCGCCCGATGCCTGCCCCTCCTGCGGCGAGAAGGAAACGCTGGTCGCCTTGGGCCCCGGCGTCGAGCGCCTGGCCGAGGAGGCGGTGGCGCGTTTCCCCGATGCCCGCATCGAAGTGATGGCCAGCGATTTGATGGAAAGCCCCAGAGCCATCACCGAACTGGTGGGGCGCATGGAACGGCACGAGATCGACATCCTGATCGGCACCCAAATGGTGGCCAAGGGGCACCATTTCCCGCAATTGACGCTGGTCGGCGTCGTCGATGCCGATCTGGGCCTGGCCGGCGGCGATCTGCGGGCCAGCGAAAAAACCTTCCAGTTGCTGTGGCAGGTGGCGGGCCGGGCCGGGCGGGCCCTGAAGAAGGGCCGGGTGCTGGTGCAGACCTGGCAGCCCGAGCATCCGGTGATGGCGGCCCTTTCGCATGGCGATGTCGAGCGGTTTCTGGAAGCCGAAGCCGAGGAGCGGCGAAAGGCCGGCATGCCGCCTTTCGGCCGCCTGGCCGGACTCATCGTCTCCAGTCCCGACCCTGCCACCACCTCGCGCTACGCGCAGGCCCTGGCCTCTGCCGCGCCCCGCCAGGAAGGGGTCGAGGTGTTGGGACCGGCGCCCGCCCCTCTGGCTCTGCTGCGTGGGCGCCATCGGGCGCGTCTGCTGGTGAAGACCGCCTTCGGAATCAAGATGCAAACTTATCTGCGGCGTTGGCTGGGCGCGGTGCCCTGCCCCAAACAGGCCCGCATTCAGGTCGATGTCGATCCGGTGAGTTTTTATTAAGCCTGGCACGGCGATTGCTTCTCAGCTTGCGCTCACCGAGAAAGGATTCGCGCCATGGTCACCGAACCCGGCTTGCGCATTGACATCAGCCAGATGAAGCAGATCGATACCGAGAAGTTGAAAATTCACCGCCTAAGTCCCCAAGAGGAAAAGGCCTTCAAGCTCGAAGAGAAAAAGATAATCGAGCAGATGTTCACCCGCCCTACCGGAAAAACCAGCTATGGCGAATATGCCAGTGTGGTGCTGAACGGCAAGACGGTGGCGACACTCGAAAACAGCGGCGCCGCCGTCATGTCGAACGCCATGGGCAGTCAAGTCGGCTGGAAACTGCCCAATGACGGCAGTGGGCCGGAATTGGCGCAAAAGCGCGCCGAGATGATCGCCAAGGCTACCGGCGGCACGGTGATCAAGCATGAGGCGGCGATGACGCAAGGACAGTGGATAAACCGCGAGCCGATCAAGTTCGCCGTCGATCTTGGTGCGATGGAACGGGAAGGCTTCCTGGAACGCTGGAAGGAACTGTCCGGATCGAACTCGGCTTTCGGCGCGCAGCTGATCGGGCAGGAAGGGGCGGCATAGTTTTCCCCGCCCGGCATTATTTGCCGGGCCGCTTGGCTTCCTGCTGGCGGTTGAAGGCTTCCAGGGCCTGGTTGAACTCGGCCACCATTTCGTCGGTGACGGGTTGGCCGCATTCATAGCAGCAACTGTTCATGCGGTCGTACCAGCGGCAGCCGCAATTGTCGCAGGCCAGTTCCGGCGCGCCATGGGGATTGTAGAAAATACTCATCGGCAGGCCCTGAATAAGGAAACATAAGCCTGCCGTTGAACAAACCGCCTCATCCTTCGAGACGGGCCTTCGGCCCTCCTCAGGATGAGGAAGTTTCCACAAGCTTCACCCTGAAGAGCCCGCCTCATCCTTCGAGACGAGCCTGCGGCCCTCCTCAGGATGAGGTGATCCTGGTAAACCTCACCCTGAGGAGCGTAGCGTCTCGAAGGGTGAGGATGGCGTTCGGAAAAACCTGCTTCGAGATGGCTGCTCATCGGCAAGCCCCCATGAAGGCCAGACCCAGCGAGTCCAAAAAATCCTCCCAACCCGCATCGATCAGCGTGCATTTGGTCTTCATGACGAAGAACAGCACCTCGCCTTCATGGATGCTGTCCTTTAACAAGCTCATGCGCTGGTCGGGCCCTGCTGCGTCCAACTGGGCCAGTGAATCGCGAAGTCCCACGAACAGCATGTCGGCATCGGTTTTGGCGGCCCCTTCCCAGGCCGCCGAAAGGGCTTGCATGCGCCCACCTTCCAGCTTGCAAGACAGGGCCTCGCCTTTTCCCGCATCCCAGGTCGCCTTGTCCAGCATCGCCAGCGAGCGCCCGTCTTCCAACGCCTCGAACAGATTGGCGTGGCGATCGAAAACGGGCTGCCAGGAGGCGGGCGAGGTCATCAGAGGCGCACCCCCAGCCAGTAGCCGTAATGGATGGCCTGGGTCAGGCCGCGCGGCACCATCGCATCACCGCAGCCATGCACCTCGTCGATCATCCATTCCAATTCGTGGATCAGTTCCTGATTGGGGCGCCTGGGGCCGGAGGCGATGACGGTGTCGGCTTCGATCAGGCTTTCCTCGCCCTTGTCGTTCCTGACCTTCACCCCGCCATCGCCGATGGCCAGCACCCTGGCCGAGGTCAGGGTGGGGATCTTCAATTCCTGCACCCATTGCGAATGGCGCCATTTGAAGCTGGGCATGACGTCGCCGGCGATGCGCTTTTCCGATTCCACCAGCGTCACGGCATGACCCTTGGTGGCCAGGGATTCGGCGATGGTCAGACCGACCTTGCCCGCCCCCAGAATGACGACGCGCTGGCCCGGCGTCGTCTTGCCGATTGCCACATCGCGGGCATCCATCATCAGGCCTTCTTGCGTGCAGGCGGGATAGCGTTCGGATTCCACGCGCGCCCCGGTCGCCACCACGGCGACGTCGTATTGATGCAAAAGGCTGCGCATCATCTTGGGATCCATGCGGGTGTTGAGCTTGACCTCGATCCCCTTCTTGGACGCCATGGTTTCGTAATAGCGAACGATGTCCAGCAAATCTTCCTTGTGGGCCAGATCATTCATGGCATAGCCCAAAAGGGCGCCGCCGATACGGTCGGTTCCTTCGAACACCGTGACATCATGGCCGCGTCCCCTGGCCGCGATGGCGCATTCCATGCCCGCCGGTCCGGCGCCGATCACCATCACCTTCTTTTTCACGGCCGCCGGGGTGATGTGATATTCGGGTTCGACCTCGTGGCCCAGGGCCGGATTGACCGTGCAGGTATAGGGCAGGTCGCGGAACAGGCGGGACAAGCAGTTGAGCGAGCCCACGCAACGGCGCACTTCGTCGTCCCGGCCCTCGCGCACCTTTTCCAGCATGTCGGGGTCCGAGAGCAGCGGGCGGCAAACCTCCCACAGATCGAACTCGCCCTTCTCGATGCAGTCATTGGCCATGTCGGGGCTGGGCAGGCGCACGCCGAAGGTAATCGGCATATGGGGCAGCATCTTCTTGGCCCGGGCCGCCAGATGATTCCAATAGCCGGGCGGAATGTCGCGGCCAATGGAAGATTCCGGCGCTTCCTGCCAGCCCACGGTGACGCTGATCATATCGACGCCGCAATCGGCGGCCTGTTGCATCAGCTCGAAGCTTTCGTCCATGCTGTTGCCGCCCCAGCGGTCCATCAGCTCGGTGCCGTTCAGGCGCACGATCAGCGGATTGTCAGGCGTCGCGTTCTTGATTTCCGTAATCATCTCGCGCATGAAACGGCCGCGATTCTCGATGCTGCCGCCATATTCGTCCGCCCGCTGGTTGGTGAAGCGCGAGCAGAAATTGGCCAGCAGATAGCCCATGAAGCTGGTGATTTCGGTGGCGTCGAAACCGGCCTTCACCGCCCGCTTGGCGGCATCGGCATGTTCCTTGATGGTCTGGCGGATATCGTCCTTGGAAAGCTCTCTCGGCGGACGGAAATGGGGCAGGGTCTGCGGCACCACCGAAGGCTGGACGCAATAGCCCAGATCGATGCCGCCATAGCGTCCGGCATGCAGAATCTGCTGCACGGCCAGGGCGCCGGCGTCATGGATGAAGCTGGCGATTTCCTCAAACTGGGGCAGGAATTTGTCGTCATGGATGGCGACCTGGCGGAAATAGGCCTTGCCCTCGCCCCGGGGGTCGGGATAGGCGCCCTGATTGGTGATCATGCCGCAGCCGGTCTTGGAAATCACCCGCGTGCGGGCCAGTTCGCGCGGCGTGATATGGCCATCGCGCTCGTTATAGTTCGAGACGCAGCAAGCGCCGTATTTGACGCGGTTCTTAAGCAGGAACCGGCCCCACTGATAGGGCTGGAACAAGGTGGGCAGACGATCCTCGCCGGGGAATTGCTTGCTCATTTCTGGTTTCCTTTTTCTTCGGCCAGCTTGGCCTCGATCATGTCGCGCAAGGTCCGGCGCAGGATTTTTCCGGCGGGGCTGACGGGGAATTCGTCCAGAACTTCCAGCCGTTCCGGCAGTTTGAACTTGGCGATGCCCTGCGCCAACAGGAATTGCGACAACTCTTGGAAGGACAGTTTGGCCTCATCCTTCAGTGTCGCGAAGGCGCAGGCCTTCTCGCCATAGATGGGGTCGGACATGGCGACCAAAGCCACCGCCTTGACCGCCGGATGTTTCAAAATCAGATTCTCGATCTCATCGACGCTGATTTTCTCGCCGCCGCGATTGATGAGGTCGCCCTTGCGCCCCTCGGCATAGATGACGCGGCCCTGCTTTCTGACCACATCGCCCATCTTGTAAAAGCCGTCGGGCGTGAAGGATTTGGCGTTGGCGGCGGGGTTGTTGTAATAGCCCCTGATGGTATAGGGGCCGCGCACCGCCAACTCGCCGGGCTCGCCGTCCGGCACGTCCAATCCGTTGGCGTCCAGCACCTTGATTTCGTCCTGGTCGCAAATGGGCTGGCCGGAACTGGTCAGTTGCACCTCCAGGGGGTCGTCGAAGCGCGTCAGGTTGATCAGCCCCTCGGCGGTGCCGTAATCTTCCTGGGTCAGGCATCCCAGATGGGCGCGCAATTTCACGCGCAATTCGGTGGACAGCCGGGCGCCGCCGTTCTGCACCAGACGCAGGGACGACAGGTCGTATTTTTTGGGAATGTCGGAATTGACCCAGGAAGCGATCAGCGGCACGGCGGCGGGAATGATGGTCACCCGCTCTTTCTCGACCAGTCCGAAGATGGCGTCGGGATCGTGGCCCGGCGACACCACGACGCGGCCGCCATGGGCGAAGACGGCCAGCATGCCCGGGCAGGCCAGCGAATAATTATGCGCCAGCGGCAGCACAGCCATATAAACGGTGTCGGTTCCAAATTGACAGGCCTCGCCGGCCAGCCTGGCATTCAGCACATAATCATTATGCGTTCTGGGAATCAGCTTGGGCAGGGCCGTGGTGCCGCCCGACAGCAGCATCAGGGCCACTTCGGAGGGATCGGGGCGAAAGGCGGGTGGCGGATCGTTTCCTGCCATCAGATCGTTTAACGACGTCTGCCCCGGTTTGGCCGCGCCCGCCACCAGAATATGCCGAAGGGTGGGAATTTCAGCGGCCATTTCCCCGGCCATGATCCGGTAATCGAAACCCCGCACCTGATCGGGAATGAGATAGCCGACGGCGCCCGAGAATTTCAGGAAATGGCGGATTTCATTCTGACGGTGCGGCGGCAGGGCCATGACCGGAATGACGCCGATGCGCATAAGCGCGAAGAAGGCGATGACGAAAGCAGCCGAGTTGTGAATCTGGAAAACCACGCGGTCCAGGGGCTTCAGGCCAAGCCTGTGCAGTCCGCCGGCCAGCCGCTTCGAACCCTCGACCAATTGGGCATAGGTGATGCCTTCGCCCCCCGCCGTCAAAGCCACGCGGTCCGGCCACTTGGCCGCCGATTCCTCCAGCATGTCGAACAGTGTGATATTCCGCCACAGGCCCAGTTCACGGTAACGCTTGGCGAACTCTTGGGGCCAGGGAACGCAGCCTTCCAGCATGACGCCTCATCCCTTGGATGTTTCTGGTTGCCGCCATGATAGTTGCATTTGCAACAAAAGCAAGCGTGTTTTTCTATGGCGGCCTTGTCGGCGGTTTGGCTATAGTTTCGAGACCGATCAAGGGGGTTCCCGTTGGACCGATCCGAATTCGATCTCGACCGCTTCACGCCCTATCTGCTGAATCGGGTGGCGGGGCGCATCGTCACCGCCTTCGAGGCTGATCTGGCGGCGCAGGATGTTTCGCTCGGCCAATGGCGGGTGCTGGCCTCGGTCTGGCATGAAGGCGAATTGATGCAGACCGAGATTTCGCGCCATACCAGCATCGACACCTCGACGCTGTCTCGCATGCTGGCCGGCATGGAAAAGCGCGGCCTGTTGAAGCGCGAGAAAAGTCACGAGGATTCCAGGGCGGTGCTGGTGCGCCTGACCGCCAAGGGAAAGAAAATCACCGAAACGCTGATTCCCCAGGCGATGGCGGTCGAGGCGGCGGCCCAGGAAGGGCTGGCGCCCGGCGATGTCGCCAAGCTGCACAGCTTGCTGCGGCGCATCTACGCCAATCTGACTTAAAGCCAGTTTGCAGAAAGCGCCCGTTATCCTCGTGCTTCGAGACGGATGCTTCGCATCCTCCTCAGCATGAGGATGACTCTTTGAAATAAGCCCACGAACCTCATCCTGAGGAGGCGGCAAAGCCGCCGTCTCGAAGGATGGCCGATACGGGTCATTCCTTTTGCAACATCGTTTAAGGTTTTTTGCGGGGCTTGGCGGCGTCTTTCAGCAGGCCGGCCAATTCGATGGCGGTGCCGGCCACGATCTCGCCGGCCAGCGATCCCCAGGGCTTGTGCAAAAGGCCCAGCGGGACCAGACCTTCCTGGTCCATCGAGGCCATTTCGCCGCCCCTGGGATCCAGAAGCGTCCATTCCACCTGCAGCTTCTCGCTTCTGGAATCGGCCCGGGCGACGGCGGCTTTGCCCTTTAGCTGAAAAATGCCGTCACCCGGGCTTTCCACAAGCTCGATGCCGCTCGCCGACAAGGACAGGCGCATGGCGCGGGCCATGGCGTCATTGCCGTCGCCGGGCGCGCCTTCGACGGCGGCCACGAACAGACGCGGGCGCGGGCCGGGCGTTGCCGCCTCGTCTTGCCTTGTCCCCTCTTCGACCGGCATCAGGCGGGCGAGGTGCGGAGCCGCCTCGTCGGCCAGACGCTTCATCAGCGCCGGCGCTCCCTTGTCCCAATCAGCGGCGACAACGCGCAGCTTCTGGTCGTAATGGTCGATGACCAGCCCATCGCTGTCGTAAAGTTCCCAGAACAATTCCAACTCGACCGTATCGGCTCGGGGGGCGGCCTTGCGCAGCTTAAGGCGCAGCGGCAGCGCTTCGGCGGGAGGTTTGCCCAGGAAAACCGGGACATCCTGTTTCATCAGAGCGGCGCGAAGGGCGGGAATCAGCGCTGCAGGGGCGGATTCGTCGAAGGCGAGAAAAACGCCGGCGCGTCCATCCAGAAGCAACAGGGGATTGGCCTGGTCATGCTGGAACGGTTGCGGCAATTGCGGACAGGCCGCGGTGAGAAGAAGCAGGGCCAGCAGAAAAAAAAGACGAAGCGGAGCGCAGCGACGAGGACCAAGGGTCCGCGCGCCCAATGGCGCGAGAGCCAAGCGTTCCGTAGGAACGCGCCCGGCGCCTGAGGGGCTAAACATAAAATAATAAAATATCATTCCTCGATGACGATGGCCGACAATTGGCGGCCATAGGTCGTCTCGCCCATCAGGCACGAGCGGCGATAGCTGAAAAAACGGTCGGCTTCCAGGCACGTGTCGCAGGGCGTGTGGGTGACGGTGGAAACGCCAAGCCTGGACAGCTTGCGCGAGATATAGCCCGGCAGGTCGAATTTGTAGCGGCCCTCGACCACCGATTCCATGAAGAAGTAGCCGTTCTCGTCGTTTTCGGCCATGAAGGCGGTGACGAAATCGCGGCTGACTTCGTAGGAACGGCGGGTGATCGAAGGGCCGATGCCGACGACGATGCTTTGATGCTTGGCGCCGAGATTGGTCATCTCCTTGAGTGTCGCTTCCAGAATGCCGGCCAGGGCGCCGCGCCAGCCGGCATGCGCCGCCGCGATGACGCCGGCCTTGCCGTCGGCGAACAGCACCGGCGCGCAATCGGCCGTCAGCACGCCCAGCACGAGATTCTTCTTGTTGGTCACCAGGGCGTCGGCGACCGGGCGCTGATCCTCGGCGAAGGGCGCATCGACGACAACGGCGCGGATGGTGTGTTCCTGGCGCACGGTGACCAGCGAGGACAGCGGCTGATCCATCATCGCCAGCGCCATCTTGCGGTTGGCGGTCACTTTGTCCTTGTCGTCGCCCGAGCCGTAGCCGCAATTCAGCGATTCATAGACGCCGTCGCTGACCCCGCCCTGGCGGGTGAAGAATCCGTGGCGGACACGGGAAACGTCATTGAGGGCGGAGACGGAGATCATGTCACCTCGAAGCCGGGTGGAAGCGAAAGGCAGGGCGCGGCCAGGGCCAATACCTTGAACAGAGTGCCCATTTCTTGCGGATCGATCAAGCGTCTGCTTGCCGAGACCAGCAAATCCCGCCGATCCTGGCTGGCCGTTGCCGCCAGTTGGCTGGTGCGGGGCGCGATGCCGAGGCGCTGCAGCCACACGCCCTGCGGCACCGGACCCCAGTCTTTCAGGCCCGATTCGCGGGCCCGGCGGGCCAGGGCTGCGAAATCGACATGCGCCGTCAGATCGGCCAGGCCGGGCTCGGCCAGGACGGGGGTGAAAGCATGGCCCTTGACGGCCTGCAAACTGTCGCCCAGCCCGCTTTCCAGGGGCCCGTAATCGATGAAAAGAGCGCCGCCGCCTTGCAAGCGCAGCCTTGAAGACAGATCATCGACCAGGGCCAGGGCTTGCGGATTGGTTTCCCAGACCGCGCCATCGGGGACGTTTCGCAAAAAGCCGGGCTGAGACAAGATGGCCTCGGCTTCGTCCGCCGTCTGGAATTCCAGCGCGCCGTTCTTTGCCAATCCAACCAGGCGCTCGAACCAGGCGCCGCTCTTGCGGACATACTGGCGTATGGGAAGCGCATCCAGGAATTCATTGGCGACCACAATCAGCGGCGCATCCATGGGCACCGACCTCAGAGTCTCGTGCCAGATGGGCGCATGGGGTTTCAACGTCTCGGCCTGTTGGGCACGCAATGCGGGGCTGGTTTCGACCAGATGCAGCCTTGCCGATGTCAGAAAACCCGGCATGATGGTTGAGGAACGCAACAGATCGGCCATCAAGGTTCCCCGCCCCGGTCCCAACTCGACCAGGTGAAAGGGGGCGGGCCGGCCCAGGCTCTCCCAGACCAGGCAGCACCAGACGCCGATCAATTCGCCGAAGACCTGGCTGATTTCCGGGGCCGTGGTGAAATCGCCCTGGCGTCCGAAGGCGGTGCCCTTGGCGTAATAGGCGCTGATCGCCATCGCCATGAAACGCTCGACCGAGATTGGTCCGTTATCGCGGATCAGTGCCTTGATCAGGCCTTCTTGCATGCGTAGACCATCAGGCCGACGCCTGCCAGAATCATCGGAGCCGACAGCAACTGGCCCATGGTGGCGCCGGCCAGCAGAAAGCCCAGGAAAGCGTCGGGCTGGCGGAAGGATTCGCAAATCGCCCGCGCCAGGCCATAACCGGCCAGGAAGGCGCCGGCCAGAAAGCCGGGCTTGCTGCGCAGACGCTCGTTGCGCCACAACAAAGCCATGACCAGGAAAAGGACGGCGCCTTCCAGGGCGGCTTCGTAAAGCTGGCTGGGATGGCGGGGATGAGGCCCGCCGGTGGGAAAGATCACGGCCCAGGGCAGATCCTCGGGCGCCTCGCGGCCCCATAATTCGCCGTTGATGAAGTTGGCGATGCGGCCCAGCAGCAGACCGATGGGCACCGCCGTGCAGATCAGATCGCCGATCTTCAGGAAGGACAGCTTGTTTTTGAAGGCGAACAGCCACAGGGCGAAGATGACGCCCAGCGCGCCGCCGTGAAAGGCCATGCCGCCTTTCCAGACCGAGAAGATTTCCAAAGGCTGGCTGAGATAATGGCCGGGCTGATAGAACAGCACATAACCCAGCCTGCCGCCCAGCACCACGCCCAGCACGGCCCAGGTCAGGAAGTCGTCGGTTTGTTCGGGGCTCATCGGATTGGGCGTCTGCACGCACAGGCGGCGCACATAGCGCCAGCCCAGCACCAGGCCCAGAATATAGGCCAGGGCGTACCAGCGGATGGCCAGCGGGCCGACCGAGACGATCACCGGATCGAAGGCCGGGAAGGGGATGGCGAAAAAGCTCATGCGGCTGGATTACTTATAGGGGTCCGCAGAAGCAAGATATTTCTGCACATAGCGGGTGACGCCATCTTCCAGCGAGGTGAAGGGCCGCACATAGCCGGCGGCGCGAAGGCGCGCCATGCGGGCCTCGGTGAAATACTGGTATTTCTCGCGGATGGCGACGGGGGTGTCGATATATTTGATATAGGGTTCCTTGCCGACGGCGCGATAGACGGCGCTGGCCAGGTCAAGGAAGCTGCGGGCCTGGCCGGTGCCCAGATTGTACAGGCCCGACACATGCGGATTGTCGAGCAGCCACATCATGACATCGATGCAATCATCGACATAGACGAAGTCGCGCAACTGTCCGCCATCTTGGTATTTCGGATTGTGCGAGCGGAACAGATGGGCCGGATTGCCGCCCTCGGCCTGGGGATAGATCTGCGCCACCACGCTTTTCTGGCCGCCCTTGTGATTCTCGTTGGGGCCATAGACGTTGAAGAATTTCAAGCCCACCCATTGCGGCGGGCAGGCTCTGGGATTGTGCATCAGGCGCGAGACGCGCCGGTCGAACAGATGCTTCGACCAGCCATAGGCGTTCATGGGATGCAGGTGGGCCAGCTCGTCGGACGAAGAGTCGTCGTTGAATCCGGCCTCGCCATTGCCGTAGGTGGCGGCCGAAGAGGCGTAGATCAGGCGCACATGATTGGCCGTGCACCACACCCACAGGGCCAGCGAGAGGCGGAAATTGCTGGTGATGATGAGGTCGGCGTCGGTCTCGGTGGTCGATGAGATCGCCCCCATATGGAAGATGGCCTTGATGGAATCGGCGTTGGCGTCGAGATACTGGAACAGGTTCTCGGGGGCGACGATATCGGCCAGTTCGCGCTTGGCCAGATTGCGCCATTTTTCGTTCGAGCGCAGCCGATCGACGACCACGATATCGGTAATGCCCCGGGCTTCCAGTGCCGCCACGATGTTCGAGCCGATAAAGCCGGCCCCTCCGGTCACCACATACATAGGCTTACCTCCCTGAAAAACTTCAGGCAGTTATACCCTTGCCGGGACGGGCGGGCAAGGCGGGGGGGCGGGCGCCAAAGCCAATGACTGTTGTGAATAAATGTATATCGACAAATGGGGGTGAGAACATATAGCATACAGGCACACGCAAGGGGGGGAGGCTTGTGCATGGAATTGCTTAATAAAAATCAATTACGTAAGTCGGCTGTCCTAATAGCTGCGTTGTTTGTCCTTGTCGCGTGCCAAACAGGCGGCGGGGCAGGGCCGGTTACCAGCGGCCCGCAAACCCAGGCCGCTTCGGTTTCATCCGCACCGGCGGCGCCAAGGATTTCTAGAGATTACTACACTCCCTTCTTCGACGAAGTCGATCATCTGAATGAATTGGTTAAGGCAGGAAATATTCTGGACGCCGAGCGCCTGTTTCAGGAACAAGGCAAGGTCTTCTCGCAATCCGGAGATAAAGGTAAGGTGGCGATGAAGGGGCTGGCCGATGCCCTGAACGCTAGCTTAGCGCCTCAACTTGCCGCCGCCACGGCCAATGTCAGCCAGCAGAAATGGCCGGTCTCCAGCGCCGCTTGGGCGCCGATGAAGACTGCGCTGGATGCTGCCCGCTCGCAGTTTGCCGCCTATGACTCGCACCTTGTTCTCAAGATCCCCGAGTTCCAATCAGCCGAGGCGAGCTCTTTGCGCCGGGGCTTGGCGGAACTTGACAAGCAGATTGAAGAGGGGGCGCAAGCCCATTTCGACTCGTACAACCATTTCTCTGGAACAAGCTTCTTTTCCGCTTTTCCCGCGCCTTTGGACATCAAGTCGGTGGTAAAGGCCGGGTGGCCAAAGCTGCGGCCTGCTCTTGCCACTGCCAAGGCGGATCGCATGCAGCTTTTTGCCAAGGCTTACGAGCCGAAAACGAATTTCGACCCCGAAACGCAAAAGGATTTTGCCGCTCTTTTTGTGCAAGCCTGGTCGCGTTCGGCGGCAGGAAAAGGAAAACCGGGGCTTGCCGATGCCCTGGCTGGAATCCGGGCCGCCGAGGAGGCCGGCCTGAAGATCGATGGCACGGGAGGATTGCGGGTCGGCTTTGCCGAAGTCACCAGCCGCACCCTACTAGACAAGGGACAGATTCAATTCCCGGCCCAGATCGAGGTTGACCTTCCCATCGACGTGGACAAATCGGAATTGGACGCCGTTCTCTCTGAAGGCGCCATGAGCAATTTGGATTACCTCTTCGTGATTGACGTTGCCTTGGCCAAGGCAACGAGGAGGGCGATCAACTCTCAGAACGTGCGATCACGGAGCGTCGTGGGAACCAAGAGCGTCGTCAATCCCGACTGGGATGCGGCCCAGGTTGATTTTCAGCAGGCGCAAAGCAACGCCATGATGACCCGGGCGCAGTCCAACAGCGGCGGTTATTACGCTTCGCCGGGCGCCGCCTTATTGGGTGGGCTGGCCAATGCGATCGCCATTGGCGCGGCCCAGAGCAAGGCAAATGATGCAGCCGAGCGTCTGAAAACAACGCCGCGCATGATCGAACAGCCGGTTTATGCCGATTATGATTACAAGATGACCCAGGTGGCGGCCAGCAAAACGATGACGGTGCATTATTACGTCATCGACCGGGTGAACAGGAAATATTTCAAATCGACCTTCGATGTGGCTGAGAACGCACGATTTGCCATTCCCTACCAGTTGGACCCACGCGATCCGCACAAGAAGGAAATCGAATCCGCCAATAAGACGGAAACCGATCTCGAAGCCTGGGAAAAGCAACCTTCGACCGTCAAGCTTTCGCAACTAGTCGATCATTATCTGGGCAATGCCGGCGCCTCGAAGCCACTTCCTGGCTTGGCGTCGCTTCGCTCCGAAATGTTGGCTGACCGTAATAAGGCAATCGCCAAGGTCAAGGAAGATACCTATACCGGCAGCACGCGCTACGATCCGCGCTTTGACCATGTGGTCGTCATCAATAACCCGGATGGAGGGTTGGGTACCGGTTTCTTCGTCAGGCCGGATGTCGTGATGACCAACCATCATGTGATCGAAGGGGCGAAGTTCGTCGAGTTGCGCCTGCGCGACGGGCAAGAGACCTTCGGTAAGGTGCTGGATGTCGATGTCCGGCTCGATCTTGCCCTGGTCCGCGTCCAGACCAAAGGAAAGCCGGTGAAATTCTATAACCGGAACGAACTTGAACTGGGCTCGACCGTCGATGTGATCGGTCACCCCAGGCGCCTTCAGTATTCTATTTCGCGTGGTGTCGTCAGCGCTGTCCGCAAGGAAAAGAGCATCCAACTGGGTTCAGGCCAAGAGGTGTTATTCGTTCAGGTTGATGCCGCCATCAGTCCGGGAAACTCCGGGGGGCCCGTGTTCATGAATAACGAGGTGGTTGGCGTAGTCGATTTCACGCGCACGGACGGGCAGAACATAAACTTTGCCATTCATTATTCCGAGGCGCAGCGTTTCCTGCGAGAAGCACTGAAGGAGTAGGTGTCCATGAATATGAAGACAATGTTCCGGTGGCGGCTTCTTCTGGTGGGCGCCTTTGCCCTGTTGCTCGCAGGCTGCGTAGGCGCGCCAACTGCCCGGCTTGGCATGGTCAAGGATCCGGATAGTGGATTGATGTTCGGCTCTGCTGTCGAATCGTCACTGGTCACCGACGCCGCCTTCTATCCCAACCGGAAAATCAAGATTCGTGTG
This sequence comes from Rhodospirillales bacterium, assembly GCA_016215555.1. GTDB lineage: Bacteria > Pseudomonadota > Alphaproteobacteria > Rhodospirillales > WMHbin7 > WMHbin7. The sequence goes on along the minus strand of JACRJC010000070.1, from coordinate 4,337 downwards.
CGCAATACATCGGGAGATACGGCTTTTGATCTTAAAGGCTTTACCGGGCAACTGAAGTCCGCCTATGCGGCTTCCGGCTTCGAGCCAACCGATGGCAACGATTTTGGTTTGCTGATGGACATCAATGTCCGTTTCAGCGGCCAGATTCAGACCAATCTGGCGCAGGAATACGGATTCCTAGGCGGAGCGGCAGGCGGAGTTGGCGGCATGGCGCACTACAAGACCAACACCGGCATGGTCGGCGGCGCCGTCGCGGGAGCAACGATCGGCTCTATTCTTGGCAGTTTCGTGACCGACGATACCTATATCATTATCGTATCGACGACCTTCGGGATCCGGGAAAAAGCCTACGGCAAGACGGGAAAGACCATCACTTTCAGCCGCAGCACCACGAAGAAGGACGAGGATGAAGATCAGGCGGACGGTTTCCGCAAAACTTTTCCGAACCAGATTTCAGCCTATGCAGGCGGTCGCATGACATCACAAGCAGAGATCGCAGGACAGGTGCGTTCCCGCTTGGTCCGTATTCTCGGCGACATGATTTGACCTGACAAAAACGGCGGAAGGTTGCCCTGCCGCCGTTTGGCCTTCCGCAACATGCGGGCTGGCTTATTTCTTCTTGCCCTTCTTGGGCGCGAGTTTCTTGGCCGGAGCCTTCTTGGCGGGCGCCGCCTTCTTGGCCGCCGGTTTCTTAGCCGCGGGCTTTTTGGCGGGGGCTGCCTTTTTCGCCGGAGCCTTCTTGGCGGGAGCCGCCTTCTTGGCCACCGGTTTCTTCGCCGCAGGCTTTTTGGCGGGCGCGGCCTTTTTCGCCGGGGCGGCCTTTTTGGTGGCTGGCTTCTTGGCGGGCGCGACCTTTTTCGCCGGAGCCGTCTTCTTGGCGACCGGCTTCTTGGCAGGAGTTGCCTTCTTGGCGGCCGGCTTCTTTGCCGGAGCGGCCTTCTTCGCCGGAGCGGCCTTCTTCGCCGGAGCGGCCTTCTTCGCCGGAGCGGGTTTCTTGGCTGGCGCAGCCTTCTTGGGTTCGTCCGCCTTCTTCTCTTCCGCCTTCTTGGGAGCCGGGGCCGGGGCCGGTTTGGCTTCCACCATTACCGGGGCGGGCTTCGGAATCACCTTCTTGGGCAGGGGCGGCGGGGCCAGTTTCTTCACGCTGGGTTTCTGGCCAAGCGCTGCCACGCCGGGCAGGGTCTTGCCTTCCAGCCATTCCAGGAAAGCGCCGCCGGCGGTCGAGATATAGGAGAACTGCTCCTCGACGCCGGCATGGGCGAGCGCCGCCACGGTGTCGCCGCCGCCGGCCACGGTCAGCAGCTTGCCGCTTTGCGTCAGATGCGCCGCCGCGCGGGCCACTTCATTGGTGGCGGCGTCGAAGGGCCGGGTTTCGAAAGCGCCCAGCGGGCCGTTCCAGACCAGGGTCTTGCAATCGGCCAGACGCATGGTGATCGAGCGGGCCGATTCCGGGCCGGTGTCCAGGATCATCAGCTCGGCTGGCACCTGACCGATGGGCACCACATGCGAGGCGGCGCCCTCTTTCAATTCCGCCGCCACCACGGCGTCGGTGGGCAGCACGATCTTGCAGCCGGCGCTTTCGGCCTTTTCCAGGATGATGCGGGCGGTGGGGGCCATGTCGCGCTCGCAAAGCGAGCGGCCGATTTCAACGCCCTGGGCGAACAGGAAGGTGTTGGCCATGCCGCCGCCGATGATCAGCAGATCGACCTTGGCGACCAGATTGCCCAGCAGTTCCAGCTTGGTGGAAATCTTGGCGCCGCCGACGATGGCCGCCACCGGGTGATCGGGCTTTTCCAGCGCTTTGCCCAGCGCTTCGAGTTCGGCTTCCATCAGGCGGCCGGCCGCCGAGGGCAGGATGCGGGCGATGGCCTCGGTCGAGGCATGGGCGCGGTGCGCGCAGGAAAAGGCGTCGTTGACGTAAATGTCGCCCAGCGCCGCCAGCTTCTGGGCGAAGTTGATGTCGTTCTTTTCCTCTTCGGGATGGAAGCGCAGATTCTCGAGCAGCGCCACATCGCCCGGACGAAGCCCGGCCACGGCCTTCATGGCGCCGTCGCCGGTGCAGTCGTCGCCGAAGGCCACGATCTTACCCTCGAGCGCCCGGGTGAGCGGACCCACCACGGGCTTCAAGGTAAAGGCCAGATCCCGGCCCTTTGGCCTGCCGAAGTGCGAGATCACCACCACCTTGGCCCCGCGGCCCATCAGATCCTTGATGGTTTGCGCCGAACGGTCGATGCGGGTGGTGTCGGTCACGCGCCCGTCCTTGACGGGAACATTGAGGTCGGCGCGCACGAGAACGCGCTTGCCGGCCACTTCGAGCTTGTCGAGGGTTGGGATTGCTGTCATGGACGTTTAACCTCAGCTTGTTGCTAAAGCCTTATTTCAATTTGGACAGACAGATGGTGGTGTCGGCCATGCGGGTCGAGAAGCCCCATTCATTGTCGTACCAGGCCAGAATGCGCACGAAATTCTCGCCAATGACCTGGGTCTGGGTGAGGTCGAAGGTGGCGCTGGCCGGGCAATGGTTGAAGTCGATCGAGACCAGTTTTTCGTCGGTCACGTCCATGATGCCCTTGAGGTAGCCCTTCGAGGCCTTGATCATGGCCTTGTTGATGGCTTCCACGCTGGCGGGCTTCTCGGAAATGAAGGTCAGGTCGATCATCGACACGTTGGGCGTGGGCACGCGCACCGAGGTTCCGTCGAGGCGGCCCTTCAGTTCGGGCAGCACTAGGCCGATGGCCTTGGCCGCACCCGTCGAGGTCGGGATCATCGACAGCGAGGCGGCACGCGCCCGGCGCAGATCCTTGTGCAGGGTATCGACCGTGTTCTGGTCGCCGGTGAAGGCGTGGATGGTGGTCATGAAGCCCTGCTTGATGCCCACCGTCTTGTGCAGGACGTCGGCCACCGGGGCCAGGCAGTTGGTGGTGCAGGAGGCGTTGGAGACGACCTTGTGTTCTTTCTTCAGGCTGCCATGGTTGATGCCGTAGACGATGGTGGCGTCGGCGTTCTCGCAAGGGGCCGAGACCAGGACGCGCTTGGCGCCCGAATCCAGATGGACGGCGGCCTTGTCGCGCTTGGTGAAGATGCCGGTGCATTCCATCACCACATCGACCTCCAGCGCCTTCCAGGGCAGCTTGGTGGGGTCGCGCTCGGCCATGACCTTGATCGAACTGGCGCCGATCTTCATGACGTCGCCCTTGACCGACACGGCGCCGGGGAAGGTTCCATGGACGGAATCGTGCTTCAACAGATGGGCGTTGGCCTCGGGAGAGCCCAGGTCATTGATGCCGACCACAACGATGTCCTTGCGCTTGTTTTCAGCCAGGGACCTCAGGACCAAACGACCGATGCGGCCAAAGCCGTTGATCGCGACGCGAACTGCCATGGGAAACCTCCAGGAGGAAGAAAAACTAAAGAGCGGATGCCCGTTTTTTTCGCACAACTTGACGTTCAAATCCAGAAGGAAGAGAGGGATTCTCAGGCTTTTTCACAATGCCGCAACGCACAAGATGCCTTTGGGAAAAGGAGTTAGGCCCCTCAAATCGTGTTTTTCCAATATCGGCCCGAGTCGGGTTATAGACCTCTCGCCGATCCTTCGGGCCAAAAGCCATCGGCCCCGTCCTTGCATGGAGTGAGCAGGTTATCAGCAAGACGAGGATGTCATGATCTCTTCCATCGAGTCGGCGGGTCGGCAAATTACTGGCCAGGGCTCACTGAAGGACTTCTCCAAAGAGGATGGCTTCGACGCCGCCCTGCAGGCCGCCAGCAAGGCCGAAGCCCGGGCATCGGCCCGGCAAAGCGAGGTCCAGGCCATCCGCGAGAAGGGTTTTAGGCAATGGGTGGGCGAGATGCAAATCGAGAAGCTGAAGGAAGAGCTTCGGAAAAAAATCATGGCGGCCATGGGGGTTAGCGAGGAAGACCTAGCCCAGATGGCCCCCGCCGTTCAACTGATCCTGGAGCGCAAGATCCAAGAAGCGGTTGAGCATCAGTTGGAGGAGGAGCTTGGCCAGCAACAGGCGAGTCCGGCCGGCCAGCCCGAGCAGGCCGAAGCGGCGGCCGGCGGGCAGACCGTCCAAGAGGCCGAGGCGGCCTTGCCCCTGGCCCGGCAGAATGCGCCGGATCAAAAGGACGAGCGCGGCAAGACTTGCCCGGTCATTCCGGCCTTGGCCTGGCCCGGCCTGGCCCCAGGCGCTCTCTTTTAGAGCAGGTTTAACGAACCCTGAATCGTTAACGGTTTGGTAAGGGCGGCGTGATTCAGTCTCTTTGTCGGTTATGGCAAGGAGGCGGGAATGTCACACAGTTTCAGCATCGATCTTCGTGAGCGGGTATTGCGTTCGGTC
>JACRJC010000072.1 GCA_016215555.1 Rhodospirillales bacterium | reverse complement strand
GTATTTTGGGTCGCCAGAGCCTACTCGGCAAAATTCCACCTTCGCCCTCAAAAAACACGCCAGAACGGTTTCGATGGCGCACAAAGGCGTCTTGGGATCGCCGATGCATTGGCTGGTGCTGGTGGCGTCGTCATGGGTCATTAGATGCCATTGATCCGGACCATCGATGGGCGGCAGATCGATCTGGGCCGCATCATCCGCCTGCGCTGGGCCCGAAACCCCAAGCGCCAAGGTCAAGGCCAAAGCCGTCACTATCGAAATAACGCAGGCGCGCATTTCTCGCTCCATTCGCTTATTGCGCGAGTATCGCGACCGGTCATTCCGGTGTCAAGCCGCCCAATCCATTTGCGCAAAAGGACGAACTGCCCAAATTGCCGAAAATCGATTGGGCGCCGCTAGATTCCAAATCCGCCGAAGCGCGTGAAATAGGAAGGATGCAAGGGTGGCAGCGGGCCTTCGGCATTGGCCAGCCCGCCCATCAACTGGGCTTCGGCGCCCGTGTGCAAACGCACATAGATGTCCTTGCACATCTGCCGCGCCCGGCTGCCCGCCCATTTCTCGGGCAACAATTCGCCCGGCAGCAAGGGATCGCGCAGCAGCACGCGCCTGAAATCGTGCAGCATCAGCATGCGCAGCTTGAATGCCGTGGCCGGATCGGTCGCTTCCCCCATCTTCAACTGCTCCTGTACCGGCTTGAAGCGGGCCAGGAATCCTTCATACCCTTTGGACAAGCCGTCGAGATCCCAGCTTTCGCGCACCAGTTCCTTCAGTGCCTTGCCCTGGCTGGGGCGGACATGGCGCGACTTCATCACCACCACGTCGTCGATCATCTTCAGTTGGCCCAGCGTGGCCGTCAGTTCCTGGGCGTCGGCATTGGGATGGGCCAGCAGATTGGGCCCCACCTGGCCGAAACCCTGCCAAGCCAGTTCGCGCTTCAATTCGTCGCGCCGCTCGGCGGACAGGCTGGAAGCCAGGATCAGCACCAGATGCCAATCCCCATCCCAGGCGATGTCGATGGGAGCATAGATGCGCCGATAGGCCGCCTCGAAACGCCGCCAGCCGGTTTCCGTCAAACCATAGGTCGAGCGCCGCCCGATCGGCGTCGCCTGCAGCCATTCGTCCTTGATGAGGCGAAAGACCGCCGTGCGCACCATGCGCTCGGACAGGCCCAGCCCCTCCATCAGCCCGATCAGATTGCCCAGCCAGACCGTGCCGCCGTGGGGACCGATGGCGTCGCCATAGACGGTGACGATCAGCGACTTGGCGCGCGGACGAAGGTCGCCGAGCAGCCGATCAGCAAGCAGGGACAGGCGGGGTTTGGCGTTCACGTTGGCTTGGCTTTCCGTAAAATGTTCTTCCCGTGAAAACTCATACGCAGAATCAACCCTTTGACCAATAGGAAATCGCGTTCATAATGCCCCAACGCCGGTCATCCGACAATATGATACAGATTTTGCTGGCTTTGGGTAAGAAATTGCGGCAAAATGGTACGACAAAGCCGGATTAACTGGCATCGTCAAGCATTTGGGAGGATTTGGATGAGCATGCAAGCCTGGAAGATTCTGGCCTCGGCGGCAGCCGTGGCCTTCACCGCCGCCGCGGGCCCCGCCCTGGCCGCAGACCCCATCAAGATCGGATCGTTCCTCTCGGCCACCGGCCCGGCCTCGTTCCTGGGCGATCCGGAAAAGAAAGTCCTGGAGAAGTACGTTGCCGAATACAACAAGGCAGGCGGCGTTGCCGGCCGCAAGATCGAATTGGTTCTGTACGATGACGCCGGCGCCGCCGACAAGGCTTCCAGCTTCGTCAAGCGCCTGATCGAGAACGACAAGGTCGATCTGATCATCGGCGGTTCGACCACCGGCACCACCATGGCCGCCGTTCCCCTGGTCGAAGCTGCGGGCATGCCCTTTGTTTCGCTGGCCGGCGCCGTGGTCATCGTCGAGCCGGTCAAGAAGTGGGTCTTCAAGACCCCTCACACCGACCGCATGGCGGCCGAGAAGATCTTCGCCGACATGAAGAAGAAAGGCATCACCAAATACGCCATGATTTCCGAGAATGCCGGCTTCGGCAAATCGGGCCATGACGAGACCTTGAAGGTGCAGGCCAATTACGGCATGACGCTGGTGGCCGACGAAACCTATGCCCCCAAGGATCCCGACGTCACGGCGCAGCTAACCAAGATCAAGAACACGGCCGGCGTTCAGGCCGTGATCAATTGGGGCTTCGGCCAAAGCCCGGCCGTGGTGACCAAGAACTACAAGCAGTTGGGCGTTGCGGCGCCGCTGTATCAGTCGCACGGCGTGGCCTCGAAGGACTATATCAAGCTGGCCGGCGACGCTTCGGAAGGTGTCCGTCTGCCCGCCGCCGGTCTGGTGGTGGCTGATCAGTTGCCGGCCACGGACATGCAAAAGGCCGTCTGCGCGAAGTTCCAGAAGGAATATCAGGCCGACTTCAAGGCCGAGGCCTCGACCTTCGCCGGTCACGCCTTCGACGGGCTGCAGATGGCGCTGGCCGCCATCAGCCGCGCCGGCTCCACCGACAAGGCCAAGGTCCGCGACGAGATCGAGAAGACCTCGGGCTATATCGGCACCGGCGGCACCGTCCATATGAGCGCTACCGATCATATGGGCCTCAATCTGTCGGCCTTCCACATGGTCGAGATCAAGAAGGGCGACTTCGCCCTTAGCGACTGATCTCTCACCGAACCGGGGAAACCCGCCCGCCTTGAAGCCAAGGCGGGCGGGCGCTCTCCAGACAAGGGACCACCATGCTGTCGGCCTTTCTTCAATTCCTGATCTCGGGAGTGACCGTCGGCGCCATCTATGCGCTGTGCGGACTTGGCTTCTCGATCATTTACAACGCCAGCCATGTGATCAACTTCGCCCAGGGCGAGTTCATCATGATCGGCGCCATGACCGCCGTGTCGCTGGTCGAGGCCGGCGTGCCGATGCCCTTGGCCATCCTGTTGGCCATTCTCGTCACCATGGCCGTCGGCGTGCTTTTGGAAAAGCTGGCCGTCGAACCGGCCCGCAAGGCCAGCGTCACCACGCTGATCATCATCACCATCGGCGCCTCGATCTTTCTGCGCGGCCTGGCCCAGGAAGTGTGGGACAAGAATTTCCACAAGATGGATCCCTTTTCGGGCGACACGCCGATCAACCTGTTCGGCGCCGTCCTGATGCCGCAGACCCTGTGGGTGCTGGGTACGGCGCTTCTCGTCATTCTGCTTCTGGCCTGGTTCTTCAACCGCACGCTGGAAGGCAAGGCCATGCTGGCCACCTCGTTCAATCCGCTGGCCGCCCAGTTGATGGGCATCAACACCAAGCGCGTCTTGATGCTGAGCTTTGGCCTGTCGGCCGCCTTGGGCGCCGTCGGCGGCATCGTCATCACCCCCATCACCTTCACCGCCTACGACAACGGCATCATGCTGGGCCTGAAGGGCTTCTCGGCCGCCGTGCTGGGCGGACTCGGCAACGGCTTCGGCGCCGTGGCCGGCGGTCTGATCGTCGGCATCGCCGAGGCGATGGCGGCAGGCTATCTGTCCAGCGCCTATAAGGACGCCGTGGCCTTCGTCATCATCTTGTTGGTTCTGGTTTTCCTGCCCAACGGCCTGTTCGGGCGCAAGGGAACGGAGCGCGTGTGATGAGCGGCTTGTCGAGATGGGCCGGCCTGGGAGCCTTGGCCATTTTCCTGGCCGCGCTGCCGCAGGCCCTGCCCAACAACTATTATGTCGATGTGGCGGTGTTGGCCTGTTTCAACGCCATCATCTGCGTGGGCCTTAATCTGCTGATCGGCTATGCCGGGCAGATCAGCCTGGGCCATGCCGGTTTCTTCGGGCTTGGCGCCTATGCTTCGGCGGTTCTGGTCAACAGTTACGGCTGGCCGCCGCTTCTGGCCCTGCTGGCCGGAGCGGCGATCGTCGGCCTGATGGCCTTCGCCATCGCGCGCCCGGTCTTGAAACTGAAGGGCCATTATCTGGCCATGGCCACGCTGGGCATCGGCATCATCATTTCCATCGTCATCAACACCGAAGCCGGGATCACCGGCGGCCCCGACGGCATCGCCGCCGGCCCCTTCAGCATCGGCAGTTTCAAGCTGGCGGGCGAGCGGGACTGGTACTGGCTGATGGCCGGGCTGCTGCTGGCCACGGTCTGGCTGGCCACCAATCTGGTCGATTCCCCGGTCGGGCGGGCCTTGCGGGCCTTGCACGGATCCGAAGTCGGCGCCGAAGTGGTGGGCGTCGATACCGCCCGCTACAAGGTCATGGTGTTCGTGGTTTCCGCCGTCATCGCCAGCGTCGCCGGCAGCCTGTTCGCCCATTACACGCCGCAACTGACGCCGACCAAGGCCGACTTCTTCAAATCGATCGAACTGGTCACCATGGTCGTCTTCGGCGGCATGGCCTCGACCTTCGGCGCCATCGTCGGCGCCGCCTTCCTGACCATGCTGCCCCAGGTGTTGACCGTATTCGAGGATTACGAGCCGGTCATCCTGGGCGGTATCATGATGGGCACGATGATTTTCATGCCTAAGGGTCTGGTTCCGACCATCGCCGCTCTTTTCAACCGGAGGCGGCCATGACGCTGCTTCGGGTCGAACATCTAAACAAGGAGTTTGGCGGCGTTCACGCTGTCTCGGACCTAGCCTTCACTATCAATCCCGGCACCATCCACTCGATCATCGGGCCCAACGGCGCTGGCAAGACGACCTTGTTCAATTTGATCACCGGCGTTTACACGCCAAGCTCGGGCAGCATTCTGTTCAACGACGTACCGACGGCGGGCAAGGCGCCCTATCAGCTGGCCGAAGACGGCATGTCGCGCACCTTCCAGAATCTGCAGATCTTCTTCAACATGCCGGCCATCGAGAATGTGATGGTGGGGCGCCATCTGCATCTCGACCGCCGTTTCCTGCCCTCGCTGCTGCGCCTGCCCGGCATTGCCAAGGGCGACGCCCAGGCCCGCGAGAAATCGACCGAGCTGATGCGTTTCGTGGGGCTCGAGGCTTATTTGAAGGCCGACGCCGACGCCATGCCCTACGGCGCCCTGAAGCGTCTGGAAATCGCCCGCGCCCTGGCCGCCGAACCCAAGCTGCTGCTGCTGGACGAACCGGCGGCGGGCCTGAACGCCACCGAAAGCCGCGAGATCGACGAAGTCATCGTCAAGGTCGCCAAAAGCGGCGTCACCGTGGTGCTGGTCGAACATGACATGAAGATGGTGATGGGCATTTCCGACCATATCCTGGTGCTGGACTACGGCAAGAAACTGGCCGAGGGCACGCCCGATCAGGTGCGCAACAATCCCGACGTCATCAAGGCCTATCTGGGCGGAGGCGCCGCATGATGATGGAAGTGCGGGGATTGGTCAGCCATTATGGGCGCATCCAGGCCCTGTCAGGCATCGACCTCAAAATCGAAAAGGGCGAGCTGGTAGCCCTGGTCGGCGCCAATGGCGCCGGCAAGACCACGCTGTTGCGGGCCATTTCGGGCGTGCAGCCGATGAGCGGCGGCGCCATTTGGTTCGAGGGCAGCGACATGACCCGCAAATCGCCGGCTGATCGCGTGGCCATGGGCATCGCCCAGGTGCCCGAGGGCCGCCAGGTCTTCGGACCCTTGTCGGTCGAGGACAATCTGAAGCTGGGCACCTATCGCCGGCGCGGCCCCGATGTCGGCGGCGATATCGAGAAGGTCTATGGCCAGTTCCCGATCCTGAAGGAAAAGCGCCATCAGGCGGCGGGCACGCTGTCGGGTGGCCAGCAGCAGATGCTGGCCATCGGCCGGGCCTTGATGAGCAAGCCCAAGCTGCTGCTGCTGGACGAGCCGTCGATGGGACTGGCCCCCCTGCTAGTCGAGGAAATTTTCCGCCAGGTCGTCAATCTGAAGGCCGAAGGCACCACCATCTTCCTGGTCGAACAGAACGCCACCGCCGCCCTGGCCATCGCCGACCGCGGCTATGTGCTGGAAACCGGCAAGGTGGTGCTGGAAGGCACAGGCCCCGACTTGCTGACCAATGCCGAGGTCAAGGCCGCCTATCTGGGCGGGATGTAGGCAAGACCCGCCGGCTTCTGTAAGCTGGCCCCATGACCTTCGACCAGTCCGAGCATTATTACCAACTTGGCCTTGGCCTGCTCAAGCAAGGACAGCCGGAGCTTGCCCTGCAGCGTTTTCTGGAGGCCAGCCGGGCCGATTCCACCAATGCGGCGCCAGGCTTGCGCGCCGTCGATCTGCTGGGCGAACTCGACCGGCCCCAGGAAGCCATCTTGCTTTCCCGTGATCTGTTCTCGCGCTACCGCGACGACGGGATGGAACTTATCTTGTCCTGTCCGCTGCCGGCGATTCCCGCCCACAGCGCCGATGTCGATGCCGCCCTCGCCTTCTACGAGGAACGGCTGCAAGACATAGCAAGGCGGCCCGGCCTACGCATCAAGCAGCCCCATCTGTGCCAGCCCAAGGGCCATTTCCTGCTGCCCTATCATGACCGTCCGGTGCGAGCGCTGCGCGAAGCGCAGGCTGCCCTGTTCCTGAAGGCCCATCCAGAACTGGCCTATGCCGCCCCCCATGTCAGAACGGGGAACCAGCCGGGAAAGCGGCCCCGCCTCGGCGTCGTCTCAAGCCTGCTGGCCGCCCACACGGTGGGCATGATCACCGTGCCCCTGCTAAGCAGCCTGATCCGTCAGGGCGTCGAATTGCATTTGTTCCTGGCCAGTCCCGCCGAGGATGCCCAACTGGCCGGTCTGAAGGCCGAGGCCGCCGCCTGCACCCTGCTGCCCCAGGATTTGGCGCAGGCGCGCCAAACCATCGCCGCCAGCCGGCTCGACGCCTTGCTCTATCCCGAAATCGGCATGGACCCTTTCGTCTATTGCCTGGCCTTCGCCCGGCTGGCGCCGCTGCAATTGATGATGTGGGGGCATCCCATGACCAGCGGCCTGTCCTCGATCGATGGATTCATCTCCAGCCATCTGATCGAACCCCAAGGGGCCGATGCGCACTATACTGAACGGTTGATCCCCCTGCCGGTGATGCCGATCGTGACCGCCGATCATCTTTTGCCCGATCCTCCTTCGCGCGCCAGTCTGGGGCTTGCCGAGAACAAGCGCCTTTACGTTTGCCCGCAAAGCCCCTTCAAACTGTCGCCCGCCTTCGACCGGGCCTTGGCCGGGATTCTGGCCGCCGATCCCGAGGGCGAGATCGTGCTCCTCGAGGGCCAGAAACCGGGCTGGAAGGATCGCCTGCTGGCAAGGCTGGCGCCGCATCTTGGCGAGAACAAGGATCGCCTGCGCTTCCTGCCCCGCCTGGATCGCATCCCCTTCCTGGGCCTGCTGGCCAATGCCGACGTGCTGCTCGATCCGTTCGGCTTCTCGGGCGGCAATACCAGCGCCGAGGCGCTGGCCAATGGCACGCCCATCGTCACTCTGCCAGGCCGAACCATGGCTGGGCGCGTCACCTTGGGTTTTCTTGGAATGCTGCGCATCGACGACACGGTGGCCGTGGATGAAGCCGATTACATCCGCCTCGCCGTCGCCACGGCCAAGGAGAAGGCCCGCCATCAAGCGCGCCTGCTGGCGACCGGCCCGCTTCTGTTCGGCCAGGATAAGGCGGCCCGCCTGCTGGCGGAGATCTTCGCCAATCCTCAGGCTCTTGAATCCAAGCAGTGAATGGGCTACGCCTAGGATAACAGGGAGGATGAAGGCATGTTGGAAGGCAAGATTCTGGTGGCGCAGGGCGGCGGCCCGACGGCGGTCATCAACCAGTCGCTGGCCGGCGTGGTCATCGAGGCGCGCAAATTCCCGACGGTGACGCAGGTTTACGGCGCCTATCACGGCGTGCGCGGCATCATCAACGAGGACTTCATCGATCTGACGCAAGAGACCACGCACAATCTGGAGCATGTCGCCAACACGCCGGCCTCGGCCCTGGGCTCGACCCGCGACAAGCCCGACCTGGCCTATTGCCAGGAAATCTTCAAGGTCTGCAAGGCGCACGAAATCACCACCTTCTTCTATATCGGCGGCAATGATTCCTCGGACACGGCCCGCATCGTGGCCGAGGAGGCCGACAAGGCCGGCTACAATCTGCGCTGTTTCCACATTCCCAAGACCATCGACAATGATTTGGTCGTCAACGACCACACGCCCGGCTTCGGCTCGGCGGCGCGCTTCGTGGCCTCGGCCTTCGCCGGCGTCAATCTCGACAACATGGCCCTGCCCTCGGTCTATATCGGCGTCGTCATGGGACGGCATGCCGGCTTCCTGACCGCCGCCTCGGCCCTGGGACGCAAGTTCAAGGATGACGGCCCGCACCTGATTTATCTGCCGGAAAAAAGCTTCAGCCTGGACCGCTTCATCGCCGACGTGAAAGCGGTGCACGACAAATACGGGCGCTGCATCGTCGCCGTTTCCGAGGGCATCCATGACGAATCGGGGGCGCCCATCATCACCCGCCTGGTCGATAATGTGGAACGCGACGCCCACGGCAATGTGCAGCTTTCCGGCACCGGCGCCCTGGCCGACCTGCTGGCCGACCATGTCAAGAAGACCCTGAAAATCAAGCGCGTGCGCGCCGACACTTTCGGCTATCTGCAGCGCTCCTTCCTGGGCTGCGTTTCCGACGTCGATCAGCGCGAAGCCCGCGAGGTCGGCGAAAAGGCCGTGCAATACGCCCGCTGGCGCGACACCAGCGGCTCGGTGGTCATCGAGCGCACCGGCTTTTATTCGGTCGAATATCATCTGGCCAGGCTCGAGGAAATCGGCGGCAAGACCAAGGTCATGCCCGACAACTACATCACGTCCGACGGCAACAATGTGACCCAGGATTTCCTGATGTATTGCCGTCCGCTGATCGGCGCCGGCATGCCGGGCGCATTTCATCTGCGCAATTACAAGGTTCCGAAAATCCTGCACAACTAGGGAAAGGCGCCGGAAGCGCCCGCTTACCTCGCCACATGACGTCGCATTCATGACGGTTTACGTCATTGCTCGCGCGCGGTTCCGGCATAAAAAACGGGGCACGGGACTTTTTTGATCGGATCAAACTGTGCTAAAACCATCGATAGCGCAAAATAAGTAACCTTCTGGACAATGTCGAACCCTTCGGACCAACTGGCCCAGAAGCCCGGCTTCAAGTGGGAAGCCCAACGCATCCTTATCTTGGATAAGGATGACCAGTTCCGATTCATGGCCAGAACCATGTTCCAGCGCCAGCGCACCAACGAGGTTCTAAGCACGGCATCGATGGCCGAGGCGGTGCTGCATCTGATGGCGTCGCCGGTCAATGCCTGCCTGGTCGGCGTGGCCGAGAACGAGCCGGCGGGCATCGAATTCCTGCGCTGGTTGCGCGACAAGAAAGCCAGTCCCTGTCCCGACGTTCCGGTCACGGCCCTGACCGAGTCCAAGGATCCGGCCTTCATCCACAAAATCTGCCGCTTCGGCATCGAAGGGCTATTGCGCAAGCCGGTCTCGCAGGAGGGTCTGACGCGGCGCGTCAGCCAGATGATCCTCGAGCCCAAGCGGATGGTCATCGCACCCGGCTATCTGGGGCCCGACCGGCGCAACGGCGAAAACGGCGAGGCTTTTTCCGGGCAGGACCGGCGCCGCCCCAGCGAGCCGGTCTTTACCGGCGACCGGCCCAAACCCGCCGTTGTCCTGACCGCCGCCAAGCCGCAGCCGCCCAAGGCCTTGCCGCCTTCTCCGCCGCCCCGCCCCACCGCCCCGCAAGCCCCGCCCCTGACCGTGGCCAGCAGCCGCCCGCCCCCGCCTCCCGTGGCGGCCAAACCGGCAACCCCGCCGCCTACGGCAGTCCAGCCTGCGCTTCCCCCCATAGCGGCAAAACCGCTGCCGCCGCCCCCGGTTCCGATGGCGGCGCCGGCGCAACCGGCCAGCCCGGGCACCCCTCCCGCCGCCGTCGCTGCCCGCCCGGCAACGCCGGCAGCCCCCGTCGCTCCGGTCTATAAGCCATCGGCAAACGGTGCCAAACTGGAACTGGGCGAGCTTGCGCCGCCGCCAACCGCCCAGGCTGGAACGAAACTGGCGATGGATGCCGCGCCCGCGACTCCCAGACCCGCCATCGTCGCCGCTCCGCCGCCGTCACCGCCGCCGCCGGCGGCTCCAGTTTCGGTTTCGCCGTCGCCCGAGAAACCCAAGGCCAAGCCGGCCCAACTGACCTTCGACCTGAATGGCGTTTTGGACGGGCACCGCAACTGGGTGCTGTCGCGCGGCACCGAAGGCGGACGGGCGGCGCTGTCCCGCCAGAACATGACCGGCGTCGATCTGTCGGGGGCCATTCTGACCCAGGCCGATCTCACCTATTGCCGCCTGACCGGAGCCGAATGTTCGGAAGCCAAGCTCGATGGCGCCGATCTGCGCTATGCCGAGATGGCGGGGGCCGACCTGACCGAAGCCATTCTGGGAGCGGCGCGCCTGCGCCATGTCAATCTTGCCGGGGCCAAACTGAAAGGGGCCAATCTGCGCGGCGCCGACCTGTCGGGCGCCGATCTGCGCGACGCCGATCTCGAAGGCGCCCAGATGCATGGCGCAACCCTGCTCGATACGCTGATCAGCGATACCGACCTTTCCACCGCCGAGGGCCTGACCCAGGCGCAAATCAACAAAGCCAAGCGCAGTATGAAAACCAAGTTGCCGCCGGGCCTTCGGCTGAATCTGGGCGGGGAAGAAGCAGTGGTGGTTGCCGAGGCGTCATGAACCGGCGCCCCGATAGCGTCGTCGTTTGCGTCAACAACCGGTTCTCGGCCAGCCGCCCCTCCTGCGCCATGGGCGGAGCCGAGGCCATCGCCGACGCGCTGGAAAAGGGAATCCAGGAACGGGGCCTAGGAATCGTCATCGAGCGAATTCACTGCCTGGGCGAATGCGCCGACGGGCCCAATCTGCGCATCGCCCCCGGCGGCAATTTTTATCACCATGCAAAACTGGCCGACGTGCCGGCCATTCTCGACGAGCTCGAAGCGCTGTTGAAAGCGTAAGTTATACCAGTTTGTTGAAAGCGCCCGTTATCCTCGAGCTTCGAGACGGATGCTGCGCATCCTCCTCAGCATGAGGATAACGCTTTGAAATATGCCCCGAACCTCATCCTGAGGAGGCGGCAAAGCCGCCGTCTCGAAGGATGGAGGTTACGAGCCATTCTTTATGCAATATCGTATTACGCCAGCACGCCGGGCTTCTTCCTGGACAGCATGAGATCCAGCTTGGGCGTATCGACGAAACGGGCATTGGCCTGGAAGACGATGCTGCCGATCAGGCCCGAGGCCTGGGCCATGCTATCGACGATGCGATTGAGGTCGAAACGCATTTCGCTGGGCAGCGCCGTGTTCGTGCGCACGATGAAATCGATTTTCTTTTCCGGGCCGCGCATCAGGCCGTCGATCTGCATCTGCCCCAGACGCGACAGATCGAGATCGATGACGAAGCGGGTGCCGCCGCCCTTGCCTTGGCGTCCACCCTTGCCTTCGCTGTCGTCCACTTCCTGGGGGGTGTTGCGGATATTCAACTGCACCGGCTCGATCTGCTGGCCGCTCATCATGGGAATGACATAGCTGCTCCAATTGCCCGACGAGGTGGCGCGCGGGCGAGCCGGGATCGCCGACAGTTCCTTGAATTCCGATTCCAGCCGCTTGACCAGTTCGCGTCCGCCCTTGCGCTCGATGGCGTCGATGGTCTTCTCGCCCAGCCAGTTTTTCAAATCGCCCTGACGCAGGGCGCCCATATAGGCGGTCATGTTGGCCGCCATCCGGGGCGACAGGCTGGGCAGGGCCGCCAGGATTTGCTGCGCTCCCGCCGGATCGCTGATCCTGAGCGCTTCGATGGCCTCGTCCATGGCCGGCCAGGGCGAATTGGCGAAGGGCGTGACCATGGTTTGGCCAACCCCCTTGATGGCGGCTGGCGGAATGGGCTGGCCCACCACTTCCAGCGTGACCTTGCTGCCAGGCTGGATGGGTTGCGTTTCGATGGCCAGCATGCCGGCCGGCGTCGAAATGATGGGCCGCCCGTTGGCGGTATTGGGGGCGACGGTGCCCGACAGCAGCAGCGGCCCCGACGTCGATTGACCGCCCAGGCTGGGATTTTCCGGCAAGGAGAACAAGGTGGGCGAATAGGGCGCCCAGTTATCCCGGCTGGTCGACATCCAAGGCGAAGGCGCCGCTTGCGGCGTGGGAGCCGCCTGCGGCTGGGCAAAGGCCGGACGTTGCTGGGCATTGGCCCCGAATTGCAGTGAAGCGTCACGGGCGCCATGCGATTCGGCGCCCGCCGCGGGTGCGCCCACGGCGCCGGCGGTCTGGGTGGCGGCGGCCTGCGGCACCCCCACCGGCGTGTTCTGCAAGTTTACCTGGGCGGAAGGATGCGCCAAGGGGGCGGCCTGCGCCACCGCCGCCTGCGAGACGGCCGGCGGCGCCATGGCGACGATGCGCACCGCCAATTGCGTCCCCGGCTGCCAGGGTTCGTTCAAGGTCGATAGCTGGGCCTGGGCGGGATCGGCGGGGGCGATGACGGTGGTCGGAATGCCGGCCAATTGCGTGGTCGGCGCCCGCACCTGGGCGGCTGCCGCCTCGGCCTGAACCTGGGCCCCGCCCTGCTGATTTGGCGTCGCGGCCACGGCATTGGGCAATTGCGTGTTCTGCGTCGCAACCAGGGTCTGCCCGTCCAGCGAAACCATTCTGAACTGCGCCGATTGATCGCCGATTTGGGTGACCTGCAAAGACAGCACGCTGCCGGCGGACAGGCTTTGCGGCACCGAAAGGCGCAATTGAAAACTGCCGGCATCCGTCGATAGGGTCAAAAGCCCCTTGGCGTCGGCCTGAGTGATGGTGGCGCTGAAGGTCGAACCCGGGGCCAGATTGAAGATATCGGAAGGCAGGGCCCGGCTTTGCGCGCTGGCCGCCGTCTGAAGCGCCGCCTGCGCGTTCTGCGCATCCTGAACGCGCTGCAGCAATTCAGGCGGGACCACCGGCGGGATCATGGCAGGGCCGTGCTCACAAGCTGTTCGGCAATGGCTTCGACATCCTGCGCCGCCTCGGCATTGGGCGAGCGGATCAGGATCGGCGTCTGGTTGCGGATGGAATCGCGCACCTTGGCGTCCCGGCGCACCACGCCGGCCAGCGGCGGACTGATTTTCAAGAATCCCTCGCAGGCCTTCTTCAACGTGGCGAAGGTGCGCTCGCCTTCGCGCACCGAATTGGCCATGTTGATGACGATGCGCAGATCCAGGCCAGGCCGCTCCATATGCATGATCTTGATGAAGGCATAGGCGTCGGTCAGCGAGGTCGGCTCGTCGGTGCAGACCACCAGCACGGTGGCCGCCGTCTCGGCCAGCATGCGCACGGTTTTCTCGACGCCGGCGCCGAGGTCAAGGACCACGCGGTCATAGGCCCCGGCCAGCAGCACCAGATCGTCGGTCAGCAATTGCAGGCGGCTGAGCGGAATATTGGCCAGGCTGCCCGAACCCGAACGCCCGGCGATGACGTCGAAACCGCCCTCGGGGAAGTTGGTGGCCGCCTGATTGAGGGTCAGACGCCCGGCGATGACGCCGCCCAGATCCTGCTTGGGCATCAGACCCAGTTGGATATCGACGTTGGCCAGACCCAGATCGCCGTCGAACAGAAGCGTGCGCTGGCTTTTGCGGGCCAGGGCGTGGGTCAGCGTGATGGCGAACCAGGTCTTGCCGACGCCTCCTTTGCCGGAGGCGATCGCCGTCATGTTGCGGCTTTTGGGCCGCGCCGCCGGGCGGTGGGCGAGTTGGGGAGAAGTCGGCGAAAGCGTCATGTCAAGGCCTCGGCATAAGAGGTTTGTTCGTTCAAAGCATGCGTCGCAAGTTCATCGGGATCGGCGATCAAAAGGCGGGCCAGGGAAACCGGATTGATGGCCACCAGCCCGCTGGCGACATGGGGGCTGATCGACACTTCCGAGAACATGGCCTCGGCGCTTGCGGCGGCGGCCAGCACGGCGCCCAGGCGGCGCGTGACGTCAAGGCGCGTCGCCAGCAGGCGCGTCACCCCCAGTCCGGCATAGATTTCGCCCATCTCAGCGGCTTCCGAGGAATCGCCGCCGGCGGACATGACCAGGATCGGTTCGGCGCCGCTGGCTTCCAGCAGATCGCCCAGATACGAAATGTCGCGTTCCTGATAGGGATTGAGGCCGGGCGAATCGATGAAGATCAGATCGTAGATGCCGGCATTGTCTTCCAACTGGCGCTTCAGGGCCTCGGGTCCGCGGGCGACCTTGAGTTCGATATCCATGATGCGCGTGAAGGAAGCCAATTGCTCGACCACGCCGGCGCGGATGGAATCGGTGGTGATGACCCCGACGCGCCGTCCCTTCATGACCGAACGCGCCGCCAGCTTGGCCACGGTGATGGTTTTTCCCGAACCCGGCGGCCCCAGCAGCATGAAGGGGCGCGGCGCACTTTTGTCGGGCAAGGGCGCGAAGGCGAAATGGGCGTCCAGCGCCGCCGCCGCCGCCATCACCGGATCCTCGGAATCGACGGCGCCGGCGGCCACTACCAGACGCTCGGCCAAGCGGCCGGGCACGCCGTGAAAGGCCAGGGCCTGACGCACGGCCTCGGAAATGAAAGGGCGCATGCCGCCCGACAGCATGCGCTCGATGGCGTCTTCCTCGGCGTCGGGGCCTTCCAAAGCCGCCGTGATATGCACCTCGCCAGTGTCGGGATCCTTCTGCGTCGAGACGATGATCGCCTCGTCGCCCAGATCCCGGCGCACGGCTTGCATGGCCTCGGCCATGCCGGGGGCTGTAAAGGTTTTAAGGCGCACGGGCGCCACCTAAAAGAAGGAAACGGAGCGAGGGCTGCAGGCCCGAGCGACTGGGCCATTGAGGCCCCGCGCGCCGATGCGCGCGAAAGCCAAGCGAGCGGAGCCGAGCGCCGGCGATTGAGGCCATCATAATCATATCTGCCCCAGGGTTTTGATTTTGGCCTTGGGGTGGATTTCGCTTTGCGACATGACGACGGTCATGGGGCGGAAGCGTTCGATGATCGAACGCACATAGGGCCTTATCATCGGGCTGGTCAGCAACACCGGGGTTTCGCCCTGCATGGCGAAGCGCTCGAAATTCTGACGCACCTTGGCGATGAATTCCTGCAGGCGCGAGGGCGCCATCGACAGTTGCTTTTCCTCGCCGGCGCCGATCAGGGACTCGGCGAAGGCCTGCTCCCATTCCGGGCTTAGGGTGACCAGAGGGATGAAGCCCTGATCCGAGGTGTTGGAATCGCTGATCTGACGGGCCAGGCGGGTACGCACATGCTCGGTGATGGTCATGACGTTGCGGGTATGGCCGCATGCCTCGGACACGCCCTCCAGAATGGTCGGCAGATCGCGGATCGAGATGCGCTCGGTCAGCAGATTCTGCAGCGTGCGCTGCACGCCGCCGACCGTGATCTGGCTGGGGATGAGGTCGCTGACCAGCTTTTGATGTTCCTTGTCCAGCTCGTCCATCAGCTTTTGGGTTTCGGCGAAGGACAGAAGTTCGCTCATATTGTCCTTCACCACTTCGGTCAAATGGGTGGTGATGACGGTCGGCGGATCGACCACCGTATAGCCTCGGAACAGCGCTTCCTCGCGCGAGGTCAGATCGATCCAAAGCGCAGGCAGGCCGAAGGTGGGCTCGCGGGTCTTTTCGCCGGGGATGGTGATTTCCTCACCCCTGGGATCCATGACCAGCAGCATGTCGGGGCGCAGATCGCCCCGGCCCGCCTCGACCTCCTTCACATAGATGACATAGGAATTGGCCGGCAACTGCATATTGTCTTGGATGCGCACCGAGGGCATGACGAAGCCCATGTCGGCAGCCAGGGCGCGCCGCAAGGCCTTGATTTGCTCGGTCAGGCGCTGGCCCTTGGGACTGTTGATCAGCGACAGCAGGCCATAGCCCAGTTCGAGGCGCACCAGATCGATCTTCAGCGCCGTGGAGATCGGTTCCTCGGCCACCGGCACTTCCTGGCGGGACTGGGCCTCGGCGACCGCTTCTTCCTGTTCCACCTTGACGCGCTGCGTCTTGTCGATGCGCCAGGCCAGGCCGCCGGTCACGCCGGCCAGCAGGGCGAAGGGCAGGAAGGGCAGACCCGGCATCAGGCCGAGAAAGGCGATCAGGAAGGAACTGACGCCCAGCGCCTTGGGATAGCCGCCCAACTGCCGGGACAGCGCCTTGTCGGCGGTTTCCGACAGGCCGGCCTTCGAGACCAGCATACCGGCCGATGTGGAAACGATCAGCGCCGGAATTTGGCTGACCAGTCCGTCGCCGACCGTCAGCTTGGTATAGGTGTCCAGGGCCTGCATGAAGGGCACGCCCATCTGCACGACGCCGATGAAGATGCCGGCGATGATGTTGATGAAGGTGATCATCAAGCCGGCGACGGCGTCGCCGCGCACGAATTTCGAAGCGCCGTCCATGGCGCCGTAGAAGGAACTTTCCTCCTCCAGCTCCTTGCGCCGGGCACGGGCCGAGGATTCGTCGATCAGGCCCGACGACAGATCGGCGTCGATGGCCATCTGCTTGCCGGGCATGGCGTCCAGGGTGAATCTGGCCGCCACTTCGGCGATGCGCGTCGAGCCCTTGGTGATGACCACGAAATTGACGATGACCAGAATGGCGAAGATGACGATGCCGATGGCGAAATTGCCGCTCATCACGAAGCCGGCGAAAGCCTCGACGACATGCCCGGCCGCCGATGTTCCCTCGTGGCCCTTGGACAAAATCAGGCGCGTCGTCGCCATGTTGAGGGCCAGACGCAGCAAGGTGGCGATCAAGAGCACGGTGGGGTAGGAACTGAATTGCAGGGGCTTCTCGATGAAGATCGAGACCATCAAGATCAGAATGGCGAAGGTCAGCGAGATGGCCAGCGCAATGTCCATCAGCCAGGGCGGTACGGGCAGGATGAGGACCACCAGGATCAACATCACCGCCAGAGCGAAGGCGATGTCGCCGCGCCGCATCGCCGCCGTGAAGCGGTTCATCGCCGGCCCCATCGGACCCATGGTGAAGCCGCCGGTGGCGGAACCGCCGCCGCCGTCGGCCGCAACCTCGATGGGCGCCTCGGCCATTTTCCTCTCCCGCCCTTAGATGCCGGCCCGCTCGCCCTCTCCGGGCGGCGGCACCTTGAATCCTTCCTCGCCGTACTGCTTCAGCTTGTTCCTGAGCGTGCGGATGGAAATGCCCAGGATATTGGCCGCATGGGTGCGGTTGCCCAGGCAGTGGTATAGCGTGTCCAGAATCAGCTCGCGCTCGACATCGGCCACGGTGCGCCCGATCAGGCCCTGGGCGGATTTGTCGGCGGCGTTGGCGGCGGCCTGAGTTTCGGGCGTCGCCTGCCCGTCGGCGTTGTTGAGCAGAATCGCCTCGGGACCGATGGCGCCGTTGGTGGCCAGCAGCACGGCGCGGTGCAGGGTGTTCTCCAGCTCGCGCACATTGCCGCGCCAGACATGGCGCTTCAAGATGACCAGGGCCTCGTCGCTCAAGGGGCGGTCGGCGACGCCGTTCGACTGGGCGTAGAACTTCGCGAAGTGACGGGCCAGAACCTCGATGTCCTTGGGACGCTCGCGCAAGGGCGGCAGCAGCAGCGTCATCACATTGAGGCGGAAGTAAAGATCCTCGCGGAACGTGCCTTTCTTGACCTCGTCTTGCAGGCTGCGGTTGGTGGTGGCGATGATGCGCACATCCACCTTGACCGGCTTGCCGCCGCCCAGGCGGTCGATCTCGCGTTCCTGGATGGCGCGCAGCAGCTTGGACTGTAAGCGGACGTCCATTTCGCTGATTTCATCCAACAGCAGCGTGCCGCCCTGGGCCTCCTCGAACTTGCCCAGCCTTCTGGCCACGGCGCCGGTGAAGGCGCCCTTTTCATGGCCGAACAGTTCGGATTCCAGCAGCGATTCCGGGATCGCCGCGCAATTGACGGCCACGAACGGCTTGTCCGAGCGTTTGCTTTTGCGATGGATGTAGCGGGCCATCAGTTCCTTGCCGGTCCCCGATTCGCCGGTTATCAGAATCGAGGCGTCAGACGGCGCCACCTGATCGGCCAGCTTCAAGACCTGCGCCATTCTGGGATCGGCCGACACCATGGCGTGGCTTTCCTCGGCCACGGCGGCCAGCACGGCGGCGATGAGGTCGGCATCGGGCGGCAGCGGCACATATTCGCGCGCCCCGGCCCGAATGGCGCGCACGGCCGCTTCCTTGTCGGTCGAGGTGCCGCACGCGACGACGGGAATGGTGATGCGCTCGGCCGCCAACTGATCGACCAGCCCCTTCACATCCTGCTTGACGTCGATCATCACCAGATCGGCGCCCTTGCCGGAGCGCAGGACTTCGAGCCCGGGCTCGATGTCGTCGGCATGCGACACCTTGGCGCCACGGCTGATGGCGATCTGGCTGGCAGCCCCTATCTGTCCGTCGAGCGAGCCGATGATGAGCAGGCGCATGTGAACTCCGATTCCCTACGAAACTAGCTGCGGTCGGCCTTGATGATTTCCGTCATGGTCACGCCCAGGCGGTCTTCCACCACCACCACCTCGCCGCGCGCCACCAGGCGGTTGTTGACGTAGATGTCGATGGCCTCGCCGACCTTGCGGTCCAACTCGACCACGGCGCCGCGGCCCAGCTTCAAGAGCTGATGGACCTGCATGGTGGCCTTGCCCAACACCGCCGACACCTGGACGGGAATGTCGTAGACGGCCTCCAGATCCCGCGACGAGCGCGGAATGTCGGGAAGCTCGATATGTTCTTCCTCGGGATCGCCCCGTAGTTCGTTCAGTTCCAGATTCTCGGCCATGACTTCCTCCGGCTCTATTTCGCGTCATGCCCCTGGGCGTCGCCGCCCTCGGGCTCCAGATATCTTTCGACGACCTCATCGACCTCGGCCAGCAAACGCTCGAAATCGCGCTCGGCCCCGCCGTCGGCCCATTCCACCTTGCAATCGGTGACGGCCAGGCCGGGCCCGCCGATCACCACCACGCGGCCCTCGAAACCGCTTTCCGAAACCAGCCCCTCGACCTTCGAGCGCACGGCGTCGGCCAAATCCTCGGCCACGCGGACCACGACTCGGGGCTCCTTGCCCAGGCGCATCAGGCATTCCTTCATCAGGGCCTCGATGTCGCTTAGGCCTTCCTTCCTGGCCAGCGACGGGGCCAGCTTTTTCAAAAGCGCCTGCGCCACCTGGATGGCGGCCCGCTCATTGGCCTCGGACGAACGTCTTTCGGCGGCGAACAGCCCAGCCAGTTGCTCGGACACCGCCCGCAGCGCGTTGGATTCCAAAAAGGCCCGGCTTTCCTCGGCCTCGCGCAGCCCGTCCTCGCGCCCTCTTTGATAGCTTTCGTCCCGGGCCTGGAACAGATCCTCTTCCGAATAAACCGGCGGCGGCGGCTCGGACTCGGCCTCCTCCTGGGCTTCCTCGACCTGGTTCTTGGGCTGCGGCTTGACCAGCGGCCTGTCGAACGACAGATCGAACATGAACTTGCGCACCTGCGCCATGCCGGCTTCTTTCGTGGTTTGAGCTTGCATCAGTATACCAACTCGTCTTCCGCTCCGCCCTCGGAGATAACGATCTGACCGCTGGCCGCCAGATCCTTGGCGACCTGAACGATGGCGGTCTGGGCTTCGTCGACGTCTTTCAAGCGGACCGGGCCCAGGGCTTCCATGTCTTCCTTCAGCATCTTGCCCAGGCGTTCGGACATGTTCTTGAAGAACAGATCCTTGACGACGTCCGAGCCGCCCTTCAGGGCCAGGGCCAGCTTTTCCTTTTCCACATTGCGCAGCAGGATCTGGATGCCCGAGGAATCGACGCGGGCCAGATCCTCGAAGGTGAACATCAACTGCTTGATGCGCTCGGCGGATTCGCGGTTGCGCTCTTCCAGGGCCGACATGAAGCGGGCCTCGGTGTTGCGGTCGAGGTTGTTGAATATTTCGGCCATCACCTCGTGCGAATCGCGCCTGGCGGTGCGGGCCAGGTTGCTCATGAATTCGGTGCGCAGCGTCTTTTCGACGCCGTCCAGAACTTCTTTTTGCACCGCTTCCATGCGCAGCATGCGCATCACCACTTCCATGGCGAAGTTTTCGGGCAGCAGGGCCAGCACGCGCGAGCCGTGATCGGGCTTGATCTTGGACAGCACCACCGCCACCGTCTGCGGATATTCGTTCTTAAGATAATTGGCCAGCACCTGTTCGTTGACGTTGCCCAGCTTGTCCCACATGGTGCGGCCGGCGGGGCCGCGGATTTCTTCCATGATCAGATCGACGCGGTCCTTGGGCAGACCCTTCATCAGCAGGCGTTCGGTGCTTTCGAAGGAACCGACCAGCGAACCGGTCGAGGCCAACTGGTCGGCGAAATCGATGAACAGGCGCTCGACGATCGAGGCGTTGACCGAACCCAGATTGGCCATCACCCCCGACAGTTCCTTGATTTCCTCGTCGTCCATGATCGAGAACAGCCTGGACGAATGCTGCTCGCCCACGGCCAGCATCAGGATGGCGGCTTTCTGTTGCCCCGTCAGGGTGCGATAGTCTTCCTTGGTCCGCGCCACGTTCTAAGTCTCCGCCTAGGTTTCCTGATACATCCAGTTGCGGATGATCGACAGCGCCTCTTCCGGGTGCTTCTCGATGATTTCGCCGATCTTCTTGATCGACGAGGCCTTGACCCGGCCCTCGACCTTGTCGATGTCGATAAGTTCGTCCAGCGATTCGACCTCGTCCTCCATCGGCACGCCCGGAGCCGGCGGCATGCCGGGCCCCGACAGCGCCGGCGCCATGCCGGGTTCGGCCAGCAGCTTGCGCCCGGCCTCGCCGGCGGCGGCGGGCATGGTCTCGAAGGCCCTTGTCACCAGCGGACGGACCACCAGCAAGATGACCAGGATCGCCACCACGCTCAAGACCAGGATTTCGGCCATGCGCATGATCTGGGCCTGTTCGAAGCCGAAGATCAGATCCAAGGGCTTGTCGCCCTCGGCGTCGCCCTCGGCGAACTTCATGTTCACCACATCGACCTGGTCGCCGCGCTTGTTGTCGAAACCGATGGCCGAGCGCACCAAGGTGGCGATCTGTTCCATTTCTTCTTGCTTGCGCGCCTCGTAATTCCGCTCGGCTCCGGCACCTTGGTAGAGGCCATCGACGAGGACGGCCACCGACAGACGCTTGACGATGCCGGTTTCGCGCACCTGTTTGGTGACTTTTTTGGAAATCTCGTAATTGACCAGTTCGTCGTTCCGGGCTTCCTTGTTCTGATTCTTGGTGGCGCCGGCGGCATTGGCGTTGGTGTCGGGCAGATTCTGGCCGACGGTGACCGGCAGCGATTCGGAATCTTGGGCCTGCACGTCCTCGGTGATGGTCCTGGTCGAGCGCACGACCTGTGATTCGGGATCGTACTTCTCTTCATTGACGACCATCTGGTCGAAATCGATGTCGGCCCGCACCTCGGCCCGCACCTTGCCGAAGCCGACGGTCTTCTCGAGCAGATCCTCGATCTGACGGGCCAGGCGCTGCTCGTAGGAAACGCGCATTTCCTCGGCATTGCGGTTCATCAACTGCTTGTCGTCCTCGAAGCCGCGCGCCAGCAGCGTTCCCTTGTCATCGACGATGGATATCTTCGAGGGCTGCAGGCGCGGCACGGCGGCGGCCACCAAATGCTGCACCGAAGACACTTGCTGGCTGGTCAGCCGTCCGCCGCCATTCATCTTCAAGATGATCGAGGCCGACGGTTCCTGAACCTCGCGCGAGAACATTTCGCGTCTGGGCATGACCAAATGGACGCGGGCGTTTTTCACATTGCCGACCGTCTTGATCGAGCGCGCCAACTCGCCTTCCAGGGCGCGGACCAGGTTGAGATTCTGCATGAAGCTGGTCGAGCCCAGCGGATCCGATTTGTCGAAAATCTCGTAGCCCACCGACCCGCCCGAGGAGGGCAGCGCCTGTTCGGCCAATTGCATGCGCAGCTTGCCGACCTGATCCGAGGGCACGAAGATCTGGTTGCCGCTCCTAACCTCGTAGGGAATCTTCAGCCCGTCCAGCCGCTGGGCGACTCGTCCGGCGTCGGAGGCCTCAAGATCGCCGTAAAGCAGTTCCATCGGCGCCGAACTGACCCTGGCGGCGATGAAAATGATGAAGCCGATCATGCCGACGGCGACGCCGACCATGGCAGCCAAGCGGGCCGGTCCCAGATTGCGCAGCGACTGCATAAAGGCGTTCACGGCTAGGCCTCGATCAAAAGACGGAAGAAGCGATCCCCTTGGCAACAAGGGGCTTTCCTAGTCTCAAGTCTGAGCCGGGGGCGTGAAAAAGAGGTTAACGCCCGGCAATTTTTGCCGGGATATGGGAATTTTTTTCCCTGTTGCCGGCTTGACGCCTCAGCGTTCGGCCGTTTCCAGCATGGCCTGCCAGACCCGGCGGGCTCGCTCGGGCGAGACGTCCCCGGCCAGCATGGCGGCAGCCAACATGTTGTTGCTGGGCATTCTCGGCACGAAAGCCAGATTGGGCTGGCCTAGTCGCTCGATCAGCTCGAGAGCCGCCGCCAGGCGGTCTTCCTCTCGGTATTGCAGTGATTCACCCATGTCCCGCGATCCTTTTGCGAACCGGCGGTCTTTGCCGCCATTGGTTATGTTTTTATCATATAGATCGCGCCAGGGTTCTCCGCCAGTCTATTCACAAGTTATTCACAATTTTATTTTGCCCCGACAGACAAGGTCTCCAAAAGCGTGGCGGTTCGGAGCGACTTCGGCTAGCTTGTGGGCATGAACGCAAGACGCATCTATCATTTGTGCCGCCAGGCCGATTGGCAGGCTGCGGCGGCCAAGGGAAGCTATGACGGGTCGAGCCAGGACCGCGCCGACGGCTTCTTGCATTTCTCGACCTCGGAGCAGGTCGAAGACAGCGCCGCCCGGCATCGGGCCGGGGAACCCGACCTGTTGTTGTTGGTGGCCGACGCAACGTTGCTGGGCGACGCCCTGCGCTGGGAGGCATCCTCGTCAGGTCAGACCTATCCCCATTTATATGGCCCCCTGCCCCTGTCGGCGGTGCTTGAAGTCGTTGCCCTGGCCCTGGGGCCGGACGGAACCCACGAATTCCCTCTTTTGAGCGATTGACCGATGCTTGACCTTTATTGCCTGGCCTGGCCCCTGCTCAAACGCCTGGATCCCGAGGAGGCCCATCGCTTGGCCATCAAGGCCCTGGCTTGCGGCCTGCTTCCCAATCTGTCCCGGCCCGACCCCTTGATGTTGAAAACTCTACTTTGGGGCCTGACTTTTCCCAATCCCATCGGCTTGGCGGCGGGCTTCGACAAGAACGCCGAAGCGCCGGACGGCCTTTTCAGGCTTGGCTTCGGCTTCGTCGAACTGGGAACGGTGACGCCCCTGCCCCAGGAGGGCAATCCGAAGCCGCGGCTGTTCCGCCTGGCCGAGGACGAAGCTGTCATCAACCGCATGGGCTTCAACAATGACGGGGCCGTGGCCGTGCGCTCGCGCCTGGTCCGGCACAAGAACCGCTCGGGCATTCTGGGCGTCAATCTGGGCAAGAACAAAACCACCGAGGACGCCGCCGCCGATTATGAAAAGGGCGTCATGCTGCTGGCGCCGATGGCCGATTACGTGGTCGTCAACATTTCCTCGCCCAACACGCCGGGCCTGCGCGCCCTGCAGGGGCGTGATGCCCTGTCCGCACTTCTGGGACGCACCCGCAGCGCCTTGAAGACCGCCATGCCCGGCAAATCGCCGCCTCTGCTGGTCAAGGTCGCTCCCGACCTCGAAGCTCAGGACCGCAAGGACATCGCCGACGTGGCGCTGGCTTGCGCTATCGACGGGCTGGTCGTCTCCAACACCACCATCGCCAGACCGCAAAGCCTCAAATCAGCGCAGTGCTCCGAAACGGGGGGCTTAAGCGGCAAGCCCTTATTCGTCCCCTCGACTGAGATTTTGGCCGATTTCTATCGCCTGACCGCAGGCCGGCTGCCCCTGATCGGGGTCGGCGGCGTGGCCTCGGGCGCCGACGCCTATGCCAAGATCCGGGCCGGGGCCTCGCTGGTGCAGGTCTATTCCGCCCTCATCTACAAGGGGCCCATGCTGATCGAACGCATCAAAAGCGAGCTTTGCCATCTTTTGCGCCGCGACGGATTCACCCGCGTCAGCGAAGCCGTCGGAGCCGACCACCGATGAGCCCCGAAATTTTGAAGGATTTTGCGGCCCTTGCCGGTCGCTACGACGGCTTCGTCCTGGATTTGTGGGGCGTGATCCATGACGGTATCAAGCCCTATCCGGGAGCGGTGGAGACGCTGGCCAAATTGAGGGAAGCAGACAAACCCACGGTGTTGCTGTCCAACGCGCCGCGGCGTGGCGCGGCCCTGATCGAACAGATGGCCAGCATCGGCATTGAACGCCAGCTTTACGGCGCCGTCATGTCGTCGGGCGAAGCGGTCCATCTGGAATTGCAGGCCCGCACCGACCCCGTTTTCGCCAAGCTGGGACACAGGCTTTACCATCTGGGGCCCGACCGCGACCGCAACGTCTTCGAAGGCTTGGCTTACGAAGCCGTCCCGTTTGAACAGGCCGACTTCATCCTCAATACCGGGCCGGTCAGCTTCGACGACAGCGTCGCCGATTACGAAGGCGTCCTAAGCCAGGGAGCAAGGCGGGGCCTGCCCATGATCTGCGCCAATCCCGACATCACGGTCATCCGATTGGGCGTACCCATCGTTTGCGCCGGCGCCCTGGCCGAGCGCTATAAGGAACTGGGCGGAACCGTGACCCAGCGCGGCAAGCCAGACCCCGCCATCTATCCGGCCTGTCTGAAGGCGCTGAACCTCAAGCCGGGTCAGAAGGCGCTGGCGGTGGGCGACGGGCTGCATACGGATATCGCCGGCGCCAATGCGGCCGGCATTGATTGCGTGCTGGTGGCGGGCGGCATCCACCGCGCCGAACTGGGCCTTGATTGGGGGGCAACGCCATCCTCCCAAGCGGTGTCGAAACTGCTGGCCGCGCATGCGGCCAGGCCGACGGCGGTCATTCCCACCTTTCGGTGGTAATGCCTCTGTTCGTTTCCTCTTTTTGTACTTGACGTTTCTCCTCCAATATGATCTTATAGCCTCGAGCATTACGGGCCATCTCTGTCTTAGGACAACTTGTGTACGCAGGCCTGCAGCACCAAGCCCTTTCCCAGGGGCGATAACCCGTGGCTTCCCCAACCATATTCGACACCACCCGCCGTCCGGGCGCGCTGGCGCATGACTTGCGCCGCCTTGCCGGGTGGCCCCTGACCATGAAAGGACGATTCTCTATGTTCAGTATCAAGAAAACCATCGGCGACGACTATAATGTCGATCTTGATGACTCGCTGGCCACCAAACAGGCCCTCAACCGGCTGGGCTATTACACTCCGCCGCAAAGCTACGGCATGGTTCCCTATCCCGAACGCCTGATGTTCGACTCCCTGAAAGCTTTCCAGAAGGACGAGGGCTTGAGAGTCGACGGACTCATGCGACCGGGCGGCCCCACCGAAGCCCAGATCGGCTATCGTTTGGCGCAGGCAGAAGGTAAAACGCCTCATGCGCCCGAGGAAAATGCCGGGAGAAATATGCCCGTCATTGTTCCCCGAAACGTCGATCCGAAGATGCCGCAACTGCGCGACCGCTTTGAACCCAAATCAGGGCCTTACTTTGACCAGAACGGGAATCTCGTCATCGAAGGAATTCACCCCCGAACGGGCTTTCCCATTTCACGTAGCAAAGGGCCATACTAATCTCAACGGCGGAGGGGCGTTCACCCGCTCCTCCGCCTATGGAGGCATAATATGCTCAAAGCAATTCTGACGACACTTGGCCTCTTGTTGTTACCCAGTCTTTCAGCACGGGCCGATAACCCTTCGTGTCCCAGCAACAAGCTACACAATGGAATCGATTTTTCCCTTCCTTGCGTTCTGCAAAGCCCGATTGAAGAAACCGATGCGAAGGCCTTCTTTCCTTCCGGGTCGGCCCAACTGACCATGCGTGCCAAGACCACGCTTGATCGTCAAGTGGCCATATTGCTTGCCTATCCAAAACTGCTGGTCATCACAGAGGGCTTTATCGACAGCCGTGAGGGCCGCGCCGAGAATAATCCTGGTCACCTTGCGCTCAGGCGGGCGCTGGCCGTCCGGGATTATCTGATTCTTCGAGGAATTGCCGAGGCACGGATCGAGGCCTTTGTCAGCCAAACGCCCGCTCTTATTCCCCGGCAAGAAGACGAAGAAACACTGGCTAACATGCGTTTTGTTCGAACCAGGACACAAGAGCGCTGATAGGATAAACATCAGCCAGGAACCAGAGCTAGTGTACGCTTAAAGGCTCCAGGTCATGCTGACGCACGGCGGCGAAGGCGACGTCGCGCGAAGGCGCCATGCCGATGGGCGTGCCGTCGGCGGAGAAGATGGCCCACTGGGCCGCCCCTCCCTCATCCTCGACCTTGCGCACGAAGGCCAGATTCTGAGCCCCGAGAGCTGCGAAATCCTGAGCGGTCAGCATGACGTGATGACCGTCGGGTCCGTTCGATTTCATGACGTCGGTGTTTTTCATGACACTGTCTCCACGTCGATGGTCCTGGCGTCTTTCTTGACGCCGGCCTTGCGGCCGCCTTCGATCTTGATGGTGCGCACCCGGCTTTCCGGTTGCGGACGGGTTAGATCGATATGCAAAAGCCCGTTGTCGAGATGCGATCCCGAAACCTCGATGCCCTCGGCCAGAACAAAACTGCGCTGGAACTGCCGGGCGGCGATTCCCCGATGCAGGAAAATCCGGCCTTCCTGTTCCTCGGCCTGACGGCCCCTGACGATCAGTTGGTTGTCCTCGATCGAAACCGCAAGGTCGTCGAGCGAGAAACCGGCCACCGCCAGGGAAATGCGCAAACCATTGTCGCCGGCCTGCTCGATATTGTAAGGCGGGTAGCCGTCGGCGGAGGCCTTGGAGATGCGGTCAAGCACGCGCTCGAACTGGTCGAAACCCAAAAGCAACGGACTATTGAATACCGGTATACGCGACATCTACCACGTCCTCCTGATCTAGCGAGGGCGAAAGCGCCGAAAGGCCCTGAATAGGCGCCCGGGCGCTGCAAGCCACGCTGGCCTGCTATCTACCATTTTGGTAAGGATTGGGCTTTCGTCAAGATGGCCAACCGATGGATCGCAATTCCCCCCTGGCATGGTTTTTGGCCGGCCTTGCCGGTCTGGCGGCTTTTCTGACCCCGGCGGTCTGGAACGGCTTTCCCTTCGTCTTCTACGATTCGGCCGATTACATCGAGGCCGCCTTCAGTTTCGACATGCCGCCGTTCCGCCTGCTGCCCTATGCCTTCATCATGGCCCTGGGCAGGCTGGGCGGCGGTTTCTGGGCCGTGGCGCTGGCGCAAATTCTGGTCTGCCTGACCCTTTTGGCGCTGCTGGCCCGCTTGACGGGCCCGACCCGGGCGCCGGGGCGTTTCCTGACGCTGGCCCTGGTCCTGGCCCTGTTCACCACCGCCCCCTGGTTCGCCGGCCTATTGATGCCCGACGCCTTCACCGCCCCCGCCATCCTAGCCGCGACCCTGGTCCTGCTGGGCTGGAAGGAACTGGGCCGCCTTAAATATTTGGCTTTGCTGGCGGTGCCGCTGGCCGGCATGGTCCATGCCACCCATCTGATGATTCTGGCCGGGCTAAGCCTTATCGGCCTGGCGCTATGGCCGCTGCGGCTGATCGCCCGCAATGCCGCCCTGGCTTTGCTGGGCGCCACATGCCTGGCCTGGCTGGCCGTGCCCATGATCCACGGCCTGATCCAGGGAAGCTGGCATTACAACAAGGGCAGCTCGGTCTTCTTGTTGGCCCGGCTGGTCTCGGGCGGGCTGATCCAACCGGATCTGCCTCGCTTATGCGCCGAGAAACCCTATCTGATCTGCGCCATGCAAGACCGGCTGCACGCCGACGAGAATGATTTTCTGTGGGGGCATGGCGGCGTCTTCTTCGGGCGCGCCGGCAGCATCGAGCTTTGGATGGCCGAGGCGCCGGAGCTGCTGGGCAAGACGGTGCAAGCCCATCCCCTGGGCGTCGGCGCTTTCATGCTGGAGACGGCGGGCCGCCAGTTCCTAGCCTTCGGCCCCGGCGACGTCTTCGACCCCATGGCTTTTCACATGCGGCACGCCCTTGAGAAGCGCCATCCCGACCAGATCCCCGCCCTGTTGAACGCCCGCCAGCAACATGGCTGGAGCGGCGCCAAGCGCTGGCTGCAGACCGTGGGCGTGGCGGCAATGGCGGCCGGATTGGGTGGGTTGATTCTGGTTCTGGGACTGGCGCTTTGGCGGCGCGACGCCAAGCGGGCCCTGCTGGCGGGGCTGGTGCTGGCCGGCTTGATCGGCAATGCGCTGGCCTGCGGCGGCCTATCCTCGCTGGCCGATCGCTATCAGGCGCGAGCAATCTGGCTGGGCCTGGCGGTGCTGATCGTGAATTGGGAGTGGCTGAAAATCAGAATTTATAGGCCACGCCAAGGTGGAGATTGATGTCGTTGGGCGTGATCTTGCCGGTGCCGCCGGCGCTGTCGGTGTATTTCATCGCGCTGTAGAAAGCGTAGCTGGCTTCTGTGCGCACGAACCAATTGTCGTGAACCAGATAGTCGAAGCCGACGCCGGCCACCGGACCGTGGGTCCAGGCCGAATCATTGATGCTGGAGGCCGGGGTGTCGCTGGGACGGTTGCTTTTCAGCTTGTATTTGGCGGCCTGATAGCCGCCTTTCACATAGACTAGGCCATCGTCCAGGACCGGCAGTCCGACGCGCAGCGCGCCGTTATAGCTCCAATCCTTCGACAATTCATGGTTGCCGTTGTTGACGCTCTGCTTGGCCGAAGCCCCGGCATAGCCGCCGCCCATTTCCACGCCCCAGTAAAGCGCGCCATATTGCTTGCCCCAGCCCAGAAAGACGCCGCCTTCGGGACCGTTGACATTATGGGTCTTCGAGCCGCGCACGGAATGGCTTTCCTTGGTTTGCGACATGTCGTAGCCCGACTGCAGCCCGGCATAGAAGCCCGACCAGTCGCGGGCCTTCTTGTAATCGGCCATCGTCGGCAGCGGCTCGGACTTGGAGGCGC
Source organism: Rhodospirillales bacterium (assembly GCA_016215555.1). GTDB lineage: Bacteria > Pseudomonadota > Alphaproteobacteria > Rhodospirillales > WMHbin7 > WMHbin7. The sequence goes on along the minus strand of JACRJC010000072.1, from coordinate 64,104 downwards.
TGGCATCGGCGACCTTGGGAGCCGGGGGTGCGGCCGGTTCGGGCGCCGAGGGCGGCATGGCTTCGACCACCTGGCCCGGGGTTTCCTTGGTGGTCCAGAAGGCCAGACCGCCACGGCGCACCTGAGCGCCCTGGGTATCGACCAGATCGATGACCAATTGATAGCCTTGGCCGTTGCCGGGATGCGGCTCGACCTGAATGACTTCCACCGGCTCGTTGGCCGACAGAATCACTTTCGAGCCGCCATCGACGGCCTGATATTCATAGCCGGTGATGCGGCCGCCGGCCTTGGTGCTGCCCTTGGCCGCCGCCTTCCAAGCGGCGCCCGGCAGCACGACCGAGACCGACTTGCCGTCCTTGCCAACCGAATAGGCGAAATCGGTGCTGCCCGACAGATCGATGATGACGCGGGTCTTGTCGCCGCTGCGCCCGACCCGCAGGCCCTGGACCGATGCCTGGGCGTCGGACATGACGGGCACTGAAGCGGGGGCGGGAGCCGGAACTGGAGCGGACGAAGCCGGCTTGTCCTCGACCGGCGCCGCCAGGGGGGCCGGACCTTGAACCAGGGGGATCGGCGCCGCCTGGGGGCGGGGCGGCTCGTCTTCCTCGTTCGCGGAAGGCGGCACGGCCAAAGGATTGCCGCTTTCGCCCGCCGCCAGTTGGGCGGCCAGGGGCATGGCGGGGCCGAAGGAGGCATCGATTTCGGTTTCTTCGTTGTCGAAGGCCACCATGTCAAGCGTCGGCGGCATGGCCAGCGACACGCGCTCGGACCTGACCGGCTGGGAATCGAGCATCCCCAGCACGCCTGCCGAGGCCACGGCAAGCGCGACGGCGCTTACTCCAGCCAGCATCAGGATTCGTGTGGGTGACATGCGACTCGGCTCCGCCCCTACCAAAGTTGGTAGACTATGGCCGTTGCACACACAAGATGTCAAGTGTCAAGGGGTTAAGGCGCGTTAACCATTCTGACCGATTGCGACATCGGTCAGGCGGGGTCAGATCGCAAGGCCAGGGTCCGTCAGCCAGTCGGTCTCTTCGTCGGTATAGGGCCACATAGGGTCCGGCCTTCCAGTTGTGTTCGCGCATGCGATATTGCACTGCAGCATAATATAGGTCAGTATTGCTGATATTTCCAGCCTTATTGCCGCGCCCCTGCTTTCTCCCTATTTTCAAGGAAGAAAGGACGGGCCATGACCCCAGCCGGCGACATCGCATCCAGAATGAAAAAACTGCGCAAGCAGATGGCCTTGATGAAGCTGGACGCCCTGCTGGTGCCCAGCGCCGACGCTTTCCAAAGCGAATATGTGCCGGCCTCGGACCGCCGCCTGGCCTGGATTTCTGGCTTCACCGGCTCGATGGGCCAGGCCGTCATCTTGAAGAACAAGGCCTTTTTGTTCGTCGATGGGCGCTATACGCTGCAAGCGGCCAAGGAAGGCGATCCGGCGCTTTACGAGATCGTTCCGACATCCGCCCAATCCCTGAACGACTGGCTGGCCAGCCGTCTGAAGCCCGGTCAAAGCCTGGGCGCCGATCCCTGGCTGGTCAGCGCCGACGGCGCCCTGGGCCTGGAGAAATCCTGCGCCAAGGCCAACGCCCTGCTCCGCTGGCTGGAAGTCAACCCCATCGACGGCTTGTGGACGGACCGCCCCGCCCCGCCCGCCTCGGCGGTCGAAGCCCAGCCGCTGGCCCATGCCGGCGAAAGTTCGAAGGACAAGCGGGCTCGTGTCGCCGCTTTGCTGGCCCGGGAACAATCCGACCGGCTGCTGATTTGCGCTCCCGACACGCTGTGCTGGCTTTTGAACATTCGCGGGCGCGACATTCCCTATGCGCCCCTGCTGCGCGCCTTTGCAATTCTGGACAGGTTGGGCGGCGTCGATCTGTTCTTGGACCATCGCCGGCTGGATTTCTTCCTCGACCGGGATGTGCGGCTGCATCCACCCAACAGCTTGCTGGCTCATCTGAAGGAATTGGGCCAGGCCTGCAAATGCGTCCATCTCGATCCCAAGCAAACGCCCTTGCTGCTCTACGACGCCTTGAAATTCTCAGGCGCTCGCATCACCGAGGGCGCCGATCCCTGCCTGAGGCTGAAGGCTTGCAAGAACAAGACGGAAATCGAGGGGGCCCGGGCGGCGCATTGGCGCGACGGACGGGCCCTGATCCGAACGCTGCACGGCTTGAAGGCGGGGATGCGCGAAAGCGCCGCCGCCGAGTTGGCCGACCATTGGCGGGCCCGGGAAGAGTTGGCGCAGGGCCCCAGCTTCGCCACCATCGCCGCCGCGGGCGCCAACGGCGCCATCGTCCATTACCGGGCCAGGAAAGGGCGCGACGCGCTGTTGAAGGCGGGCCAGCCCTTCCTGCTCGATTCCGGCGGCCAATATCTGGACGGCACCACCGACGTCACGCGCACGGTTTTCATCGGACCGGGTTCGCCAAGCCCCGATATGAAGCGGATGTTCACGCTGGTGCTGAAGGGCCATATCGCCCTGGCCTCGGCGGTATTTCCCAGGGGCACCACCGGCTTGCAGTTGGACGCCCTGGCTCGCCAATTCCTGTGGCAAGCCGGGCTCGATTACGATCACGGCACCGGGCACGGCGTCGGCAGCTATCTGTCCGTCCATGAAGGGCCGGGACGCATCGCCAAGTCGGGCCCAGGCGCGGCGCTGGAAGAGGGCATGATTCTGTCCATCGAACCCGGCTATTACCGGCCAGGGGCTTTTGGCATCCGCATCGAAAGCTTGGGCCTGGTCGTTCCCGCCGCCAAGGCCAAGGGCGGCGAGCGCGAGATGCTGCGTTTCGAGATCCTGACCAAGGCCCCCATCGATTTGCGCCTGATCGCGCCCAGGCTTCTTGCGAAACCCGAGCGCGACTGGCTCAACGCCTATCATCTGGGGATAAGAAAGGCGTTCAGCGGGAGACTTGAAAGGAAGACCCAGGCTTGGCTGGAGCGCCAGACGCGCCCGCTTTGACGCGCTTCAAGCCCTGGGAAATCAGGATCAGACCGATATGGCCGAGGATGATCGCCAGCGAGAAGTTGGCGATGCCTTCATGCAGGTCGTCGGAGGGCAGATAGCCCGACAGCGAGGCCAGCACCGCCCCCATCAGCACCAGCAGGCCCGAGGCTATGATCAGCAGATTGCGGCCCTGAAGCAGGGCCGGATCGGCGGCATTCAAATGCCGCTTGAAGGCGTTGACCAGAACCGCATTGGGCCAGGGCAGCGACCAGGGGGATTTCTCGGGCGCCATCAAGGCCACCAGCAGCCGGAAGGTCCCCAACAGAATCACGAACCAGCCGGCGGCGATATGCATGCCCATGACATCGTCGCTTACGAAAGCGACGATGTAGGAACCGGCAAACAGCCCGTGCCAGAACAGCAGCAGATTGAAGCTAATTCCAAGCGGCTTGCCCCCCTGGCCAGGCGGCTTTGACGCGGGCAAGGCCCGCGCGCCGGGCTCCGTCCCGGCGCAAGCCAAGCGTTCCGAAGGAACGCGCCCGGCGCCTGAGGGACATGTGTGAGTCTTCATCAGTCGTCATCCCCGTCATGGCCGCGTTCGGAATGATGGCCGCCGCCGGGAACGAAATTGCCCATGGCGGCTGCGCCGGCGCCCGCCAGCACGATGCCCAATAAAATGAAAGCCAGGGTTCTTTTGAACATGAAAAGCTCCTTGCAAACCAATCTGTCCGCAAGCTAAGCCTCGTCACCTGAATGTAGGCTGAATTATACCAGTTTGTAGAAAGCGCCTTTATCCTCGTGCTTCGAGACGGATGCTTCGCATCCTCCTCAGCATGAGGATAACTCCTTGAAATAAGCCCACGACCTCATCCTGAGGAGGCGGCAAAGCCGCCGTCTCGAAGGATGGCCGCTACGGGTCATTCCTTTGCAACCTCGTATGACTCGCCGATTAAGGAAATCCATTCCTCTTCGCTTAAAATCCGCACCCCCAACTGAGTGGCCTTGGCGGCCTTCGATCCGGCATCGGCGCCGGCCACCACATAATCGGTTTTCTTGGAAACGGAATCCGTCACCTTGGCGCCCAGGGCCATGGCCTTGACCTTGGCTTCGTCGCGGGTGAAGCGGGAAAGCGCTCCGGTGAAGACCACGGTTTTTCCGGCGACGGGGGAATCGACGGCGGCCAGCGGTTCGGCGGGCAGGATGGTCAGCAGCGAGGCCAGTTCGTCGATGCCGGCCAGATTGTGCGGCTCGGCGAAAAAGCCGATCAGGTCGTCGGCCATCTTGGGGCCGATGCCGTTGATGGCCACCAGATCCTTGCGCGCCTCCGAGTCCATATCTTGCGCCGCCAGACAGTTGGCGCGCAGATTCGGGAAGTTCTCGTAATGTTGGGCCAGTAGGCGGGCCGTGGCCTCGCCGATTTGCGGAATTCCCAGCGCATAGATGAAACGTTCCAGCGAAATATGTCGCCGGGCCTTGATGGCGGCAAAGAGATTCTCAGCCGATTTGGCGCCCCAGCCCGGACGGTTGCGAAGCGGCGTCAGCGATTGGCGGTCGCGCTCTTCCAGGCGGAAGATGTCGGCAAGATGGGTAATCAGTCCCTCGGCCATGAAGGCTTCGACATGCTTGTCGCCCAGACCCTCGATATCGAAAGCGCCGCGTGAGACGAAATGACGCACCCGCTCGACCACCTGGGCCGGACAGATCAGGCCGCCGGTGCAGCGCCTGGCCGCTTGGCCTTCCTCGCGCACGGCAACGCTGCCGCAGACCGGGCATGTGGCGGGAAATGTGAAGGCGGTCAGGTAAGACTGTCTTTTTTCGGGTATTACCCTGACCACTTGAGGTATTACGTCGCCCGCCCGTTGCACGATGACGCGATCGCCCTCGCGGATGTCCTTCTCGGCGATATAATCTTCATTGTGCAGCGTCGCCCGCGAAACCAGCACGCCGCCGACATTGATGGGGGCCAGATGCGCCACCGGCGTCAGCACGCCGGTCCGCCCGACCTGGATGTCGATTTTTTCCAAGATGGTTTCTGCCTGTTCGGCGGGGAATTTATGGGCGATGGCCCAGCGCGGCGCGCGGTCCGAAGCGCCCAGACGTTCCTGCCAATCGACAATGTTGACCTTGTAGACCACGCCGTCGATGTCGAAGGGAACCGTTGGCGCGACCCGCCATTCTGCCGCATCGCTCCAATATTTCATCAAGTCATGGGCATTGCGACAAAGCCTCGAAAGACCATGATGCTTAAAGCCCCATGCTTGAACATTATCGATAAAACTATTTTGCGTTTGCGCGGGAAATCTGTCGCTACAGCCTCCCCAGGCATAGGCGAAGAAACTTAACGGACGCTTTGCCGTGATACTCGGATCAAGCTGGCGCAAGCTGCCGGCGGCGGCGTTTCTGGGATTGGCAAAAATCTTCTCTCCCGCCTTTTCCTGCGCCTCGTTCAGCGCAAAAAAATCCTTGCGGCTCATATACACTTCACCCCGGATTTCAATGAAATCGGGATAGCTGCCGTTTAATTGATGCGGGATATCGGCAATGGTTTTCAGGTTTTCGGTGACATCCTCGCCCACCTCGCCATCGCCTCGCGTCGCACCCCTGACAAGTTTTCCGTGTTCGTAGGTTAATGATGCGGACAATCCATCAATCTTCAGATCGGCAAAGAAGTCCACGGTATGCCCCGGATTATCCCTTAACTCCTTAAGGTATCTGCGCACCGAGGCGATGAAGTCCTCGACATCCTGTTCGTCGAAGGCGTTGTCGAGCGACAGCATGGGGGCGGCGTGGCGGATCTTGGCGAAGCCCTGGGCCGGGGCGGCGCCGACCTTGCGCTTGGGGCTGTCCTGGCGCTTCAGATGGGGAAATTTTGTCTCGATGGCTTCCAGGCGCTTCCGAAGCTGGTCGTACTCGGCATCCGTCGCCAGCGGTGCATCGTCTTGGTGATAGGCCTTGTCAAGCCTGGCGATTTCGCGGGCCAGATGCGCCAACTCGCCCGACGCTTCCAGATCGGTGAGAGTCTCGACCGGAATCGGCCCCCGGCTCATGCCCGTCCCATCAAGCGCCAGGCGGCCTGGCGAGCCTCGCCAGTGACTTCGGCGCCCGACAGCATGCGCGCCACTTCCTCGATCCGGCTTTCCGGTTCCAGCAAGCCGATGGCGGTGGTCACCCTGCCCTTGGCCTCGGCTTTCGAGACCTGATAGTGATGATCGGCCTGCGCCGCCACTTGCGGCGAATGCGTGACCACCAGCACCTGAAGGGTCGAGGCTAGGCGTTTCAGGCGCTCGCCCACCGCCGCCGCCACGGCGCCGCCGATGCCGCTGTCCACCTCGTCGAAGACCAGACTGGCGACGGGACTGGTGGCGGCCAGCACCACTTTCAACGCCAGCATGAAGCGCGACAATTCACCGCCCGAGGCGATCTTGTTCAAAGGACCGGGAGCCGAGCCGGGATTGGTCGCCACCTGAAAGGCCACGCGTTCCAGACCGAACTCGTTCCAGTCGCTTTCCGGCAGCGTTTCCAGCAGCGTCGTGAAGCGCGCCTTCTCGAGTTTCAGCGGCGCCAGTTCCGCCGCCACCGCCTGATCCAGCTTCACCGCCGCCTTTTTGCGCAGTTCCGACAAGCGCCTGGCCTGCTTCAGATAGGTCTCGCGGGCCTCGGCCTCGGCCTGGGCCAGGCGGGCCAGCCCCTGGCCGCCGCCATCGAGATCATTCAAGCGGCCTTCCAGCTTTTGCAGCAAATCGGGCAGGCGATCGACCTCGACGCCATGCTTGCGCGCCACCTGCTTTAGCGCAAACAAACGTTCCTCGACCTGTTCCAGATGGGCGGGGTCAAGATCGATGTCGTTTTGCACGCGCTCAATCTGGGCCAGGGCCTCGTCGGCCTCGATGGCCGCCCGTTCCAGGGCCTGAATGGCCCCGGTCAGGGTCCCGCCGGCCTTTTCCGCCACCTTCTCAAGCTGGCGGCCTGCCGTGCGCAAGGCGCCTTCGACCGAGGCCGGGCGGGTCAGGGCCTGCAAGGCGCCGTTCAATCCTTCGGCCAGCTTTTCGGCATGCATCATCAGTTGGCGTTTTTCGGCCAGCCCGGCTTCCTCGCCGGCGACGGGGGCCAGTTTGCGCAATTCATCGACCTGAAAGCGCAATTCCTCTTCTTCGGCCCGCGAGCGGGCCAAATCGGCCTCGGCCTGTTTCCTGGCCGACGCGGCCGAGCGCCACAGCGCGAAACCGGCCCGCAGCTCGGAATTCGCCCCCGCCAACTGGCCGAAAGCGTCCAGCACGGTGCGATGGGTGGCCGGATTCAGCAGGCTGTGGCTTTCGAACTGGCCGTGGATTTCGACCAGGGCATCGCCCAACTGGCGCATCAGCCCGACGCTGACCGGCTGGTCGTTGGCGAAGGCGCGCGAGCGCCCGCCGGTTTCGACGATGCGGCGCAACACCAACTGGCCGCCCTCGGAATCCAATCCCTGTTCGGATAAAAGCACCGCCGCCGGATGGCCCGGGGGCAGATCGAAGACGGCGGCGACGCTGGCCTGATCGGCCCCCTGGCGGATAAGTCCGGCGTCGGAACGAGCCCCCAGGGCCAGGGCCAAGGAATCGAGCAGGATGGATTTGCCGGCCCCGGTCTCGCCGGTCAGCGCCGACAGGCCCTGCTTGAAATCGATATCCAGACGCTCGATCAGCACCACGTCGCGGATGGCCAGAGCGCGCAGCATCCGAACGTCCTAGATTACCACGGTTTCCACCAAGGCTTTTCCTTGATGGTGCGCACCTTGACGTTTTCGACATTCTCGTAGCTGTCGATATACCATTCGCTGCCCGGGAAATTGTGGCCGAGAACGCCGGCCATCTTCTTGGCTTCCTCGGTCAAGCCCAGCGATTCATAGCATTCGACCAAGCGGTGCAGGGCCTCGGGCACGTGGGTGGTGGTCTGATATTGATCGACCACCACCTTGTAGCGGTTGATGGCGGCCAGGAAATGGCCCTGCTGCTGGTAATAGCGCCCGACGGTCATTTCCTTGCCGGCCAGATGGTCACGGGTCAGATCGATCTTCAGTTGGGCGTCACGGGCATAGCGGCTGGAGGGAAAGCGCGTCAGCACCTCGGACAGCGACTCCAGGGCCATCGCCGTCATTCTTTGATCGCGCCCGACATCGGCGATCTGGTCGTAATAGCACAGACCCTTCAGGTAATAGGCGTAGGCGACGTTGCGGTGCCCGGGATGCAACTGGATGAAACGGTCAAGGGCCAGGATGGCATCGTCGTATTTGCGGGCCTCGTAATTGGTATAGGCGGCCTGCAACTGGGCCTGGGTGGCCCAGGCCGAATAGGGGTGCTGGCGCTCGACCTCGTCGAAACCGTGGGCAGCCTTGGGCAGATTGCCCTTTTGCAGGCTGTCCATGGCTTCGTTGTAGAGTTCCTCGACCGGCCGCTCGACATATTCGTCGTCCTTCGAGGAGCAGGCGGCCATGGTCAATAGGGCCAGGGCCAGGGCGGAGGTTCCGATAAGGGAAGGGCGGCGCAGAGCTTTCATGCCCGGGACTATATCATGCTGGCCCGCCCCGGGGGCAAGGGGGGTTCACACACAAAGTTGCCCTTGAAAGCCCTGTTGCGGCCCGGCATCCATCGGTTATCATCCCCCGACAGCTCCCTTTCGAACCGAGGACCGCCATGAAGCCCCAACAGCAGGATGTCGTGACCGTCGAAACCGGGATCGTGGGCTGCGACGGCGGCGAGGGCGCCCTGGGCCATCCTCTGGTTTTCTTGAAGATCGAGGCCAACCGCCAGGCCGAATGCCCCTATTGCGGACGCCTGTTCCGGCTGAAGGACGGCGTTTCGCCCGATGGCGGCCATTAACCATTGTCGGCTCCCCTCAAGCATCTGTATCTGATCGACGGCTCGGGTTTCATCTTCAGGGCCTTTCACGGCCTGCCGATGATGAACCGTTCCGACGGCACGCCCACCAATGCCGTCTACGGCTTTTGCACCATGCTGACCCGCCTGATGACCGAGAACGGCGCCGACCATTTGGCGGTGATCTTCGATGCCGGGCGCAAGACCTTCCGCAACGACATCTATCCCGACTACAAGGCCCACCGCCCGCCGGCGCCCGAAGAACTGGTGCCGCAATTCCCCCTTATCCGCGAGGCGGTCGAGGCTTTCGGAGTGGCCCAGGTCGAGCTTGAGGGCTTCGAGGCCGACGACCTGATCGCCACCTATGCGAAGCTGGGCCGCGAGCAAGGGGCCGAGGTCACCATCGTCTCCTCGGACAAGGATCTGATGCAGTTGGTCAGGCCCGGCGTCGGCCTGCTGGATCCTTTGAAGAACAAACCCATCGGCGAGGCCGAGGTGGCCTTGAAATTCGGCGTCGCCCCCGACAAGGTCGTCGATGTGCAGGCCCTGATCGGCGACCCCACCGACAATGTGCCCGGTGTGCCCGGCATCGGCGTCAAAACCGCCGCCGAATTGATCGGCTTTTATGGCGATCTGGATACGCTGCTGGCCCGGGCCGACGAGATCAAGCAGCCCAAGCGGCGCGAAACCTTGCTTGCCAACAAGGACAAGGCCCTGATGTCGCGCGATCTGGTGCGCCTGAAGGAGGATTCGCCGACCCCGCTGCCGATTGCCGCCATGGCCCGCCAGGCCCCCGACCCGGCCCGCCTTCGCGCTTTCTTCACCCGCATGGAATTTCGTTCGCTGGCGGCCAAGATGGGCCAGGCGGCGGCGGCTGAAGCAACGCCGGTCTCAACCCCCGCGCCCGCCGAAGCCAGCTACGAACTGATCCAGGACGAAGCGCGTCTGCAGGCCTGGGTCAAGGAAGGCATGGATCTGGGCCTGGTGGCGGTGGACACAGAAACCACCGGGCTGGATGCCCTGACGGCGGGGCTGGTCGGGGTTTCGCTGGCGGTCGCCCCCGGCCGGGCCTGCTATATCCCGCTGGGCCATACCGGCGCCAAGGCGCAGGGCGACCTTTTAAGCCCCCCCTCGCCCAAGCCCCGGCAGATCGAGATGAAGGAAGCCCTTCGCATTCTGAAGCCGCTGCTGGAAGAGCCGTCGGTCTTGAAGATCGGCCAGAACATCAAATACGACCGCCATGTCCTGGCCAGGCACGAGATCGACGTCGTCCCCATCGACGATACGATGCTGATTTCCTATGTGCTGGACGGATCGCTGCACGGGCACGGCATGGATGAGTTGTCCCGGCTGCATCTGGACCGCGAGACCATCAAATACGAAGAGGTCTGCGGCAAGGGCAAGGATCAGAAATCCTTCGCCGAGGTCGATCTGGACAAGGCCCTGGCCTATGCCGCCGAGGATGCCGACGTCACCTTGTGCCTGCACCAAACTTTGAAGCCGCGCCTGGCCCAGCAGCGCCTGCTGGCTGTTTACGAGGAGCTGGAACGTCCCCTGGTGCCGGTGCTGGGCGCCATGGAGGAGGCCGGCATCAAGGTGGATATCCCGCGCTTGCGCTCCCTTAGCGACGACTTCGCCAAGCGCATGGCCGGCTTCGAGGCCCAAGCCCAGGATCTGGCCGGGCGGCCCTTCAATATCGGCTCGCCCAAACAGTTGGGCGAAGTCCTGTTCGACGAGATGTCCCTGCCCGGCGGCAAGAAAAGCGCCAAGACCGGGGCCTGGGGCACCGACGCATCGGTGTTGGAAGCCCTGGCCGCCGACGGCCATGCCCTGCCGGCCAAGGTGTTGGAATGGCGGCAACTGGCCAAGCTGAAAAGCACCTATGCCGACGCCCTGATCGGCATGGCCGACAGGAACAACCGCGTCCATACCAGCTTCTCGCAGGCGGTGACCAGCACGGGCCGCCTGTCCTCGTCCGACCCCAATCTGCAGAACATTCCCATCCGCAGCGAGGAGGGGCGCAAGATCCGCGAGGCCTTCATCGCCGAGCCCGGCCATCTGCTGATTTCCGCCGACTATTCGCAGATCGAACTGCGCCTGGTCGCCCATGTCGCCGACGTCAAAGCCCTGAAGGAGGCCTTCGCGCAAGGGGCCGACATCCATGCCAGCACCGCCTCGCAGGTGTTCGGCGTGCCCATTTTGGGCATGGACCCGATGTTGCGCCGCCAGGCCAAAGCCATCAATTTCGGCATCATCTACGGCATGGGAGCCTTCGGCCTAGCCCAGCAATTGGGCATTCCGATGGGCGAGGCCAACCGCTTCATCGAAGCCTATCTGGCCCGCTTCCCCGAAATCCGTACATATATGGAGAGAACCAAAGAGGAAGCCCGGGCCAATGGCTATGTCAGCACCCTGTTCGGACGGCGCTGCCAGGTGCCCGGCATCGCCTCCAAGAACCAGGGCGAACGGGGCTTCGCCGAGCGCGCCGCCATCAACGCCCCCATCCAGGGCGGGGCCGCCGACATCATCAAGCGGGCCATGATCCGCCTGCCCCCGGCCCTGACCGCCGCCGGCCTGCAAGCCCGCCTGCTGCTGCAGGTCCATGACGAACTGGTGGTGGAAGCGCCCGAAGCCGAGGCCGAGCGGACAGCCCAACTGGTCAAATCGGTCATGGAGGGCGCGGTCAGCCTGACGGTTCCCCTGGTCGCCGACACCGGAATCGGTCTCCATTGGGGGGCAGCCCATTAACGATTTCGGCGAGTCGCGTTAAGAATTCCGGTTTTTGCACAGACAGCCCGTCGATGGCTTTGTTGAGACAGATCAAACCCTCGTGGATTAAGCCCTGTTTTACCAAGACTTGTAGGCTCTTGGAAAGTTATCCACAAGTCGTGGGTTTTCTTACCGATCCGTAAAATTTGAGCCAAATGTCGGTTTTTGCTTGCCCGGCCCCTTCCAAACGGGGTAATCAGCTTTGTCACAAATTGAAACAGATCGTGCGCTGAGGCGCTAGATAGGTTTCTCAGGCTCAACATCGAGGGAATTCGGGCTCCGCACCAAGGAGCTTAAATAGGAGAGGGACCAATACCCTCCCGCCCGCATGAAGAAGGGAAAGACGCATGATGGGAAAAACGACGCTGTTCGCCGTTCTGGCTGCGCTGGTCCTTGCAGCGGCCCCCTCGCCTTCCCATGCCGCCCCCTCGAAAAAAGTCCAAGTCGAAAAGTCCCAACCCCAGAAGTGGCAGTGCGTGCCCTTCGCCCGCCTGAATTCCGACATCACCCTGCGCGGCGACGCTTGGCGCTGGTGGAACGCCGCCCAGGGCCTGTATGAGCGCGGTCAGACCCCCCAGCCCGGTTCGGTGCTGGTTTTCAAGCAGTCCGGCAAGATGAAGCGCGGCCATGTCGCCGTCGTCACCAACATCGTCGATGAACGCAAGATCCTGATCGACCACGCTAATTGGGCTCGTGGCGGCAACAAGGGCAAGATCAACACCCATGTCGCCGTGATCGATGTCTCGGAGAACAACGACTGGTCGCAAGTCCGGGTCTGGTACGACCCGGCCAAGAATTTCGGCTCGAAGAGCTATCCCGTCTACGGCTTCATCTATTCGCCGGTCGAGGAAGGCGCCGAGATCACCATGGCCTCGGACATGGTCCTGCCCAGCCTGAAGGGCGAGGGTTTGGACGCCGATCCCGCCCTGGCTCTCGACAGCCTGCCCAGCGGCGATCTGGCCGCGGCCGAAAGCGCCACCGAAACGCCGTAAGCTTTTCTCCACGCTCAATCACGTGAAAGGCCCCATCTGGGGGCCTTTTTCGTTGGTGAAAAACTCGAGCTATCGACTCTTTGGCCGAATATATTAGGGTCTGTTGGAAAAACCCTCCGTATTCACGGCGGGCAGCTTGCCGGGATTTGTCAATTGAGCGGTTTTCGCGGTTTCGAGGGCCGCATTTTGCGGATACCATCTGGGCCAGCGGCCGAGAACGCCGCGCAAACAAGCCGGGCAGCCGTGGGTCAAACCCAGCCATGACGGATCGAAGCATCCGGCAAATTCCACTTCCAACGTCGAAGAATCCTATTATTCAGTCCAAATCCTTGGCGATTTCCGCCCGAACGTTTTCTGGAATCACCGCCATATGCGCGTAATTGGGATGCCCGATGGCGATGACGGCCCGGGCACCCGGCTGCTTGAAGGCTTGCCTGGCCTCCGGCGTCAGAGCGAAATGCAGGAAGTGAATTGACGAGGTTTTGCCTTCTTCGGTCGTCCGTTCGACCTCCTGCTCCCAACCGGCGAGGAGGAAATGGCCGCCGACTTCAAGAGCGATGGTTTCCTCGATGCCGCCCAGGGCCGCCAAAGCCACGGCGCGCCGCTCGGGGTCTTCATATTCCAGCATGAAGGTGGCGACCAGCTCGCTGCCGTTCGGCACCAGGGGATTATAGGCCTCCAACTCGTCCTTCAACTGTTCGGCCCCGCCCTTCTCGGTCCACAGCATTTCGTGAACCTGATAAAGCATGGTGTCGAAATTCTCGAAATAGAGGGTGGCGTTGGGCCCGACGCTCATGCGGCGATTCTTCTTCAGCGCCACCATCTGGGCGCGCTTTTCCTTGCGCGTGCTGCCATAGCTTTCCATGGGCAGGATGTCGGCCTCGGTGATTTTCTTTTGCATCATCGTCGTCTCCTCCTTAAAGACCGTAGGCGTGGGCCAGAATTTCGATGGGGTGGGTGAATTCCCCAGTGTCCGCGACATCGCCGCCGGCGACGCCGACGCCCTGAACGATATGCGATCTGGCGAGGGGACATTCCGACACCACGATGCCGTGCTTCTTCTCGGCGGCCTGCTTGGCCACCGGTTTCCCGATTTTCAAGGCGACCTCGAAATTCTCCTTCATGATGCCCCAGGCCCCGCCATGGCCCGAGCAGCGCTCGATGACCGCGACCTCGGTTTCTGGGATCAGCTTCAGCATCTCCTCGGCCTTGCGGCCCATATTCTGAGCCCTGGCATGGCAGGCGATATGGACCGTCACGCCGCCCTGAACCGGCTTCAGTCCTGGCGCCAGGCCCTGGCGCTTGGCGATGTCCATCACATATTGCGGAATGTCGAACGTCGCCGCCGCCAGTTTATCGACGCCGGGGTCGTTGGGCACGATCAGAGGCCATTCGAATTTCAGCATCAGGGCGCAGGACGGCACCAGGGCCACGATGTCCCAGCCGTCGTCGATATAGTTGCCCATCCCGGCGGCGACGCGCTTGGCTTTCCCGGCCACGCGCTCGATCTGCCCGGTTTCAAGTTGCGGCATGCCGCAGCATTCGGGATAGACGATCTTGGTCTCGACGCCGTTGCGGGCCAGCACCTTCCTGGCCGCCAGGCCGATCTCGGGTTGGTTGTAATTGGCAAAACAGGTGGCGTAGATCACCGCCTTGCGCCCGAAGGCCGGGGCTTCGCGGTTGATCTCGATGACCTCGTCCGCCGCCATTCTGACCAGCGTTTTTTTCGAGAATCTCGGCAGTTCGGCCTTGGCGTCAACGCCCAGCGCCGCCTGCATGACCGGCCGCGTCAGGTGATTGCCGCAAGACGAGGCCCAGTTCACGACGCCCGACAGGGGGCCGCAATTCAGTTTGCCGTTGCGGTCGGTCTCGGTGAGCTGGCGATGCGTGAAACCGACCTTGCCCTCCTTGGCCTGGGCGACGCGGTAGCGCAGCATCAGATGCGGAATGTCGATGTCGAAATCGTGCGGCGGCACATAGGGGCATTTGGTCATGAAACACATGTCGCACAGCGTGCAGGCATCGACGACCGGCTTGAAATCCCTGCTGTCCACGCTGTCCAACTCGCCGGTTTTGGCGGCGTCGATAAGGTCGAACAGGCGCGGGAAGCTGTCGCACAGATTGAAGCAACGCCGGCAGCCGTGGCAGACGTCGAACTGGCGCCGAAGCTCCTTGTCCAACTTTTCCGGATCGGTGAAGTCCGCGTCCTGCCAGGCTATCGGCTTGCGGAACGGTCGCTGCAGGCTGCCTTCGGGCATTTTCTTCTCCCTCTCCAAGGAAAGGGGCGGGAAGCGTCGCCTCCCGCCCGCTTCAAGTCTTCTTTCAGCCCAGTTCGCCCAGCGAGCGCTGGAAGCGCCCGGCATGCGATTTCTCGGCCTTGGCCAGGGTTTCGAACCAATCGGCGATTTCGTCGAACCCTTCCTCGCGGGCCTGCTTGGCCATGCCCGGATACATGTCGGTATATTCGTGGGTTTCGCCGGCAATCGAGGCCTTCAGATTGGCCGAGGTCGGCCCGATGGGAAGCCCGGTCGCCGGATCGCCCACCGCTTCCAGGAATTCGAGATGGCCGTGGGCGTGGCCGGTCTCGCCCTCGGCGGTCGAGCGGAAGACAGCGGCGGCATCGTTATAGCCCTCGACATCGGCCTTCTGGGCGAAATAGAGATAGCGGCGGTTGGCCTGCGACTCGCCCGCGAAGGCGGCCTTCAAATTCGCTTCCGTCTTGGAGCCTTTGAGCTGTGCCATGTTCCTCTCCATCGTTGGGATCTGTTGGCCGGACCGGTGTCCGGCCTGAAATCAAAATACGCTCTTGACTAAAATCGTTCTAATGAGTTTTTATAGATTGAGTAATCGGAGAATTCGATGATGCACCTCCCCACCCTGCGCCAGCTTCGCTATCTGGTCGAACTGATGGAAATCCGCCACTTCGGCCGCGCCGCCGAAGCCTGCCATGTCACCCAATCCACCTTGTCGGCCGGGATCCAGGAATTGGAGGAAATGCTGGGCGTGCGGCTGCTGGAACGCACCAAGCGCCGGGTCGTCACCACCCCCATCGGGCTGGAGATTGCGCAGAGGGCCAGGCGCACGTTGGACGAGGCGGAAGGGCTGGTTCAGGCGGCCCGGGCCGGGGCCGAACCCTTATGCAGCGAATTGCGATTGGGCGTCATTCCCACCATCGGACCTTATTTGCTGCCCAAGGTGCTGCCCTCCCTGCGCGACCGCTTTCCCAAATTGAAGCTGTTCTTGCGCGAGGACCAGACGGCGCATCTGTTGGACCAGTTGACGGCCGGCGAGTTGGACGTTCTGATCCTGGCCTTCCCCATGGACACGCCGGGCGCCGAAACCCTGATGATCGCCAAGGATCCTTTCTGGCTGGTCTGCCCCGCCGGACATCCCTTGGGTACCTCGAAGAAGCCGATTGCGCCCGAGGACATTCCCGTCGATGAATTGCTGCTGCTGGAAGACGGCCATTGTCTGCGCGACCATGCGCTGTCGGCCTGCAAAGCGGCGGGGCGCCAGCGCACCAACCGCTTTCAGGGCACCAGCCTGCATACGCTGATCGAGATGGTGGCCAGCGGCCTGGGCCTGACCCTGATTCCCGACCTGGCCGCCGGCTCGCAAATGATCGCGGCCAGTTCCCTGGTCACCAGACCTTTGAGCGCCTCGGCCGAGCCGCGCGAGATCGGCCTGGCCTGGCGGCGCACTTCCGGGCGCAGGCCCGAATTCAAGCTGCTGGGCAAGGCGCTGGGCGAGATTCTAAAGTCTCAATAGATGCCCTTGGAATTCAGATAGGCGCCGAAAGCCTTATCCTCGCCCAGGATATGGTGGATGATCCAGGCCTCGAACAGGTGTTTGAACTCCTGCTCGCTGGGGCGGCCGCCCTTCTGAATCTGCTTTTGCATGATCGTGACCTGCCGCTCGAGGTCGGCATGCCTTTCCTTGTGAACGGCAAGGCCGGGATAGGCGTAAAGCGTCATCATCTCTTCCTCGGCCCGGAAGTGGTAATCGACGTAATCGGCCATGGCTTCCATGGATTTGACGAGGGCGGAACCGCGGATGTCGGTGCGCAAATTCTCCAGCACCGAATTGCCGATGGCGATCAGTTGCTTGTGATGCAGGTCCATGTGGGCGATGCGCACCGAGAAGGTATCGCGCCAGGTGAGGAAGCTGCCCTTGTGGCTTAGGCGATAGGCGGTTTGCTTGGTTCGCTTCTGCCAGCTTTCGAACAGTTTCCAGCGCACGATCGGAACGTCGGCCAGCAGGTCGCCCGAAATCTGCAGCACGTCGGTATCTTCCAGCGCCGACAGGCGGAACTGGCCGGGAAGCTTGAAGACCGCTTCCTCCTCGCCGAAATACATGCGCGGCTCCAGCGTCTCCAGAACCTCGCCGCCCGCCGCCCGCTCGACCCGGCCCTTGCGGATCAGATTGAGCACATCCATGTCCTCGCTGGCGATGACCTCGCCGGCCTTGAAACGATGCGGCCTGGCATCCTCGATCATGTGATTCATGACCACGGCGGGCACGCCTTCGCCGAAGATGGCCGTCGATTCCAGAAAATTGCGCAGATCGAACGAGGCCAGCATCTTGTCGAGCAGCTTATTGTGGCGCACGACGCTGGCATAGAGACCGGCGGGGAATTTCAGCGCCTCGACGAAGGAACTGGCGCGGTAGGTGTGCGCCGAAGCCCGCTTGGTCAGGAGGGCGGTCGAGGATCCGATCAGGGCGCCCGCCGACACCGTGGCGAAGACATTGTCGCGGGTACGGATTTTCTCGACCGCGCCGGACAGAACCAGCATGATTTCGTCGGGAACCTCGCCTTCCTTCAAAAGAATGGCGCCGGGATTGATCGTCACCACCTCGTGATTGAGAAGCGTGCGCAGATGATGGACGGGCACGCCCTCGAGATGCTTTTCCAGAAAGGCGTAGGCGAAGCGCCGCAATCCCTCGGACTGGCCTTCGATCAGAACGTCGGAGGTGCCGAAGGCGGCGCTGGAGCCGATCTCCTTTTCCTCGGGCGTGAGATCGCCGGCGCGATGCGCCAGCAGGATGCGGCCCGAACGGTCGGTTTTGAAATCCTTGGCGGCGCCATGGATAAGGCCGCCGCCGATATCGATTTTCTTCACATCGACCGGGATCATATAAGCCTGTTTGACGGCCTCGAAATCCTCGGGCCCAATGCCGGGCTCGTCCTTGTTTTCATTGACCATGCCGGCCAGAACGTCGAGGGAAACGATGTCGGCGAAATGGGCGTAGGAGCGATGGCTGCCGCCCCACAGGGCGCGGAACAAGAAGATGTTGGTCTCGACCGGATGCGGCGAGAAGACCGGCTTGACCTCGAGCCCGTCGATGTCGTTCCACATATCGAAGACCAGATCATGCACCTTGAAATAATCGTGCAGGATATGGTCCTCTTCGGTGTCCAAAAGCGCCGCCAGCTTCTTGGCCACCGTGCTGCGCACCAAAGGCGTGGCGAAATAGCGGATGCGATGGCCCGAACGCATCAAGGTGGTCAGGCCGGCGAAATGGTCGTCATGGGCGTGGGTGTGGAAAATGCCGTCGATCTGGTCGATGCCGATGCCGAGTGCGGCCAGGATATGGGTCAGGTTGGGACCGGCATCGATCAGATACACCCGCCCCTGATAGGTGACGATGCTCGACATGCTGGGACGGCTGACATCCCAGCCGTCGCCCTCGCCGGAATGGATGACCGAGAAATAATCCGGCGCATAGCGGCGAAAGCCCAGGGGATAGGCCGATTCATAGGTCTCGTCGGCGGCGAGATTGAGATCGACCGTGACCGTCTCGTCCTCGAAGGAAATCTCGAAGCGGTTGGGGGCTATGCGCCTGATCCAAACATCGGACGCCAACTCGGCCGCTTCCTCGTCCAGCATCCGCCATTCCAGGAAATCCTCGGTGGGGCGGATACGCCCAAAGGCGAATTTCAGCTTCAGGCGCATCATCGCCTCGGCCTGTTCCGCCCCCATGCCGGCCTGCATAATCTCTTCCTTGGAAATCAGGCCGTAATTGCCGCGGTAGATGTAGCGCATCTGCGACGACACCTGCTCGGGCGTGCCGATCAGCATCGGCTTCATGCCGGTATTGTTGGGATGTCCCGGCAAAAGCAGGCCTTGCTTGTAGAGCATCTGCAGGACCGGGAATTCGGCCAGATTGGCGAATTCGCCATTCTGGATGGCAAGGTCGGACAGCAGAATGGCGTTGGGCCCGGTTTCGCAATCGACCCCCTTGACCGTCTGCGGGACGATCAGGCCGCGCTTGATCAGATGCTTGATGGCGTCGCCGGGACAGCCGCAGAGCACGCGCAGATCCCGGGCTTGAATTTCAACCCACTGAATCCCGCGCGCCACCTGAACATGTCTGATCTTCATAACCCCACCCGGCCCCCCGGCCAGTCTAAGCGTCAAATCCCTATCATTGCCAAGGTTATTACAATTTTATTTAGCCGCCGTCATCCATAAACAAGGACTAGTCCCCTTTTCTGTCCCCACTCGCCGATGCGTTTTGCATCAAAGAGTTAACAGGATTCCACATCGCCGATGTCTCTTACATATCAGGTCGAGGGGCCGCGCCGACAAGGGGCGGTCGGGGATCGGCCTGGACGGGCGCAGACGGCGAGGCTAGCATTTGCAGATGGTTGATGGGGCTGGCAGAGGGGTAGAAGTGCAAGGGGAAGCCGATTCGTTGCGGCGGCTGCGTAAAAGCCCGGCACCCGTGGCGAGCGGCCATGAGCAACCCTGCCGGGCCGAGTGCCAGGAGCTGATGGCGCTGGCCGAGGCCATTACCAGGATCAGACCGGCCTTCGTTCCCGTCTTCGCCGACTGGCGCCGCGAGGCCGAGGCGCTGCTGGCCGCCCCCGATCTGGAATCGCTGGCCGGCGAGGCCCGGCTGGAAACCCTGTCGATGGCGCTTCGCCGCTGCTGGATGCGGCTGGCCCACAGTTTCGCCGACCGGCCGATGAAGTCGCCGCCGCATCTCGAAGACGTGCCGATGCCCTTCGGCGTCGATCTGAAAAACTATATCTATGAGCGCGTCGTCCCGCCCAACGGGCTTGAACATCGCTGCCAGAGCCGCTATCGCCCGGTTCCAGGCTGGGAATCGCGGTTTTGCTTGTTCGGCAGCGCGATGGGCGCCCTGACGATCCTGCTGCAGGTGCTGCCCCGTTTTTTATCGGCGCCGGGCGAGGTGCCGCGCTGGGATTCCTTCATCGGCTATTACGAAACCGAGCGGCTGCTGCGCCTGCATGACCGGCGCGGCGTTTTCTGCCGCCGCTTCAAGAAGCCCGACGAGATATTCGAGCGCGTCGCCAACGGCAAGACCGACATTCTGCTGGTCGAACCGTCGATGTATGACTGGAACCAGACGGTGCTGGATCCCGAAATCCTGGTCCAAGCCATTCTGAAACGTCCGCAGGGTCGCCCCCTGGCGCTGATTCTGGACACATCGCTGCTGGGCCCGGTTTTTCGCATGGACGACCTGCTGGCGGCGCTGGCCCCCTCCTGCCCGCTGCTGGCCGTCGAGTTGCGCTCGGGCTTGAAGCTGGACCAGGAAGGGCTGGAATTCTCGAATGTCGGCATCACCAGGCTGTTCACCCGCGAGGGCCCCCCAGCCGGCATTCACGGCGTCGAGAAATGGCGTCGCCACATACGCAGCGCCCGCAAAATTTTCGGCAATGCCTTGTCCTTGGACGAGATGACCCTGCTCGATCTGCCCTGGTTCAGCGATCCCCAGCGCCTGGACGCCTATGCGGCGCCCATCTTCGCCAACAATGCAAGGCTGGCCGCTGCCCTGGCCAAGGTGGAGGGGCTGTTTTCGCGCATCGCCCATCCCAGCCTGTCCAAACTGTCGGGCTGGCAATGGGCGGAATCGCCCTTCGTCATCGCCCATCTGCGCGACCGCGAGGACCGCCAGGCCAACCGCGATCTGCTGGAGGCGGTCATCCACACGGAAATCTTGCGCCGGGGCCTGACCGCCTGCCTGGGCTCCAGCTTCGGTTTTCGCCATCACCGCTTCGAGATCGTGATTCCTGAGGGCTATGAGCGCTCAGACGGCAGCAGCCGTAGCTTTCTGAAGGTCGCCATGGGCCATCGCCAAGGCCCCTCCGCCGACGGATTGATCCGGCTATTGTGCGACGTCGCCAAGCATGCCGACTTCGCCGCCCTTCGCCAAGCCTATCCGGACGTCAAGCCGCTGCGGCAGAGCTAGAACCGCGATAATTGCGTCATCTGGCCCGCACAGACGACGGCTTGCAACAGCGCAAGTTGGGGATTGGCGTCATTGACGATCAAGATGTCGGCGCGCAGTCCCGCTTCCAGCCTTCCCCGGTCATGAAGTCCGACCGCCTTGGCCGGATTGCGAGACACCAGGGCCCAGGCGTCGGCGAAGGAGAGCAGGCCATCGCGGGCCAGTTTGAACGGCGCTTGCAGAAGAGCCGGATAGTAATAATCGGAGGCCAGGGCGGTGCAAAGCCCCCGCGCCGCCATGTCGGCGGCCATCAAGCGGCCGCAGTGACTTTGCCCTCGCAAGACATTGGGGGCGCCCAGGATCACCGCATCTTGATTGGCGATGGCGAATTCGGCCGTCGATTCATCGACCGGGAATTCGCTGATCGAACAGCCCAGCGCGTGAAACCAGGCCCGGTCCACTTTCGACTCGTCGTCATGCGAGGCCATGGGCACATGCACGAGCCGCGCCGCGTCGGCCAGACGCATGATCGATTGTTCAACCTCGTCCGCCCGTTCCTTGACCTTGTTGTAAAGCCCCAGGAATTCGGCGGAGCTGAGGCCCGAGCGGCCGGCGAACTGGGCCAGACGGTCGGGCTTGTCCAGCTTTTCGGCGATATGGGCCATATGGTCGTTGAAGGCGAGCAAATCGACGCGCCGCCCGCTGAGCCAATCCATGATCTGCCGCTCGGCATCCAGATTGTAGGTCTCATGACGCAGATGCAGTCTGGTGTCGGCCAGAAGATGGGGCCTCACATCGGACAAGGCCCGCAAAAAAGCGTGCGCCGCCTCGGTACCGCGCAGACCCGGTTCCCAAGACCAGGTCAGACCGTGATAGGCGGTGGTAATGCCGTTGGTCACCAACTGGCGGTCGGTATCGATCAGGGCCAGGCCGGGGTCGAAGGCGACGCCGGGGCGCGGCATCAGTTGGCGTTCGAAAGCGTCGCCATGCAGATCGATGATGCCGGGCAGGATCAGGGCGTTTCTGACATCCAGGACGCGGTCATGACGCGCATCGCCGCCAATACCGGCGATGCAGCCGTTTTCAATGGACAGGCAGGTTTCGGCAATCTTGCCCTCAGGCAGCAGCACGCGCCCGCCAACGAGATCGAATGAATTTTGCCTAGCCGAGGCCGCCTTGGTGTCGAACATGGAGGGCTTCTAACGGAAGCAATCGTCAAAATGGATGACGTTTGTGTGAAATCAGAAATCGATGACCAGTTGGGTCCGGGCCCCCGACATGCAGGCGACGCCATATTCGATGGGTTGACCTTGCGTATCCACATTGACGCTTTCGACGATCAGGACCGGCTCGTTCGCCGGCTGGCGCAGAAGCCTGGCCTCGCGCTTATCGGGCATGCGAACCGAAATCCTGGTCGTCTTACGCAGATAGTCGCCGACTCCCATTTTCGCCAGCGCCTTGGTGATCGAGCCCAGCCGCTTGTAATGGGAGAGGATTTTCGCAAAGCGGGCCTTGGCGAAGTAATGGGCGCCCAGGCTGATCCGCTGCCCGTCGGCGATGCCCATGGTTTCAAGCAGGATCAGGGGGGCGCCGGGGGTAAGGCCCATGGCGTCGGCGATCATCGCATCGGCTGGCAATTCCTGGCTGCGCACCAACTCGCCCGAAGGCGTGCGCGAATGGCTGGCGATATTTTCTGAAAAGCGGGTTCTAGGCGCGATGCGATAATCGACCATCGGCGATTCGACGAAGCTGCCGCGCCCTTTCTCTGTGCGGATGACGCCGCGTTCGGAAAGGGCCTGCAAGGCATGCCTGGCCGTGTGGCGGTTGACGCCGAAACGCTCGGCCAGCTCATGCTCGCTGGGCAGGCGAGCACCTGGCGGCAAGTGTTTGCCCTCGATCTCGCCCAGGATCGTCTGCTCGATTTGCCGCCAGACGGCGATGCCTTCCTGTTCCATCCCCAACTCCGTCACGAAAACTTCACCGACCGCGCCTTGCTGGAACAAACCGGTCTGATTTATAGTCTGGCTATGTCTAGATGTCTAGACAAGTTGAGCGGCTTTCATTTCAAATCAGGTGTACCGCCCCATGCGAGACGGCACGAACGGACCTCAGGCCGGGAGCAGCGGCCCCTCCTCGAACGCGGCCCGCGCCCGCTGGCTGGCGATTCTGGCCCAGGCGCCCAAACAAGTGCTGAAGGAAGCCTGGGGCCGTCTTGAGGCCAAGCCCGATTACCGCCTGATACGCGCCCCCGAGACCGGTTTGGCCTTGGTGCGGGGAAGGATCGGCGGCGTCGGCCAGCGCTTCAATATCGGCGAGATGAGTCTTTGCCGCTGTTCCCTGGCCGTTGACGATGGCCAGGGCGGCGAAGTGGCGGGGCACGGCTATGTGGCCGGTTGCGATCAGGATCACGCCCTGTATGTCGCCCTCTTCGACGGGCTGATGCAATTGCCGCCGCACGGCGCCCGCCTGGAAAGCGACTTGATTGCGCCGCAAGAAAAAACGCAGGCCGACGCCAAGCGCCAAAGCGTCGAAACCGCGCAGGCCAGCCGTGTCGAGTTCTTCACCATGGTCAGGGGAGAATGAGATGAGCTTCGTTCCCGCCGCCGGCTTTGCCGATCCCGTCACCGACGCCAACGCCAGTTTTCGCGCCGTGCTGAACGCCATGGCGCATCCCGGCCGCCTCTTTTCCATCACGGCCCAGCCGCCGGCGCCGCCTGTCCTGGGTTGCGGCTTGGGCAGCATTCTGCTGGCTCTGGCTGACCGCGATACGCCTTTATGGTTGTCGGAAACTATTGCCGTCCCCGAGGTGGCTGGGTGGATCGGCTTTCACACCGGCGCTCAGCTGGTTGGCGACCATCGGATGGCGAGCTTTGTCTTGTTTCACGCCCAGGATCGTTTGCTGCCGCTGGACGATTTTTCGTTGGGCTCGCCGGAATATCCCGACCGCTCGGCGACTCTGCTGATTGGCGTCGAACGCTTGCAGGAGGGCAAGGGCCTGACCCTGAGCGGCCCCGGCATCGAGAGCACGAACCGATTGGACATCGACGGCATCGGACCCGAATTCTGGCAGGCCCGAGCCAATCTGGCGCCGCTTTATCCGCTGGGGCTCGATCTGATTTTCTGCACGCAAAACCAGGTCGCGGCCCTGCCGCGCACCACTGTGGTGGAGGCTTGAATGTATGTCGCGGTCAAAGGCGGCGAAGCGGCCATCGACGCCGCCCACCGTTTGCTGGCCCAGGCCAGACGGGGCGATGAAAGCGTCCCGGAACTGTCGCTGGAACAGATCGGCGAACAGTTGGGTCTGGCCGTTGATCGCGTCATGGCGGAAGGATCGCTTTACGACAAGCGTCTGGCGGCCTTGGCCATCAAACAGGCCAGGGGCGATCTGGTCGAGGCCATTTTTCTGCTGCGCGCCTTTCGCAATACCCTGCCGCGCCTGTATGACTGCGAACCCATCGACACCGCCTTGATGGCCGTGCGCCGGCGCATCTCGGCCACCTTCAAGGATTTGCCGGGCGGACAGGTGCTGGGACCGACCTTCGACTACACGCACCGCCTGCTCGATTTCGCGCTGGCCGAAACCGGCAACCGGCAAGAAGCGGTCGCGGCGCCGGCCCATGCCGACGCTGGGGTCGCCATGCCCCATGTTTCCTCGCTGCTGGGACGGGAGGGGTTGATCGAACCCGAACATGGCGACGACGACCAATTTCCTGTCGAGGATTTGACCCGCGAGCCATTGGACTTCCCGGCCTCGCGCGCGTTACGTCTGCAGAATCTGGCCCGTGGCGACGAGGGCTTCCTGCTGGCGCTTGGCTATTCCACCCAGCGCGGCTTCGGCAACAACCATCCTTTCGCCGGCGAAATCCGCATCGGCGAAGTCGAGATATCCATCGTCCCGGAAGAGTTGGGGTTTGCCGTCACCATCGGCGCCATGACCGTCAGCGAATGCGAGATGGTCAATCAGTTCAAGGGATCGAAGGACATTCCGCCCATGTTCACGCGGGGCTACGGCCTGGTCTTTGGCGAATCCGAGCGCAAGGCGATGTCGATGGCCCTGGTCGATCGGGCGCTTCGCGCCGAGGAACTGGGCGAAGAGATCGCCGCCCCCGCGCAGGACGAGGAATTCGTGCTCATGCATTCCGACAATGTCGAGGCCATGGGCTTCGTGCAGCACCTGAAATTGCCGCATTACGTCGATTTCCAGGGCGAGCTGGTGATGGTGCGCGAGCTTCGGGCCGAACGCGAGAAAGATGAAGCTCGCGGCAAGACGGAGGTCGGTCATGCCTGAGGGCTACAACTTCGCCTATCTCGACGAGCAGACCAAGCGCATGATCCGCCGCGCTTTGCTGAAGGCGGTGGCCATTCCCGGCTATCAAGTGCCCTTCGCCAGCCGCGAAATGCCTCTACCCTATGGCTGGGGAACCGGCGGCATTCAAGTGACGGCCAGCGTCATCGGACCCGGCGATATTCTGAAGGTGATCGACCAGGGCTCCGACGATACGACCAACGCCGTTTCCATCCGCCGCTTCTTCTCGAAAACGGCAGGCGTCGCCACCACCGAGCGCACAATCGACGCCACCATCATCCAAACCCGCCACCGCATTCCCGAGCATCCTCTGCATGAAGGGCAGATCCTGGTCTATCAGGTGCCGATCCCCGAGCCTCTGCGCTGGATGGAGCCCCGGGAAACCGAAACCCGCAAGATGCACGCCCTGGCCGATTACGGGGTCATGCATGTCAAATTGTACGAAGACATCGCCCGCTTCGGCTGCATCGCCACCAGCTACAATTATCCGGTTCTGGTCCATCACCGCTATGTGATGGCGCCGTCGCCCATCCCCAAATTCGACAATCCGAAAATGGACCGCATGCCGGCGCTTCAGTTGTTCGGGGCCGGGCGCGAGAAACGCATCTATGCGGTGCCGCCCTATACATCGGTGAAAAGCCTCGATTTCGAGGATTATCCCTTCGAGATTCAGCGTTGGGACCAGCCTTGCGCCCTGTGCGGAGCCGCCGACACCTATCTCGACGAAGTGATTACCGACGATGTGGGGACGCGCCTTTACGTCTGCTCGGACAGCGATGCCTGCCAGGAACGGCAAAAGGGGGCCGCATGACCTATTCCGATCCGATCCTGACCGTGCAGGCAATCAGCAAGCGTTTCATGGGGCGCGGCGGCTGCGTGGATGTCGGCTTCGATCTGTGGCCGGGCGAAGTGCTGGGCATCGTCGGCGAATCCGGTTCCGGCAAGACGACCCTGCTGAATTGCCTTTCGGGACGAACGACGCCGGATGAGGGCGTCGTGCTTTATCGCGGACGCGATGGCGAGATGGCCGATCTTCACGCCATGTCGGAACCCAGGCGCCGCCTGCTGATGCGCACCGACTGGGGCATCGTTCATCAGAATCCCCGAGATGGGTTGCGCTTCGGCGTTTCGGCGGGCGCTAATATCGGCGAGCGCTTGATGGCGGTGGGGGCCAGGCATTACGGCGCCATCCGAGGCACAGCCGCCGATTGGCTGGGGCGCGTCGAGATCGATGGGCTTCGCATCGACGACCGGCCCTCGACCTTTTCCGGCGGCATGCAGCAGCGTCTGCAGATCGCCCGCAATCTGGTCAACGGCCCGCGCCTGGTTTTCATGGACGAGCCGACGGGCGGGCTTGACGTCTCGGTCCAGGCCCGTCTGCTCGATCTGTTGCGCCGCCTGGTGCGCGAAATGCATCTGGCCTGCGTCATCGTCACCCACGATCTGGGGGTCGCCCGCCTGCTCGCCCATCGGCTGATGGTGATGAAGGAAGGGCGCGTCATTGAATCGGGCCTGACCGACCAGGTGCTCGACGATCCCCATCATCCCTATACCCAGCTACTCGTTTCATCGGTGTTGCCCGCATGACCGCCGCCACGCTTCGCCTCTCCGCCCAGGCCCTGTGCAAGACCTTTACCCTGCATGTTCAGGGCGGGGTCAGCATTCCCGTTTTCAACGATCTGAGTTTCGAAGCCCATGCCGGGCGCTGCGTGGCCCTGGCCGGGCCATCGGGAGCCGGCAAATCGACCCTGCTGCGCTCGCTGTACGGCAATTACCTGCCCGATAGCGGACATATCCGCCTCTGGCACCGGAAGGACTGGGTCGATCTGACGCAGGCGCAAGCGCGCACCATTCTGGAAATCAGGCGTGAAACCTTGGGCCATGTCAGCCAGTTCCTGCGCGCCGTGCCCCGGGTTTCGGCCCTGGATGTCGTCGCCGAACCGCTATTGGCCCTGGGCGTGGATGAGGAAAGCGCGCGCCGGCGCGCGGCGGAACTTCTAGCGCGGTTGAACCTGCCGGAACGACTGTGGAATCTGGCGCCCGCCACCTTCTCGGGCGGCGAACAGCAGCGCGTCAATGTGGCCCGGGGATTTGCCCCCAACTATCCGATCTTGCTGTTGGACGAGCCGACAGCGTCGTTGGACGCCAAAAACCGGCGGGTCGTGGTCGATCTGATTGCCGAAGCCAAATCGCACGGCGCCGCCCTGGTCGGAATCTTTCACGATCAGGAGGTCCGCGACGCCGTCGCCGACGACATTTTCGAAGTGGAAAGCTACAAGGAGCCCGTGGCATGAGCGAGCAGATTCTTGCCAATGCCAGGCTGGTTCTGAAGGACCGGGTCGTCGATGGGCATGTTCTGGTCCGCGACGGACGTATCGACGACATCGCATCGGGTCGTCATATCCCCGTCGGCGCCGAGAATCTCGACGGCGACTATCTGATGCCGGGCTTCATCGAGCTGCATACCGACAATATGGAGAAGCATTTCAATCCGCGCCCGGGCGTCATGTGGCCATCCTCTCTGGCGGCCATCCTGGCCCACGACATCCAGATCGCCGGAGCCGGCATCACGACGGTCTTGGACGCCATCTGCGTCGGCGAATACAACGCCAACCAGATGCGCCGCCACATTCTGGTCGAATCGATCGCTGCCGTGAAGGAAGCGTCAAGCCACGGCCTGTTAAGGTCGGAACATCTGTTTCACATGCGTTGCGAGGTTTCCGACGAAGGGGTCGAGGACATGTTCCGCCCCTATGCCGACGAACCCCTGGTGCATCTGGTGTCCTTGATGGATCACACGCCGGGCCAACGCCAATGGCGCAATATGGAAGCCTTCAAGAAATTCTATAAGCTGGAAAAATTGTCGGCCCTGGAATTGGAGAACGAGATGGCTGGCCGCATTGCAGCCCAAAAGGAATTCGCGGAAAAGCACCGCAAGGCCATTCTGGACCTGGCACGCCCCTTGAATCTGCCCTTGGCCAGCCATGACGACACCACGGCCGAACATGTCGAGGAAGGCAGAATCGACGGCGTCACCATCAGCGAATTCCCGACCACCCTGGAAGCGGCGCGCGCCGCCCGCGCCGCCGGCATGGGCATCGTCATGGGAGCGCCAAATGTCGTGCGCGGCGGATCGCATTCGGGCAATGTGTCGGCGCTGGAATTGGCCGAGGAAGGTCTGTTGGACGCCCTGTCTTCCGACTATATGCCGACCAGCCTGCTGCAGGCCGCCTTCGTTCTCGGCGAGGGGGAGTTCATGGATCTGCCCGAGGCCGTCGCCACCGTCAGCGCCAATCCGGCTGCCATGTTGGGCATGAAGGACCGTGGCGAAATCGCCCCCGGCAAGCGCGCCGATCTGATTCAAATCCGCATGGCCGGCGACACGCCGGTCGTCTGCCAGGTCTGGCGCCAGGGACATCGCGTGCTATGAACCGGCCCCGCTATGCCCTCTATTTCGTGCCCGAGGAAGGAACGCCGCTTGACCTTTTCGGCGCCTCCTGGGTGGGACGCTCCTGCCATACGAACCGCCATATGGCGCCGGCAAGCCTGCCGCTCGAGATTGAGGAGTTGCGGCTTAAATATATGGCCGATCCGCATCGCTATGGTTTCCACGCCACCTTGAAGCCGCCCTTCGCCATGGCCAATGGCGGTCATTCGAAAAAACAGCTTTCTGATGCGCTGTCGGCATTCTCAAGGGAGCAGACGCCAATATTGCTTCCGCCCCTGACCGTGCAGGCCTTGGGCAATTTCATCGCCCTGGTTCCCTCGGGCGAAGCGCCGCTGGTTCATCGCCTGGCCGAGGACTGCGTCCGCCAGTTCGACGAGTTCCGCGCCCTGCCCTCGCAAGAAGAACTGGCCAAGCGCCGCGCCGCCAGCCTGACGCTGCGCCAGGATGCTTATTTGCAGACCTGGGGTTATCCCTATGTCTTCGAGGAATTCCGCTTCCACATGACCTTGACCGGTCGCATCGACGACAAGGATGAAAGACGCATCCTGCAAGAAGCGCTGCAATTACTTTGGCAAGAGCTGCCGCCGCAGCCCATCTATATCGACGCCGTCACCTTGCTGATCGAGGAATCGAGAGGCGAGTCCTTTTATGTTCTCGAGCGTTTTCCTTTCGCCAGGGGGTAACCATGGAGATCAATATCCGCCCGGTCAGCGACGGCGATCTTGCCAAGGCAGCGCCATTATGCGGGGAACTGGGATATCCCGCGACCTCGGATGAACTGGCGCCCAGGCTCGAAAATCTTAAGGATAATGACGACAATCTGCTGCTGCTGGCCGAGACCGCGGGCGGCGACGCCTTGGGCCTGATCCATGCCGAATATCGGCGCATGTTCATCGAAACGCCGCAGGTCATCGTTCTGTCCTTGGTGGTCGCCGAAATGGCCAGGGGCCGCAATGTCGGCGCCAAGCTGCTGACCGAAGCCGAAATCTGGGCCAGGTACAAGGGCGTCGATACGGTGCTGGTCGGTTCGAACGTGGTGCGCGAGCGCGCCCATCGCTTTTACCACGCCCATGGATATGCCGAAGTCAAGCGTTGGACAGTTCTTAGGAAGAAGATTTAGGCGGCGTACTTGGCGCAGAAGTCGCTGGTCGCCAGCTGTCTGAAGTCTTCCAACCTTTCCTTCAACAACGCATGCGGCCAGTCCCACCAGGCCATGGCTTTCAGTTTTTCCTGGATGTCTGCGGGAAAGCGCGGCCGCAGCGGCTTGGCCGGCACGCCGGCCATGATCGTATAATCCGCGACATCCTTGGTGACGACGGCACCGGAACCGATGACGGCGCCGATGCCGATCCTGACCCCCGGCATGACGATGGCGCCGTGGCCGATCCAGCTATCGTGGCCGATGCTGACCGGGAATCCGCGCCGCCAGTCGAAAAATGTTTCGTCGTCATCGCCAAGACCGAACTGCTGGCTGCGATATTGGAAATGATGCTGGCTGGCCCGCGCCATCGGATGATTGCCGGGATTGATGCGGACATTGGCGGCGATGCTGACGAACTTGCCGATCTGGCTATAGATGATGTCGGAATCGTTGACGACGTAGGAGTAGTCGCCGATTTCGGATTCGATCACATTCGTGCGCTCGCCCACCTCGACATAGGCGCCAAGGCGCGAATCGCGTACTTTGGCCGAGGGGTGGACATGCGCGATCTCCCCCAATCGCTTCTTCGGTTTGGCGTGGTTCGAGCCGCCTTCCATCAGACGAATTTCTTGCGCAGGAATTGCGAAAGCGCGTCGATCATGCTGACGCTGACGATGATGATGATGAGAATGGCCGCCGTATCGGCATAGTTGAAGCCGCGGATATTCTCCCACAGCGACTGGCCGATGCCGCCGGCTCCGACGATGCCCAGCACGGTGGCGGCGCGCACATTGGCTTCAAACCGGTAAAGGGAATAGGAAATCCACAAGGGCATGACTTGCGGGATGACGCCGAACACCACCTCGTGCAACCAGTTGGCGCCGGTGGCGCGAACGCCCTCGACCGGTCTTGGATCGACGGCTTCCACGGCCTCGCTGAACAGTTTGGCCAGCGTGCCCATGGTGTTGATCCATAAGGCCAGCACGCCGGCAAAGGGGCCAAGTCCGACCGCCACCACGAACAGCATGGCGAAGACCATGTCATTGATGGCGCGGCAGGCATCCATCAGGCGGCGAACCGGCTGGCAGATCCACCAGGGAACCATATTTTCGGCGCAAAGAATGCCCAGCGGGATCGAACAGACGACGGCCAGGAAGGATCCCCAGACCGCCACTTCGACGGTAATCAGCATTTCGTTGGCATACATCCGCCATTCGGTGAAGCTGGGCGGGAAGAATCCCGACAGAAACTTCGCCATATTGGCGGAATCGCGGATCAGTTCGCCGGGCCGCATGTCGGCCCCTTCCCAGGAAAGCGTCAAAAGCGCCAGCAGCGCGCCCCAACCCAGATAATAGGCCAGCGACTGCTTGAAGGGCCGTTGCGGCAGCGTGAAGGTGGTCGACATGTCGATTGTATATCCGTAGATGGATTTCGGGCGGACCCTGCAAGGCCCGCCCGAAACCGTTTGCCGTTACTTCTTGGCCGCCATCAGAACCTTCAGTTCCTCAAGCTTGGCGTCGATTTCGGCCAACTTGGCCTTCTTCTCGACGTCGGACAGCTTTTCGTCCGTGGCCACCTTGTTGCGCGACTTGAACAGTTCGAGCTGGCGGATGGGATAAAGCTGGGCATTGCTGGAATCGCGGAACGGAGCCCAGCCCAGAGCGACAAGAATCTTGCGCTCATTGTCGCCGGCATCGGTCTTGGCGGCTCCATATTCCAGGAAGAATTTCTTCAGCTTGTCCTTGTCGCTGGCGTCCAGGTTGGTGCGCCAGACCAGGGGGTCGGAGGGAATCAGCGGCGACTTCCAGATCACCTTGATGTTGTTGGCCGCTTCGGGATTGGTCTTCTTCAGGCGGTCCAGATTCTCGGTGTTGTTGGTCGCGAAATCGACTTGCTTGTTGGCGGCGGCCAACGCGTTGGCTTCATGGCTGGCGTTGGTGACGGCCTTGTAGCACTTCTTGGGATCGACATTGTTCTGCGAGAAGACGTAGTAGCTGGGAACCAGAAAACCCGACGTGGAATTGGGATCGCCGTTGCCGAACTTCAGCGACTGATCGCACTTCAGCGCGTCTTGCAACGTGTTGATCTGCGCATTGTCCTTGTGCGTGACCAACAACGACCAGTAGCCGGGGCTGCCGTCGGCGGCAACCGACTGCACGAAGACTTCGCCGCCGGCGCGGTCCACCGCTTCCATGGCCGACTTGTTGCCGAACCAGGCCGCATCGACCTTGTTGAACTTCATGGCTTCGATGACGCCGGCATAGTCGGAGGCGTAGAAGCCCTTGACCGGCATGCCCATCTTGCGGCTCATTTCCATCAGGAACGGTTCCCAGATGCTTTTCAGATTCTGGGAGGACTCGGTCGAGATGATGCCGAAATTGAGTTCCTTGACCGGCTCGGCCTTGACCGGAGCCGTCAGGCCAATGGCCAGGGCAGCGGCGGCGGCCACGGAGAATAGTTTGCGCTTCATGTTTGTCAGGCTCCTTCTGTTTGTTGAATTAAACGGCGGCGTGCGTCAGCGCTTCGTGTTTCATGAGTTTGTGAACTTGCTGGGCGGCATCAGGCAGCGGCTTCGGATGCAGCTTGCGGCCCAGGATCAACTCTTCGCTGTCCGAGCCGTAGAGCTTGACCAGAAAATCGTGCGACAGTTTGTCGCTTAAGCCGTCGAAGGCGATCTCGCCGTCGCGCATGGCGATGGTGCGCGGACAGTATTTCGTGGCGTAATCGACCTGATGCAGCGACACCACGACCGTGATTCCATCCAGGCGATTGATTTCGGATAGAGTTTCCATCACGCGGGTCGAGGAGGCCGGGTCGAGCGAGGCGATCGGTTCGTCGGCAAGAATGATTTTCGCCCGTTGAACCAGCGTGCGGGCGATGGCGGCGCGTTGTTGTTGGCCGCCCGACAGGGTCGAGGCGCGCTGTCCGGCCAGATCGGCGATGCCGACGCGATTCAGAGCTTCCATCGCCTGCAGCTTTTCGTCGCGGGTGAACAGGGCGCCGGCGCCGCGCCAGGCCGGGATGCGGCCCAGGAAACCCATGCAGACATTGGTGAGGACGGAAAGGCGCCCGACCAGATTGAATTGCTGAAAGATGAAGCCGATATCGGCCCGGGTGCGACGCACGTCGCGGCGGATCTTGCCGCAACTTTGGACGCGCCGGCCCAGAACGTCGATGCAGCACAGCCGATGGTCGGACGACCCTTTATTGCCTTGAACCAAGCCATCGATATGGCGCAACAGGGTCGATTTTCCGGAGCCCGAGGCGCCGATCAACGCCACCATCTCGCCATCGGCGATCGATAGCGAGACGTCATTCAAGGCCTTCTTGTCCCGGCAGAACGACTTGGACAGCCGGTTAACGCTAATCGCAGGGGAATCAAGCATGGTTCATACTCCTGCGTTCTTCTACGCGCCGGTGATGACAGCAGAATGAAGCTTGCGTGATGGTTTGATGACGGTTGGGCCGGCTGGCTTTTGGCAAGGGGAGAGGGATTGGGTCGGGGCTTTGCCCCTCCCCGCCCCCAGCACGGGTCAAGTCGCGCGCTCGGGGTCGAACAAGGCCCCGTTCACCACGCTCCAGGCCACAACAAAAGGGCCCTGGAAGGGCCCTTTTGTTGTGGCGGAGAGAGCGGGAAACTCTGATCAGTTCAGAATAACCATTGAATTTCAGTTCGTTACGACACTTGTCGAGCAACCTCTCTCCGATTCTTTGTCCCAGTTTGGTGACCAGGGGCAAGTGTCTTGGATTAAGGCTTCATTGCTTGCCGCTATTGCAGTCTCCTTCCCATCAGACTGACGTAGCCGAGCCGACCATTACAGAAGGGAATATTAAGCATCCGTAGCAGTCCGCCAATCCCATAAGCTTGAAGCTGCAGGCAGCCGCTCGATTTCCAGAATCTGCGACAGCAAAGTTTCACTATGGTCGCCCAACAACGGCTGAGTGCAGGACTTGAATTTGGCCACCAGCCTGTCTTGCGACATTGGCCTTGTCGGCATTCCGGTCGCGGCTCCCAGGAATTTCTTGAGCTGCGACCCGTTTGCAAAGGTCAGGGCAACTTCGGCTGCTTCCGGATAGTTTGAATTGCCGCCAGAAAGAGACTCATCTGCAGTCATCGTGACCTTTTGCATGGCCGCTTGCAGCCCGGCATCCTTGAGCCAATGTTCGCTCAGGCACGAGACGTCGAAGCGTCCCTTGGCCAGCGCCGTGCCGACCGCAAAGGGAAGACTGAACTGGGCTTCCGCGATGCTGCATGGGCGATCATAGGTCAGGCAGGCCACGACCAACGGCGTTACCGTGCAGGCTGCGGCAACGACGCTGTCGCCATCGCAAGCGGCCTCGTCCAGCAACAGCAATGTTGCCTCGACGGCGGCCTGGGTTGCCGAGCAGGCCGGATAGGATTTGAAGGCGATCCCCGGACTAACTAGCGAGAAGTGTCGCCCAATCTTCAAAATCTCATCTTGTTTCCAGATTCCGCCATTCAGGGTGGCGGCAAACCCGCCATTGGCTGACTCGAACATGCCGCTTGAACTGCCGATGCCGCCCTGGGCCAGAAGCGCAGATTCGACACCGGCCTTTGACGCATGGCCCAGGCCCATGGGCTTGGAGGACGCGCCGAAGACGGCCCTGATGCCGCCCGCCATACCGGCGGCCAATCGCAGCGCATGGGCAGATGTTGGCGCATCCAGCCCAAGGACATGAGCGCCGCCCGCCGCCGCGCCGATCGCGCCCAGCAATCCCGAATTCCACCAGCCGCGATAGTATAGGCCGTCAGTCAAAGCTCGACCGATGGCATATTCCACTTCGACACCCGCAATGAAAGCGGTCAGCAGTTTAGCGCCCGAGGCGTCCGTCATGTCCGCCACCGCCTGAACGGCGGGCCAGACCGCCGCCGAGGCATGGACGATGCCGTCAAAGCAGGTGTCGTCGAAATCCAGCACATGAGCCGCCGTGGCGTTGACCAGGGCGGCTCCAGGCGCCGCCAGCGGCAAACCTCCCAGCACGCTTTGCCCCTTGCCAGGCGCAAAGACAGTTCCAGCATGCCGTCCAGCCATGGCCACTGTGGGATGGCTGCTGGCCGCCAGGGCGACGCCGATCACATCCATCAGGCAGCGCTTGGCGGCTTGCCGAACCTCGCTCGGCAAATCGTCCTGCCCTAGGCCGGACACCCAAGCGCCTAAATGGAGGGCGGCGTCGTTTTCAAAGGACATGGCTTAGAAATTCTTTGGTTCTTGGGTCTTGCGGCTGCGAGAAAAGAATTTCCGGCGGACCATGCTCGACGATGACGCCATGGTCGGTGAAATAGACATGGTCGGCAACCTCGCGGGCAAAGCCCATCTCATGGGTGACCAGAATGCAGGTCATGCCCTCCAGGGCCAGGTCGCGGATGGTGACCAGCACTTCCTTGACCGTCTCGGGGTCCAGGGCCGCCGTCACTTCATCGAACAGCATGATGTCGGGGCGCATGGCCAGCGAACGGGCGATGGCGACGCGCTGTTGCTGGCCGCCCGACAACTCGCCGGGATAATGGTTTTCCTTGCCGGCCAGGCGAACCTTGCGCATCAGCTCGCGCGCCCGAGCTTCAACATCGCCGCGCTTCTCGCCCAGCACATGAAGGGGCGCCATCATCACGTTCTGCAGCGCCGTCTTGTGTGGAAACAGATTGTATTGCTGAAACACCATGCCGACTTTGCGGCGCAAGGCCAGTTGGTCAAGGTCGGGGTCGTGAACCTCCTGCCCCTCAACCTGCACCGACCCCTGGTCGATGACGGCAAGAGCGTTGATGCAGCGAAGCAGCGTCGATTTGCCGGAGCCGGACGGGCCGATGATGCAAACCACCTCGCCCGCAGCGACGTCCATCGACACGCCCTTCAACACCTCCGTCTTGCCGAACGACTTATGGACGTCGAAGATTTTCACGATCGGTTGGTCGGCTGTCCAGGTCATGCGCAGTCTCCTAGTGTGGTGGTTTTGAAGTTCCTGTGAATATGCGGCACCGCTTTCAGGAACTTCGAAACCGGAAACCACACTAGCAATAAATGTTTGCTCGTGTCCTCATCGACTCGGAAGTTCGTAAATCGCCAGATTTCAAATCGCGCGAACTTCCGAATCGGGACACTAGGCTTTGACGCCAAATCGCATTTCCAGGCGCTTGGTCCAGGCGGCGATGGGGGCGCAGTATAAATAGAACCAAACCAGCAACATGCCGTACATCGGCACCAGAAGCTCGCTGCGGTTCTCGGCGGCCAGGGCGGCGCGGGTCATGGTCATGGCCTCCTCGACGCCGACAATGGAAATCAAGGGCGTGGCCATGGTCAGGACGGCATAGAGATTCATCCAAGGCGGCAGCATGCGCTTCAGACATTGCGGCAGGATAATCATCCATAGTGTCTGACGGCGCGTGAAGGCCAGCGCCTGCGCCGATTCCCATTGGCCGGAAGGAACCGACTGCACGGCGCCGCGCACGATTTCAGACACATTGCCCATGACGGGAAGCGCCAATCCCAGGATGGCTTTTGCCGTATCGGGCAGGGGGATCACGCCGCCGCTTATCCCGATCTCGAACGGAATCAGCAGAACGGTGTAGAACAGCAAAACCAGCCATGGCGCATTGCGAAAGAACTGCGTGACCGCCCAGGCAGATTTGGCGACGAGGCGATTTGGCGATATCTGGGCCAATCCCAGGAAAGCGCCAAACAGGGTGCCAAGCGCCATCGACAGAACACTGGCCAGCAGGTTCAACAGAAACCCTTTGAAGATCAGCGGCGTCCATTTAAGCAGGCTGGCCAGAATTCCCGGCTGGCCGGGCGCCGCCAGCGCCTCGTGCGGCAAGGCCAAGACCAACGATACAAGCGGCAAGAGCAGAATCCAGCGGCGGAGAAGCGACTGAGTCATTGGCCGTAACCCGGCATGCGCAAGGCCCGTTCCAAACGATGCATGCCCCACACCATGGCCCCGACCAAGCCGACATAGCTGAACAACAGCAAGGTCATCATTTCGCGGGTATTCAACTGGTCCGACCAGATTTGCGCCGAAACGTAAAGAAGCTCGGGCACGCCGATGGCATAGGCCAGCGATGTGGTTTTGACCAGATTGACCATGTTGTTGTTCAGCGCCCGCAGGCTGAAGCGCAGGGCCAGGGGAAAGGCGACCAGCCGAAAGATCTGCCCCTTGCTGAAGCCCAGGGATTCGGCGGCCTCGATGGTGGCGCGGGGAACGGCCTCGATGCCCGCCCTGAAAATTTCGATGTTGAAGGCGCCCCCGAACAGCGAAAGCGAAACCGCCGCCCAAAAGAAACTGCCGAACAGCGGGCTGGCCATGCCGGAAGCGTCGGCAAATTTCGGCAGCATTCCGCCAATGGCAAAATAAAAGAAATATAGTTGCACCAAAGGCGGCGTATTGCGGAAGAACTGAATGAAGGCGCCAACGGCAAGGCGCGCCCATCGCCACTGCGACTGTTGCGCCCAGGCGCCGATAAAGCCGATGGCCAGGCTGGACATCAGGCAGGTCAGGGAAAGCAGGATCGTTGTCAGAAAGCCCATCAGGAAACGGTGCCGGTCGCCGGTGTCGTAAAACACCGACAGGTCGATTCCGTGCGTCTTGTCAAGCCAGCGGAACCATTCCCACACCGTTTCCATCGATCAGGGGCCTTTTAGTCAGATTTCATGTCAACGATACATCTTATTCATGGTTTGCAGGAAGGGGCTGGCCTTGATGCCCCATTTGCGTTCAATGTCGATCAGTTTGCCCGAACGGTGCCAATCCGTCACCACCTTGCGCATGAAATCACCGTAGGGACCGTTCAGTTCAGCCAATGGCACGGCAATACCCCAGCCCTGCTCGTCCTCCGTCGGCAGCGTCATTTCGAAATCCGCCCATTTGGCGTCGCCGCTGGCCAAGGTCGAGCCGATGAAGGTGCTGTCTTGCACGAATCCGATGCAGTTGCCGCCCAGCAGCGCATTCATGGCTTCGGGATTGCCGGCGAAGGCGATGATCTCGGCGCCGTAGAGTTCCGCCACACGTTTATTGTAATAGGCGCCTTGGGTGCCGCACAGTTTCTTGCCGCGCACATCCTGCCAGCTTGAAACGCCCACCCCTTTGCGCAGCAGAGCATTGGTGCCGCCGGCATAGTACAGGGGCTCGATAATGCCCACGGTTTCGCGCCGCTTGGGATTGTCGGACATGGTGGCGATGATGAGGTCGATCTTTCCTTGTTGCAGGAACTCGATGCGGTTGGCCGTCTGCACGGGGATCAGTTCCAGTTTGACGCCCAGCCGGTGGGCGACGTCATGGGCCATGTCGATTTCCATGCCCGCCAGATTGCCAGCGGCGTCGATGAATCCCCAGGGTTTGTAGTCGGACTTGACACCGACCACCAGTTTGCCGCGCTCCTTGATTTTGTCAAACGTGCCTGCCATGGCTGGAACCACCGTTCCCGCCACCAGCCCCCATGCCAGCGACAAAAGCGCCGCACCCTTTATCAATTGCCATTTCATGTTGTTTCTCCCTTGTTGCCGGGTCTTGCCCGTATTTTAGACGTCCATTCGTCCTTCGCTACAATTTCTCAACAGGTCCAGCGCCTGCTGCCGGTCGATATGTCCCTCGGCTTCCGCCAGTTCCAGGAAAGGCCGTCCGGCGGCCGAAGCCCGCCTCACCAAGTCGCTGACGCTTGCATAGCCCAGGCGCGGCACCAAGGCCGTCGCTGGAGCGCTGGACGCCAGCAGATGCGCAAGGCTTCGCTCGACGTTGGCTTCGATCCCGTCAATGCAGCGCAGGGCGAACAGATTGGCGGTCGCCTCAAGCAGCCGCAGCGATTCTTGCAATTTGACGCCGACCATCGGTTCGAAATGATTGATTTCCAACTGTCCCTGCTGCGTGGCCTGAGCAATGGCGGCATCGTTGCCGGCGATGACGAAGGCCACCTGGCAAACCATCATCGGCAGGACAGGGTTGATTTTGCCCGGCATGATCGAAGACCCGGCCTGCAAGGCGGGCAGGACGATTTCTCCAATGCCGCCGTCGGGTCCAGAGGACAGAAGGATCAGGTCGTTGGCGATTTTCCACAAAATGTTGGCTGCCGTGCGCAGTTCCGCCGACAGGCGTGCCGCTTCGTCCAGGTTCTGCATGGCGTCGAACGGGTCCTGCGGCGCTTTGACTTCCGCTCCCACCAGTAACGACAAATGTTTCAGAACACATTGCCGATAGCCCGGCCGCGCCCCCAGGCCGGTGCCGATGGCGGTGCCGCCTAGGGGAACTTCCAGCAATTGCTTTCGCAATTCCGACAGATGGTCATGGCTGCGCCGGACCGCCGCCGCATAACCGCCGAAGGCCTGGCCCAGCATCATCGGTTGCGCATCCTGAAGACAGGTGCGCCCCAGGCGCAGCACGTCGGAAAATTGACGGCGCTTGTTATCCAGGCTGTCGGCCAGGGTCGTGAGCGAATCCAGGGTCGGCCCGCTGGCCGCGTAGGCGGCCAGCTTCAATGCCGTTGGCATGACGTCGTTGGTGGATTGCCCAAGATTGACGTGGTCGTTCGGATGGACCAGATCGTAGCTGCCTGGCTTCTGGCCCATCAGTTCCAGGGCGCGGTTGGCCAGCACTTCATTGACATTCATGTTGAGCGACGTGCCGCCCGAGCCCTCGAAGAGGTCGATGATGAAGTTCCTTAAATGTTTTCCCGCCAGGATTTCGTCGCAGGCGCCAACCAGCGCCTGCATTTCCCGCCGTCCCAAAGCGCCAAGTTCGCCATTGGCCAGCGCCGCCGCCTTCTTGACTTGCACCAGAGCGGACAACAAATCAGGCTCATCCCCCAGCAGGCGACCCGACACGGCGAAATTCACCGATCCGCGGAAGGCATGAATGCCATAAAGGGCTCCGTCCGGCAGTTCGCACGTGCCCAGCGCGTCCTTCTCGATCCGTGAATGTGGTAAAGACTGATCCAAGGCCCAACTCCTGAAGTGTACGGGAGCGATGGTTGGACAAGCCTGGTTGAGGGGCAATATTATTAAAACAATTTATATATCTAATAAAAATCGCTTATTATTCTGCCTTTCCTTCTCCGACCCGGATGTGCTTCGACAGCCATGGAGCCAAGGGCAGCAGTTCCTTCTTTGTTAGGTTTTTTAAAGTCTTGCAGGATATGTCGGCAATCCTTTCCGCCAAGACCGTCAACTCGCCGCCGCGCAGGACAAGGTAAAGCCTGCGCGCGACAGCCGGACCGGGCAGAGGCAGGATCGACAGTTCCGGAATAAAGCTGCGCCCCTGAAGCAGGCAAAGCGGCGTGGTGATCGCCCAGCCGATTCCGGCGCCGACCATGGCGAAGACAGCTTCCGTGGCGTCGAACTCCAGGGCAGGGGGCACCTCGATCTTCATGCGGCGCAGATGGCGGTCAATCTGCGAGCCAAGCCCGGAGCGGATGGAATAGCGAACCATGGGAACGCTGGCCGCCAAATCCGCAAGCGACAGGTGGTTCCAGTTCTTGGCTTGGCTCTTGGGCATGATCAAGACCAGGGGCTCGACGAACAGGCGATGCCGCTCAAGCCCGACCAGGTCTTCCATCGGGTCGCTGCCGATCACCAGATCGAGCGAGCGGTTCAAAAGATCGCGGCTGAGATTGGGGGCGATGCCCGACCAGATGCGCAGTTGGTCGGCATGGCCGCGCAGCCCCTTGACCAGATGCGGTCCGACCGTGGTTGCGAATGAATCGACCAATCCTGCGCGGATGATGGGAATGACGGAAGAATCCGCCTCCCTGACCAGGGCGACGGTCCGTTCGGCCTCACTCATCAAGATCCGGGCCCGCTGCTGAAGGATCTCGCCCGCTCGGGTCGGGCGCAGAGGCCGCGATACCCGGTCGAACAGAATGCTGCCCAAGCTGGCTTCCAGGCGGGAAAGAATCTGCGAGGCCGCGGACTGAGTCATGCCCAGGCTTTGGGCGGCGCGGGTGATCGAGCCGGACTCCATGATCGTCAGGAAGACCTCAAGGCTTTTCAAGTCAAGTGTCGGACCTCTTTGTCCTGTTCTGTCCGGCATTGTTTCTTACCCTCTGGCACGGCCAAGCCACGATATGACGTTAGCGGCAAGCTGAATGGAATGATACAATTCGTTACAATCCAAGCATAGTTCTGCAAAACTTTGCAGGCAGATTCTTGCCCAGAACAAAACCGTCGGCCTCATAAAGGCGGCCAGTTCCAGGGAGTAAGAACGATGTCCGCAAAGGCAGATAGCCCCTATTTGCAGGGTCTTGACCGCAACGACGCCAATTACGTGCCGCTGTCGCCGCCTAGCCTCATGCGCCGGGCGGCGCGCATCTATCCGGACTATCCTTCGGTCATCCACGGCGACTTGCGCTTCACCTGGGCCGAAAGCTATGCCCGCTGCCGCCGATTGGCGTCGGCGCTTTCCAAGCGCGGCATAGGTCTTAATGACACGGTGTCTGTCATCAGTTCCAATATTCCAGCGATGTTCGAGGCGCATTTCGGCGTTCCCATGGCAGGCGCCGTGCTCAACACCATCAACACCCGCCTCGATGCCGTCGCCATCGGCTTCATTCTCGACCATGCCGAGGCCAAGTTTCTGCTCGTCTCGGCCGATTTTCTGGAATTGGCGCGCCAGGCGCTGACTCTGGCTTCGGTCAAGCCGCCGCTGGTGGTGATCGACGAGGAAGGCGCCGACCCGGCCTCGGAATACGAACGGTTCCTGGCCGAAGGCGATCCCGATTTCGACTGGCAACTGCCCGCCGACGAGTGGCAGGCCATCGCCCTCAGCTACACCTCGGGCACCACCGGCAATCCCAAGGGAGTGGTGACGCATCACCGCGGGGCCTATCTCAATGCGCTGTGCAACGCGCTCGACTGGCAGATGGGACTGCATCCCCGCTATCTGTGGACGCTTCCGATGTTCCATTGCAACGGCTGGTGCTTTCCCTGGACCATGGCGGCGACGGCCGGCGTCAACATCTGCCTGCGCAAGGTCTCGGCCATGGGCATTTACGACGCCATCGCCGACCACGGAGCCAACCATCTGTGCGCCGCCCCCACCGT
Organism: Rhodospirillales bacterium; assembly: GCA_016215555.1. Lineage (GTDB taxonomy): Bacteria > Pseudomonadota > Alphaproteobacteria > Rhodospirillales > WMHbin7 > WMHbin7. Next base: position 22,412 of record JACRJC010000072.1, on the reverse strand, counting down.
GCTTACCTTCATCATCCATGCCAAACCCGACGAAGTTAGACCGGCTTTACAACCGGTCAAGGTGATGACGGCGGGGGCTGCTCCACCTGCCGCCGTCATCGCCGCCATGACCGAGCGCGGCTTCCTGATCGAGCATGTCTACGGATTGACCGAGGTCTACGGCCCTGCCGCCGTCTGCGCCTGGAAGGAAGAGTGGGACGATCTGCCGCTACCCGAGAGGGCGCGGCTCAAGGCCCGCCAGGGCGTGCCCTACACGGTCGAAGAGGATCTTCAGGTTCTCGATCCACTGACCATGCGGCCGGTGCCCTGGGACGGCGAGACCATGGGCGAGATCATGTTTCGCGGCAATCTAGTGATGAAGGGCTACTTCAAGAACCACAAGGCGTCCGAGGAATCCTTCGCCGGCGGCTGGTTCCATTCCGGCGATCTGGGGGTGATGCATCCGGACGGTTACATTCAGCTCAAGGATCGCTCGAAGGACATCATCATCTCGGGCGGCGAGAACATTTCTTCAGTCGAGGTCGAGGAGATCCTTTACCGCCATCCCGCCATCCTGGAAGCCGCCGTGGTGGCCAAGCCCGACGACACCTGGGGCGAGACGCCCTGCGCCTTCGTCACCCTGCGTGAAGGCGCCAGCGTCAGCGAACAGGAGGTGATCGCCTTTTGCCGCGAGCATCTGGCCAAGTTCAAATGCCCGCGTAGCGTGATCTTCTCGGCTCTGCCAAAGACCTCGACCGGCAAGATTCAGAAATTCGAGCTTAGGAAGCGGGCCATGACTCTGCTGCCGGGAACCGTGTAACGCCATGGCGAACCAGGCGAACGGCGATTACATCATCGAGACCCGTGACCTGACTAAGGAGTTCAGGGGTTTTGTCGCCGTCGCCGGCGTCAATCTCAAAGTGCGCCGCCACACGATCCACGCCTTGATCGGTCCCAATGGGGCCGGAAAAACCACCTGCTTCAATCTGCTGACCAAGTTTCTGGCTCCCTCGAGCGGCCAGATTTTCTATAACAAGCGCGATATTACGCATGAAAGATCAGCCGCCATCGCCCGTCGGGGCATGGTGCGCTCGTTCCAGATTTCCGCCGTTTTCGGCCATCTGTCCGTGCTGGAGAATGTCCGCGTCGCTCTACAGCGCGTGCAAGGAACGTCTTTCCATTTCTGGCGCTCGGGCCGTTCGCTGGAAACGCTGAATGATCGCGCCATGGATCTGATCGAGGCGGTGGGCATCGCCGAATATCGACACATTCCGGCGGGTGAACTCTCTTATGGCCGCAAGCGGGCGTTGGAAATCGCCACCACCCTGGCCCTCGAGCCCGAAATGCTGCTGCTCGACGAACCGATGGCCGGGATGGGAGCCGAGGATGTCAAGCGAACCTCCGATCTGATCAGGCGCGTCGCCACAAAACGCACCGTGCTGATGGTCGAACATAATCTTTCCGTGGTGGCGGATCTATCCGACACCATCACCGTTCTGAAATTGGGACGCGTGCTTGCAGAGGGGCCTTATCGGGAAATCTCTGCCAATCTTGAGGTCATCGACGCCTATATGGGAGCGGGCCATGGATAGCCATCCCGCCCTCTTGTCGGTTTCGGATCTCCACGCCTATTACGGAGAGTCCCATATTCTCCACGGCATGAGCTTCGAGGTGCCGGAGGGCGAGGTCGTGACCTTGCTGGGACGCAACGGGGTGGGCAAGACAACAGCCCTGCGCTCGATCATGGGCATCGTCGCCAAGCGGACAGGATCGATCCGCTACCAGGGGCGCGACCTGATCGATTTGCCTTCCAACCGCATTGCTCGAATGGGCCTGGCATTTTGCCCGGAGGAGCGCGGCATCTTCGCCTCCTTGACCGTGGCCGAGAATCTGCTGCTGCCGCCGGTGGTCAGGGCGGGCGGGCTGTCGCTGGCCGAGGTGCAAGCGCTGTTTCCCCGCCTGCAGGAGCGCGCCTCCAGCCAGGGCACGAAATTGTCGGGCGGCGAGCAGCAAATGCTGGCCATAGCCAGGATACTGCGCACGGGGGCCAGGCTACTGCTGCTCGACGAACCCACCGAGGGCTTGGCCCCGGTCATCGTCCAGCATATCGGCTCCATCATCCGCAGCCTGAAGCAGAAGGGTTTTACCATTCTGCTGGTCGAACAGAACTTTCATTTCGCCGCCACCGTCGCCGACCGGCATTACGTGGTCGAACATGGGAGGGTGATTGACATGATCCCCAACGGCGAACTGGCTGCAAGCATGGACAAGCTCAAGGCCTACCTGGGGGTCTGATCGGCCAGGATAACGAAAGGGAGGACGTCACCATGATTATCAAAAGGCTTCTTATGAGCGTTGCCGCATTGGCCCTATCGACTGGCTTGGCTCATGCCCAGTTCAGCGACGGCAAGGTCAAGATCGGCGTGCTGACCGATTTGTCGGGCACTTATTCCGACCTGGCCGGCCAGGGCAATATCGTTGCCGCCCAGATGGCGGCCGAGGATGCCGGCGGGAAAATCAACGGCATGCCCATCGAGATCGTTTCCGCCGACCACCAGAACAAGGCCGATATCGCTTCGGCGATCGCCCGCAAATGGTATGAGAACGAAGGTGTCGATGCCATTGCCGATCTGGTCACCACCGCGGCGGCGCGCGCCGTGCGGGAAATCTCCAAGGAAAAGGGCAAGATCGACCTCATCTCAGGGGCTGCCTCGCTGCCGCTGACCAACGACTGGTGCTCGCCCACCGGCTTCCACTGGACCTATGACAACTTCGCCACCGGAGCCGGCACCGCCGCCAGCGTCACCAAGCAGGGCGGAAGCAGTTGGTTTTTTCTGACCGCCGATTACGCTTTCGGCCATGATTTGCAGGCGCAATCCGAGAGGGCCATCAAGGCCAACGGCGGCGAGATTAAGGGCGGCGTGCGCCATCCCTTCCCCAATGCCGATTTCTCGTCGTTCCTGTTGCAGGCCCAGGCGTCGGGGGCAAAGATCATCGGCTTGGCCAATGCCGGCGCCGACACCATCAACGCCATCAAGCAGGCCAAGGAATTCGGCATCACCAAAAGCCAGAATCTTGTCGGCCTTTTGATCTTCATTACCGACATCCATTCGCTGGGGCTGGAAACCGCCCAGGGCATGATGCTGACCACGGGCTTCTACTGGGACATCGACGACCAGACCCGCGCCTTCGCCAAGCGGTTCGCCGCCAAGATGAACGGTCGCATGCCCAGCATGATTCAGGCCGGCGTCTATTCAGCGGTCAGTCATTACCTCAAGAGCATTCAGGCCGCCAAGACCGACGAGGGCGTCAAGGTTGCCGACAAGATGCGCGAACTGCCGATCAAGGATTTCTTCGCCAAGAACGGCAAGTTGCGTCCAAATGGCCGCATGGTGCATGACATGTATCTGGCGCAGGTCAAGACGCCTGCGGAATCGAAGGGTCCGTGGGACTATTACAAGATCCTGCGCACCATTCCCGGCGACGAGGCTTTCCAGCCTTTGAGCGAGAACACTTGTCCTTTGGTCAAGAAATAATCGCAAGGGGGCGCCGACGCCTTGTCGGCGCCCCGGCCCCGCCAGCCGATGGCGGCAAGCAATGAAGGCGCGCCATGACCCTATTGTTCGGCATCCCGATCCAGGCCTTGTTCGGCCAGCTATTGCTGGGCCTGATCAACGGCGCCTTCTACGCCATGCTCAGCCTGGGTCTGGCCCTGATCTTCGGCCTTCTCAACATCATCAACTTCACCCACGGCGCCCAATACATGATGGGGGCTTTCGTCGCCTGGCTGGTCCTCGGCCATGCCGGCCTTGGATACTGGGCCGCTCTTTTGCTGGCGCCGTTGCTGGTTGGTGCGCTCGGCATTCTGATAGAGCGAACCATGCTCTCAAGGCTCTACAAGCTCGACCATCTTTACGGCCTCTTGCTTACGTTCGGCCTCGCCCTGGTGATAGAAGGTGGATTCCGCCAGCTTTACGGCATTTCCGGCGCGCCCTACGCGGTGCCCGAGGAACTGCAGGGCGGCTGGAATCTCGGTTTCATGTATCTGCCCATCTATCGCGGTTGGGTCGTCCTGGCCTCGTTGTTCCTGTGTCTGGGCACTTGGCTTTTGATCGAGAAAACCAAGCTGGGCAGCTATCTGCGCGCCGCCACCGAGAATCCGCAACTGGTGCAGGCTTTCGGGGTCAACGTGCCGGTGCTGGTAACTTTGACCTACGGGTTCGGCGTGGCCCTGGCCGCCATCGCCGGCGTGCTGGCGGCCCCCATCTATTCCGTCAATCCGCTGATGGGGTCCAATATCATCATCGTCGTCTTCGCCGTCGTCGTGATCGGGGGCATGGGATCCATCCTTGGCGCCATCGTCACCGGTTTCATGCTGGGCCTCTTGGAAGGTCTGACCAAGGTCTTCTATCCCGAGGCGGCCAGCACGGTGATTTTCGTGGTCATGGCCATCGTCTTGATGATCAAGCCCCAGGGCCTTTTTGGAAAGGGGAGCTGACGCCATGAACCAGAAGGCCATTCCCGTCAGGAACCGAGCCATGACCCCTCAACGTCTGCTGGTGCTGGCGCTCCTGCTGCTGGCCCTGGCGGCGCCCTTCGGCATCTATCCCATCTTCCTGATGAAGGGCTTGTGCTTCGCCTTGTTTGCCGCCGCTTTCAACCTGTTGCTGGGTTATGTCGGCCTGCTGTCCTTCGGCCATGCGATGTTCTTTGGCTTTGCCTCCTATGTCACCGCCCATGCCGCCAAGGAGTGGGGCTTTTCCCCCGAATTGGCGATCCTGGCGGGGGTCGCCACCGCCGCCGCTCTCGGGCTGGTCACAGGCTGGTTGGCCATCCGGCGCTCGGGCATCTATTTCGCCATGGTGACGCTGGCCTTCTCGCAGATGATGTTCTTTGTCGCCATCCAAGCGCCCTTCACCCATGGCGAGGACGGCATCCAGGGCGTGCCGCGCGGCCATCTGTTGGGCTTCATCGATCTCAATGATTCGCTTGCCATGTATTATTTCGTCCTAGCGGTGTTTGTCGCCTCGCTTCTGTTCATTCACCGCATCGTCACTTCGCCCTTCGGCCAAGTGCTGAAAGCCATCCGCGACAACGAGCCCAGGGCGATATCCCTCGGCTACGAGGTGGAAAGATATAAGCTGCTGGCCTTCGTGCTGTCGGCCGCGCTGGCCGGTCTGGCGGGATCGATGAAAAGCGTCGTCTTCCAGTTGGCGTCCCTGGCCGACGTTCACTGGCACGCCTCGGGCGAAGTCGTGCTGATGACCCTGTTGGGCGGCGTCGGCACGGTGTTCGGACCCACGGTCGGCGCCTTCCTGGTGGTGGCGATCCAGAACTATCTTTCGGAAACCGGCTCCTGGGTCACCATCATCCAAGGCGTCATCTTCATTCTTTGCGTGCTGATGTTCCGCCGCGGCATGGCCGGCATGCTGGGGCCGATGATGAAAAAGCGCGGCATCGATGTCTAATACCAGTTTGCAGAATGAGTGACTTATTTCGTGGTGGCCATTCGCCATGTCCGGGCAGGCAGGACGCGAAGGGCGATGTGGTTCATCGGTCGAGCGGCCTAACGAACTCGGCATGTCGAATGGCCCCACCGGAGGCCGGGCGCTTTTTCGCGGGCAATGCGTTGCGAAACGCTTACTGTGAACCACACAGCCGCGCGTTCCGCGCCTTTTGCCCGCTGAAAATCGCTCCGGCGAAATAGGTCACTCATTCTGCAAACTGGTATAAGCGAAAGGAGCGGCGATGAAGCCCAAGGATATTCTGGTTCATCAAGATGGCGGCGAGCGTGACGTCATGCTGCTCCATCTGGCGCTTGGGCTTGCCAAGCGCTTCGAGGCTAGGCTGACCGCCCTGTTTTTCCGTCCGACCGGACGCTTTCCTCTTCGCCAAGACGAGCGCGAATGCGACGAACCGGCCGAACAGGCGGAACGCGTATTTCTTGCCGCCATCGGACAGGAAAAGGTGGAGGGCCGCTTCTGGCGGCTAAAATGCGGCGAACCCGGCGCCATGCTGGCCGAAACCGTTTTCGCGGCGCGCTTTTTCGATCTGGTCGTGCTGGGGCAATTTGTCCAGGGGGCGCCGCAGCCAGACGAGTTCGTCGAACAGGTCATTTTGCAGTCAGGGCGGCCCTGCCTGGTCGTGCCGGCGGTAGGCGCCTATCCGGTCGTGGGCACCAATGTGCTCATCGCCTGGAATGGCGGGCGCGAGGCGGCGCGTGCCCTGCATGACTCGCTTGCCTTGATCAAGGGGGCCGAATGCGTGGAAATATTAAGGGTTCACGCCAACGACGGCTTTACGGCCTCGCCGGTGCCAGCGAGCCTTCGCGATCACCTTGGCGCTCACGGCATCACGGCGATCAGCGAACGCCTGGCCGGCGAGGATATCGGCGTCATGGACCTGATTCTGTCCCGCAGCTTCGATCTTGGCGCCAATCTGCTGGTCATGGGAGCGCACGGGGGATATCACCTGCCATTTCTGAGAGGAGCGGGAACACGCCATATCCTGCGCCACATGACCCTGCCGGTACTGATGGCCTGCTGAACCCCTTTCCTTGTCTGCAATATCGTTTAGAATTGCAAGAAGAGAGTCTGGAGCCGGAACGCCGCCGATCATGAACAAGGCTAGCGCCATGAGAAGTGAATCCATCTCCGCCGATCCGGGACACCGGTTCGCTTTGCTCCAGGCCGGGCTCGACCACATCGGGCAGGGTTTCACCATCATCGATACCGATCTCAAGCTGGTGGGCTGGAACCGCCGGTTTTTCACCTTGCTCGATTTCCCGATGAGCATGGCGCGCTACGGAACCCCCTTCGCCGACTTCATGCGCTTCAACGCCCTGCGGGGGGAATACGGTCCGGGAGATGTCGAGGAACTGGTGGCCGAGCGCGTTCGGATGGCGGCAAGTTTCCAGCCCCATTATTTCGAAAGATCGCGCCCCGACGGCACGGTTATCGCGGTGCGGGGAGAACCCTTGCCCGATCTCGGTTTCGTGACCACCTATGCCGACATCACCGAGCAGCGCTATTACGAACGGCTGATCCGCGAGCAGAACGAGGAGTTGGACCGGCGCGTGCGCGAGCGAACTTCGGAACTGGAGTTCGCCAATGCCGATTTGCTCCGCGCCAACGCCGCGCGCGAGCGCATGGCTCAGGCCCTGCTTCATGCTCAGAAGATGGAGGCAGTAGGCCAGCTTACGGGCGGCCTTGCCCACGATTTCAACAATCTGCTGACGATTATCGTCGGCAATCTGTCCGCCCTCCAGGAACGTTGCGGCAAGCATGCCGAAGTGCTGGAGTTCGCCGAACCGGCCTATCAGGCTTCGCTGCGTGGCGTCGATCTGGTTCGCCGATTGCTGGCTTTCGCCCGCCAGCAGCCGCTGGAGCCCAGGCCCATCGATGCCGGCAAGCTGGTGGGAGATTTCATTCGATTGCTCCTGCGTTCCCTGCCCGAGATCATCGGCATCACGCTGGACGAACCCGAACAGCCTCTCTTCACCCTAGCCGACGCCAATCAGTTGGAAGGGGCGTTGCTGAATCTGGCCCTCAACGCCAGGGACGCCATGCCGAGGGGCGGCCAGTTGCGCTTCGTCGTGACATCCATGACGCCCACCGAGGAACAGGCGCTGGCCTATCAGGTGCCGCCGGGCAAATATGTGGCCTTTCGCGTTGCCGACAGCGGCATGGGCATGGATGCTGAAACCCAGGCCCGGGTTTTCGAGCCCTTCTTCACCGGCAAGGAATTCGGTAAGGGCAGCGGGCTGGGGCTGAGCATGGTTTACGGTTTCGTGCGCCAGTCGGGGGGCGGCATTCGCATTGACAGCCAGCCGGATTGTGGAACGACGGTCACGCTTCTTTTGCCGTCTTGCGACGCGCCCGTTGTCGCGGCCGAGCGGCCATTCGTCGAGACTCCGCCCAAACTCACGTCGGGGCGGCTGATTCTGCTGGTCGAGGACGAGGACGAGGTAAGAAAGATCATCTGCCGCCAGTTGGTCGAGTTGGGATATCTGGTGGTCGAGGCCAGCACCGGCGACGAAGCGTCTGTAATGCTGGACACGATCCCTGGCATTTCCGTTTTGGTCAGCGATGTGGTCATGCCCGGAGGGATGGGGGGATGGGCTTTGGCCAAACATGTCAAAGCCCGGCATCCCGCTATTGGGATCATTCTGATCAGCGGCTATGCCGAGGGTTTGGAGGGAACAGAGGCCGAGCGCCTGGACTTGCCATTGCTGCGCAAACCCTTCAGCAAGGACGAAATCGCCGCTGCGATCGAGGCGGCTCCATGAATGGTGGGGCGATGAATTCCTCGATCAAACAGGCGGTGTTCGTCGTCGAGGATGATTTCGACGTGGGCCGCCTGATCTGCAGATCGTTGGACGAGTTCGAATTTACAGCCAGGCATTTCCGCACCGGGGGAGAGCTGTTAAAACAGCTCAAGCGTGAGGAACCGGCCTTGTGCATTGTCGATCTTGGCCTTCCGGATATTGACGGCATCCAGGTCGTGCGCGAGATAGAAGAACGTCATGATTGCGCCATTCTTATCCTGACCGGACGCCAGGGCGTCAGCGACCGTGTACTGGGGCTGGAGCTTGGCGCCGACGACTATATGGTCAAACCCTTCGAGCCGCGCGAACTTGTGGCAAGGGCGCGCAGCATCCTTCGCCGTTGGAACCGGGCTCCAGCCAAAGAGCATCAGCAGAATTTGGGAAAGGCGCGGTTTGCCGACTGGGTTTTCGATGCTGACATGAACCGTCTTAGCTCCCTCAAGGGCGAGCAGATCGATTTGAGCGCATCAGAGGCAGCTATTCTGGTAGACCTTCTTCGTTCGCCCAACCGCATCTTGTCGCGTGACCAGCTATTGGGCGAGCGCAGCGACGCCCCTTTCGACCGCAGCATCGATGTGCGCATCTCGCGTCTGCGCCGCAAGCTGGGGGACGATCCTCACCATCCCCGCCTGATAAAAACGGTTTATGGAGCGGGTTACATTCTTTCGGCGACGGTCACTTGGGATTAGAGCGATCAGCAGGGTTCAGGCTCGACGGCGCCATCCCAGGAATCGCGCTCGGCGGCATGGCTGGCCAGAACGCGATGAACTGTCGGCTTGGCGCATTGCAGGCAGGGAACTGGCGGCTGCTGAAAATCGGTGCCTGGCCAACCGCCCGTTTCAACGGGGGCTGCTCTGCGGGAACGTGCAGGGCGGCATTGCGAACCCGCAAAAATATCGTCATTTCGAATCCTATCTGCAAACTTCTGATCTTCTGCCGTCAGGCGGAGCAGGCTTGCGCTAAATCTGTCGGCGATCAGGAAATGCATGGCCTACCACTTCCTGAAATCGATGATCAGGGCGGAATGATCTGAAACGCCGTCTTGACGCTCGGCATGAGAGTAATAGACGTCGGCGACCCGTTCAGTCAGGGACGACGAAGCAAAGGCATGATCGAGACGAAACCCATTCCCGGCATTGCTGATCCAGGTGAATTCCTTGCCCTTGGGATTTCGGGTACGCCATAACTCGGTGAAGCCGACGTCTTCCATGCGCTCCATAAAGGGAGCGGAAACAAGCGTCGCACCCGCCTCGTCGAGATAATGCTTGCCAGTATTGAAATCGCCAATGAACAAGGCAGGCTTTTCGGCTCTTTCCTTGGCGGCGGCGACAACGGCTTCCCAATAAGGCGTCTTGGCCTTGTTGTTGGGCATATAGACGCCAACCAGGGAGATGCCCAACACATCGACGTCCAGCAGCATATAAGGCTTCTCAAGACCGGCATTCAAAGGCCTCGGCTGGTCCACATAGTCCCGAGAAGCGATCAAGACGCTGTTGGCTTTCTCTGGGGCTTCAAGCGTGTGCGTATACATAAAGCCAATGTTCCAAAGTTCGCTTATCAGTGCCGATCCATTGCCGTCGTTTCTAAATTCCGACAGAACAATAATGTCCGGGCGATGACGAACGATACGAGCAACGATGTCCTTGATACGTTTGCCGCCCCCGTGGCGGATGTTCCAAGCCATCAAGCGCCAGAGCGGTAGCGCATCGTTTGAATGGCAATCCGCGCCAATCTCTTCGCCCTGGATTTCACAACGCCAAGAAAGTCGATGGCCCTCCCAGGTTTCGAATGGGTAATCAAAGTGCGCTTCATCAAAGCCACTATTATGGCGGGTCAGATAGGAGATATTGCCGCAAGCTTCACAGCGCGAAATTGTCCATGACGTTGCCGTAGACCCGGCCAACCGGTCGCCATCCCAGCAATCGCGCTCGGCGGTATGGCTGGCCAAAACGCGATGAACCGTCGGCTTGGCGCACTTCAAGCAGGGCACTGGCGGCGTGACATCGCGAAGCCCAGTGGCGCAATCAGCCTGCTGAATGTCCCACTCGGTCTTTTTTCTCATGGCGCTAGAAAAGCGATGCCTGGCCGACCGCCCGTTTCAACGGCGGCTGCGCTGCGGGAACGTGCAGGGCGAACAGAAATTGCATGATCTTCCTAACATCTCCAATCGTCGCTGGGCATGATTCTCTTCATGAACTTGTCGAACAGCGGCACCGTAAAGGCCGTGTCTCCGTGGCTTGGGCTCCAAACCATGCCTTTCTCGACCAACTTCCCCCGGGTCGGTCCCAGGGAGGTGACCTCTCGGGCAAGCTGTTCGGCAATATCACCGGATCGGTGCGGCCCGGGGCCAAGTTCGGCCATGGCGCGCAGATATTTCTTTTCCAAAGGAGTTAACCGATCAAAGCGGACGCGAAAGAAGCTCTCGTCCAAGGCTGCTATTGCAGAATGATTTGCCCGTTCAACGTCATGCAGGGTTATGCTGGCGTTCTCGGCAACGTCCCAAGCATGCTTTCCCCATTCTTGTAGAAAATAAGGATAGCCGCGCGTTTCTTGAACAATGCGGTCTAGCGCCTCTGTCTCCACAATGACGCCCTGATCGGCAGCAGGCTTGGCAATCGCCTGCCTGGCAGCATCCGGCGGCAAAGGCCCGATCCGTGGAAAATCGAACAAACGCTCGGCATACGACTTCGCGCGGCCCATTTTTCCTGGCAACTGGGGCAGTCCCGCCCCAACCAGCACGATTGGCAGACTTCGCTGCGAGACCCGGTGGAGGGCTGTTATCAAGGCAGCCAATTGCTCTTCTTCAACATATTGAAGCTCGTCTACGAAGATCGCCAGAGCGGTTCCGGCCTTCTTCGCAGCCGCCCCGGCCACTTCCAATAATGACTGGAGATCATGTTCCAAATCGCCATTGTCGGCCAGCCCCGGTTCCGGCTCGAAATCAAACCCAACCTCGATGTCGGAATATTTTACCTTCAGAGCCTTGGCAAAGCCTGCAAGGCCGCGCAATGCGCGCTGGGCAACGTCCTTGGCCTGTTCGATGTGAGAAAGGCGCAGCAAGGCCAGCCTTAACTGAGGCGCGAGAATGGCTGGAAGTGAACGGTTTTCGGGGGCTTCCACTCGGATGGTCTGGATGCCCATCGCCTCGGCGTCTTCACGCATTCGATCAAGCAACACCGTTTTTCCGACGCCGCGAAGGCCGACCATCAAGACGCTTTTGGCGGGACGTCCAGCACGGACGCGCTCCAACACGATCCGAACTGTTTCGCGCAACTCACCACGCCCCGCCAGTTCATGCGGCGGCGTGCCGGCACCTGGTGAATAGGGGTTTCTGACCGGGTCCATAGGTAAGTTATACCAAATTTAGCGCGGTTTACAAGAAAAATGTAAATCAGCTAATTTTGGTCAAAACACGGCCATCACCCCACTCCGAACACTTTCATCACCTCGTCGCCGAGATGGTTGATGACCTTGACGGCGATGCGGCCCGATTTGGGGCGCTCGAAGGGGCGCGAAGTGTCGCTGTACAGGCTTTCCCAGGCTTCGGCGTCGATCTCGGCCTTTAACGTCGTCTTTAGCGCCTTGTAGGGATCGTTGGCCCCCAGGAAATAAGCGTGGCGGACGAAGAAGCTTTCCTCGTTATAGTCGGTGTCGATGAACCAGACGGCGATGGTGTCGGGTCCGCCCGATTCGATCTCGCCGGTCGAGGGATGGAAGACGTCCACGCCCTTGATCTTCACCTGAATCTTCTTGTCGTCACGCTTCATGATCTCGATATCCGGCTCGCCGAAGACCACGAACAAATTTCCTGCCCCCGTGGTTTTCAAATCGCTGGCCATATGCAGATCGGGGTTCATGCGGGCCTTCAGCACCGGAATGCGGCCTAGCTTATCGAACTCGGCTGAATGGGCGTCGTAATTGAAGGCGCAGGCGATCAGCACGTCAAAGCCCGCATCGCCTGCCTCACGCGCCGCCGCCACTAGATCGGGGCGCGATACGGTGCCGAATTCGGGGCCGATCAGCACGCCCGCCCGGCGTTCCTTCTCGCCCTCCATGAAGCGGCCCTCGGCGCAGATGAAATCGCCGGGCCAGCCGGTAAGGGAGGTGAAGGTGATCTTGTCTTGCTTATGCGCTTGCTGAACGCCGGCCGCCTTTAAGTTCTCAAGGATCATCTGGGCGAAATCTGTTTCGCTTTGTGGTTCGGCCTTGCGCTTGCCTTCGGCGGCCTCAAGTTCGTCGATCAACTCGTCGTCATGGTCCATCGCCAGCACACGATGGGGCGACAGGCTTTCTACCGTGAAGGGACCGGCCACGCGCACCTTGGCGTTATCAGGATAAGGTTTGTCGTAGAGATATTCGAATTCGGCCTTGGCCGCGATCGAGGCATCGATTTCACGCTGCCTGGCAATGCGGGCCTCCCACCAGGCGGCATGGGCCTTCTTGGCGGCTTCCGGCCAAGCCTTCTCGGTCTCGCGGGGGATTTCCCATTCCTGCCATTCATTTTTTGCCTCGCCCTTCGAGACGGGCCTTCGGCCCTCCTCAGGGTGAGGCAAAGAGGAAACAACCTCATCCTGAGGAGCGCCCTTTGGGCGCGTCTCGAAGGATGAGGCAGAGGTGCGCCCCAGGGCCTTGTTCAACTCGGCTCGCAGGGGCTCCAGCTTCTCTTGCCACTTGTCCCAGATGACGTCGATCTCGGCGTTGTTGGCGATGGATTTCAGCGTGATGTGGGGGACGCGTTCATACACGAAGCCCTGACGGATGTCGCTGTGGGTGGGTGTTTCCTTAGGCACTGTGCGGGTGACTTCGCCTTCCTTGCGCTGGCCATCAGGGCTGTCGGCCAGCAGGTAAAAGGGATAGCGCGCCCCCATGATGCGGGCGCGGGCCAAAGCCAGCGAGACGCGCGAAGTGTCGATGGTGATCCAGCGCCGCCCCCATTGCTCGGCGACATAGGCCGTGGTGCCCGAGCCGCAAGTAGGATCAAGCACCAGATCGCCGGGATCTGTCGCCATCAGAATGCAGCGCTCGATAATTCCTGGGTTTGTTTGCACAACATACAGCTTGGTGTCTGCAAATCCGCTCGTGCGAAACTTTACCCAAAAGTTATTGATGGGTATGTTGCCAAAATCATAAAAACGACGCTTGTATCTAAGCGTATTTCCGACCGCCATCAAACGCGAGGCCTTTTTTAAGCGGCGAGACCCATCGACATTTGTCTTCCACCCGCCTTTGTTTGGCTTATAGTTTTTACCAAGCCATTCTATCGGCTGTTGGGTTGTCTCTGCGCCAGTTTGCGACGTAAGATTATCATGCGCGATAATCTTCCAACCATTCTTAAGCAACTCTGCATTTTCACTATCATTCTTGCTTAGGGCTTGCACAAATGTGCCATCTGGCGACTCCAGTAAATTGTATTGAGATGCCCCCTCTCCACCCAGCATGCGTTCATCATAGATTTGGCGGTATTTAACCTTAGATATGTCTTTGGCGTACCAGATAACATAATCATTTACTGCCGCAAGAACGTTTGTTCCGATAGCCGGGCTTCCTGCCCCAGTTGTTTTGACAACCGTGATGAATGAAACAGCATTTCGGTCTCCAAACACCTCATCCATCAGCGCCCGGACGCGATGGACATTCTCATCGCCGATCTGCACGAAGATCGAGCCGGAGTCCGACAACAGGTCACGGGCGACGGTCAGGCGGTCGCGCAAGTATGTCAGGTACGAATGGATGCCATCGCGCCAGGTGTCGCGGAAGGCGCGCACCTGCTCGGGCTCGCGGGTGATGTGTTCCCGGTTGCCGTCTTTCACGTCGCGGCTGGTCGTCGACCACTGGAAGTTTGAATTGAATTTGATGCCATAGGGCGGATCGAAATAGATGCATTGCACCTGGCCGCGCAGACCTTCGCGCTCGGCGAGGCTTGCCATGACCGAGAGCGAATCGCCCAGGATCATGCGGTTGTTCCAGTTGATGTCGTGCTGATAGAATTCGGTCGCCGCCTCTTTGTCCGGATAGCCGTTGAAATCGGCGAACATGTCGATGGTGGCGCCCACGTTCTCTTTGGCGCGCTGCCTGCTTTCGCGCTTCAAATCCTCGATCAGAACCTTGGGATGCACCTTTTCCTGGATATACAGGGGCGGGGCCTGCACCACCAGATCGGACCAGTCCTGCTCGTCCTTGCCGCGCCACACCAGTTGCGGATCAAGATCGCGGTTGCGCCGTTCATACGCCAGGCGGATGGGCGACTTTTCCTCCTCGGCCATCACCGACTGGAATTCCGCCGTCGGAATATTGCGCCGCTTGGCCTCTTTATGCCGCAAACTCTCGACGTCGATGGGCTTCTTGGGCATTAGCCGCACAACCTCCCCATGGGGGCGTTCTGGCGAAGCAAGCGCACCAGCGCAGAAAGCCTGTCGATGATTGTAAGGGCTTCGGAAAGAGTTTCTGGACTGGGCGGAAGGTCGGGCGTGTCATCGCCCGGATAACGGTAGGCGATGTTCCAGGCCGTCCATCGTTCGGTGCTGGCGACAAATTCAGCGAATTCTGGATAGGCGCTGATGACCTTCTCGCCCAGTTCCGATAAATCGTGGGTTTTGCGAAAGGGAACTGCCGCCCAGACCAAAGCGCCCTTCAACAGCTTTTCCACAGCCTGCTGGCAGTGAAAGCTGGCCGCATCCAACAAAGAAGGATCGGCGGCCAAGCAGACCGCTGCCGTTCTGCGGTCGGAATCTGCGTGGGCGAGCCATCGCAAGACTTCGTTCCAGACATCATCGGGATCAGGATCGCTCATAGACAACAACCCCCTCGCGCGAAGCATCAAAAGCCAAGGTGCCGACAATGTTGCGCTTTCTTTGGAAAATGGATTCGCGACAAGGAATGACGTCAACCGCGCCGCGATAATTGCGCCGTGATTCCCATCCCGCATTCAATGTCCGCTTTTCGGGGGGCGCGTCGTCGTCGATAATGACCATCAGATCGATGTCGCTATCCGGCCCCGCATCGCCCCTGGCCATCGATCCGAACAAGATGATCCTGCGAGGATGAAAATAGGAAACGACCGAATCGATCAGCTCGGTGGGAAGCGCCTTGGCATTCATTGCATCCACCTTGCGTATTTATAGCGTCCCTTGCCGATATAAAAAAGCCCCAGGGGGTCGGCAACCACCATGATCGTGAGGTCGAAGCCTAATGCCAAGGGGCGAATGTCCCCCATTGTTAAGGCATTTCTCGCCATTTTGCAATTTGAAGGTTGGCGTTTCATGCCGCTTTCCCCGCCACGAAATCCGACACCAACGCCTCGAACTTCTGCTCGATCTCGTAGACCGCCGTGAATTCAGCGAAGGCCCAGCGGCCGAACTTGCCCAGATTGTTGACGCCAGGCACCCAATAGGCCTGCATGGTATTGGCCTTTTCCTTGGCGTCTTCGCGCCGATAGCCCTTGATCTCGACGATCAGATTCAAGGGATAGGCCTGTCCGTCGTCGATCCGCAAGATGAAATCGGGCAGATATTTCCTGGGCGTCGATCCCTTGAGGTACGGCACCTCCAGGCCCAGATTCTGGTTCTTCACATAGGCGAGGACTCGTGGATGCGCCTCGGCGACGCGGCAGAACTCGGCCTCCCAGTCGCTGTCGCAGATCACCCAATTGACCTGGCCGTATCGGGGGTCAGTCTGCCAGCGCAAGTCCTTGGAGGTCGTGAAATTGACATGCGCACTCGACCCCTTGGGATTATAGGGGTCCAGGATCGCCTTGACCGGACGCTCGCCCACCAGGGCCAGGGTGATGGCCGCCTTGATGCGCTCGGCCGCCTGATCGGCGATATCCTTATAGACCAGCATGCCCGGCATGGTGCCGCCGGTGCAGCGCAGATAGCCGCCATCCAGCCATTGTTTGGCGATGCGCTTGACCTGGCCGAACAGATGCAGCTTGGCCTCCTCGCCGGGGTCGCGGAACTTGGTGTACAGAAGATGCTTGGCCAGATGGAACAGGATGGTCGATGAACGCATGTCGTTCAGATGCTCGATGGTCAGATCGACCCCTTCGCCGATGATGCCTTGCGTCGTCGTGCTGGTCGGCCCCACCAGATCGGGCGTCAGTTCCAGAACGGAATCCGGCGTGAACTGGGCGGTCAATCGTTCTTGGGGCAATTCGACCCGATAGCCCTCGACCCGCGGGAAGATGATTTCCAGCGCATCGCGTTCCGGGCGCACGGCATGAACTCGGATGGTTTCCTTGGGCTTGCCGACGGGGGCCACCACCGGCTTGGCGTTGAAATCGAACGGCACGCCCAAAACATCGGCATATTCGACGTTGAACAGGCCCTCTTCATTCAGGTCGTAAGACTGGCGGCGTAAAGCGCGGCCCACCACCTGCTCGCACAAAAGCTGGGTGCCGAAGGCGCGCACACCCAGGATATGGGTGACGGTGTTGGCGTCCCAGCCCTCTGTCAGCATGCTGACCGAGACCACGCAGCGCACCTGCTCGCCCAGTTTGTCCCTCTTGCCCACCGTGTTCATGACCTCGCGCAGCAGGTCTTGGTCGCTTAGGTTCTCGGCTTTTCTGATGTCGCCGGTGCGCTTGACGATATCACGCCTGAATTGGGCGATTTCGTCGGCGGCCATGTCGTGGAAATTCTTGTCCAGGGCTTCTCCGGATTCCAACTGCTCGCTGTCGATCAGCAGCGTGTTGGGGCGGGGCAGGCGGTTGCCGTAGCCATCGTAATTGCGAAACAGCTCGAACCGGCCATTGACGAGCGTGGTTGAGCCGTCGTCGTTCACACGCTCGAAGCCCGAGATGAAGTCGTAGATCAGCTTCGAGGTCGAGGTATTGTTGCAGACCACGATGAAGACCGGCGGCACCTTGATTCCGGCACTACGCCAGGCCTCGTCGGTTTTCTCGTAATGCCCGTAAAGAGCTTCCAGGGCCGTTTGCAATTCGGCGGGCAGCGCCAAGGGGTCGGCGGGCTTGCCGCTGCCTCGCCCCTTCTTGGGCATCTTCTTGCCAATATAATTCCAAAGATCGCGGAATTTCGGCATTTCGCCGCCGGGGATATTGTCGGCCACGGGCACGCGGGGCAGCTTCACGATGCCGCATTCGATGGCGTCCATCAGCGAGAAATCGCAGACCGTCCAGGGAAACAGGGTTCCCTCGGCATAGCCAGAGCCATTGAGGAAGAAGGGGGTGGCCGACAAGTCGTAAACAGAGCGCAGGCCCAGCTTGCGCTTGACCATCTCAAGGCCGGAAATCCACAGGCGGGCGGCTTCGTTGTTCTTTTCCGCCTCTTCCTTTTCCTCGCCCTTCAAGGCTTCCTGCTCTTCCGTCAGCGGCTTTTCGCGGTAGCAGTGATGCGCCTCGTCGTTCAGCACCACGATATTCTTCATGCCCATCAGTTCGGGCATGACGCGCTGGATCATCTGGCCTTCGGTTTCCAGCGTCTCCAGCTTTTCCTTGCGCCAGCCCTCCAGGGCCTCGCGTGTTCCCTTGGCGAGGTTCAGCCGTTCGCGCAGTTTGAAGGCGTGGTAGTTGGTAATCACGATCTTGGCCCGCTCGACATCGCCCAGCATGTCGCCGGGCACGATCTCGCGGTGGCGGTAATAGCTTTCGGGATCGTTGGGCAGCAGCACGCGCAACCGGTCTCGGATGGTGATGCCGGGGGCTGCGATCAGGAAACCGCGCGAAAAGGTCTTGGCTCCGGGGTGGCGGACGGCATTCACTGTCTGCCAAGCGATCAGCATCGACATGACGGTAGTTTTGCCAGCCCCGGTAGCCAGTTTCAGGGCCAGACGCAGAAGCTCGGGATTGGCCTGTTCGTTGGCCCCTTTGACATGGGCCCAGTATTTCGCGACCCGCGCACCTTGTTTGGGGGCAACCTCGGTCAACCAGATGACGGTCTCGACCGCCTCGACCTGGCAGAAAAAGGGCCGCACGCCCTGGAAATTATGGTGCCGCCAATGCTGCAACAGGCGGGCGGTTTCGGGCGTGACCTGCCATTGGCCGGGATTGGGCAGCCGTCGCCAGTCATCCACATGCTTGCGGATTTCGTTGATGATGGGGGTTGGGTTGTATTCCTGATCGGTCGTGGACAGGCCATCGCCGGCATCCAGCACCATTTCCCCTTGGTCCTTGGACGTGCGCTGCTTCTTGGCCTTGGGAATGGGGGTGATGAGCGAAGAGCGCCTGCGCTGTTCGGCAATGACATTCGTCGGCTGGCCGCTGGCATCCAGCTCCCAATGACGGGCCGGATAGGCGTAGGGCGAATTCAGAATCGGATGTTCGAAGAAACTCTCGGTCATGCTGTCCCCTGACTGGCCGCCCCCAAGCGACCGCGCATATGATGGCACCCCGGCCCACAGGCTTCAAGGGCAAGATGGCGCCCAATGCCGCCTATTTCGTGTATATTGTGAATATCTTAGCCGGGAGTCTAGCCTCCGGTCAGCGCCTTTAGCGACCGCAAAAAATGACCGAGGATTTTGGAAATTGGCTGGAATTGCCGCCAGCCGTCAGCCCTCAGCCCTCAGCCTTCAGCAAAACGGCCCCGGATATCTTCGGGGCCGTTTGCGTTTCAAGAAAGTTTCTCATCTGGCGTTGAGATAGGTCCGCACGTCGATATAGGCGTTGTCGTGCCTGAGCCAGCCCGGCTTGGGCTGGTCGATGCGGTACCAGTCCAACTGGCGCTCGACCACCCGCACGCGCGTACCCGCCTTCAGCGTGTCCACCTTGCCGGCCCAGGTGCCGGCGCCGTCGCGCAGGATGGACTCGTTTTGCAAGAGTGCCGGCAAGGGCCAGACCGTGCCGTCCTTTTTCCTGGGCGGATCGATGGTCAGGAAATCGTGAGGCAGCCAACCCTTGCCGAAATCGCCATAGGAATCAAGATCGGCCAGATACCAGCCGTCGGCGCCATCCTCGATGGCGATCAAGGTGTTGGCCGGCAGCACCATGACCTTGGCCGATTTGTTGTCGGGGGCGACGCGGGCCGTGGTGGTGGCGGAAAGCAGGGCGGTCAGGCGCTCGGGCGCTTTTTCGGCGACCGGAGCCTGGGCGCAGGCTCCCAGCCCCAGCAGGGCAACAACAGCAATCAGACGGCGCATGGACAAAAGCTCCCCCTTATTCAAATTCGAAGATTGCGTCGGCTTCGACGGCAGCGTCCAGCGGCAGCGACGGACAGCCCACCGTGGTGCGGACATGCTTGCCGCCATCGCCGAAAGCCAGGGCCATGAGGTCGGAAGCGCCGTTGGCGACCTTGGGATGATCGGTGAAATCGGAACCGACCGCCACGAACACGCCCAGCCGCACGACCCGGGTCACGCGGTCGAGATCGCCAAGCGCCGCCTTGACCTGAGCCAGCAGATTGACGGCGCATTGGCGGGCGGCCCGCGTTCCTTCTTCCAGGCTGACATTGGCGCCCAGCTTGCCGATGGCCATCAGCTTGCCGTCTTGCATCGGCAATTGACCGGCCGCGAACAACAGATGGCCGGTGATGACGAAGGGCACATAGTTGGCCACCGGGGCGGCGGCCTGGGGCAGGACGATGCCCTGCTGGGCCAGTCGGTCTTCGACGCTGCTCATGGCTTGACCACATCCTTCAATTCTAGCGCCAGCCATTGGCCGATCCTGGCCGCTCCCGCCGGCGTGTTGTGGACCAGATCGTAGAAGTCGCCGGGCTCGAACTCAAGCTTAGAGGCGAGGTCGAGACAGATCGCAGCCTCCGCCCGGCAGACTTCCAGCGTGGCCTTGTTGTAAAGCCCCATCAGAAGGCGATGATCGACGCCGTTGGTGGCGGCTCTGGGCTCGACGATGCCCTCGACCGCGCCATCGGGGCGCAGCCGCCAGTCGCCATGGCGCTGGGTGACCAGGATGGGCTGGGCTCCCAGGGCTCGGATATGGCCGATCAGGGCGCGGACGCGGCCCTTATAGGCCTCCAGCGCCTGGGCGCGGGCTTGTTCCCAGTCGGCCCTGGTGGGTTGCGTGGTCCAGACGGCGTTCTCGAAATCGACCTTGTGGTGAACCATGCGGCCCTTGTTGGCGGCGGCCATGCCCTTGGCGGTTTGGATCAGGCGGTAGATAGCACTTTTGCGCCGGATGTGATGCTGAAGCGACGGGAAATGTTCCAGCCGGTCGGCATTGGCGCTGTCGCCAACCAGAATGTCGTTCAGCCCCACATAGGCCAGCACCCATTTCGGCTTCAGATTGGGCAGTTGGGGGAACCAGCGCTCGAAAGCGGCCAGATGGCCGATGCTGCTTTGGCCGTCGATGGCCGCCGAGGCGATGCGGATATCAAGGGCTCGGCCCAGCACCGCCTGCCAGGTCTGGTCCTGGGGCAGATAAATCTGGTTGGCCGTGCTGCCGCCGATGGTGAGCAGCTCGATCCGGGCCGGATCATGGCCGTAATCGCCCCGAAAGCCAAAGCGGTCGCGCTTATAGACGATCTCGCCCGCCCCCTCATACAGGCCCTTGGCCGAATAGCGGATTTCATAGTCGCGCTGCACATTGAGGCTGGCCAGCCCATCCTTGAACCAGTCGCCGAAAATCAGCTCGAGCCCAACGGCGCCCGCCAGCAGCAGGCCCAGATTGACGGCAATGAGTTTGAAGGCGGAGCGCAGGGTCATGCCTGAACGGGGCCAACGTCATTCAGGATAAACCGCTGACCGGCTGCCGTCACAGGGGCCTTGCCTCGCCCAGCACGCGGGCGCGGATGCTGACGTGAAGGTCATCCAGCGTTCGTACATCGACCGGAACGCCCAGCAGACTCTCGGCCTCTGACTTCAATGCCACGATGTCAAAGAGGGTGGTAAGGTCTGGCAACGGATCGACCAGCAGATCAAGGTCGCTGCCGTCCTGGTCTTCGCCCCGCGCCACCGAGCCGAAAACCCGGAGATTGGTCAGCCGGTGCCGTTCCGAGAGCAAGGCAAGGGCCTTTCGGTTGGCGTCACTGGCAAGGGCAATCGACGGGCGCATGGTTAAAACCGGTAATGTTGCAAAGGCGATCATACGACAGGACAAGGTGGTGCGCAAATCCAGCAATTGCGGGCAATTCGCCCCTGACGCCATGTTCCCAGGAATGCTATAGTTGAGCGCAGGAGATGTGAAAATGCCAGCTTTGACGCCTGCCAAGATCGAGACCGTGCGCCATGTGGTGGCCGAGGCTTTCGGGCCCGGGGCTTCCATCTGGCTGTTCGGCTCCAGGGCGGCGGGCAAGGAAGGCGGCGACGTCGATCTGTTCGTCGAAACGCCTGACGCGGTGGCTGATTGCCTGCCCAAGCGGTTGGCGGCGCGCCGGCGTTTGGAGGCGCTGCTGGAAGAAAAGGTCGATCTGATCGTGCGCGACGGTTCCGATTCGCCGCAAGCCATCGACGCCATCGCCAAGGAAACCGGGGTGCGGCTGTGAGTGGGGAATCGAAATATCTTTCGGCCTTTGGGGATGCAAATCAGGCCTTGCAGTCGGCGGCCCAGAATCTGCGCTTTACCTATTCGCGCATCCGCACATGGCTGCCCGAGGGGCGACCGGTGCCGACCGGTCTTTCATCGGACAAGTGCGAACAGTTGGACGCTTTGGCGATCCGCTATGCCCGCTGCCAACAGATGGCGGGCCAGGCCTTCAAGGCCCTGGCGCTGCTGGAGGCCGAGCCTCAGGAACGGTTCATCGATTTGCTGGCGCTGATGGTCAAGCGCGGCCTGGTGGAATCGATCGAAACCTGGAATCGCCAGCGCGATCTGCGCAACGACGCCGGACATATCTATCTGGCGACCGAGAAGGACTTTGCCGACTATTACACATCGCTGCTCGCCGCCGCGCCCGGCGTGGCGGCCTATGCGGAGAGGTTGACCGCCTACGTAAAGAAATTCGAGAAATAATGTCGTTCGTCATGCGCGGACTTGATCCGCGCATCCACGTCATTTGCGCACCCCCCCTAAAACGTGGATGGCCGGGACAAGCCCACGGCTGTCCGGTTTAATTCCACCGTCGCTTTCTTCGCCTCATCCTGAGGAGCGAAGCGTCTCGAAGGATGCGGCGAAGAAATGGAAAATGCGTGGATATTGCTATTCGGAGCCGTTGCTTCGCTGCTTTCTCATCCTTCGAGACGGGCCTTCGGCCCTCCTCAGGATGAG
>JACRJC010000071.1 GCA_016215555.1 Rhodospirillales bacterium | reverse complement strand
GGACGCGACGAGCGTAGCGGGGCTACGGGTGCCGTCAATGATGGCCCATTGGTTTTGCGGGCAAAGCCCGCGAGCGGCCTAACGAACCCGGCATGGCGAATGGCCCCACCGCAGGCCGGGCGCTTTTTCGCGGGCAATGTGTTGCGGACCGCTTACTGTGATCCACACAGCCGCGCGTTCCGCGCCTGTTGCCCACGAAAAATCGCTCCGGCGAAATGAGTCATTCATTCTGTAAACTGGTATTTATGCATATGGCTTGAAGTTGCAAGCGACTGTTGGCGCTTTGATCCGGGTCAACAAATGACCCGCTTAAAGCAATCATGCGTTTTCCGTTTCTTCGTCGCTGAAGGTGCGGGCGATGCTTTTGATGTCGTCGGCGATGGCCAGGAAGGCGCCGGTGGCGTCGGGGTCGAAATGGCGTCCCTTGCCCTCGGCGATGATGGCGATGGATTTCTCATGCGTGAAAGGCTGCTTGTAGGTGCGTTTGGAAATCAGGGCGTCATAGACGTCGGCCAGCGCCATCAAGCGGGCGGAAAGGGGAATTGCCTCGCCTGCCAAGCCCATAGGATAGCCGGTGCCGTCCCACTTTTCGTGATGCGACAAAGCGATGTCGCGGGCCAGGGCCAGAAAGGAATTGGCCTTGTCCAGCTTGCTTTCGGCGGCCAGCAGGGCGTCGCGTCCGATCAAGGTGTGGCGTTTCATGACCTCGAACTCGTCCGGTGACAAGGGGCCCGGCTTCAGCAGAATGGCGTCGGGAATGCCGACCTTGCCGATATCGTGCAGGGGCGCCGATTTGTAAAGCAGTTCGACGGACTCGTCGTCCAGATGGACGGCGAAGCGGGGATGGCTTTTCAGTTTGAGGGCCAGCACGCGGACGAATCCCTGGGTGCGCCGAATATGGTTTCCGGTTTCGTTGTCCCTGGTTTCGGCCAGGCTGGCCAGGGCCAGAATGGTGGCGTCGCGCACCTGGGACAATTCCTGCGTTCGTTCGGCGACTTTCTTTTCCAGATGGGCGTTCTGGTTTTTCAAAAGCGCCCTGGCTTCCTGCAGCATCAGGTGATTGCGGATTCTGGCTTCGACGATGGGCGGACTGAAGGGCTTGGCGATGTAATCGACGGCGCCCAGCGCGAAGCCCAGCGCTTCGTCCTGCTCCTCGGATTTGGCGGTCAGGAAAACGACCGGAATATCTCGGGTGTCCAGATTGGCCTTCAGGGCCTGGCAGATGTCATAGCCGTCCATGTCGGGCAGCACCACGTCCAGCAGCACCAGATTGGGCTTGGGTTCCAGCACCGCCAGTTCCAGGGCCTTTTTGCCGGTGGTGGCGATGCGGGTGCGCCAAAAGGGCTTCGCCACTTCGTTGATGATGGCGATATTGGCCGGCGAATCATCGACGATGAGCAGCAAGGGAAGTTCCGTATTTTGGCTCATGCCCGTTCCCCGGATGAAGTTTCAAGAGCTTGCGCTAGGACGGCCAGTTGCAGGGCCGCCTCCTCGAAGGCGAATCGCTCGATCAGAAGGCCCAGCCGGCGCGACGGTTTCATGCCGGTCTCGCGGGCCAGATCGCCTTCCACGTCCTTGAACAATTCGATGGCCTCGCCGTCGCAGGCGGCCAGCAGACGGGCCAGCATGTCCAGCTTGGGCCGAATGGCGCGAAGCCTTAGCTGATCGCGCGGTCCTTCCTCGGCGCCCATCAGCGAACCGTCGATCCCCTGCGTGCCGCCGCCCAGGGCGGCCGACAATTCCTCGACCGCCTCGTCCAGCTTTGACAATTCATCCTCGATGCGGGTGGAATTCACGGCCGGGATGGCGCGTTCCAAACCGATGGTCAGCTCGTGAATGCGCTTGGCGCCCAGATTGGCGGCCACGCCTTTCAAG
The DNA here is from genome assembly GCA_016215555.1 of Rhodospirillales bacterium. Classification (GTDB taxonomy): domain Bacteria; phylum Pseudomonadota; class Alphaproteobacteria; order Rhodospirillales; family WMHbin7; genus WMHbin7. Next base: position 3,952 of record JACRJC010000071.1, on the reverse strand, counting down.
GTATGAACAAGCCGCCCGACTTCCTTCATTTCGCCCTTGTCCAGAAAATCTTTCAACTGCGAACGTCCGGCCTGGTAGTCGGCGACGAAATCGCCCAGCAGCTTCATCAATAGATCGCTGTTGCCGCTTAAGCGCTTCAGGGCCGCCCCCAGGTCGATGCCGGGCAGATCGCCCTCGACGGCGGCTTCGATTTGCGCCGGGGGCGCGCTGGCGCGGGCGCGGGCGGGGTCGAGGCGAGGCGCGATCCAACTGCGGATGGCGCCCAGCAGCCGCTCGGGCTCGATGGGTTTGGCGACATGGTCGTTCATGCCCGCCTCCAGCACCTTGCGCCGCTCCTCGAGTGTGGCGTGAGCGGTCATGGCGATGATGGGCAGGCTGGCGAATTGCGGATCGGCGCGCAGATGCCTGGCGGTTTCGAAACCGTCCATGACCGGCATCTGCAGATCCATCAGCACGCCATCGATCACCCGCTCGCCGCCCTTGGACAGACGCGCGATGGCGACGGCGCCATTGGCGGCGATTTCCGACGTGATGCCGAAGGAGGCAAGCAGCCCCTGCGCCACCTGCTGATTGATGGGATTATCCTCGACCAGCAACAGATGGGCGCCTTGCACCTCTTGGGCCTGGAGGGGTTCCTTGGCCCGTTCGAAAGGTTTCCGCCCATCCAACTCGGCCAGAAGATGCTTAAGGCGCGAGGAGGTCAGCGGCTTGGTAGCCTGGGCGTCAAACAGGAATTCCGCCGGCGGCTCCTGGCCGAACGCTGTCAGCAGGACGATCTTCGGTTGGGCGTCGTTCCTGATGGCGGGCAAGGAGCCCGCAAAGGCGGCATCGACCAAAAGAGCCCGGTAGGACGCGCCGTTCAACATCTCCTGCGCCGCCTGCGGACTGCCGGCGGGATCGGCCAGCAGATTCAATCCCTGGGCCAGGCGCGTCAGGGCCTGGCGCTCCAGGGGATGGGCGGTCAGGATCAGCAACCTGTCTTGCGGCGCCGCCATGGCCGGCAGGATTGGCCGCAGGGCGTCTATTTCCAGCCCGACATGGAAATCAGAGCCCAGGCCGGGCTGGCTTGAAACGCCGATCGATCCGCCCATCAATTCCACCAGCCGGCGGCTGATGGCCAGCCCCAGGCCGGTGCCGCCATATTTGCGCGTCGTCGAGCCGTCGGCCTGCACGAAGGCCTGGAACAACTTGGCCGTTTGTTCCGGCGTCATGCCGATGCCGGTGTCGCGGATATGGATGTCGAGCCGGATGCGGTCCTTGCTTATGTCCTGGGCCTCGAGCGCGATTTCGATATGGCCCTGGTCGGTGAATTTGACGGCGTTGTTGACGAGGTTGATCAGCACCTGTCCCAGGCGCAGGGAATCGCCGACCAGATGGCGCGGCAGGCCAGGGGCGGGGTTCAGCACCAGGGCCAGCCCCTTTTCCTGAGCCCGGTGGCCGACCATGGTGCAGACCGTGTCCAGCACCTGATCGAGATCGAAGGGGATGGATTCGACATCCAGCTTGCCGGCTTCGATTTTCGAGAAGTCGAGAATGTCGTTCAAAATGCCCAGCAGGGCGCGGGCCGAAGTTTCGATCTTGGCGGCGTAGTCGCGCTGGCGGTTGGTCAGGCCGGTCTTCAGCAACAGATGGGTCATGCCCATCACGGCATTCATCGGGGTTCGGATCTCATGGCTCATATTGGCCAGGAAATCGCTTTTCAGGCGGTTGGCTTCCTCGGCCTGTTCGCGGGCCTGGCGCAGCTTGCCTTCATTCTCTTCCAGCGCCTTGCGCGCCGCGATCTGATCCGAGACGTCGATGGCCACCAGCACCAGACCCTGCGGGCTGATGGGCGAGCGGTTGACGCGCAAGGTGCGCTTGCTGGCCAGCGACGTGTACCAAGTGCAAGGCCGGTTGGGCGTGTCGTTGAAATAGACATCGAGGCGCTCCTGGGCCAGCCTGGCGGGATCTCCGGGTCCGTAATCGCCGCGCTGGGCCATGTATTTCAGAATGTTCAAAAGCGGCATGCCCTCGCTGACCAGGCTGGGCGGCAGTTCGAACAGTTCGACGAAGCTTTCGTTGTAGAAGGTCAGGTTGAAGTCGGCATCGACCTGGTAGATCGCCCCCGGCACAGCTTCCACCATCAATTGGGTCTGCACGGTCTTGTCGGCCAGCCGGGCCTCGGCCTCGACCTGCGGCGTTACGTCCAGCGCCACATAGACCGTGCCTTCGGCGGTGGTCTGCGAGCGGCTGATCTTCAAGAAGCGCTTGCCGCCGACCAGCAGGGTCGAGGTGACGGGGAAATTGCCCCTGGGAGCATAGAAACTCTCGAAGCGGCTTTTGGCCAGTTCGATGGGGTCGCCCTTGCCGTAATCGCCCCTGGCCGCCAGATAGCGCAGATGGTTGATGATCGGCTCGCCGGGTTTCAACAATTCGGCTGGGAATTCGAACAATTCCGCGAAGCGCGAATTGTGGAAGACCAGGCGATGATTCTGATCGACCAGATAGACGGCGCCCGGCATGGCGTCGAGGATCAGGCGCATCTGGGCGGTGAGGGCGGCCAGTTCGTTTTCAGTGGCCTTGAAGCCGGAGACATCGACCAGGACCGAGACTAGGCCGCCATTCTGGGTTTGCGCCGCGCCGCCGTCTTCCAGGCCGAAGCTGCGTTTCCAATACAGCATGCGGTGGATGCGTCCGTCGGCCAGATGGGCGTCGCTTTCGCCATGCACCTCGCCGCCCTTGGACAGCAGCGCCAAATCTTCCATATGGTGCCGCTTGGCCCGTTCGTCGTCGAAGAGGTCCGGCGCCGTGCGCCCGACGATGTCCTCGCGGTGGACCCCGAAAGCGATTTCATAGGCCTGGTTGCAGGCGATGAAGCGGCCCTGGCCGTCCTTGATGGCGACGGGATTGGGGATGGTGTCGAGAAGGGCGCGCTCGAAATCGATGCGCTCGGCGCTTCTCTCTTCGGATCGGCCCGGCCACGAGGCCAGATTCCAGGCCAGCACCGCCAAGGCCAGCCCTTGCAGCGCGTACAAGGCGGCCCGGGCTTCGGGAACCGAGACGAATCCCGCCGCCTCGACCAGAAGGACCAGAGCCAAAACCCCAAAGGCCGCGAACTGGCGGGCCTTGAACGACATGCGGCATCCCCTGCATCGTCAACGCCGCCAGCCCCCGCTGTCGGCATCGCCTATTTAACCGCCGGTTATTTTAGTGAAAAATTCAAGGATTGGACAGAGGGGCTTTCGATATTTCGCGGCTGCGAATCGGATAGGCGGTGCGGACGGCTCCATCGCCATCGACGACGCCCTGAATGGTCACGCCCGAGGGCGACAGGCCGCGCCAGCCCCAACTGCCGCCGTCCAGCCGGCGGGTCAGCTTGGCGGCCTTGTAGGCGGCTTCGACCTCGGATTCGAGCTGGGCCCGGGTCCAGGCGGCGGGATAGAGGGTCGATTCGCTCTTTTTGGCGATCCATTGTCCGCTTTTCGGGTCGAAGACTTCGATCTTGGCCCTGACGATGCCGTTCGCATCGGGCTTGCCGGCCTTGACCACGCGGGCCGAGCGGGGAACGAAATCGACCCCGGCGTAATGAAAGCCCGTGGCCTGGCTCTGGCCGTTGATTTCGCCGGACAGAATATGGCGCCAATCGATGCGCTTTAGGGGGATGGCCTGTGCAGCCAAAACCCCGGCTTCCGCCTTTTGCGAGGCGGACAGGACAGGATGCGGCGCCAGCCCAAACAGAAGCAGCAGGACGGCTAGAACGGGAAGAAAGCGTTTCATAAACCACGAGATGCCAAGAAATTGCGGCCAGATTATGTCATGATGCAAGGAAATGTGGCTCCTCGACGCTGCAAATGGAAATGGGTAAACAAGATTCCTCACCCTGAGGAGCCTGCGGCACGCAGGCGTCTCGAAGGGTGGGGCATTTTGTCGATGCCCATCCTTCGAGACGGGCCTTCGGCCCTCCGGAAGGCAT
>JACRJC010000068.1 GCA_016215555.1 Rhodospirillales bacterium | reverse complement strand
TATGAAATCACTGCCGAAATGGTTCGAACATTACAACGAGCTTCACCCGCACAAGGCGCTCGGCTATCGTTCACCCCGCGAGTTCATCCGAACCCGCGTTAACAGGGAGAGCCTGTCCGGGAATTAGGGGGTAACAACAGAGGTGGGGCCGTTGCTGGCCCGGTTTTCCCGGGATGTGGAGGAGGCCAGGAACGCCTATGCCCGCTTCGTTTCCGAAGGAGTGGGCAAATCCTCGCCCTGGGAAGCGGTGCGGCACCAGCTTTTCCTGGGTGGCGAGGCCTTCGCCCAGCGTTACCTGGAAAAGGATGGCCGGTTGAAGCCGGTCTCAAACGAGGTGCCAAAAAAGCAAAGACGTGCCGCTGCGCAGTCTTTGGAAGAGATCGCCAAAGTCACGCCCGACCGCGATCAAGCCATCCGCGCCGCCTGGGCGACGGGCGTCTATACGCAGGGGCAGATCGGCGGTTGCTTCGGCCTTAGCCCCAGCATGGTCAGTCGGATCGTCAAGGCGGGCACTTAGCCGGGATGATGGGAAGGCCTATTGGCATTCATAATTCAAGACCTGACCCCATTCCCTTTCCCGTATGATGGGAAGGCCTATTGGCATTCATAATTCAAGACCTGACCCCATTCCCTTGACCCCATTCCCTAATCGAACAGGCTGGAGACCGAGCGGTCTTCCGAGATGCGCTGGATCGATTCCGCCATCAAGGGCGCGATGGTCAGTTGGCGGATATTGGGCGAGCCCTTCACGGCTTCGGTGGCCGGGATGCTGTCGGTGGTGATGAGGTGCTTCAGGGGCGATTTCGAGACCCGCTCGACCGCCTGGCCCGACAGCACGCCATGGGTGACATAGGCCGAGACCGAGGTGGCCCCGGCATTCATCAGCGCCGTGGCGGCGTTGCACAGCGTGCCCGCCGAATCGACGATATCGTCGATCATGATGCAGGTGCGGCCTTCAACTTCGCCGATGATGTTCATCACTTCCGACACGCCGGCCCGTTCGCGCCGCTTGTCGATGATGGCCAGGTCAACCCCCAGGCGCGCCGCCAGGGCGCGGGCGCGCACCACGCCGCCCACGTCGGGCGAGACGATCATCATGTCTTCGGCGGCGAAACGCTCGCGCACGTCGTTGACGAAGACGGGGGCCGCGAACAGATTGTCCAGCGGAATGTCGAAGAAGCCCTGAATCTGGCCCGAATGCAGATCGACCGTGACCACGCGGTCGGCGCCGGCGGCGGTAATCAGATTGGCCACCAGCTTGGCCGAGATGGGCGAGCGCGGGCCGGTCTTGCGGTCCTGGCGGGCATAGCCGAAATAGGGGATCACCGCCGTGATGCGCCTGGCCGAGCCGCGCTTCAGGGCGTCCATGGTGATCAGCAGTTCCATCAGATGGTCGTTGGCCGGAAAGCAGGTCGACTGGACCACGAACACATCCTCGCCGCGCACATTCTCCAGCACCTCGACATGGATCTCCATGTCGTTGAAACGCTTGATGTTGGCCTTGGTCAAGGGCTGGCTGAGATAGGCCGAAATGGCTTCGGCCAGCGGGCGGTTGCTGTTGCAGGCGAGCAGCTTCATGGAAATCAGTCCCCGATGGTCCGCCCGTCATTTGGCTTTGGGCGGAGCCGATTTAACATTACCGTCATGACCTGTAAACCTTTTCGCCCATCGGCGCGAACATGATGTGGATAATCCCACCGCCCCTTGATTTAAGCGTCAAGGCAACCCATTGGTAGATCATGCTGATTCAAAACCGCCGGGAATTGTCCGCCGCCGACGTCACCCCCAAATCCCTGTGGCTGGACCGCAGGCGCTTTCTGGGAATGGCGGCCGGAGTCGCCTTTGCTCCGGCGGCGGGGGGGCGTTTCGGCCTGAACGAGGCCCAGACGGCCAGGAAGGACGCCACCAGCTACAATAATTTCCTGGAACTGGGCGAAAGCAAGGAAGCGCCGGCCGAGAACGCGCATCGCTTCAACCCCAGACCCTGGACGGTCAAGCTGGGCGGCGAGACGGCCAAGCCGCTGACGCAAGACATCGAGGCGCTGCTGAAGGCGTTTGCCTTGGAAGAACGCGTCTACCGCCTGCGCTGCGTCGAGGCCTGGTCGATGGTCATTCCCTGGATCGGTTTTCCGCTGGCCGATTTGTTGAAAAAGGCCGAACCCACCAGCCGGGCCAAATTCGTGGAATTCGTATCCCTGCACGATTCGGCCCGCCTGCCCGGCCAGCGCAATCCGCTCTATCCCTGGCCCTACCGCGAGGGGTTGCGCATCGACGAGGCCATGCATCCCCTGACCCTGTTGGCCGTCGGCATGTATGGCGATCTGCTGCCCGGCCAGAACGGCGCCCCCATCCGTCTGGTCGTGCCCTGGAAATACGGCTTCAAAAGCATCAAATCGGTGGTGGCGATCAATCTGGTCGAAACGCAGCCCAAAACCACCTGGGGCAGCATGCAGCCCGGCGAATACGGCTTCTATTCCAACGTCAATCCGGCCGTCGATCATCCGCGCTGGAGCCAGAAGAAGGAGCGCCGGATCGGCGAGATATTGAAGCGCGACACGCTGCCCTTCAACGGCTATGCCGAGCAGGTGGCGCAGATGTATGCCGGCATGGATCTAAGGACGAACTATTGACCGTCAATGTGCGAAAAGCGGCCTGGCTGCTGGGCCTGGTTCCGCTGGGCTGGTTGGCGGTCAAGGCGGGCCTGTGGGGACTGGGCGCCAATCCCATCGAATTCATCATCCGCTTTCTGGGCGACTGGGCCTTGCGCTTTCTGCTGCTCTGCCTGTGCGTCACCCCCTTGCTGCGCTGGTTGCCCAGGCTGGCCCCAGCCCGGCGCACCCTGGGCCTGCTGTGCTTTTGCTTCGCGGCTTCGCATATCTTGCTCTATCTCGGGCTCGAGAGATTTTTTGACCTCGAGGAACTGTGGAAGGACATTGTCAAGCGCCGCTACATCACGGTGGGCATGCTGGTCTTCCTGATGCTGGTTCCCCTGGCCGTCACCTCGACCAACCGCTGGGTCAAGCGCCTGGGCTTTCCGGGCTGGAAGAAACTGCATCGCCTGGTCTGGCTGATCGGCTTTCTGGCCTGCCTGCATTTCGCCATGATGGTCAAGTTCTACGCTTATGCCGAACCGTTGTTTTACGCCGGATTCCTGCTTGTCCTTTTGGGGATGCGTTTTCGGGCAAAAGACCGGATAATGCCCGGCCATTGAAAAGGACGGGGCATGGCCAGGCATTTGGCGGTTTTACTTTCGGCGATTCTGCTTGCGGCCTGCGCCGAGGGCGGCGCCGACGCGCCCGTTTCGCAAGCGCCGGCCAGCCAGGTCTTGACGGCGGCCAACCCCTTTCCGGCCCTGGAAGCCGAGGCGGTGCTTGCCAAGGGGTTCCAGGCCATCTGGGAATTCTCGCTCGAGGAAATCGACGTCGCCGCCTTTGCGCTGGAAGGGGCCAAGGGGCTGGGGTCGCTCGATCCCAATCTGGTGGCCGCCAATGACAAAGGGCGCTATGTCGTGCGTCTGGGCGACGAGACGGTTTTTGCCGCCCCCCTGCCGGGGCCCAGCGATCCCAGGGGCTGGGCCCGCCTAACCATCGAGGGGCTGATCGCCGCCCGGGCTAAATCGCCTCCCTTGCTCGAAGCCGATCCGGAACAGGTCTATCAGGCCGTTTTCGATGCCGCCCTGGCCCGTTTCGATCTGCATTCCCGCTATGCCGGCGCCCAGGAGACGCAGCGCCTGAAGGCCAAGCGCGACGGACTGGGCGAGGCGGGGGCGGGCCTGGTGCCTACCGTCGGCATGGTTTTGGGCGATCAGATCGCCAGCATCAAGATCGTGGGCTTCAATCAGCAAACCGCCGCCAATCTGGAAGCCAAGCTAAAGGAAGCGCAAGCGGTCCTGGGCCGCTCGTGGAAGGGGCTGATCTTGGATCTGCGCGGCAATCCGGGCGGATTGCTGGAACAGGCCGTCAAATCCGCCGATCTGTTCCTGGGGCCGGGCCGGATCGCCGCCGCCAGAGGCCGCCATCCCCTGTCCAGCCTCAATCACGATGCCGCCGAGGGCGATCTGGCCCAGGGGATCGCCATGGTGGTGCTGGTCGATGGCCGTACCGCTTCCAGCGCCGAGGTTCTGGCCGCCGCCCTGCAGGATCGGGGCCGGGCGGTCATCCTGGGCAGCACCACTTATGGCAAGGGGCTGGTGCAAACGGTGATCGAACTGCCCAACGGCGGCGAGATCGACCTTTCCTGGTCGCGTCTGCTGGCCCCCTCGGGCTATGCCCTGCAGGGGCTGGGCGTGCTGCCCAATGTCTGCACCTCAGCCACCGCCAAGCATGCCGGGCTGGCGGGGCTGGAGTCGGGGGCCGCCGGGGGCGATTTCGCCCAATGGCGCACCGTGGGGCTGGGGAGCAAGGCGGCCAGGGCGCGACTGCGCGCCATCTGTCCGCCCGACAGCCAGGGGGGCGAGGCTGAAAGTCTGGCCCTGCGCCTGCTTTCGGATCGGGCCTTATACGCCAAGGCCTTAGCCCCCACGGGGGCGAGCCTGGCCTTAAGGCCTTGACAATTCCCGGTATATGAGTATTTTCGCGCGCCTGACGTTCATCCGGAGTTCCATCCATGGCCAAGCCTTCGACCGTGCTCATCAAGCTGGTCAGCACCGCTGACACCGGTTACTTCTATGTGACCAAGAAGAATCCGCGCAAGACCACGGAAAAGATGGAATTCCGCAAGTATGACCCGGTGGCGCGCAAGCACGTCGCCTTCAAGGAAACCAAGATCAAGTAATCGGCTTTCTGCGGTTGGCTTAACGGGCGCTCGCGGCAAGGCCTAGTGTCCTGATTCGTAAGTTCGTGAGATTTGAAATCCGGCGATTTGCGAACTTACGAATCAATAGGGACACTAGCAAACATTTGATTTCTAGTGTGGTTTCTGGTTTCGAAGTTCGTGTTGCCGGGGCCGCATAATCGCACGAACTTCGAAACCACCACACTAGGGCGCCCGTTGCTTATTGGCCGTCTTGGCCCCATACTCGGGCGCATGCCCAAATCCGGCCCTTTTCAACGCTTTGCCTTCGTCGCCGCCGATTCCGAGGTGGCGCGTTCGGCGCGTTTGCGCCTGGCTAACCGCTATGGCGACGGGAAGGTCGAAGACGCCCAGGTCATCGTGGCCCTGGGCGGCGACGGCTTCATGCTGGAAACCCTGCATCGCTATCTGCCCTTGAATCTGCCCATTTACGGCATGAATTGCGGCAGCATCGGCTTTCTGATGAACGCCTTTCACGACGATGGGCTGGAAGAGCGCCTGGCCTCGGTCGAAGAAGTGATGTTGCATCCCTTGCAGATGACCGCCCAGACCATGAGCGGCGAGGTCCACGAGGCGCTGGCCATCAACGAAGTGTCGCTGTTGCGCGAAACCAGGCAGGCGGCCAAGCTGCGCATCCTGGTCGATGGCGTCGAGCGCATGAACGAGCTGATCTGCGATGGCATCCTGGTTTCGACGCCCGCCGGCAGCACGGCCTATAATCTGTCGGCGCACGGCCCCATCATTCCCATGGGCACGCAATTGCTGGCCCTGACCCCGATCAGCGCCTTTCGTCCCCGGCGCTGGCGCGGAGCCCTTCTGCGCCACAAGGCGGTGGTCAGTTTCGAAATTCTGGACGGCGTGAAGCGCCCGGTCAGCGCGGTGGCCGATTCGACCGAAGTGCGCGGCGTCGCCCGCGTCGATGTGCGCGAGAGGGCGGACATCAGGCTGCGCCTGCTCTTCGATCCCGAGCACGATCTGGAAGAACGGATCCTGACCGAGCAATTCGTATCTTGATGTTTTGCGCTTGAGCGGCGTGGGTCGTGCTAAAATGCAAAATAGATAAAGGTGCGCGCGTCGAACCGACCGGCAACAAAACATATGACGAGCAATGCGGTAAAACCGCTTATCCGCAAGGGCATGGGCATGTTTTCGAACCAATAGCTTTTTCCAGCCCGCTTAAGCAGCCATTCGCCGGCCATGATGGGAAGCGCGTAGATGCAAAGAGCCTTCACAAAAGATGATGCTCCGAAGTAGGACGAGAAATGGAAGTCGGTGAAAATGCTGACGGCCATGGCCTGCATTTGCCCAGCCCCTTGGGCTCGGAACAACATCCACCCGATGAATATCAGATTCATCCAGAACGCCCAGCGTAAGAGCGCGTGTATGCGCCAGCTGGATTTCTCATATACATGGTCCAACGCAATCAAAAGACCGTGAAACACGCCCCAGGCGATGAAGTTCCATCCAGCGCCGTGCCACAGACCGCAAAGCAACATTACAATCATCAGGTTGGTGAACAACCGCAGATCGGAAACGCGGTTGCCGCCGAGGGGGATGTAGAGATAATCCCTGAACCAAGTCGAAAGCGCGATGTGCCAACGTCTCCAGAACTCGACAGGCCCGCTGGATAAATAGGGCATTTGGAAGTTGTCCGTAAGGTGAACGCCCAGAACCCTCGACGAGCCAATCGCCATCAAGGAATATCCAGCGAAGTCGCCGTAAATCTGGAAGCCGAAGCAATAGGAGGCCAGCACAACCGACAATCCATCGGCATGGGGCGCGTTGAAAACCAGATCGACAAGCGGGGCAAGATTGTCGGCCATGTAGACTTTGTAAAGAAGTCCGATGACAAAAATCTGCGCGCCGGCAACGACGTCCGAGATGCAGGGGGTTCTCAGGGTGATTAATTGCGGCAGCAAATTCTTCGCCCGTTGAATGGGACCCGCTACCAAGTGAGGAAAAAATGAAACGAAGAGAGCGTAGTCAATCGGGTTGCGCGTGGCTCTGATTTCCCTGCGGTAAATGTCGAAGACGTAGCTCATGCTCTGGAATGTGTAGAAGGAAATGCCGACAGGAAGTCCCAGGTGCAACAAATACAGAGGAAAAGAAATTCCTGCCGCCTCGAGAACGGCGTGAATGTTCTGGACGAAGAAATTGTAGTATTTGAAGAGGGACAGAAACGCGAGATTAAGGATGACGCTTATATAAAGCATCCACTTTCGCAAGCGCGTCTCCTCCGATTTTTCAACGACCAGCCCCAAGGCATAGTCAACGCTGGTCGAAATGACCATAAGGGCGAGAAAACGCCAATCGAGCCACCCGTAGAAAGTCCAGCTTGCCGCCAGAAGCATGAGCTTGCGCGGCCATCCGCGGAGGATGACGAAAAGGACGACGACAATGATTGCGAAAAAAGCAAAAACCGAGGTGTGGAACAACATCCCTATTGGCCCGTTGAGTTTTCAGTTCCCAGTGTCTTTTTTATGGCATCACTGTATCGGTCCATGCACGCCGCCATGGGTTCCAGACGCAGATGAATCGCATCGACAAACCCTTCTCGTCTGGCGCCACAGTCGTTTGGATCATTGCTTCCCATAGTTCCGATGCCTGCTTCATGGGCAAGAGACTTGAGCTTCTCCTCTGCCGCAAGCGCAAGACGCCCTTGCGGATACGAAAACATGGCCTCATAAGCATCGGGATGCATCGGCGGAAAAAAGAGCAGCACGCGAACGCCGTCCTGCCGCATCCGGATAAACAGCTTTCCGATGTTTTCGAACGCAAGTCCGTATAGCTCCGTGAAATCGGAATAATAGAGTTTATTGTATGATTCGTTGATGCCAGCTTCCCGCTTCCATTTCAAGACATTGTCATCGACATAGTCCTTGCCTCGGCTTCCATACTGATAGGAGCGATCCGGTTGCCATCCAACGGTCAGGGCGTTATCAACCTCGGATAAGGCGGCGATTTCCTCGGCGGTAACGAGGTGTCCGTTCTGGAGCGAAAGTTTGATTGCCCTTTGCAGATTCCTGGGATTAAAGCGCCCCAAAAAGGCGTTCATCTCATCGAGGCAAGCGAGAATGGTTTTCGTGGCGCAAGGAACCGGTCGTTTTTCAGCCCCCGTCCTCTCGATCGCCCTGTCGAGCCGGCCCCCCCATTCCTTCCATTCCTTGAGTTTGTTGTTCCGATTGAAAACCCAGTCTTCGAAGGTGATGATAACAAGCCGAGGCAACTTGTTGTTCTCAAACAAGAGATTGTAAGTCGCCACGCTGTCTTCGACGCTTGCGTTTGACATGGCAAGGTTGACGAACCTGTACCCCGGAAACGAGGCCGAGGAAATCGGCAGCATCCGACTGGATCCGAGGACGGCGATATCTGGTCGAGGCATGATTTTTATGTATTCATCGACATTCTCGCGCTCTGGCTTAATCGAGTCATAGAATTTCCCATCCAGGAGGCCCCGCGCTTGAATGCGCAGAATGTCGGTGTTTGAAAAAAGTGCGCTTGCCGCTGCGATCAAGAAAAAAGTAGTCGCGACGGCAAGAAAAAGTAATGCGGCTTCTATGGCCGCTGCCCTCGCGATCTTTTGCTTGATCTTAACCCCATTCGATATGGTATCTTCAGTCATTCAAGATTTTCCGCATGGACCGCATATCTTTCCCTTTTGTGGCGATGATAGCCAAATAGGTAAGAGCTGAGAAGCAGATCCTTTTGCGCTCGCCGGTCTGAATCCCCGCGTGCGGCCCTTGGCCGTTTTGGCATCCGGTGACCGAGGGACTGACGCGAATGAAACCCGTCCTCACTCTTTCCATTGCCGCCCTGGGCGGCGGCGCCTTCTATCTTCTGCATCTCCCGCTGCCCTGGATGCTGGGCGCGATGGCGGCGACGGCTTGTGGTTCGCTGTTGAAGCTTAATCTGAGCGTGCCGGCGAAACTGCGCAACCCGACCATGATCGTCCTGGGCCTGATGCTGGGCACCGGTTTCACGCCCGAAGTGCCGGGCCGCCTGCTCGACTGGTGGCCGGGCCTGCTGGCTCTGACCGTATACATGACGGTGGCGATCTGGGTGGGCACGTTGTGGTATTCGCGCAAGCTTGGCTGCGACGCGCCGACCGCCTATTACGCCGCCGTGCCGGGCGGACTTTCGGAAATGGTCGCCATGGCGATGGCCGAGAAGGGCGACGAGGGCCTGGTTTCCATTCTGCATACGCTGCGGGTGATGGTGGTGGCGGCTTTGGTGCCCTGGGGCATCCGCCTCAGCCAGGGCTTGCCGTTGACCGGCATGCCGGGATCAAGCTCGATTCTCGATCTGTCGATTCCAGACGCTGGATTTCTGGCTCTGGGAGCGGGATTGGGCGCCGTGGCGGGCAAGCTGCTACGCCTGCCCGCCTATCTGCTGGTGGGGCCGATGCTGGCCAGCGCTATCATCAGCATGGCGGGTTTGACCGGGGCTCATCCGCCATCGGAACTGATCGTCATCACGCAACTGGTGCTGGGCGGGGCCGTGGGGGCGAGATTGGCATCGGTCGAGCTGGCGGTCATCAAGCGGGGCCTGTGGGCCTCGCTGGTGCTGACCGTGCCGATGGTGATCGTGGCGGCGCTCCTGGCCTGGGGGATCAGCGAGTTGGCGGGCTTCGACCATTTCGCCATGCTGCTGTCCCTGATGCCGGGCGGGCTTGGCGAAATGACCCTGATCGCATTGGCCATGAATATCGATGTGCCCTTTGTCGTTACCCATCACATGATGCGCATGACCCTGGTCATGCTGGCCGCCCCCCTGGTTTTCAGGTGGATGCGGGGACGGCAGAGGCCGCTTCCCTGATCATTTGGGATATGCTAGGATATCCCAATCGATGGAGGTATCCGATGTCGCATGTCACGGTTGGAAAATGGGGCAAGAACCTGGCGTTCCGCGTTCCTTTCGAGATTGCCAAGGCCACGGGCCTTAGCAATGGCGAACAGGTCGAGATGGAGGTCAAGGACGGCGACATTCTGATCCGCAGGCCAGCCGCCAATTCGCGGGCTGACGCCATCAAGGCCGCCGAGGAGATTGCCGCCATGCGCGGCAAATACAAGATGAGCCGTGCCGAAATACTTGAAATGTTGCATGAAGGGCGCCGGAAGTGAGCCTTGTCCTCGATGCCTCAATGGCGATGGCTTGGTTTATTGATGAAGACCATGTCGATGCTGTTCAGAGCGTGCTTGACCTCGTCACTGCAGAGGGCGCCGTGGTGCCTTCGCTCTGGCGGCTCGAGGTGGCGAACTCGCTTCACAATTCAGTTCGCCGCAAGCGCATCGACAAATTCTTCGCGGACGAATGCTTGGTGCTGTTGGGACGACTTAATATCGTCATCGATTCCGAAACCGACGAACATGCCTGGAGCGAAACAAGGCTTTTGGCGATCAAGCACGGTTTGACCGTTTACGATGCTGCTTATCTCGAACTGGCGATTCGCAGACAACTGCCTTTGGCTTCTTGTGATGGGGACTTGATTAAGGCTGCGAAGAAGGCGGGCGTTGGGGTGGTGGGCTAACCAAAAAACCCCTGATTTCTCCCACCGCCTCGGCCAGCCCGACGCGACGCGGCACGACGCCGTAAGGGAAAGCGCCGAACAGGCGCGACGGCATCATCGGGTCCAGCAGCACGAAGACGCCGTGGTCGGTCTCTTTGCGGATCAGGCGTCCGAAGGCCTGTTTCAATTTGAATCTGGTCAGCATGTCGTCGTAATGTTTGCCGCCGAAGGCTTGGCGTCTGGCCCGATGCACGATGTCGGGCCTTGGCCAGGGCACGCGATCAAAGACCAGCAGGCGCAGCGCCCGGCCCGGCACATCGACGCCGTCCCGCATGGCATCGGTGCCCAACAGGCAGGCGTCTTCCTCGGACCTAAACAGATCGACCAGCGTCGCATTGTCCAGCCCATCGACATGCTGAGCCAGCAGCGGCAGTCCGGCTTCGTCGAGCGGCTTGGCGATTTTCGCCTGCACGCCCTTCAGGCGCGTGATCGCCGTAAACAGGCCCAGCGCTCCGCCCTCGGCGGCGATGAACAATTCCCGATAGGCGGCGGCCACCTGATCCAGATCGTCCTTGCGCACATCGGTGACGATGAAGACCTTGGCCTGCTTGGCGTAATCATAGGGCGAGGGATGCTGCGCCCTGACGGCGGGCAGGGGCAGATGAACGGTTCCGGTGCGCCATTCGGCCGATTGCCAGTCGGTTTGGGCGTCGCCGGTGGAATCGGTCAGCGTCGCCGAGGTGATCAGCACGCCATGGGCCGGCATCATCACCTGTTCGGCGAAGGGCTTGGTGGGATCGACGAAGGCGCGGTTCAAGGCCACATCGATCTCGCGCCCGTCGATCTGCTCGATCGTCATCCAGTCGATGGTTTGCGCGCCATTGGCCTGCTCGATCTCGGCCAGCATGCGCCCCCAGGCCAGCAGCGGCACCAGGGCGCGCCGCTCGATGGAGCGGATCAGGCTGTCGATGCGGCTTCTGGTGTTGCTGTCCAGATCCTTGGCCTCGTCGCTCAGCTTCTTGGCCAGGCATTTGGCAAGCCGGGCCAGCGGCTTGGCCATGCGCTCCAGCGCCACCCCCAGCGTGGCCGCGGCCTGGGGTAGGCCTTCGTTCAAGGGCAGGGCGTCGCATTCCAGCGTATAGGAATGCTTATCGGCGCGGGCCAGCACCTGCGCGCGCACCAGATCGAGGAACCGTTCGCAAGCGCCGTAAGGGGCGCGGTCCTTCAGGCGCCTGGACCAGCCATGGGCAGGCAGATGCTGGGCCGCCTGCAACGCATCTTGAAGGGCGTTGACGGCGTCCTGGTCGGTCAGCGCCAGATCCTCGACGCGTTTCTTCAAACCCCGGGCCCGAGATCGCGTTCCTTCCTCGGCTCCCAACAGCCAGCGGCGCAGTTCATGCGTTTCCAGGCCCGAGAGATGGGCCGAAAAGGCGCTGTCGGCGGCGTCGAACAGATGATGGCCCTCGTCGAAAATCAGGCGCTGCACCAAGCCATCGTCGCCGATGGCGCCCAGGCTGGACTGAATCATCACCAGCGCATGGTTGGCGATGACGATGCGGGCCCTTCGCGCTTTCCGGATTGAGCGTTCGACGAAACAGCGCGTGATGTGCGAGCAAGACGAGAAGATGCATTCGCCCCTGCGGTCGGCCAGGCCCAGCGTGCGGTTGCGCCCCGCCAGATCGGCCAGCCAGCCCGGAAAATCGCCGCCGACCAGATCGCCGTCGCGGGTCGCCAGCACCCAGCGTGCCATCAGGCCCAGCGCCACCGCATCGTCGGGATGGGCTGGCAGACTTTGCACAGCCTCTTCTAAATTCAAAAGGCACAGATAATTTTCGCGGCCCTTGCGCACGACGACGCGCCTGGCCTTCTCGTCGGGGTCGGGATAAAGGCGGTCCAGCTCGCCGTCGATCTGGCGTTGCAGATGGCGGGTGAAGGTGCTGATCCAGACCGCGCCCTCATTGATCTCGGCCCACAGGCTGGCGGGGGCGACATAGCCCAGCGTCTTGCCGGTCCCGGTCCCGGCCTCGGCCAGCACGGCGTTGGGGGCGTCGGCCAATTTGCGCGGCTGGAAGGCCAGGCTGGCGGCCGAGGCGTAATCGGCCTGCTGCGGCCTGGCTTCGGCATTCGGCCCCAGCAATTTCGCCAGACGGCTTCTGGCCGCTTCCACCTCGACCGGGATCGATCCCGGCGGCGGCGGCGGCGCATGTTCGCTCCACTCCGCCAATCGCTCCCACACTTTCAATCCGGCCAGCGTATTGGCGCGGTGCGGCATGTCCCCGGAATGGCCCAGGGCCGCCAGCACCGACGGTCCCCAGGGCCAGCCGCCCCTGGTCATGGCGATGGCCGAGCCCAAGGCCAGGGCATGGGCGCGCGGACTTAGATTTTGCAAGTCGCCCAGCAGACGTCCGGCGATTTCCGGCAGCGCCAGGGCCGCGTCCAAACGATCCTTGGGCTTTGGCAGGCCAAGGGCCGCGCACAAGCCATCGGGGCTGGGCAGGCAGGACGTGGCGGGACGCACGAAGGCGTACAGTTCCAGCAGATCATGGGCCTGGAAGGCGTCGATCTTCAATCTAGCCGCCATGCTCAGGCGGTGGACCAGCATCGGCTTTTGCGTTTTGGCGACGCGCCCGGCTTCGCCCAGATCCAGCGTTTCCAGCGTGCCGTCCGGCCAAGCGCCGGCCGCCGAACCGGTTCCCGCCACCAGGGCGGGAACTTCGGGCAGCAGCAGGGTCGGGGATTGGCTCATGACCCTCTGACGCGTCCCAGAAAAACGAATCTGGCAGCCGAACCGGCCGCTCGTTCATGGCGGATCATGAATCCTTCGGGCGGCTGAAATTCTTCCTTGGCCGCCACTTCCGCCACGATCAGCGAGTCTTTCTTCAGCCAGCCCTGCTTGGCCAGCGAGGCCAGGGCCAGCGGGATCAATCCCTCGCCGTAGGGCGGATCAAGCAGCGCGATATCGACCGGCACGGTGGCGGCGGGGGCGCGGGTGGCGTCGGCGGTCAGCACCTTGACGCTGGCTTCGACGCCCATCTTCTTGGCGTTGTTCTCGATGGTTTTGGCCGCACCCCGCCAGTTCTCGATGAAGGTGACATGGGCGGCGCCGCGCGACAGGGCTTCGAATCCCAGCGTGCCGGCGCCGGCGAAGACATCCAGCACCCGGGCCCCTGCCAATTCCGTGCGCTCGAAGGCGCCGTGCGCCAGCAGATTGAACAAGGATTCGCGCGCCCTGTCGGCGGTGGGGCGCGTCAGGCGCCCGGGCGGGGCCAGCAGCAGGCGGCCCTTCAAGCTACCGGCGATGATGCGCAACTTTGGTGTCCTTGGCTGTCAGTCCCTGTTCCTTCAGCACCTTGCCCGACACTTCCTCGACTTCGCCGCGCTCAAGCTGACCCAGTTGGAAAGGCCCATAGGCGGTGCGGATCAGGCGCGTCGTTTCCATGCCCAGATGCGCCATCACTTTGCGAATTTCGCGGTTCTTGCCTTCCTTGATGGCGACGGAGAGCCAGGCATTGGCGCCCTGCGAACGTTCGATGCCGGCCTTGATGGGGCCATAGGAGACGCCATCGACGGTGACGCCGCGTTCCAGCGACTTCAAGGCTTCGGGCGAGGGAATGGGATGCACGCGCACGCGGTAGCGGCGCGTCCAGCCCGTGCTGGGCAGTTCCAGCTTGCGGGCCAGGTCGCCGTCATTGGTCAGCAGCAGCAGTCCCTCGCTGGTCAAATCCAGCCTTCCCACCGAAATCAGGCGGGGAAGGTTCGGCGGCAGAGTCTCGAACACCGTGGGCCGTCCCTCGGGATCCTTGTGGGTGGTGACCAGTCCCGGCGGCTTGTGATAGCGCCACAGCCTGGCCGGTTCCGGCGCTTTGAGCAATTTGCCATCGACCATCACGGCGTCGTCTTCCGACACGTTGAGCGCCGGCGAAGAGATGACCTCGCCATTCACCGAAACGCGGCCCTCGGCAATCCAGGTCTCGGCCTCGCGGCGCGAGCACAGACCGGCCCTGGCCATGCGCTTGGCGATGCGTTCCTTGTTGTCTTCAGCCACGGCAGGCCTCGATGAAAGCGGTGAACAGGGCGGTGTCGGCGGGACTGATGGCATATTCGGGATGCCATTGCACGCCGATGATGAAGCGGTGGCCGGGATATTCGAAGCCTTCGATCACGCCGTCGCCGGCCTTGGCGTTGACGACCAGCCCCTGGCCCAGCTTCTTCACCGCCTGATGATGGGCGCTGTTGACCGGAATGTGGGCCGATGAACAGATGGCGGCGAGACGGGTGCCGGGAGCGATGGCGACGTCGTGGCCGGGTTCGGTGCGCGGATTGGGCTGTTCATGCGCCAGCGCATTGTCGATCTCGTCGGGGATATGCTGGATCAGGGTGCCGCCCAGGGCCACGTTCAGCAATTGCTGGCCGCCGCAGATGCCCAGAATCGGCAAGCCGCGCGAAAGCGCGCCTTGCACGACGGCCAGTTCGAACTGGGTGCGCTTGGTCTTCAGCTTCACGCTGGCATGGCGGGTGGCGTCGCCGAACAGGGCCGGATCGACGTCGAAGGCGCCGCCGGTCACCACCAGCCCCTTGATGGCATCCAGGTAATTTTCGGCCAATTCCGGCTCGTGGGGCAGGGCGACGGGCAGGCCGCCGGCCTTGGCCACCGCTTCGCAGTAATTCTGGCGCAGCGCGTACCAGGGCAGCTTGGAATAGCCGCCGGGCTCTTCGCTGTCCAAGGTGATGCCGATGAGGGGGATGGAAGTCATCGCGGGAACATAATGGGTACGGCTTGACCTGTCCAGCCCGCAAGGGCAAGGTCGGCGGATGGAGAGAAACAAATTCATGGCCCTGGCCCTGGACGAGGCGAAAGCCGCCGAAAAGGCGGGCGAAGTGCCGATCGGCGCCGTGGTCATGGGGGCGGAGGGGCGGGTTCTTGGCCTGGGGCGCAACCGCAACCGGGAGCGGCTGGACCCTTCGGCCCATGCCGAGATCGAGGCGATTCGCGCCGCCTGCCAGACCCTGGGCCTGCCCAGGCTGGATGGCTGCGACCTGTATGTGACCCTGGAACCCTGCCCGATGTGCGCCCAGGCCATCGCCTTCGCCCAAATCCGCCGTCTGGTCTTCGCGGCCTATGATCCCAAGGGCGGCGGGGTCGAGCATGGACCAAGAATCTTCGATCAGCCGTCGTGCCATCATCGCCCGGAAGTGATTGGCGGCATTGGCGAAAGCGAGGCGGTCGGGATTTTGAAGGCTTTTTTCCAGGCACGTCGGGATTGATCGCGGCTCCGCCAACCTGTAATCAGAAGCATCAAGGATGGTGAAAATGAACATGCGCATTCTGATGGTGTTTTTGATCGGCCTGCTGCTGGCGGGTCCGGCCTTGGCCAGCGAGGCCAAGAAATTGGGCGAGGGCCCTCCGCAAATCGACTTCAATCCCATGAATGTGCCGGTGCAGGGGTTGCAGAAGATCGAATACCGGCTCTACACCCTGCATCTGGAAGCCTTCGAATGGCTGTTGATTCCCCAGGTCTGCAAGTCGGTGCCCAAGATCGTGGATGCGGTCATCAATGATTTCCGCTCCAACCCGCCGCAGGTGACGAAGCGCAACAAGCTGGACATGGTGGCCATGGACGCGCATCTGACCCGGATCGTGCTGCGCTATGTCGATCTCAAGCTGGTCAAGCGCGTCTGGCTGGAAGAAGGCGGCAGCGCCGGCACCGGCGGCGTCGCCGACCGTCTGCCCAATCAGTGCAAATAAGAGAAGGACGAGAAAAATGGTCAAGGACTGGCCCAAGCTTGCCAAGGATCTGTCAAGCGCCATGCGCGACGTGCGTGCCGGCATTCCCGATGTCGCCAAGGCCTTTTCGGAATTGGCCAAGACCGCCACGGCCAATGGGGCCCTCGATCCCAAGGCCAAGGAATTGATCGCGGTGGCGATCGGCGTCGCCGTACGCTGCGACGGCTGCATCGCCTTCCATGTCAAGGCCGCCCTCGAACACGGGGCGACACGCGAAGAGATCATGGAAACGGTGGGCATGTCGATCTATATGGGCGGCGGTCCCAGCTTCATTTACGGCGCTCAGGCGCTGGAAGCCTATGACCAGTTCGCAGCCCTGAAAAAGGAAAGCGCGTGAGCGGCTTTTACGAAAGCTATGGACGGTACAAACAGTACCAGACGCCAAGCCTTTCCAAGAAGGTCATCAAGCGCCTGGACGCCGAAGTGTGGATTCCAGCTTCCTGCCAGGCCGCGCACCGTTTCTTGGAACTTGGTTGCGGCACCGGCCAGTTCCTGGCCTATCTGGCCGCCAAGGGGGCAACGGCCATCGTCGGCGTCGATCACGATCCTGAACTGGCGCAAGTGATTCCCGAAACGGCGAAACCGTTCTTTCAACAGGGCGACATCCTGAAGCTGATCGAAGATGAATTGCTGGGTTTGTTCGATCGCGTGCTGTTGTTCGACGTACTCGAGCATTTCTCGCCCGACGAAGGATGCACCCTTCTGAAAGCGGTGCGCCGGCGGTTGGCGCCGGGTGGCAAGGTCGTGCTGAAGGTGCCCAACGCCGCCTCGCCCTGGGGCATTCAATACCAGTATGGCGATCTGACCCACAAGACGGCCTACACGCCGCTTAGCCTGCGCCAGATGGCCGAGGCGACGGGATTTACGCTGGATGAATTTTACGCGCCCAAAGGCGGCTCGCCCCGCCGGCGGATCACCGAGGCGTTGCTGAACGGATTTCTAAGATGGGCGCTGTCCTCGCCGCCCGATCTGTTCAGCGCCAACATGTACGGCATTCTCAGCGCGCGCGGCTGATTACCAGACCTTGTTGGGGAATTGCGCGATGCCGCGGCGCAGGAAAACAGCGTCGGCCTGATAGAGGACGCTCATCTTGCCGCGCTGAAGATCGACCAGATCCAGCAACTGAAAGCCCTGTTCGTCCATGAAGCGGACGATGTCCGCGAACAGCGGAGCGCCTTCATTGTAGTTGAGCAGCGAGACTTCCAGGATAACGGCCTGGGCGGCGGACAGGGCTGCCGGACCACCCTTTAGGATATCGAGCTCGCTGCCCTGAACGTCCAGTTTCAGAAGTTCGGCAGGCGGGCTTCCGGCAACCAGATCGTCCAGCCGTTCAAGTCGGACCTTGCTTGCCTTGCGCTTGAAATCTGTCCGTTCGGCATAGATCGAGGATCCGGTGGTGCCGAAGGGTGTCTCGGGGATCAGGAATTCGACCTCTCTTCCGGCTTCGGCGCCCAAGGCCGCGATCCTGACCTTTGCCGTTCCGATCTCCTTGGCGACGGCTTCCAGGGCGGATTTCTTCGCGTCCTGCGCCTCGATCATCAAGATGCCGGCCTGAGGGAAGACTTTCCGGGCCAGGCGCGACCACCATCCCTCATAGGCGCCGATATCGAGAATTTGCCTTGGCGCTATTCCGATCCGGGCTAGGCGCGCCAATGCCGATTCCATATTGTTGCGCCCCTCTTCCAGGGCGATCAGACCCAGCATCTGCAGGGCCTGGGGTTGGCCGGGAACGGCGGCCAGAATGGCTTTCAAGGTCTTGTCGGCGGCGTCGAAATTGCCGCTTTCGCCTTCGCGTTTGGCGCGTTCCAGCGCCTGTGCCAAGGACAGGCCGCTCACGGCTGATTTTCCCTGGCAATCGCCCGCCAGCCGATGTCGCGCCGGCAGAAGCCTTCCGGCCAGCGGATGCGCCCCACGGCGCGATAGGCCCGGGCCTGTGCCTCCTTGACCGAGGTGCCGACGGCGGTCACCCCCAGCACGCGCCCGCCATTGGCCAGAATCTGGCCGTCCTGCTCCTTGGTGCCGGCATGAAAGACGGTCACCCCTTCCTCGTCGCCGGCTTCGTCCAGCCCCTCGATCACCGTGCCCTTCTTATAGCTGCCGGGATAGCCCTGGGCCGCCATCACCACCACCAGCGCCGCATCCTTCTTCCAGGCCGGTTTCACCTGATCCAGCTTGCCCTGGGCGGCGGCGTAGAGAATTTCCAAAAGGTCGGCGTCCAGGCGGCTCATCAGCACCTGGCATTCCGGGTCGCCGAAACGGACATTGAATTCGATCAGCCGGGGCGCGCCGTCCTTGATCATCAGCCCGGCGAACAGCACGCCGGTAAAGGGCGTGCCGCGCCTGGCCATGCCCTCGACGGCGGGCAGGACGATGTCGTCCATGATGCGTTTCTCGACCTCTGGCGTCACCACCGGGGCGGGCGAATAGGCGCCCATACCGCCGGTATTGGGGCCGGTGTCGCCGTCGCCCACCGCCTTATGGTCTTGCGCGGCGTTGAAGGAGATGGCGGTCTTGCCGTCGCAGAGGGCAAAGAAGCTGGCTTCCTCGCCGGTCAGAAATTCCTCGATCACGATTTCGTCGCCGGCGGACCCGAATTCGCGCTTGGTCATCATCAGATCGATGGCGTCCAGCGCTTCTTCCAAAGTCGGGCATAGAATGACTCCCTTGCCCGCCGCCAGCCCGCTGGCCTTGACGACGATGGGCGCGCCCTTTTCCTGCGCATAGGCCTTGGCCTTGGCAATGTCGGTGAAGCGCCCGTACCAGGCGGTGGGAATGCCCGCCTCGGCGGCCAGATCCTTCATATAGGCTTTCGAGCCCTCCAACTGGGCGGCCTGGGCCGAGGGGCCGAAGACCGGAATGCCGGCATCACGCATGCGGTCGGCCAGACCCAGGGTCAGGGGCGCTTCGGGGCCGACGACAACGAAGTCGATTCCCTTGGCTTTGGCGAAATCGACCAGGGCCGGAAGGTCTTCGGCGCCGATGGGCGCGCATTCGGCGATCTTTGCCATGCCGGCATTCCCGGGCGCGCAGTAAAGCTTTGAAAGTTTTGGAGATTCCTTCAGCTTCCAGGCCAGGGCATGCTCGCGTCCACCCGATCCGACCAACAAAACCTTCATGCCCTAACTCCCGCGCTGGCGTCTAGTGTCCTGATTCGTAAGTTCGTGAGATTTGAGATCCGGCGATTTACGAACTTACGAATCAATAGGGACACTAGCAAACATTTGATTTCTAGTGTGGTTTTTGGTTTCGAAGTTCGTGTTGCCGGGGCCGCATATTCGCACGAACTTCGAAACTACCACACTAGTGCGGGTCGTCCGAAATCAAAACCGTAAACGGCTTCGATTGAGGGCGTGTATCCGCACTACCGATTTGTTTTGTTAAACGATCGTGCGCCTGAAGCTGGGGTCTTGTATCATGCCCGCCCATGAACGAGAAGCTTACCAATCTGCCCGAACTGTCGGTTTCGGAAATCTCGGCCCGCCTGAAGCGCACGGTCGAGGACGCCTATGCGCTGGTCAAGGTGCGGGGTGAAATCTCGGGCTTCAAACGCCACGGTTCGGGGCATCTCTATTTCGCCCTCAAAGACGCCGAGGCGGTGCTGGACGCCGTCTGCTGGAAAGGAAGTGCGGCCAGGCTGGCGGCAAAGCCGGAAGACGGGCTGGAAGTGGTGTGTCTGGGACGGCTCACCACCTATGCCGGGCGCTCGAAATACCAGATGGTCGTCGAGCAGATGGAGCTGTCGGGCGAAGGCGCTTTGCTCAAGCTGCTGGAAGAGCGAAAGAAGAAGCTGGCCGCCGAGGGATTGTTTGCCGCCGAGCGCAAGCGCTCGCTGCCCTATCTGCCCAATGTCATCGGCGTCGTCACCTCGCCGACCGGAGCGGTGATCCGCGATATCCTGCATCGCCTGGGCGACCGCTTTCCGCGTCATGTGCTGGTCTGGCCGGTGGCGGTGCAGGGCGAGGGGGCCGCCCAACAGGTGGCGGCGGCTATCAGGGGGTTCAACGCCTTCCCGGCGGGCGGAAAGCTGCCGCGCCCCGACGTGCTGATCGTGGCCAGGGGCGGGGGCAGCATCGAGGATCTATGGGCCTTCAACGAGGAGATCGTGGTCCGGGCGGCGGCGGAATCGACCATTCCGCTGATCTCGGCGGTGGGGCACGAAACCGACACCACGTTGATCGACTTCGCATCGGACCGCCGGGCGCCGACGCCGACGGCGGCAGCCGAAATGGCGGTGCCGGTGCGGCTGGATCTGCTGGCCGAGATGAAACAAAAATCGGCCCGCATGACGGCGTCGATGCGAAGGGTGCTGGACGAGCGGCGCTTGCTGCTGGAAGGGTTCGCGCGCGGCCTGCCCAAGCCCTCGCATCTGGTCGAGGACGCGCAGCAGAAACTGGACGAGAGGGCCGAGCGGCTGGCCAACGCCTATCCGGCCTATCTTGAACGCAACCGCATGGCGGTGGCCCGGCTGGGGGCGGCCTTGCGCTCGCCGCGCGAACTGATCGAATTGAAGGCGCATGGGCTAGAGAAATCGGCGCTGGCCCTGGCCCATGGCTGGAAAAACCATGTCCAGGCTTGGGAGAACGGCCTGGATCGGGCCGGGCGCTTGCTGGAGACGTTGTCGCATCGTTCCGTTCTGGCGCGCGGCTATGCCTTGGTGCATGGGCCGGACGGCGTCTTGATCGGCCATGCCGAACAGGCGAAAAAGGAAAGCGATTTGCAGATTGAATTCCAAGACGGCCTGGTCGGCGTGAAGCTGGATGGAGCGCCGCCCGTGCCCCAGAAACCGCGCAAGGGACCCGATGGCCGTCAAGGATCGCTGCTGTGACAGGAAAAACAGACATCATCATGGCCGGGCCTGTCCCACTTCTGTCCGGCTTAATTCCGCCGTCGCTTTCTTCGCCTCATCCTGAGGAGCGAAGCGTCTCGAAGGATGCGGCGAAGAACTGGAAAATGTGGGAATCCTGCGCTTCGAGACGGGCGCTTCGCGGCTTCCTCATCCTTCGAGACGCGCCTTCGGCCCTCCTCAGGATGAGGTGCGAATTTCAAGTCCAAAGAAATATCGACCCATCTTGCTCTGCGATTCTAAAGAGAATTTCTCACATCGCCAAATTTAAACCGGACAGCCGCGGGTCATGCCCGCGCATGACGGTTATTCTTGCCCTTTTCCTGGCGCTCTTTTCCTTTCCCGCCCTGGCCGAGATGCGCCTAAGCGGCAGGATCGAACAAGGTGCTTTGGTGCTGGGTCAGGCGCTTCCCGGTTCGCGCATCAGCTTGGATGGCGTGCCGGTGATGGTGGGGCCGGACGGACGCTTCGCCTTGGGTTTCGCCCGCGAGGCGGGGACGAAGTCGGTTCTGGTGAGCGAAGAACCGGGACAGCCGGTGCAAAGCCTGGAATTGGCGGTGGCTGCCCGAAGCTGGGACATTCAACGCATCGACGGCCTGCCCGAGCGTCAGGTCACGCCCGATCCGAAAACATTGGAGCGCATCAAGCGCGAGAATGAATGGATCGCCGAGGCCAGGGCCCATTCAAGGCCCGAGGCGCTCTTCCAAAGCGGTTTTCTGAAACCCACCCAGGGCGTGGTCAGCGGCGTTTTCGGCTCGCAGCGGATCTTGAACGGGCAGGCCAGGGCCGCGCATTCCGGCGTCGATTTCGCCGCTCCCGTCGGTGCCGATGTCCTGGCCGCCGCCGACGGCGTGGTGGTGCTGGCCGAGGGCGATCTGTTCTATACCGGCCAAACGCTGATGATCGATCATGGGCTGGGCGTGACCACGGTCTACGCCCATCTGTCGGCGATTTCCGTGAAATTGGGACAAAAACTGCGCAAGGGCGAGGTTATCGGCAAGGTGGGAGCAACAGGGCGCGCCACCGGCCCGCATCTGCATTGGGGCCTCTCCGTCGGCCAGATCAAGCTGGACCCTTTAACTTCGCTTAATGCTGAAGTGCATTGATCCGAGAGATCAACGCACCCCTCAAGCGCCGGGCGCGCACCGTGTGCGCTTGGCTTTCGCGCCACCGGGCGCGCGACCGAGTTGCGGTCGTGTGATGCTTGTTTGGCGACGATGTTTCATTTCGCCGCCGCCAGCAGAACGTCCTTGATCTTGGCCGCCATGTCGGTCCAGCGGAAGGATTGGGCGCGCTGCAGTCCCGCCGCCGCCAGGGCCTTGCGGGTTTCCGGCAATTGCACTTCCAGCAAGGCTCGCGTCATGCCGTTGACGTCCTGCGGACCGACGAAAAGGGCCGCCTGACCCGCCACCTCGGCCAGGGATCCCATCGGCGTGGTGACGACCGGGCAACCGCAAGCCATGGCCTCGATCACCGGCATGCCGAAGCCTTCGTAATAGGATGGAAAAACCAGCGCCACGGCGCCGGCATAGGCCAGGCGCATTTCCTCGTCGCTCATGCGGCCATAGGCGATCTGGGTGTCGGGAACCAGGGCGATGAACTCGTCCTCGATCGGCTTGGCGCCGGAATTGACGATGGCGAATTGGCTCTTGTTGGGCATCTGGGCGAAGCCCTTGAAGAACAGGATGCCGTTCTTGTAGCTCTTGCGCTGTCCGACCAGCATGTAATAGGGCTTGTGGATGCCGATCTTGTCTCTGAAGTCGGCGACGTCCTCGTCCCGGGCCGGCTTGAAGACCGGGTTGACGCCGCAATGGGCGACATGCACCCTTTTTGGATCGATGGCCGGGAACAGGCGCTTCAAATCGCTGGCCGTGTTGTGCGATATGCAGACATAGCCCTTGCAGTTGGCATATTGGATGGCCTCGTGCTTTTCCTTCCACATCGGATCGTCATGCGCGTTGATGCCGACCACTTCGGGAATCATGTCATAGCCCATGAAGATGCTGGGCGTGCTGGTGGGCGTCGTGCAGAAGGTGGAGACGAACAGGTCGATGCCTTCCTCGTCGCAAACCTTTTGCAGCAAGATGCGATCCTCCCCGACCCGTTCGTAATCATGGCGCGGCAGATTGCGGCGCATCAGATTGGGCACTTCGGGGCCAAAGCCCTCGCGGTCGAGAATCAGCAGATGGTCGGCGAAACCGTCCTTCTCCCAGACCCTTAGAACTTCCTCCCAGACGCGGGCGATGCCGGTCAGATAATCTTGGAAGAAGACGGCGTCGATGGCGATGCGGGGCTTTTGGGGCGTGCCGGCGCGGGCCGGAATCTTGGGCGGGTGCTGCGTGGAAATATCAAGCACGGTCTGCTGGTCGCGGCGCGTCCACAGGCTTCGCCCTTCCTGGCCGTAACCGGCCTGGCGCAGGCGGGCGGTCTGCCCTTCTGTCAGCGGCAGGAACATGGACTCGGCGACGCAAAGACTGGCGGGGGCGCGCTCCAGCGGCAGGCTTTCCAGATTCTGCGCCGAAGCCAGCAGGATCGATTCCCGGCCCAGCCCGTCGAACAGGCGATCAGGCGGGACGACGGCGATGCGGTTTTCGCTTTGCACCTTTGCGAACAAGTCGCTGTCTTGGGCGACGCGGATTTCCAGGCGCGGCAGATCGATGCTGTCGGTGGCATAGGACGGATCGAAGCCGGGCGCCAGAATCAGTTGCGGCTTTTTCGAGCGCCGGTGCAGATCCTGCACGGCCTCATAGGCTTCGACGCGCTTCAGCAACTCGATGGGACCGTCGGGAACGGCGAAACGATGGCGGGAATCGTCCGACAAATCCCAGCCCGGGGCCGCCTTGCCCTTCAGCACCAGGTCCAGGAATTGGCGGCGCTTGAGGTCTGGATGGTGTTCGGCCAGGAACTTGTCTCGCCCGGCGCGGCGGATGGCCAGCGCCGCCTCGGGATGCGACAGGAAATAGCGCGCCTTATCGACCAGATCGTCCAGCCCGTCATAATGAACAAGATGCTTGCCGTCTTCGAACAATCCGTCCAATCCGGCTTCTGGGGCCAAACGGTCGGTCAGCAGAAATCCGCCGGCGGCCAGCACCTCGCCGACGCGGTGGTTGATGTCGCCGTTCAGGCTGACATTCAAGCTGATGGCCGAGCGCGCATAGTGCGCCGACGCCTCTTCCTGGCTGGTGGTGGCCAGATGCAAGGGCAGGCCGGCTTCCTTCAAGGCGTCGAGAACCTGGGTGCGGTAGGGATGCCAGCGCCCCATCGAGCCGATGAAGGAGACCGGATAGGCCAGCGCCTGGGCTTCTGCCTGGGGATGCGGATTCACCGACAGCAGGGGAATCCAGTAGCAGGGGGCTTTCAATCCGGCATGGGCGAAGAAATGCACATGCTGGCGCGCGTGATGGCAAATGATGAGGTCGAAGGGTTCGCTGGCCGCGTAATCTTGCATCCAGGCGATGGGGCGTTCCAGATGATGGGTGTCGCCCAGGATCAGCACCCTGACCCCGGTCACGGCGGCCAGATTGCGCGCCACATTGCGCCCGGTGGCGTCGGGCTTGACGACGACGATGTCGGGGCGGATGGCGAATTTCTTCGCCACCTCGGCCAGGTCGTATTCGCCGGGGACGACGTTTAAGCAGTCGATGCCGGAAGGATGGCGTCCGGTCTGGCAGTCGGGTCCGGCGAAAACTTCGTTGGGCGCGAACATCTGGCGCGGATACAGCCCGGGCTGGGACTGGAAGCACAACAGGGCCAGGGGCTGGGCTTCGGTCACCATAAGCGGCGCACGCCGAAACCGTCGAACAGGCGCTCATTGCTGACCAGCGGCGCATCCTCGCTTAACGACTGGGCGATCAGCATGCGGTCGAAGGGATCGCGGTGCTGGCCGGGCAGCAATCCCGCGCGCAGCGCGTGTTTCGCGGCAATGGGAAGCTGAAGAAAGCCTTGATCGGCCAAATGCGCCTCCCAACCTTCCAGCAATGAACCGGCTTCGGGCAGCTTGCCCAGCCGGTGCTTGGTGGCGATTTCCCAAGCACTGGCGGCGCTGACCAGGATTTCGTTGCTTTCGTCGTCGATCAGCTTTCTGACCGGTTTCGACAAATGAGCGTCGCCAGCGAACCACCAGAGAAGTGCGTGCGTATCCAGAATGACCCGCATGGTCAATCCTCCCAGGCGTCCAATTCGTCCTTGGGCAAAGGATCGAAAAAGCCCGGCGGCACGCTAAGACTGTTTTTGAGTGCTCCGAACTTGCGCTTGCGTTCGGGCGGGCGCACGGGAACCAGCCTGGCCACCGGCACGCGGTCGCGGGCGATCACCACGTCTTCACCGGCCACCGCTTCCTCGATCAGGCGGGAAAGATGGGTTTTGGCGGCGTGGATGGTGACTTGCTTCATGACGGCCTCGCTTAGCTAAGCAAGATTAGTCAATGTTCCCTCCCCAGTCAATTGAAGCGTCTTGCCGCCCTGGCCCAAGACGGGCACAGTGCGGTCATGCCGACCGCGACCGATCTCGACAAGGCCAAGGATTTGCTTGCCCAGGGCAAGATCGAGCAAGCCCATGCCCTGGCCGCCCCCTGGTTCGAGTCCGACCCGGACAATCCAAATCTGGCGGCGCTGATGGGATGTTTGGCCCTGGCGATCCTGAAGCCCAACATCGCCGCCCCCCTGTTGGCCCGGGCGGTGGCGGCGAATCCCAAGGATGGGCAGTCGCAACTGGCTTTGGGCCGCGCCTATCGGGCGCTGGACAGAATGGCCGAGGCCAGGGAAGCGCTGACCATCGCCGTGGCGCTTTTGCCCCAGGAGGCCGACGCGCCCTTTCAACTGGCCGAACTGCTGGAAGGAATGGGCGAGTATGAAGCCGCCCGCCTGCATTACCAGGCCGCCCGCGATCTGGCCCCCGATCTGGCGGCGATCCCGGCTTCGATGGCCAGACTGGCGCAGATGCAAGGGCGGGTGGACGAGGCCCGGCATTTGTATGGCGAAGCCCTGGCCCTGAAGCCGTCGGCCGAGATTCATACCGCTTTCGCCGGTTTTCTGGCGGGTCTGGGACGGTTGGACGAGTCCATCGCCCAATATCAGGCGGCGGTGGCCTTGGATCCCGGCAATCCGCAGGCCTGGAACAATCTGTCCGGTCCCTTGAAGCTGCGCGGCCGCTTGCAAGAAAGTGTCGCCGCGCTGAAAAAGGCGGTGGCGCAAGCCCCCGGCAACGCCCTTATCCATAATAATCTGGCCTTGGCGCTGCGCCTGGAAGAGGGCTGCGCCGAGGCCCTGAGCCATGCCCAGTTGGCGATTTCGTTGAAGCCCGATTACGCCGACGCCTATCTCAATCTGGGCTATATCCTGAATCTTCTGGGTCAGCACGAGGCGGCGGTGGAAGCGATCAAACGCGCCCTCGCCATCGAACCAAAAAGCGCCATCTTTCATGGGGCCCTGGGCCATGTGCTGAACGGGCAGGGCGATGTCGAGGCGGCGGTGGTTTCCTTCCGCCACTCGCTCGACCTCGATCCTTCCAGCGCCCTGGTGCGCAGCAATCTTTTGATGACCCTGTGCTACAGCCCGGATATATCGCCCAAGGACTTGTTTGCCGAACACAAGCGTTTCGGCGAGATTCACGAACCCCAAACCCCGCCCGCCGCCCATGCTAATGTGCGCGATCCGAAGAAGCGCTTGCGCGTGGGCTATGTCTCGCCCGATTTTCGCACCCATTCGGTCAGCTATTTCTTCGAGCCCGTGCTGGCGGCGCATGATCCCGCCCAGGTCGAAACCTATCTTTACGCCAATCTGCTGCATGGCGATGCGGTGACCGAACGGCTGCGGGGCATGGCCGACCATTGGCGCGACATCAGGGGCCTGTCCGACCAGGAAGCTGAGGCGCTGATCCGCAGCGACGGCATCGACATTCTGGTCGATCTGGCCGGGCATTCCGCCGACAACCGCCTGCTGCTGATGGCCCGCAAACCGGCCCCCATCCAGGGCACCTGGATCGGCTATCCCAACACAACTGGTTTGCGGAACATCGATTTTCGCCTGACCGACGCCATCGCCGATCCGCCCGGGGCCTGCGACGGCTGGCATACGGAAAAGCTTGTGCGCCTGGACGGCGGATTCTTGTCTTTCCGCCCGCCCGAAGAGGCGCCAAAGATCGAGCCCATCAAGCCCCGGGCCTTCGGCCAGGCCATTTTCGGCAGCTTCAACAATCAGGCCAAGGTCAGCCTTGTATCGGTGGACCTATGGGCGATGATTCTGAAGGAACTGCCCGAAAGCATGCTGATCATCAAGAACCGCTCGATGGACGATCCCAGGGCGCGTTCGCAGATCCTGGAGCGTTTCGAGGGGCAGGGCATCGACCCCGCCCGCGTCAAAACCGTGGGGCGGATTCCGGGCCGGGGCGGACATCTGGCCGCCTATAATCTGGTCGATGTGGCGCTGGACACCCATCCCTACAGCGGCACCGCCACGACCTGCGAAAGTCTGTGGATGGGCACGCCGGTGGTGACGCTGGCAGGAGCAACCCATGTCAGCCGCGTCTCGGCCTCGCTCCTCAATCGCGTGGGGCTGGATGATCTGGTGGCGACGAAGCCCGAGGATTATGTGCTGAAGGCGGTGACGCTGGCGCTGGATCATGACCGCCTGGGCGATTTGCGCCAAAATCTGCGCGCCAGGATCGCCGCCTCGCCCTTGCAGGATTCCAAGGCCTGCGCCGCCGGCGTTGAAGCGGCCTATCGGCGGCTTTGGCGGGCCTACTGCGCCGCTGCCTGATCGGCAACCAAACCTATTTCGTGCGTGAAAAGGGTTCATCCACCCCCTTCCTGCTGGTGCATAGCAAATAACCCTTGGCAGTATGTATCCATTCGGATACAATGCCGCCATGATTGAAATCTTCGTATCGGATGAATTCGCTGACTGGTTTGAGGGATTAAAGGACCGGCAGGCCCGAGCGCGCATCCAGGCTCGGATCGACCGGGCGGTACTGGGAAATCTAGGTGACAGCGCCCCAGTCGGCGACGGGATTTCGGAAATGCGCGTTCACTATGGGCCGGGCTATCGGGTGTATTTCATGCAGCAGGGCAATCGGCTGATCGTTTTGCTGTGTGGCGGCGACAAGGGCAGTCAGGTGAAAGACATTCAGAAGGCCAAGCGCATCGCCAAGGATTGGAAGGACAAACCATGAGCAAGAAATTCAAGCGCTGGGATTCGGCCCAACATTTGAAAAGCCGCGAAGACATGGCGGCTTATCTGGAAGCCTGCCTGGAAGAAGGCGATCCCGAATTGATTACCCATGCCCTGGGCGTGATCGCCAGGGCCAAGGGCATGTCGGAACTGGCCCGTGAAACCGGCCTTGGCCGCGAAAGCCTGTATAAGGCATTGGCCCCCGGCGCGAAACCCCGCTTCGAAACCGTTTACAAAGTGATTCGGGCACTTGGCATCCAACTCCACGCCGCCTAAGTCTTTTTACCGCCCTTCCACCTGATCCAGCAAGGCCGCCACGGTGCGGGTCAGGCGGGCCAGATCTTCGGGTTCGCTTAACCGGTGCCCGCCCGCCTTCACGAAGGTTACTTCGACATCCTGGCTTTCCACCGCTTTCTGGATATCCAGCGCGGTTTGCCAGGGCACGTCCTTGTCTTCCATGCCCTGGATGATGCGCAGCGGCGCTTTGATGGGCAATGGCACCCTGTCCAGCAGCAGATGCTGTCGCCCATCTTCGATCAGGCGTTGGGTGATGACATAGGGCTGGTCGCCGTAATCGCTGGGGATTTCCACGAAACCCTGCTCCGCCATCACGCGCCGCTGGCGTTCGGTCAGTTCCCGCCAGATCAGGTTTTCCGTGAAGTCGGGGGCGGGAGCGATGCCGACCAGTCCGGCCACGCGCTCGGGCCTGGCCAGGGCGGTCAGCAGCATGATCCAGCCCCCCATGCTGGAGCCGACCAGCAGTTGCGGCCCTTGGGTCAGCCGGTCCAGGACGTCCAGGGCGTCATCGGCCCAGTCGCCGATGCAGCCCTCCTTGAAGGCGTTCGACGAGGCCCCATGCCCCCGGTAATCGAAGCGGAGATAAGCTTGGCCGCGGGCGCGGCACAGCTCTTCCAGGGCCAGGGCCTTGCCGCCGGTCATGTCAGACATGAATCCGGTCATAAAAATCACGCCCGGCCCCTTGCCTGAAAGCCGGTGGTAGGCGATTGTGGCGCCATTGCCGCGTGTCAAGATGGAAGGCTTGGGTTCAGGTTCATTCATGACGGAACAGTCTAGCAATTCTGGCGCTCCCCGCCAACCGGTCGTCCTGCAGGTTCTGCCCGCCCTGGTCACGGGCGGAGTCGAGCGCGGCGCCGTCGATGTCGGCATCGCCCTGGCCGAAGCCGGATGGGGCAGCTACGTGGTGTCCTCGGGCGGGCCGATGGCGCGCGAGTTGGAACGCGCCGGGGCCAAGCACATCACGCTGCCGGTCAATTCCAAGAATCCCTTCGTGATGCGGGAAAATGCCGACCGGCTGGCGGAACTGGCCAGGAAGTTCAAGGCTGACATCATTCATGCCCGGTCCCGTGCCCCCGCCTGGTCGGCCGAGGCGGCGGCCAAGCGGGCCGGAGCCCATTTCGTCACCACCTTCCACGGCACCTACAATCTGGGGCCCTTCGCGCTCAAGCGCCATTACAATGCTGTGATGGCCAGGGGCGAGCGGGTGATCGCCATCTCGCAATTCATCGCCAGCCATATCCATCAATATTACGGCGCCAGTTGGGAGAGGGTGCGGGTGGTGCCGCGCGGCATCGACCTGTCCATTTTCGACCCCACGCATGTTTCGCCCGAGCGCATCATCCAACTCTCCACCGCATGGCGCCTGCCCGACGGCGTGCCGGTGGTCATGCTGCCGGGCAGGCTCACGCGCTGGAAGGGCCAGCCGGTGCTGATCGAGGCCATGGCCAAGATGCGCGACCAGTTGGGCTGGGAGGACATGCGCTGCCTGCTGGTCGGTTCCGATCAGGGGCGCACCGCCTACCGCGAGGAATTGCTGGCCCAAACCCAGCGCCTGGGGCTGGGCGACGTCGTGCATGTCATCGACGACTGCCGCGATCTGCCCGCCGCCTATATGCTGGCCGATGTCGTGGTGTCGGCCTCGACCGATCCCGAGGCTTTCGGCCGCGTCATCGTCGAGGCCCAGGCCATGGGCCGCCCGGTGGTGGCTTCCGACCATGGCGGAGCCCGCGAGACCGTGATCGCCAATGAAACCGGCTGGCTGGTGCCGCCCGGCGATCCGATGGCCCTGGCCCAGTCGATCAGCGACGTGTTGGAAATGGATATCGATCTGCGTCAAAAGCGGGCCCTGCAGGCCGTCAGTCACGCCAAGGCCAATTTCTCGAAAGAGCGCATGTGCAAGGAAACGCTGGCCGTCTATCAAGAAGTGCTGGGCATGGACAAAACCGCATGAAGAAGCAGCGGATATTGGTCATCAAGCTGTCGGCGCTGGGCGACATCGTCCAGGCGTTGGGGCCGATGGCCGCCATCCGCCGACATCATGCCGATGCCCACATCGTGCTGCTGACCACCGAGCCCTATGCCGAGTTCCTGGCCCAAAGCCCCTATGCCGACGAAGTCTGGATCGACGAGCGCCCGCGCCTGAAACAGCCGCTGGGGGTGCTGAAGCTGGCCAGCCGTCTGCGCAAGGGCCGCTTCGGGCGGGTTTACGATCTGCAAACGTCGCGGCGCAGTTCGCGCTATTTCCATCTGCTGCGGCCCAGTCCGCCGCAATGGTCGGGCATCGCGCTGGGCTGCTCGCATCCGCACGCCAATCCCAGGCGCGATTTCATGCATACGCAAGAGCGTCAGGCCGAGCAGTTGGCGATGGCCGGAATCGGTTCGACGCCGCCCCCCGATCTGTCCTGGGTTCAGGCGGATATCGGGCGCTTCCATCTGCCCGAGCGTTTCGGTCTGCTGGTGCCGGGTGGCGCGCCGCATCGACCGGCCAAGCGTTGGCCGGGGGCAAGGTTCGGCGAAATGGCCCGGCGTTGGATGGCGCAAGGCGTGGCTCCGGTACTGCTGGGAACCGCTCAGGACCAGGAGGCGCTGGACATTGTGCGCACCATCTGTCCGCAAGCCGTCGATCTGGCAGGCCAGACCAGTTTTGCCGACATCGCCGTCCTGGCTGGGAAAACCCGCGTCGCCCTTGGCAACGATACTGGGCCAATGCATCTGATTTCGGCCGCCGGCGCCCCTTCGGTGGTGCTGTTCTCCAGCGAGTCCGATCCTCTGCTCTGCGCTCCCAAGGGGCCCAGAACCATGATTCTCAAGGCCCAGGATATGGTGCATCTGGACATTTCCGAGGTCCAGCGGGCCTTGCAGAAGGTCTGCGAGAGCTGTTTCGCATCATTCAAAACCAACCCCTGAAACGCTTTACTTATGGTTGCCTAGGGCAGCGCTTTGTTCTAGGGTTGCCGCATTGCTCGGTCAAATGCGCGGGGACAGTCCGCATGAGCAGCGACAGCGACGGCCAGGAGAATGGCAACGGCACGGGCAAGCGCTCGTTCGCCGCGCATATTTTTGCGCCCATCAAAATCACCTGGGATCAGTTCGTCGATCTGATCATTCCCTTCAATCACAGTCCGCACATCCGGCGTCATGCCGCCTCGGTGACGATTTCGCGCGTGCAATTGATGTCGGCCATCTTCGGCCTGCTGGTGCCGATGCTGTCGATCATCGACTGGTTCGTCTTTCCCTGGCCGCAATGGGCGATGATGACGTGCCTGCGCATTCTGTCGGGGGCCATCTTCTTTCTGCTGGCCTGGCCCTGGAACATCGAAAAGACCCGCCAGCAGGCCGATTCCATGCTGATGGCGATGCTGCTGGTGCCGCCCTTGTTCTATCTGATGTCGATCAAGATCATCGAGCCCTTGGAACTGACAGAGTTCGGGCAATTGGTGGCCAAGCTTTATTCCCTGATGCCCAACATCGTGCTGGCCGGGCTGGCCATGTTCCCGCTGACGGCCTTCGAGGTGGCCATCTTCGCCACCCCCGCCTTCGTCTTTGCCATCGTCGGGCAGTTCATGGAAGGCCAGGCGCTGTCGCTGCAGGTGCATGGCCCGGCGCTGTGGCTGATGGTGCTGGTGATGGGCGTGGCCATGTTCTCGGGCATGAGTCAGTTGCATTACATGTCGGCGCTGGTCAACAAGGCGATGATCGATCCGCTGACCCAGGCCTATACGCGCCGTTCGGGCAACGAGACCATCGAACTTCTGTTCCGGCTTTCGTCCTTGCAGAACACGCCCTTGTCGGTGGCCTTCTTCGATCTCGACAAGTTCAAGTCGATCAACGACACCTATGGCCACGAGGAAGGCGACAGGGCGCTGCGCACCTTGTCGGATAAGTTGAAGGCCGGGCTGCGCAAGGGCGACGTGCTGGTGCGCTGGGGCGGCGAGGAATTCATCGCCATCCTGAACAACACCGATGCCGCCGGAGCCCGCGTGGTCATCGAACGCCTGCGCGAGGCGGGGTTCGGACTCCGGCCCGATGGCGCGCCGCTCACGGCCTCCATCGGCCTGGCCGAGCGCATCCGGGACGCCACCCCCGATTGGGCGCATCTGGTCGAAAAGGCCGACGGGCGAATGTACGAGGCCAAGAAAACCGGACGCGACCGCGCCGTCTTCCCGGACAATGTCGTGCTGGCCTTCAGTTCTGCGCCAGCTCAGTAAATGCCGTCAGGTCCGGCGGGCCCGGCGCGAACAGAAAGCGCCTGGCCTGGCGCGGATAAGGCTGCGGCAGGGCGATCAGGGCGCTTGAAACGGTGCCGAAACCGTTGGGGCGGCGGATCAGCAATGCAGGATCTTCGCGCGCGCCGTTGTCGCCCCCTTGTCCCGTCGCCAGCAGGCTTGTCCAGCCCGACCAGTCGCTTTTCTGGGGGTCGGGAACCGGTGCCGCCTGCAGCCGGGGCAGAAAGGCTTGAATGCGCGGACTGGTCCTGTCGTCCAGATCATGCGCGGTCAGCATGTGCAGACCCTCGGGCACAAGAAAGACCTCGATCCGCTGCCCGTCATTGCGCAGCCAGAAGGCGTCGCGGACATCGGCGATCATCAGATTGAAGGGCCGGTAGGCGGCGGGGTTCAGGGCCGCCAGCGCCTTGGCCGCTTCCTTGGCTTCGGCGTGATCCAGGGCTTCCAGCACCAGCTCGCCGCGCGAGCGCTTGCCCGCTTGCGGACCCAATGATCCAACGCGGTTGAGAATGCCCGCCGCCACGCCTTCGTCATTGACGCCCAGCCAACTGCCGCCCGCCAGTTCGTCCAGCCCCGCCACCACATCGGGCCGGTCGGGCCAGTGGCGGGCCGGGGGCTTCCAGGGCCGTCCCGCCATTTCGTCGCGGTTGGCGGCCAGCAGCAGCGGCCAGGGGTCGGTCGGTCGGCGCAGGATTATCAAGGTGCACATGGGCGGGACTATACCGCTTTCGGGCAAGTTGGGGTATAAGCGGCTTTAATCGAACCAGGTGAGCCATGCAAGACGACAAGAAGAAAGCCGGAAAAAAGGTGCTGGAAGAGCGCAAGCGCGCCTTCGAGGCCAAATACCAGCAAGACGAGGAAATCCGCTTCAAAACCCGCATCCGCGCCAGCAAGCTGGTGGGGCGGTGGGCGGCGGCCCAGATGGGGCTGAACGATGCCGAAACCAGCGCCTATGCCAAGGATGTGACCGAGCTGGGTTTTTCCGACGCCTCGGGCGACAAGACGGTCGCCAAGCTGCTGGCCGATCTTAGGACCGCCGGCAAGACCATCGACGAGCACAAATTGCGGACCGAAATTCTGCGGCTTACGATGCAGGCCGAAGAGCAGATCATGAACGAAATTCTGGGAGAGAATGAATGAGCCTGTGCGCTTGCCATTCCGGGCGCGAATTCGACGCCTGCTGCGGACCCATCCTGGCCGGAGGGGTTGCCCCGACCGCCGAATCCCTGATGCGGGCCCGCTTCAACGCTTTCACCAGCGGCAATATGGATTTCCTGGACCGCACGCTGGCCCCGGAATCGAAGGATGACTACGACCGCGAGGAATTGAAGGAAACCATCGAGAACGCCAAGCCGATGGGTCTGGAAATCCGCCATATCGAAGGCGGCGGTTCCAACGATCAGCAAGGCGTGGTCGAATTCGTGGCCCGTCTGAAGGTGCATGGCGAGCCCATGGCCCATCACGAGCGCGCCGTCTTCAGGCGCGACAACGGCGTCTGGCTGTATGTCGATGGCGAGGTCAATCCCAAGACCGAACCGCGCCATGTCGAAAAAGTAGGCCGCAACGATCCCTGTCCCTGCGGCTCGGGCAAAAAATATAAGAAATGCTGCGGGGTCTAGGCAAAGCCTGAATGGAGCGCCGCTTCGCTTGCACGGTCTGTGGAAAATGCTGCCAGGGTTGGCTGCCGCTAACCATTGCCGATGCGCTTATCCATGCCCATCGCTTTCCGTTGGCCGTCTTGTGGAGCACGGTGCGTCAAGGGTCGAAGGCCTTCACATTGACGCGGAAACTGGGCTTTGCCTTCGACAGGAAGACGGCCCTGCGCATCACGCCCCTGGCCTATATTCCGCCCACCCTTTCCTGCCCGGCCTTGGATGCCGATAACCGCTGTTCCATCCATGCCGAAAAGCCCCTGCGCTGCCGGATCATGCCCTTTTCCGCCGACCGCGAGATGGCCGATCAGGATGATCTGCTGATTCCCAGAAAGGACTGGCTGTGCGACGTTTCCGAAGTCGCGCCCGCCGTCTATCGGGACGGGCGAATTTCAGACGACAGCGATTTCCTGGCCGAGCGAAAGGCCTTTCAGGAACAGGCTCCGGTCATGGCCAATTATGCAGAGTCTCTGTTGAAACGCGCTCCCCAGCTTCGCGTCGAAATCGAGAAACTGGCCAAGCGTCCGGCCGGCGGTCAGATGGTGCTGAAATTCTCGACCCTGCTGCGCAAGGTGCCTGGCGCCGATTTGTCCGCCTTCGCTACCCGGCAGTCTGCGGCCCTTCAAGAGGCGCTTTCCCGGCTGCCGCCTGATGCCGAAGCCGACTACAGGAAAAACTATGCCGACTGGCTGGAAGAAATGACCAGCCTGTCCAAGCCGCACGGAGAACCCTTATGACCCAGTGCCCTTGCAATTCCGGCCAGGAATTCGATGCCTGTTGCGGCGCCCTTCTGAAGGGCGGCGAGGCCCCAACGCCGGAAGCGCTGATGCGGGCTCGTTTTACGGCTTTCGTGAGCGGTGACATCGCGTTTCTTGAACGCACGATGGCCGGCGAAGCGATGGCCGACTTTGATCGTCCGGCGGTCGAGAAGGCCATGCAGGGCGTCGAGGGGTTGGGGGTCGATATCCGTGCTTCGTCGGGCGGTGGGGCGGAAGAGGCCGAAGGCATGGTCGAATATGTCGCCCGCTTCAAGTCGCACGGCAAGCCGGTGGCCCATCACGAGCGGGCTGTCTTTAAGCGCGAAAACGGCGTCTGGCTGTATGTGGATGGCGAAATCAATCCCAAGGGTCCGCCGCGCCAGGTGGAGAAGGTGGGCCGCAACGATCCCTGTCCCTGCGGCTCGGGCAAGAAATTCAAGAAATGCTGCGGGGCGTAGGGGTTAAAACAACTTCCCCTGGTTAATCTTGCCGCGGTCTTCTTTGGCTGCGGTCTTGAAGGTAGCAGCAGTATCGATCAGTGGGATGCGGGGCTTCTTGCCTTGGAAAAGTTCGGCAAGGGTGATGATCTGAATCTTAGGAACCTTGCCTACAGGCGAATCAAAGAACCCGGCAGCAGCGGCCTCCTTTTCCATCGGCTTTGTAGGTAGAGCAAGAGAGATTAGAACGCCGACGGCGGCTTTTTCGCGCTCAACGACGGCGATTAGGTCGCGCACCATACCCACACCAACGTTCTCGCCACCCTTCACAGAAACCAGTGCCTTTTCGGTTTTGTTTACATCGCCACGAAAGAATAGGATTCCATCGATGCCTCCATCGGCGCCCTTCTTCTTCCCTGCGTATGGCCGGGCATCCACCATCGAAACGGCCCACCATTGGAACTGATATTTGTCGCGATGAGCTAAGTCGAGCGCGCTTTCCAAGTCCTTGGGGGTGCCGTGAACACTAAAACTAATGCCTGGGAAGGCGTCTTTTAAACGCCTCTCTATCAACGAAACAGCAAGGTGAGTGACATCGATGCCAACCCAGTTTCGTCCCATTTTCTGGGCAGCATGAACTGTTGTTCCGCAACCACAGAAAGGATCGAGCACGACGTCCCCTACGTTTGATGAGGCGCTTAATATCCTTTCCAAAAGGGCGACAGGTTTTTGCGTTGGATAGCCAAGACGTTCCTGAGCTTGAGAATTAATGGGGGGAATATCTGTCCAGACGGAGGTGATCGGAGTCCCGGACATTTCATCAAGATAGCGCTTATAACGGGGCATGCCGCTGCTTGTGTAGGCTAGCCGTCCAGCTTCATGCATTGCTTGCATCTTTTCGCGTGTCCAGCGCCAGACTCGATAATGGCCATTCCATTCGTAAGTCAAATTTGGGCGATCCGGATTTGGATTGAGGCAATTATCCAATTGATATCGGCGTCCTGTACCCTCTTCAAATCTATTGTAATGGCTTTTGATATATTCTTCGCGATGGGGAACAAATTGTGGGTTCCAGGTGATGTCTTTGCCCTTGCTGTAGAAGAACAGTATATCGTGAGCCGAGGGGAAGCGAGTGAAGGCGTGCCCTTTCGGGGCAGAACGCAGCCAAGTGATTTCATTGCGAAAGAATTCAATTCCGAACACTGCATCCAAGAGGATTTTTAAATAGTGACTTGCGGTAGGATCGCAATGCAGATAAAGCGATCCGGTAGTTTTCAAAACTCTATGAAGTTCCAGTAACCGCACCGCCATCATGGCGAGATAGGCCATCATATCGTTCTCGCCCAAGAACGAGCGCATAGAGCTCAACATTTCAGCCACCTGGGTGTTCGAAGAAGCAAGCACTTCCGAATATGCAAGTTCTGCTTCCTCGCCCCATGACCAAGTGTCTTTGAATGCTTCAATCTGTGCCGCAGTTCCCTTGCCGGAACTGCTTTTGAACAGAACGTTGTAATCTGCCTGGCTGTTAAATGGAGGGTCGAGATAGATTAGATCGATGCTTTCTTCCGCGATGACCTCGCGCAAGACTTTCAAATTGTCGCCGTAGTAAAG
Source organism: Rhodospirillales bacterium (assembly GCA_016215555.1). Classification (GTDB taxonomy): domain Bacteria; phylum Pseudomonadota; class Alphaproteobacteria; order Rhodospirillales; family WMHbin7; genus WMHbin7. The sequence goes on along the minus strand of JACRJC010000068.1, from coordinate 9,108 downwards.
GGTGTTGGTCATGTTCCCCCCAAAAATCGGCTAAATTGTAGCTTGGTGGAAGGTTTGACACAATAGGTTGATTTACACCCGCCCAAACACCCTTTTGAAAATCGTATCGACATGTTTGGTGTGATAGCCCAGGTCGAACAGATCATCCAATTGCTTGCCGGGCAGCAGGTTAGACACTTCCTTGTCGGCTTTCAGGAAAGCCAGGAAATCGCCTTCGCCGGCCCAGACCCGCATGGCGTTCCTTTGCACGGCGACATAGGCGTCTTCGCGGCTCATGCCGGCCTGGGTCAGCGCCAATAGAACGCGCTGCGAGAAGACCAGACCGCCCAACTGATTGAGGTTGCGCTGCACAGCATCGGGATAGACGACCAGCTTTTCGATGACCCCGGCCAGGCGGGCGAGGGCGAAATCCAGCGTCACCGTGGCGTCGGGGCCGATCATGCGTTCGACCGAGGAATGCGAAATGTCGCGCTCGTGCCACAGGGCCACGTTTTCCAGGGCCGGAACCACCATGCCGCGCACCAGGCGGGCCAGGCCGGTCAGATTCTCGGTCAGCACCGGATTGCGCTTGTGCGGCATGGCCGAACTGCCCTTCTGGCCGGGCGAGAAATATTCCTCGGCCTCGCGCACTTCGGTGCGCTGCAGATGGCGGATTTCCGTGGCCACCCGCTCGATCGACGAGGCGATGACGCCCAAGGTGGCGAAGAACAGCGCATGGCGGTCTCTGGGAATCACCTGGGTCGAGATGGGTTCCGGCGTCAGGCCCAGCTTGGCGGCCACATATTCCTCGACCGAGGGGTCGATATTGGCGAAGGTGCCGACGGCGCCCGAAATGGCGCAGGTGGCGATGTCCTTCCTGGCCGCCAGCAGGCGTTCGCGGTTGCGGGCGAATTCGGCGTGGAAGCTGGCGAATTTCAAGCCGATGGTCACCGGCTCGGCATGAATGCCGTGGCTGCGGCCCATGCAGACCAGATCCTTGTAGTCGAAAGCGCGCTTTTCCAGCGCCGCCAGCAAGCGGTCAATGTCGGCCAGCAGGATGTCGGAGGCCTGCGCCAACTGCACGGCCAGACAGGTGTCCAGCACGTCGGAGCTGGTCATGCCCTGATGCATGAACCTGGCTTCCTCGCCGACATTCTCGGCGACGTTGGTGAGAAAGGCGATGACGTCGTGCTTGGTCTTCAACTCGATCTCGTCGATGCGCTCGGGATCGAACTTGCCCTTTTCCCAAATCGCCTTGGCCGCCGATTTCGGGACGATGCCAAGTTCCGCCATGGCGTCGCAGGCATGGGCCTCGATCTCGAACCAGATGCGGAACTTGTTTTCAGGTGACCAGATGTCGGACATCTCGGGACGCGAATAGCGAGGGATCATGGGTGCCTGCCTTATGAAAAACCAAGGCCCCCCTTATAGGCGCTTGGCGGCGCGATGAAAAGGGAGGGCGGCGCATAAATTAAAGGTTGATTGGCTCATTTTTGGGGAGCCATACTCTGACGGGGGAAGGCGAAGGAGGCCAAGCTGACCATATCGCGTCTCAAGGGCGTCGCCCTGCTCGAAGGGCTGAGCGATGCCGACCTCGCCGAAATCGAAGGCCGGTGCCATTGGCATCAACTGGGGCCGGACTGTATCGTCTTCGACAAGGAAAGCGACACGCTGGAGGTCTATTTCCTGATCGACGGCGCGGTGCGCGTCCTCTCCTATTCCCCCTATGCCCGTGAGAAGCGCGAAGTGACGCTGGCCAATTTCGTGGCCGGGGAATATTTCGGCGAATTGGCCGCCCTTGACGGCAAGCCCCGTTCGGCCAAGGTGGTGACCAGCGAGGAAAGCCTGCTGGCCTCGCTGGACGGCGCCGACTTTCGCGCCATCATGATGCGTTTTCCCAATCTGGCCTTGCGCGTCACCTTGCGACTGGCCGACATCATCCGCCGGCTGGATGCCCGCGTCACCGAATTATCGACCCTGTCCGAGCCCGAACGCGTCTATACCGAACTGTTGCATCTGGCCAAGCCGGATGTGAAGCGGGCCGGCATCTATCTTATCTCGGACATGCCCAAGCACAAGGATCTGGCCAGTTGGACCGGCACCAGCACCGAGACCGTGGCCCAAGTGGTGGGCGAATTGGCCCGCGACGGCATTCTCGAGCGGCGCAATCTGGGCATGGTGATTCGCGATTACGAAAGGCTCCGACTGATGGCCAGGGCGCGCTGAAAATCATATCGCCGGATCAATAAGGCGTCTTCGCCTGTCAATCCAAGGGTTTGCCCACCTGTCTTAAAAACGCCTTGAAATTGCAGAGAATTTGAAGCGTTTTGGAATCAACACATAAAAAATGCATGAATCCAGGCACTTCGGAAAAATCCAATAAAATCATCGCCCAAGACAGAAAATTATCGTTGCGTGCCGCCCCGTTTTCGGTATGCTTGACCTCGGAGGACTTGACGACGCCGCGACGGTTCACATGCGCCCGAAAGCCCACGGACTGGCAGGATCAGCGATCATTCGCTTCAATCCTGCCGGGCCAAAAGGCCCAAGGACCAGCTTGTCGGCGAGACAGGATCAACGTTAAGGAGACAAGATCATGCTTCGCGCTTACATCGCCTATCAGGGCATCAAGAACCGCGCTGTCCGCTTCATCAAGGAAGACAAGGGCGCGACTGCCATCGAATACGGCCTGATCGCCGGCGGCATCGCCGTCGCCATCATTGCCGTCGTGTATGGCATCGGTACCGATTTGAAGGATCTCTTCACCGACGTGCAGACCGAACTGCAGAAGCGTCCGGCCACCGGCGGCTGATGCCGGCCTTCGCTTCGCAAGCGTCGGCGTAAACAAGCGGGCGCTCTTTGGGAAACCAAAGAGCGCCTTCGCTTTTTGGCGATGAAGGAAGATGGCGACTGTCCTGCTGCTTCTGATTCCAACCTTGGGGGCCGTTCTGGCCGCCGGGATGGATTTTGTCCGCTTTCGTATTCCCAACGGACTTTCCATCGGGCTGGCCTTGCTGTTTTTTCCAACCGCTTGGCTGTTGGGATTCGACATCGCGCAGTTGATGGATCATTTGCAGGCCGGGGGCTTGGCCTTTGGGCTGGGTCTGGCTCTGTTCCTGTCCAAGATTTGGGGCGGCGGCGACGCCAAACTGTTCGCGGCGCTTGGCCTGTGGCTGGGTTGGGACTTGCTGCTGCCCTTCACCTTCGCCATGGTTCTGGCCGGCGGTTTGCTGGCCTTGATTCTGCTGCTGTTGCGAAAGCGCGCCTGGCCGGAAAACATCGCCCGGCACAAGCTGCTGCGCCGCCTGTTGGGGGCCAAGGCGGCTGTTCCCTACGCCGTGGCCATGGCCGTGGGCATGATCTGGCTGCTTGCCCGTGCTTGAGCTGATCCGCACCGGTGCTTGGCTGCCTGCCCGCCGACGCAAGGCCTGGTGCCTGATTGCCGGAGCGGGCTTTACGATGGCCCTCTTGTTCCTGGTTCTGACCTCGGCGGATGGCGTCGATTTCATGGGCCGCCCCTTGGGTTCGGACTTCCTGAATGTCTGGGCTGCCGGTCAACTGGTTCTGCAAGGGGCGCCCGCCGATGCCTATGACTATGCCACCCATGGTCAGGTCGAATGGCTGCGCTTTCCGTCCCTGGCCACCTATTACGGTTGGCATTATCCGCCGCCATTTCTGCTGCTGGCGGGATTGCTGGCTCTCTTGCCTTATGTTGCGGCCCTGGCCATTTGGCTGTCGGCCAGCTTTTTGGCCCTTGGCTGGTCGGCCCGCGGGCTGAAATTCAGCCGCCTGGCCGCCTGGGCCTTTCCCGGCTTGTTCATCAACATCACCCATGGCCATAACGGCTTTCTGTCGGCGGCCTTGATGCTGGGTGGGATGCGGCTTCTGGACAATCGTCCCTGGCTGGCCGGCTTGCTGCTGGGCTGCCTTTCCTTCAAGCCGCAACTGGGCGTGCTGATTCCCGTCGCCCTGCTGGCGGCGGGTCTGTGGCGGGTCTTTGCCGGAGCGGCTGTTGCTGTCCTTGGATTGGGCCTTATCTCCTGGCTGACGCTGGGATCGGCCCCCTGGCTGGCATTTATCGACAGCCTCGCCCTGACCCGCCATGCCGTGCTGGAGGCCGGCGCCATCGGATTTGGCAAAATGCAGAACAGTTTTGCCGCGGCGCGTCTGCTGGGGGCGGGTATCGAGACGGCTTGGCTGATCCAAGGCCTGACGGCGCTGGCTGGGGCTTTTGCGGTCTTCGTTCTGTGGCGCCGACCTCGGTCAAGTCTGGCCGACCGTGCCCTGGCGTTGGCGCTGGGAACGGTCCTGGCCGCCCCTTATCTGCTGGATTACGACCTCATGCTGCTGGCCGTGCCCTTGCTGTTGAAGGCCCATGAAGGGCGCATTCGGCCTTGGGAAATCAGCTATTTTGCCCTGTTATGGGCCTTGCCCTTGCTGGCCAGGCCGGTCGGCATGTGGCTTTACATGCCTTTGACGCCGCTGGTAGCCGGTTTGGGCCTGTGGCTGCTGCTTTCAAACCGCTTGCCGCCTAGACAAAATCCTGTATAGTCCCGCGCCTTGGCCCGCCGGAGATTCCGGCAGGTCCTCCTTGTCGGCGGGACGCCGGCTATGCCCGGATTGGCCGGGCTGAGACAAGCCAGAAGGAGCCTAACAGATGTCGTTCTACGAGAACGTCTTTATTGCGCGGCAGGATATCGCCGCCACCCAGGTCGAAGCGCTGGCCGAACAGTTCGGAAACATCATCGTTTCCGGCGGCGGCACGGTTTCGAAGAAGGAATATTGGGGCCTCAAAAGCTTCTCCTTCAAGATCAAGAAGAACCGCAAGGGCCATTACGTGCTCATGAACATCGAGGCCACGGGCGACCTGGTCAAGGAGATGGAGCGCCAGATGGGCCTGAACGAGGATATCGTGCGCTACCTGACGGTGCGCGTGGAAGAACTCGAGGACGGCCCGTCGGCCATGATGCGCGCCCGCGACCGCGACGATCGTCCGCGCCGCCCCGGCCGCAGCTTTGATGCCCAGGGAGACGAATCATGATCGAAGAAAAAGAATCCGGCCGCGGCGCTGGTGGCGCTGCCGGCGGCACCCGCCGTCCCTTCTTCCGCCGCAGGAAGACCTGCCCCTTCACGGGCCCGAACGCGCCGAAGATCGACTATAAGGACATCAAGCTGTTGTCGCGCTATATTTCGGAACGCGGCAAGATCGTCCCTTCGCGCATCACCGCCGTGTCGGCCAAGAAGCAGCGCGAGCTGTCGCAGGCCATCAAGCGCGCCCGTTATCTGGGCCTGCTGCCCTATCTCGTGAAGTAGGAGATCGCCGCTATGGAAGTCATCCTGCTCGAACGCGTGGAAAATCTCGGCCATATGGGCGAGGTGGTGAAGGTCAAGGCGGGTTTCGCCCGCAATTTCCTGCTGCCCCGCAAGAAGGCCCTGCGCGCCACCAAGGAAAATATGGCTTTTTTCGAGGCCCAAAGGGTCCAGCTTGAAGCCAACAACCTGAAGCGCAAGGAAGAGGCCCAGCACGTCGCCGCCAAGATGGACGGGCTGGCCCTGGTCATGGTGCGTCAGGCTGGCGAGGCCGGTCATCTCTACGGTTCGGTTTCGGCCCGCGACATCGCCGACGCCATCACCGAACAGGGCTTCAAGATCGAACGCAGCCAGGTCAATCTGGACCAGCCTTTGAAGATGCTGGGTCAGAAGTCGATCAAGGTCAGCCTTCACCCCGAAGTGTCGGTGCTGGTCAGCGTGACCGTCGCCCGTTCGATGGAAGAGGCCGCGCGCGAAGCCAAGGCTTCCGTCGAAGCCGCCATCATGGCGGCCGAGGTGGTGCACGAGGAAGAAGCCGAGGCCGAAGAGGCGTAAGCCTTTTCAAGCCGAAAATCGTGAAAACGGCGGTTGGGTTCCCCAGCCGCCGTTTTTGTTTCAGGGGGCCTCATGCTTCGAGACGGCTTCCTTTGGAAGCCTCCTCAGCATGAGGTGTGTTGATTTTCCTCATCCTGAGGAACGCGAAGCGTGTCTCGAAGGATGAGGAGCGAGCTACCCCAGCGGGCTTTCGGCGAATTGGGCCAGGATGGTTCTGATTTCCTCCATGCCGCTTTCCAGGGCTTGAATGCATTCGGGGTCGAAGCGGTTGCCTTTGGCGCCGTGCAGGAAGGTGAAGGCGTCCTCGGGCGACCAGGCCTTTTTATAGGGCCGGGCGCTGGTCAGGGCGTCGAAGACGTCGGCCACCGAAACGATCCGGGCCTCGATGGGAATGTCGTTTCCCTTCATGCCCTTGGGATAGCCAGAGCCGTCGATGGCCTCGTGGTGGAAGGCGACGATGTTGCGCAGAACCTGGATGTAGGAAACGCTGTCCAGGTTGAAATCTCTGCGCATGGCGTCGATGATGGCAATGCCCTTGTCGACATGCTCGCGCATGACGGCGAATTCGTCCTCGGTCAGCCGGCCCGGCTTCAAGAGAATGGCGTCGGGAATGCCGACCTTGCCGATGTCGTGCAGGGGCGCGAATTGATAGATGAATTCGATGAATTCGTCCGAGAATCCGTGCTTTTCTGCCATGTTCAGGGCCATCAGGCGCGAATAGCGGGCCATGCGGTCAAGATGGCCGCCGGTTTCGTCGTCGCGCAAATGCGTGATTTCGCGGGCGGTTTTCATAGCCGCCTGCAAGACGCGGATGGACTGCATTTCATTGATGGCGAACAGGGCGATGACCTTGGCATAGGGCATCAACTGATGCACCACCACTTCCGAGAAATAGCCGGGCCGGTCCGAATTGAAGAAAAGAAAGCCGAACAGCGCGCCATGGTCGTGGATGGGAATGGTCAGGCTGGCGCGAAATCCGTTCTTGATCAGGCGGGTGCTGTGCAGGCTGGGCGAGGATTTGAACATGTCCAGATCATCAACCACCCGGGGACGCTTCAGCCTGGCGATCTCGGCCAGCGAGGGAATGTCGTCGAGGCTGGCGGTGTAATGGTCGAGCGGGCTTTCCTTGGCGCCGGAACGAATGAAGGTTTTCAACCTGTGGGTTTTGGAATCATACAGGGCGATGGCGATCCGGGTCACGTCCTCGAGATTCAGGGAATGGCGGATTTCCTCGTGAAGCGCGATCAGGCGCTGCACGGGGCTCAGCGCATCCTCCAACTCGAACGGATCGCTCAGGAAGCGCGCCCTGGCGTCCGCCGATCCGTCCTTGTTTCCAACCATTTCCCACCCCATTTGCTGGAACAAGATTAATGCGAGAAGCTTGCGGGCGGCAAGTCTGTCGTTGCGATATAAAAACGTCCCCATCGGAATCGCGTTTTTTTGAAAAGATATCCCCATGATTCTATCTATTCGACCCAACTAGCGCACACGGTTTGAAAGTTTGTTTTGATAGTCTCTCGCCATGCCGACACCCGAACCCAACAATGTCCGACCGTTCGCGCCAGCGCCCGAGGACAAGACCCCGCGTTTCCGCCAGCCGCCCGCCAATCCCGAGGCCGAGCAGGCGCTGCTGGGCGCGATCCTGACCAACAACAAGGCCTATGAACGGGTTTCGGAATTCCTGGAAGCCAAGCACTTTGCCGATCCGGTTCATGCAAGAATTTATGAATCCATCGCCAAGTTGTTGGAAAGAGGCCAATTGGCCAGTCCGGTGACGTTGAAATCCTATCTCGAAGCCGATGGATTGCTGGCCGAGGTGGGCGGGCCGCAATATCTGGCCGCCCTGGCTCGCAGCGCGGTGACGATCATCAACGCCCACGACTATGGCAAGCTGATCTATGACCTGTATCTGCGCCGCCAACTGATCGGTTTGGGCGAGGATATGGTCAACGAGGCCTTCGCTCCCGATCTCGACGTCTCGGCCACCGACCAGATCGAGCTGGCCGAGCAAAGCCTGTTCGAACTGGCCTCGGCGGGCGGAGCGGAAGGCGGGTTTCAGGATTTCAGCCGCGCCATGGCCGAGGCCATCCGCATGGCCGAGGCGGCGAACCAGCGCGAAGGCAAGCTGTCGGGCGTGCCCAGCGGCTTGGTCGATATGGATCACAAGCTGGGCGGCCTGCATCCCTCGGATCTGATCATCCTGGCCGGACGCCCCAGCATGGGCAAGACGGCGCTGGCCACCAACATTTCCTTCAATGCCGCCAAGGCCTATCGAGAAGTGCTGGACGAATTCGGGCGCAAGAAAGTGGCCGATGGGGCGGTGGTGGCCTTCTTTTCGCTGGAAATGAGCGCCGAACAGTTGGCGACGCGCATTCTGTCGGAAGAGACGGGCATCCCTTCGCACAAGATTCGCCAGGGCGAGCTTTCGGGCGAGGATTTCACCGCCCTGGTCGCCGCCAATCAGGAATTGCAAAGGCTTAAGCTGTTCATCGATGACACGCCGGCGCTGACGGTTTCGGCGGTGCGCACCAGGGCCAGGCGCCTGGCCCGCACGCATGGCCTGGGCATGATCGTCATCGACTATCTGCAATTGCTGCGCGCCTCGACCGGCTCCAAGCAGGAGAACCGGGTTCAGGAAATCAGCGACATCACCAGGAATCTGAAGGCGCTGGCCAAGGAATTGAACGTGCCGGTGTTGGCGCTTTCGCAGTTGTCGCGCGCCGTCGAGCAGCGCGAAGACAAGCGCCCGCAATTGGCCGATCTGCGTGAATCGGGTTCGATCGAGCAGGATGCCGACGTGGTGATGTTCGTCTTTCGCGAACAATATTATCTGGAGCGCGCCGAGCCGACGCGCCGCCCCGATGAATCGGAAGACAAGTACAATGACCGCCACGACCGCTATGTGAAGCGCATGGAAGAGGTGTGGAACACCGCCGAAGTCATCATCGCCAAGCAGCGCCATGGTCCCATCGGCACGGTGCGCCTGTTCTTCGACGGCAACATCACCAAGTTCGGCGATCTGGCGCAGCAAGACCATGTGCCCGAGCATCATGAGTAGGGGCACGGAAATAGAAGGAAACCTCACCCTGAGGAAGCCGCGAAGCGGCTGTCTCGAAGGGTGGGGCCATCTCATCCTTCGAGACGCTTCGCTCCTCAGGATGAGGCTTCGAGACGCTTCGCTCCTCAGGATGAGGCTTCGAGACGCTTCGCTCCTCAGGATGAGGCTTCGAGACGCTTCGCTCCTCAGGATGAGGCTTCGAGACG
>JACRJC010000067.1 GCA_016215555.1 Rhodospirillales bacterium | reverse complement strand
CTTCGCTCCTCAGGATGAGGCTTCGAGACGCTTCGCTCCTCAGGATGAGGCTTCGAGACGCTTCGCTCCTCAGGATGAGGCTTCGAGACGCTTCGCTCCTCAGGATGAGGCTTCGAGACGCTTCGCTCCTCAGGATAAGGCTTCGAGACGCTTCGCTCCTCAGGATGAGGCTTCGAGACGCTTCGCTCCTCAGGATGAGGCTTCGAGACGCTTCGCTCCTCAGGATGAGGGCGCCGTGTTGAGCCAAGCAGCGGCAGGCGCCATTCTCACCATCGACCTGGAAGCGCTGGCCGAGAATTGGCGAGCCCTCAGGGCCTGCCTGAAGCAAGGCGCCGAAGCTGCGGCCGTGGTCAAGGCCGACGGCTATGGGTTGGGCGCGGAACAAGTGGCGTCCGCCCTGACCAAGGCCGGGTGCAGAACCTTCTTCGTGGCCAGATTGGAAGAAGGCATTCGCCTGCGCAAAGCCCTTTCCAAGGGCGAGCGCATCTTCGTCCTCGACGGCGTGTTGCCCGGAACGGCAAGCGAATTTCCGGCCCATGGCTTGATTCCGGTCTTGAACGAGCCGGGTCAGATCAAGGAATGGGCGGCGCTGACGCAAGGTCAGGCCAGGGCCGCCCTGCACGCCGATACCGGCATGAACCGCCTGGGCATTTCACAGGCTGAACTTGAACGCTTGCGGCCCCGGTTGGAAAAGGCCGGGCTGTGCCTGGTGATGAGCCATCTCGCCTGTTCCGAGGAAGCCGACAATCCCAAGAATGCCGAACAGCTTGGGCGCTTTCTGGAAGCGCGAAAGAATCTGTCCCATCTGCCGGCGTCGCTCTCCAACTCTTCCGGGATTTTCTTGGGGTCCGACTATCATTTCGATCTAGTGCGGCCGGGCGTTGCCCTGTACGGCGTCAATCCCACCCCCGGCCAGCCCAATCCCATGCGCCAAATCGTTGAATTAAAGGCTAGAATTGTCCAGGTTCGCGACGTTGACTTGCCGGAAACCGTTGGCTATGGTGCCACCCACCAAGTGCTTGGGAAGTCTAGGATTGCGACCGTTGCCGTGGGCTATGCCGATGGATGGCCGCGCTCTTTATCGAACCGGGGATTTGGCGCGCTGGCTGGGGTTCGCGTGCCGCTGGTGGGACGGGTGTCGATGGATCTGATGACCTTCGACGTCACCAAGACGCCAGGCGATGCGGCGAGGCCAGGCGGCTTCATCACGCTGCTGGGCGACGGCGCTTCGGTCGATGAGGTGGCGGATTTGGCCGGAACCATCGGTTACGAGATTCTGACCAATCTCGGGCCTCGGTACTTCAGAAAGTATGTGGGCGGATAGGATCTTCGGTGCTGGATTTCGTAACCACCATTGGGCGCGTCATCATTTCCTTCCTGGTCGCCACCGGAAGGCTGGCCCTGTTCACCCTGAACGCGCTGTTCCATCTGGCGACGCCGCCCTTCTATCCGCGCCTGATCGCCAAGCAGATGATCGATATCGGCTATTACTCTCTGCCGGTCGTCGGGCTCACCACCATCTTCTCGGGCATGGTGCTGGCCCTGCAAAGCTATACCGGCTTCGCCCGCTTCGCCGCCGAGGGCGCGGTGTCCACCGTCGTCGTCTTGTCCATGACCCGCGAACTGGGCCCCGTTCTGGCCGGACTGATGGTGGCCGGGCGCATCGGCGCCGCCATGGCCGCCGAGATCGGCACCATGCGAGTCACCGAACAGATCGACGCCCTGGTGACGCTTTCGACCAATCCCATGAAATATCTGGTCGTGCCGCGCATTCTGGCCGGCCTGACCATGCTGCCGATTTTGGTGCTGGTGGGCGACATCATCGGCGTCTTCGGCGGCTATATCATCAGCATCTACAAGCTGGGTTTCAATCCGGCGACCTACCTCACCAAGACCTACGACTATCTGGAATTCATGGACGTCTTCTCGGGCCTGGTAAAGGCTTCGGTCTTCGGCTTCATCATCTCGCTGATGGGCTGCTACAACGGCTATAATTCCAAGGGCGGCGCCCAAGGCGTCGGCGCCGCCACCACCAACGCCGTGGTTTCGGCCAGCATCCTGATCCTGATCTTCAACTACATCATCACGGAACTGTTCTTCGCCCGATGACGACGATGGAACCCAAAATTCAACTGATCGACGTCCACAAGCGCTTTGGCAAGAAAGTGGTGCTGGACGGTCTTAGCCTGACCGTCGGCAAGGGCGAATCGGTGGTCGTCATCGGCGGCTCGGGCACCGGCAAGTCGGTGATGCTGAAATCGGTTCTGGGCCTGCTGACGCCCGAAAAGGGCAGCATCAAGGTCGATGGCGAGGAAGTGATCGGCCTCGGCCTGTCCGACCGCGAACGGGTGATGAAGAAGTTCGGCATGCTCTTTCAGGGCGGAGCGCTTTTCGACAGCCTGAAAGTTTGGGAAAACGTGGCTTTCGGCCTGATCCAGGGCCATAAGATGGATCGCAACAAGGCCCGCGACATCGCCTTCGAGAAGCTGGCCCAGGTCGGGCTGGGGGCCGAAGTGGGCGAATTATGGCCGTCCGAACTGTCGGGCGGCATGCAAAAGCGCGTCGGCTTGGCGCGCGCCATCGCCGCCAGTCCGGAAATCATCTTTTTTGATGAACCGACCACCGGCCTCGATCCGATCATGGCCGACGTCATCAACAATCTGATCGTCAAATGCGTGAAGGAACTGGGCGCCTCGGCCCTGTCCATCACCCATGACATGGCCTCGGCGCGCAAGATCGCCGACCGCATCGCCATGATCTACAAGGGCAAGATCATCTGGGATGGCTCGGTCGCCGAAATCGACAAGGCCGAGAATCCCTATGTCGACCAGTTCATCCATGGCCGGGCGGAAGGTCCGATCAAGATGGAAGTGAAGGTCTGATGGCGAAGAGCGCGCCCCGCTTCGTGTGCCAGGAGTGCGGGGCCGAAACGTCGAAATGGGCGGGCCGCTGCGAAACCTGCGGGGCTTGGAATTCCATCGCCGAGGAAAAGTCCGAAGCCGCTCCACCCAAGGGCATCACCGCCAAGGGCGGCAAGCGCATCGATTTTGTGGGCCTTGAAGGGGCGCCCGAGAATTTCAAGCGACGCATGACCGGCATCAACGAATTGGACCGCGTCGCCGGCGGCGGCCTGGTGCCGGGCTCGGCCCTGCTGGTCGGCGGCGATCCCGGCATCGGCAAATCGACGCTGCTGTTGCAGGCGGTGGCGCGTCTGGCCATGGGCGGCGCGTCCTGCGCCTATATCTCGGGCGAGGAGGCCATCGATCAGGTGCGCTTGCGGGCGCAGCGCCTGGGGCTGCAAAGGGCCAAGGTGCAATTGGCCGCGGCGACCAGCGTGCGCGACATCATGGCCAGCCTGGATCAGGCCGATGCTCCCGACGTGGTGGTCATCGATTCCATCCAGACAGTCTATCTGGATACGCTCGATTCCGCGCCCGGCACGGTGTCGCAGGTGCGCTCGGCGGCGGCCGAGCTGATCCGTCTGGCCAAGCGCCGGGGCTTCGTGCTGTTCCTGGTCGGCCATGTGACCAAGGAAGGGCAATTGGCCGGACCCCGCGTGCTGGAACATATGGTCGATACTGTGCTGTATTTCGAAGGCGAGCGCGGCCACACCTATCGAATCCTGCGCGCCGTCAAGAACCGATTCGGGGCCACCGACGAGATCGGGGTCTTCGAAATGACCGATAAGGGCTTGATGGAAGTCGAGAATCCGTCGGCCTTGTTCCTGGCCGAGCGCAGGGGCAACGTAAGCGGCAGTTGTGTCTTCGCGGGCGTCGAAGGGACAAGGCCGATGCTGGTCGAAATTCAGGCCCTGGTGGCGCCCTCGGGGCTGGGCACGCCTAGGCGCGCCGTCGTGGGATGGGATAGCGGACGTTTGTCGATGATGCTGGCGGTTCTGGATGCAAGGTGCGGCATGTCGTTGTCGGGCAGCGATGTTTACTTGAATGTGGCCGGCGGCCTGAAGATCGCCGAGCCGGCTGCCGACCTGGCCTGCGCCGCCGCCCTTTTGTCGTCTTCCTGCGATCGCCCGGTGCCCGCCGATCTGGTGGTGTTCGGCGAAGTCGGGCTGTCGGGCGAGGTGCGGCCCGTGGGGCAGGAGGAAGCCCGGCTCAAGGAAGCCGCCAAGCTGGGCTTTGGACGCGCCCTGGTGCCCAGAAAGCAGCGCAAGGCCCCGGGCCAGCCGGCGGGTCTGTCATCCAAGGAAATCGGCCATCTGGAAGATTTGGTGGCCCTGTTCCGCGAGGCCAAGCCATGAACGGGCTGCAGATCCTGGACGCGGTGGTTCTGGTCGTGCTGGTGGTGTCGGGCATCTTCGCCTTCATGCGCGGCTTCGTTCATGAATTGCTGGCGGTCGGCGGATGGATCGGCGCTTCCTTTGTCGCCCTTTACGGGCTTCCGCTCGTCCGCCCCCTGGCCCGCAGTTGGATCAGCCTGTCCTGGGCCGCCGACATCGCGGCCGGAGCCTTGCTGTTCATCGGCTCGCTGGCCGTCTTCGCCCTGGTCACGCACGCCATTTCAAGCAGGGTGCGCGAAAGCCAACTGGGCTTTCTGGATCGCACCCTGGGTTTTGGTTTCGGGCTGATCCGGGGCGCCTTGATCGTCTGTCTGGGCTGGCTTGTGCTAAGCTGGCTGGTCACCGTCGATGACCAGCCCTCTTGGATTCGCGAGGCCAAGACCCGATCTTTGCTTCAGCAGGGCGCCGATATCCTGGTTTCCCTGGCCCCCTCGCAATTGGGCGAGGCCGAAAGGAACGCCAAGGCGGCCTCGGCCCAGGCCCAGGAGGCGGCCAAAGGCAAACAGGCGCTGGATCAGCTACTGAAGCCCGAACCCAGCCCGCCCGCCAATGGCGGCGGCTATGACGCCAAGGACCGCAGCGAAATCGATCGCCTGATTCGAACGAAATAGACCATGCCCCTTCCATTCCCAGGAGACGGAACCATGTTTCCCGCCCGCGACCCCGACAAGATGCATGAGGAATGCGGCGTCTTCGGCATTTTCGGCCATTCCAGCGCCGCCGCGCATGCCGCTCTGGGCCTGCATGCGCTGCAGCATCGCGGCCAGGAGGCGGCGGGCATCGTTTCCTCGGAGGGCGATCGCTTCTATACCCATCGCGGCCTGGGCGAGGTGGGCGAGAATTTCGCCGACCAGTCGGTGATCGGAACACTGCTCGGCCATATGGCCATCGGCCATGTCCGCTATTCGACGGCGGGCGGCGCGCTTTTGCGCAATGTGCAGCCCTTCTTCGCCGAGTTCGAGTTCGGCGGGCTTTCCATCGGCCATAACGGCAATCTGACCAACGCCAATCTGCTGCGCCGCGAACTGGTCAAGCAGGGCTGTTTGTTCCAATCGACCTCGGATACCGAGGTGGTGGTGCATCTGATCGCCAGAAGTCAGTTCTCGACCGTCGAGGACCGCATGATCGACGCCTTGAAGCAGGTCGAGGGCGCCTATTCTCTGGTGGCGCTGACCGAAGATTCGGTCATCGGCGTGCGCGATCCGCACGGCTTCCGTCCGCTGGTGCTGGGCCGCCTGGACCAGGCCTGGATTCTGGCTTCCGAGACCTGCGCGCTCGACATCATCGGCGCCGAATTCGTGCGCGACGTCGAAGCCGGCGAGATGGTGATCCTCAGCGCCCAGGGCATCAAGTCGCTGCGTCCCTTCAACAAGACGCCCAAGCGTTTTTGCATCTTCGAATACATCTATTTCGCCAGGCCCGATTCCTTGATCGAGGGCATCAGCGTCTATGACACCAGGAAACGCATCGGCGCCGAACTGGCCCGCGAGTCCCATGTCCCCGCCGATGTGGTGATCCCGGTGCCCGATTCCGGCGTTCCAGCGGCGCTGGGCTATGCCCAGGAATCCGGCGTGCCCTTCGATCTCGGCATCATCCGCAACCATTATGTGGGCCGCACCTTCATCGAGCCCACCGACGGCATCCGCAATCTGGGCGTCAAGATGAAGCACAACGCCAACCGCGCCCGCATCGAGGGCAAGCGCGTCATTCTGGTCGACGATTCCATCGTGCGCGGCACCACCTCGATCAAGATCGTCAACATGGTCCGGGCGGCGGGGGCCAAGGAAGTCCATATGCGCATTTCCAGCCCGCCCACCACCCATTCCTGCTTCTTCGGCATCGACACGCCCAAACGCGAGAAACTGCTGGCGGCGCAGATGAGCGTTCAGGAAATGGCCAGACATATCGACGTCGATACGCTGGCCTATATTTCCATCGACGGGCTTTACCGCGCCGTTGGGGCGGGGCCACGCGCCGGCGAGGACCGGCTGTTCTGCGACGCCTGCTTTACCGGCGATTATCCGGTGGTGCTGACCGACCAGTGCGGCGGCGAAGCGGCGCGCCAATATTCGCTGCTTTCCGAGAGCCGCTGATGAGCCAACGTCTGCAAGGGCGCGTGGCCCTGGTGACGGGTGCTTCGCGCGGCATCGGGCGCGCCGTGGCCCTGCGCTATGCCGCCGAGGGGGCGACGGTGGTGGCGCTGGCCCGCACCCAGGGCGCACTCGAGGAGTTGGACGACGAAATCAAGCAGATGACCGGAAGCAAGGCCGTGCTGGTGCCGATGGATTTGCGCGACGGCGACAAGATCGATCAGGTGGGGGCGGCGCTGTTCGAGCGCTTCAAACGGCTCGACGTGCTGGCCGGCATTGCCGGAGCGCTTGGCATGCTGGCGCCGGTGGGGCATATCGGTTTGAAGGAATGGGCCGAGCCCATCGACGTCAATCTCACCGCCAACTGGCGGCTGATCCGCTCGATGGACCCGTTGTTGCGGATGTCGCAAGCCGGGCGGGCCTTGTTCGTGACCTCGGGCGTCGTGCGCGGCGTTTTTCCTTTCTTCGGCGCCTATGCGGCTTCGAATGCCGGGCTCGAACAGATGGTGCGCATCTATGCCGCTGAAGTTCAGGACATCACCCAGGTGCGGGCCAATCTGGTCGATCCCGGCATCGTGCGCACCCGCATGCGGGCCACCGCCTATCCCGGCGAAGACCCATTGCAGCATCCGGCGCCCGAGGAAATCACCGACGTCTTCGTCGAATTGGCCGAAGCGTCATGTGAACGAACGGGCGAGATCGTGCGGGCCAGGGCTAGGCGTTAATTCCTTACAGAATCAAAATCTGCTCTCTGCGGCAATTTTATCATTGACGCGCCACACGCAGGAGGATATTGTCGCAACAGCAACCACCCTTATTGCGCCCAAAGTCCAAGCTGCCCGATCACCGGAGCGGCTTTTTTCATGTTCGCGGGCGTCGGAGCAACAGCGAAAGGAGAACACATGACGCATCTGGCCGGATCACTGGCCGGGCGGAGCCTGTT
>JACRJC010000065.1 GCA_016215555.1 Rhodospirillales bacterium | reverse complement strand
GTCGGCTTCGATGCCTGCGACTTGGTGCGGGCACTTGCAGAGCAAGACGGGGCTGA
The DNA here is from genome assembly GCA_016215555.1 of Rhodospirillales bacterium. GTDB lineage: Bacteria > Pseudomonadota > Alphaproteobacteria > Rhodospirillales > WMHbin7 > WMHbin7. Next base: position 36,518 of record JACRJC010000065.1, on the reverse strand, counting down.
GAACTGAGGTCGAATTCTCGGTACTGGCTATGGGCGGACCCCAGCGTTACGCCCTAATGTCGGTGAGCAACAACCCCTCGGCCCGAAACCGTCGTCGGGCCAGCGATCTCCGCAGAAATTTGCGATTGGGTAGTAGCCATAAGGGGTCAGGGGTTCCGCCCCCGATTCAAGGTCGGCTTCGTGCCCGCCTCGGTGCAATTTTTTATCAAGAAGGTTGTAAAGGGGCTCTGGGCCGGCTCTCGGTTTTTGGAGGGGACCCATTGCAGGCGCCTGCAACGGCCATAGCGCCGAAATAACGCTGTGATGGCTAGACACCACCACAGGGTCGTTGCCAGAAATTGCCAAACCGTCCTGACAACCAACCGATATCGAGACGTATAGCAACGGTCAAGTGGATAGCGGGCGCGGCCTGAACCCGTTGCTATTGCTTATTTTTGCAAGAGAGCAGACTTCCGCCACTTAGAGTGGGAAGCTTCTGCTCTACCATTGAGCTACACCCGCGCCGGGCATGGGGTCCGGAACCGAACCGCGGCGCAGGATAGGATGGCTCGCGGTCGAGGGCAAGGGGGCAGGCCGGTCCCCCGCCCCGCCTCGCCCATCTTCCCGAACCTCGCCCGCCCCGCCTCGCCCATCATCCCCAGCCGCGCCCCCCGGCCCCTTCGAAAGCCGCCCGATATCCGCCCCTATCCGGTTGACAGGCGGGCCTTAGGGGCTATCTTGGCCCAAAACCAAACCCACCGTTCAAACCCCTTCAATAACAAGGACCGCCATGGATACCGCCCGGCTTGCCGCCGACATCGAAAGTGCCTGGGAAGCGCGCGACAGCATCTCCCTCGCCACCACCGGCCCAACGCGCGACGCCGTCGATGCCGCCCTGGAAGGGCTGGATTCGGGCCGGTTGCGGGTGGCCGAGAAGAAGGACGGCAAATGGATTGTTCATCAATGGGTTAAGAAGGCGGTCCTGCTGTCCTTCCGCCTGAACGACATGGATCTGATCCCCGGCGCCCCGGGCGGCGCCAACTGGTACGACAAGGTGCCCAGCAAGTTCGCCGGCTGGGACCAGGCCCGCTTCAAGGAAGCCGGGTTTCGCGCCGTACCGGGCTCGATCGTGCGCCGCTCGGCCTATATCGCGCCCGGCGTCGTTCTGCTGCCCAGCTTCGTCAATCTGGGGGCCCGGGTCGATTCCGGGACCATGGTCGATACCTGGGCCACCGTCGGCTCTTGCGCCCAGATCGGCAAGAATGTGCATCTGTCGGGGGGGGCGGGAATCGGCGGCGTGCTGGAACCCTTGCAGGCCGGACCGGTCATCATCGAGGACAATTGCTTCATCGGCGCCCGGGCCGAAGTGGCCGAGGGCGTGATCGTCGAAGAAGGGGCGGTCCTTAGCATGGGCGTCTATCTGGGCGCCTCGACCCGCATCATCGACCGCGCCACCGGCGAAGTGTTCATGGGCCGCGTGCCCGCCTATTCGGTGGTGGTGTCGGGCAGCATGCCGGGCAAGCCCCTGCCCGACGGCCAGCCCGGCCCCAGCCTGTACTGCGCCGTCATCGTCAAGCGCGTCGATGAGCGGACGCGCTCCAAAGTGTCCATCAACGAACTGTTGCGCGATTGACCGATCTTGCCAACCCTTTGGGCCTGGCCCGCGAACTTATCCAACGGCGCAGCGTCACGCCCAAGGATGATGGCTGCCTGGAGGTGCTGGGCGCGGCGCTGAACAGTCTGGGCTTCACCTGCCACGATCTGTCTTTCGGCGAGGTGCGCAATCTCTACGCCCGCCGGGGCACATCAGCGCCCAATTTCTGTTTTGCCGGCCATACCGATGTGGTGCCGCCCGGCCAGGGCTGGAGCGTCGATCCCTTCGCGGCCAAGCTGGACGGCGATGTGCTGTTCGGGCGCGGCGCCGTGGACATGAAAGGCGCCATCGCCAGTTTCGTGGCCGCCGTGGCCAGGCTGGGCAAGAATCATCCAGGCTCAATCAGTCTGCTGATTACCGGCGACGAGGAAGGGCTGGCCGTCAACGGCACCGTCAAGATGCTGGACTGGCTGAAGGACAAGGGCGAGACGCCGGATTGCTGTCTGGTCGGCGAACCCACCAACCCCCGCCAATTGGGCGACGCCGTCAAGGTGGGAAGGCGCGGCAGCCTGAACGGCCGCCTGCTGGTCAGGGGTGCGCAGGGCCATGCCGCCTATCCGCATCTGGCCGACAATCCTCTGCCCCGTCTGGTGCGCATTCTGGCCGCCCTGAGCGAGAAACCCTTGGACCAGGGCTCGGAGCATTTCGAGCCTTCGACCTTCACGCTCACCACCATCGACACCGGCAATCCGGCCACCAATGTCATCCCGGCCCAGGTGAAAGCCGGCTTCAACATCCGCTTCAATGAATGGCACAGCTCGACCTCGCTGGGCGAATGGCTGCGCGGATCCATCGCCAAGGCCGATCCCTCGGGCAACTGGGAGCTGGAGATCGAAGTCTCGGGCGAATCCTTCTTAACGCCGCAAGGCCCCTTCGTGGACGCCGTGTGCGAAGCCATCCGAGACGTAACCGGCAAGACGCCGGAACGTTCGACCTCGGGCGGCACCTCGGACGCCCGCTTTATCACCAAAGCCTGCCCGGTGGTGGAATTCGGCTTGGGCGGCGCGACCATGCACAAATCCGACGAGCAGGTGCCGCTGGCCGATCTGGAGGGCCTGGCGAAAATATATCAAAGGGTGCTGGAGAGGGTGTTGGGCCAATGAAATGGAGCGAAGCGACTGGGCGCAAGCGCCCCGCGCGAATTTTCGCGCGAAAGCCAAGTGAGCGGAGCAAACGCCCGGCGACTGAGGGGCAACAACAATGAATCCTCAGTTGAAGGCCGAATTCGGGCGCGGCTTGCTGGCCGCCTGGCTGACCGCCAAGGGCGATCCCAGAGGAGCGCTGCTGGTCTCGGGCAGTTTCTCGGAATGCAAGCGCTCGTTCTTCGCCGCCCTGGTGGCGCTGCCCGGCATGCTGGCCCTGGTCTCGTTCAAGCTCGGCGGGCAGGAGGAGATCGACACCATCGGCTATCTGGTCGTCGAGATGATCTCCTATGTCATGGGCTGGGCCGCCTTTCCGCTGGTGGCCTTCGGCGTCTCGCGCCAGATCGGGCGCTTTCAATATTGGGCCCGCTATGTCACCGCCTATAACTGGGCCAGCGTCATCATCCTTGCCGTCACCATTCCGGTGACGCTGCTGGTCAATGCGCCCGGCATCTCGGGGGGATTGGGCGGCACCATCGGCATCATGACCCTGGTCATCATCATCGGCTATGAATGGCGCCTGGCCCGTCTGGTGCTGATGGCCAGCCCGATGCAGGCGGGATTCCTGACCGCGCTCGACCTTTTGCTGTCCTTCGCCATCGACAGCATGAGCCAGCAATTGGCCCGTGGCGGCGGGTTCATCGGTTAGGCCCGCAGAACCTTATTCTGCACTTTCGCCTTTGACGAACACCCTGGCTGGGGCCTCCTTCAGGAAGATCAGCACCGGCCAGCATTTCATGGCCGTCCCGACGGCGCCCAGATCGAAATGAGTCACGAAATAATCCGCTCCGCCCTTGCCGATCAGAATGCGGTTCTTGTCGGGATTGAAGGTGACGGCCCGCATGAAATAGGGCCATCCCGCCTCGCGCTCGGCGATTTTGGCGGCTTTCGCTTCCTCGTCGGTCAGGCGATGGAAGGGCGCCTTGTCCAGACGCTGCAGGGCCAGACGTTGCAACTGGCCTTGCAGGGCCAGATAATCGCTTTGCGGCACAGCCTGAACGCCGTCCAGCAATTCACGGTCGGGCAGATGGATCCAGCTTTCGGCAACGCAGGCCTGGTTCTCCGGGCCGGCATCGCCGCCCCTGGACAGATACCAAAGCCCCAGCGCGGCCAGACAGGCCGCCCCGGCCAGAATGTAAGACAGTTTCACGGCGTCACCCTGCGCTATCGCGGTCGCGGTTAGGAATTACCGGCTCTTGCATAGCGCCGATGAAGAAAAGCTTCAAGCATTGCTGAGGCTGCCATGCGCGGTATTGCCGATCATGGCCAGGAATTCGCGCCTTGTCGATTGATCGTCGCGGAAGGCGCCCAGCATGCGGCTGGTGACCATGGTGACGCCGGGCTTGCGCACACCCCTGGTGGTCATGCATTGATGCGCCGCCTCGATCACCACCGCCACCCCCTTGGGATGCAGCACCTCGTTGATGCAGTTGGCGATCTGGCTGGTCAGCTTTTCCTGGATCTGCAGGCGGCGGGCATAGATTTCCACCACCCTGGCCAGCTTGGAAATGCCAACCACCCGTTTGTCGGGCAGATAGGCCACATGCGCCTTGCCGAGGATGGGCACCATATGATGCTCGCAATTCGATTCCAGGCGGATATCGCGCAGCACCACCATTTCGTCGTAACCGTCGGTTTCCTCGAAGGTGCGCTTTAGAATCTCGACCGGATCGGCATCATAGCCCGAATAGAATTCCTCATAGGCCCTGACCACGCGGTCGGGCGTGCCGACCAGGCCTTCGCGGTCGGGATCGTCGCCGGTCCAGCGGATCAGGGTTCGCACCGCCGCCTCGGCCTCTTCGCGCGAAGGTTTGACCAGCGTGGCAGCGGCATTTTTGCGCTTAGTGGCGGTTTCGGCAGTCACGGATATGTCTCCTTGCTCACAGTCTCTGTGAGATAGGGTTGCCCAAAGCTTGGAACAACCCTTTGCTAATTCAAGCGCGAATACTGATAGGGGCTGTCCAGCGAGAAGGCGGGGATGCCGATATCGAACTGCTCGCCGCGATCATTTTCCATCTGGTAGCTGCCGACCATGATGCCCGAAGCCGTGGGCAGCGGCGTGCCCGAGGTATATTCGAAGGATTCGCCCGGCTTCAAGACCGGTTGCTCGCCGACCACGCCCGGGCCCTCCACTTCCTGCTTGCGGCCCATGGCGTCGGTAATGTGCCAATGGCGGCGCAGAAGCTGGACGGTTTCGGGGCTGCCGTTCTCGATGCGGACCCGATAGGCCCAGACGAAATGGTTCTCGTCGGGATTCGACTGGTCGTCGAGATAGACGGGCTCGACCGAAACGGTGATGGCTCGAGTGGTTTCTCTGTACATGTCTATATTTTAGGTACCCTCCCGCCCCCCGTCCAGGGGTCCGAAGAGCCAAAAATGCCCCCGAAAGGCTTGACAAGATAAAGAAGGCCGTTATTGTGCCGCCTCTTCCCGGGAATGCGGACAGAGGAGCGATCCCTGATTCCCGTCCAGCGGCGGGGCCCTCAAGGCCTTGGGTGCTGGAACTACCGGGACATCTGAAACTTTAAACGGGGACAAACCCTATGACGAAGCGTGCAACATCCAAATACAAGCTCAATCGCCGCCTGGGCCTCAATCTGTGGGGCCGCGCCAAAAGCCCGGTCAACAAGCGCGACTACGGCCCCGGCCAGCACGGCCAGCGCCGCAAGAAGCCTTCCGACTTCGGCACCCAGCTTTTGGCCAAGCAGAAGCTGCGCGGCTATTACGGCAATATCGGCGAGCGCCAGTTCCGCAAGCTGTATCAGGAAGCCTCGCGCCGCAAGGGCGACACTTCGGAAAACCTCATTGAATTGCTCGAGCGCCGCCTGGACGCCGTGGTCTATCGCCTGAAGCTGGCCCCCACGGTCTTCGCCGCCCGTCAGTTGGTCAATCACGGCCACATCGCCGTCAACGGCAAGCGCGTCACCATCGGTTCGTACCGCGTCGGCGACGGCGACGAAATCTCGGCCCGCAAGAAGGCCAAGGAAATGGCGCTGGTCATGGGCTCGCTGGAAAGCAACGAGCGCGACGTGCCCGAATATCTGGAAATGGACATCCGCGAAATGAAGGGCAAGTTCATCCGCGCCCCCAAGCTGTCCGACGTGCCCTATCCCGTGCAGATGGAACCCAATCTGGTCATCGAATATTATTCGCGCTGATCGGTTTCTGGTTCTTCGAAACGCCAAGGCCCGGAACTATATTTGGCGGGCCGATTCACCAAACAAAAGCCTCCCCCCAAAGGGAGGCTTTTCGTTTGGATCGGACCGCAGCCGGGCCTTGTTGTTTTAACGGTCCCTGGCTTGTGCTAGGCTGATCTGGTCAAGGAGGCCCCATGCCCAAGATTTTGGCGGTGGACATCGAGCGAGAAGAGGACGGGCGCTGGATGGCCGAGATCCCGGCCCTGCCCGGCGTGCTGGCCTATGGCATGGACCGTGCCGAGGCGCTTGCCAAAGCCGAGGCCCTGGCCTTGCGCGTTCTGGCCGAACGGCTGGAGAACGGCGAAGCGGTTCCTGAACTGACGGCTTTGTTCGCCGCGGCATGAGCCCCTGGCCGTCCATCAAGGCCAAACGCCTGCTGGCCATCCTTTTGAAAAATGGCTGGATCGTGAAGCGCCAGAGCGGCTCACACCGAACTTTGGCTCGCGAAGGCTGGCCGGACATGGTCTTTGCTTTTCACGATAGCGAGGAAATCGGCCCGCGCATGCTGGCCCGCCTCGCCAAGCACACCGGGATCAAGCCTGGGGATTTGTAAACGAAAAGGGCGGCCCGGTGCTTTGCGAGTGCCCTGGGCGTATTGGCTGCCAAGCCAACTCCTCGGGGATCGCAAGTTAACAACAAGATAAGCCTTTGAAAGGATGCCGCCAACACAATATGCAGTGTCCGATCTGTCTGTTTTTCCTAAGTTTTCCCCCGGATTAGCGCCTGTTTGGCGGCCTCACGCAAAACCAGAAAATCCGTCTCCCACGTATCCCAAACGATGGCGTGATCGACGCGGTCGTAGCCGTGACGCAGGCGGTTGGCCATGGCGTACAAAGACCGCCACGGTGCATCCGGCGTCATCGTTTCCAAATCCTCGAAACCGATCTTAGCCGCCGCCTCGGCGATGCGCAGAATATTGCGCTCGAGAATGTCCTGAGCTTTGGTGTCGGCCAGATAGGCCGCGTAATCTCCGACGTCCAATTCGACGAACGAAATTTCCACCCGTTCGATGAAGGTCAGGATTTCCTTTAGTCGCTCGGACTTGCGTTCAGAAGGCACGAACGCTCTCGCGCTCAATGCGAGAGGCAAAGCCCTCGGGCAGCGACAGGTTGGAAACGATATCCGCCCGGCAACCCAAGGCTTTCTCGATAGCCGCGCACAAGGGAATAAAGCGACTGGCCGGCATGGGGCGCTCGACCGAAATGGCGACATCCACATCCGAACCTTCATCGGCCTGCCCTCGGGCCAGCGATCCGAAGATGGCGGCATGGCGAACCCCCAGCGCATTCAAGCTTTGCTGGTTCTCCTGAAGCCGCCCAAGGGCATCCGCCAATGAAATCGTCATGGACACAGTCTACCCCGAACCGGGCCAAACGAAAAGGGCGGCCCTTTGGCCGCCCTCGTCACGGATGAAAGCCAAGCCCCCTATTTATGCTCGACGCCCTTTTCGTCGAACAGGCGGGCCAGCTCGCCGGTCTGGTTCATCTCGCGCACGATGTCGCAGCCGCCCACGAATTCGCCCTTCACGTAAAGCTGGGGAATGGTCGGCCAGTTGGTGAATTCCTTGATGCCGTCGCGCAAGGACGGATCGGTCAGAACATCCACCCCCTTGAACTTGACGCCCCGCTCGCCCAGCACCTGCACCACGGCGGCGGAAAAGCCGCATTGGGGAAACATCGGCGTTCCCTTCATGTACAGCACCACCGAATTCTCGGCGATATCCTGCTTGATGCGGGCGAAAACCGGATTCTCGTTCATGTAGGAAGGCTCCTGTTGGTGAATGTCCTAGTGCCCTGATCCATTAGGAAGATTCACCAAAGTGAATCTTCCTAATGGTGAATCAGCGCACCAACTCAAATGTCTGGTGGGCCGATTCACCAAACGGAAGGCGCAGTGGACTGCACCTTCCGTTTGGATCGGACCACTAGGCGGATATGGGGGTTCTGGGCGGCCCTGTCAAGCCGGGCCCTTCCTCCAGGCCCCCCAGGAATAGATGGCCAGGGCCGTCCAGATGAAGGCGAAAGCCAGGCCATGGGCCCTGGTGAAAAGCTCGTCATACAAAAAGACGGCGATCAGGAACTGCAGCGTCGGATTCACATAGAACAGCAATCCCAGCGTGGTCAGGGTCAGTTTCCTGGCGGCACGGGCGAACAGCATCAGGGGAATGGCCGTCACCACGCCGCCCAGCAGCAGCAATCCGTCCAGGCCCGGCGACTGGTGCAGGAAGGCGGCCTGGCCGCTGGCCTGCAGCCACAAGACATAACCCAGCGCCAGGGGGGCCAGCAGCAGGGTCTCGGCCAGCAGGCCCAGCAGGGATTCGGCCGGGGCCTGTTTGCGCACCAATCCGTAAAGGGCGAAAGACAGGGCCAGGATCAGCGAGATCCAGGGCACCTGACCCTGGGCCAGGATCAGGACGCCGACCCCGATCGCCGCCAGCCCAATGGCCAGCCATTGGCGGACCGAGGGGCGTTCCTTCAGCAGCACAGCCCCCAGCGCCACCGAGACCAGGGGGAAGATGTAATAGCCCAGGCCCGATTCCAGGATATGGCCATTGGTGGCCGCCCAGATGAAGCCGCCCCAATTGACGGCGATCAGCAGACCCGAAGCCAAAAACCAACGCAGGCGCTTGGCGTCCTTCACCAGGGCCAAGCCGTCGGCCAGCTTGCCCATCGCCGCCACCAGCAGGGCCACGAAAACCAACGACCACAAGGCGCGGTGCGCCAGCACTTCCAGCGCCGAAACGCCGGTGAAGAGGTGGAAATAGACCGGAAAGAAACCCCAGATCAGATTGGCGGCAGTGGCGTAAATCGCGGCTTGGCGGGGGGTGAAACTCACGCGCCCTCGGGCGCTTCGGTCGAGAGCGCCAGGGCGTGCAGTTCGCCCCCCATGCGCCCGCCCAGGGCCGCGTAAACCATCTGATGCTGGGCAACGCGGCTTTTGCCCTTGAAGGCCGCCGAGACGATGCGGGCCTGATAATGGTCGCCGTCGCCCGCCGTGTCCTCGATGCTGACCTGGGCGTCGGGCAGGGCTTCCTTGATCAGGGCGATGATGGTGTCGGCGGCCATTGGCATCTAGAAATTCCTTTTCTATCCAAGCGGTCCATTGAGCGGCTTGAAACCGGAAACGCCCGGCACGCGCCACCAATGTTCGGCGATCATGTTGTAGTAGGATCTGAAATCGGTGGTGAAGACGAGGTCATTGTCCTTGAGGTGGGAAAGTGGGGGCTGAACCCCGTAAAGTCCACCCCTGACCTGTCCGCCCAACAGAAAATGCGGAGCCGCCGTGCCGTGATCGGTGCCCTGGCTGGCATTCTCCTTGGCGCGGCGCCCGAATTCCGAATAGGTCATCACCAGCACGCGATCCCACAGCCCCGCCTTGGTCAGGACGTTGCGCAAGGCGGCCAGGGCCTGGGCGAATTCGCCCAGCAGCCTTTCATGGGCGCCCAACTGGTTGGCATGGGTATCGAAACTGCCCAGCGACAGCTTGATGACGGGCGGCATGATGCCGGCCAGCAGCAGGCGGGCCGTACTTTCCATGGCCGTGCCGAAGGGGCCTGGAGGAAAACCGGACTGCATCTTCACCTGGGCCAGGCGCGCCGGCAGGATCTGCTGGGCGGCCTGGCGGTCAAGGGCGCGCACGGCGATGATATGTTCCAGCGCTTCGGGGCGCTCGGGCTCCTTGGGCGGCGCCAAGCCCTCGATCATGTCGTTGTCGGCATGCCTGGGGGCTTGGCCCTGGCGGTCCAGCGAGACCAGGGCCAGCCGCCCGCCTTCGAAGGGCCCCGGTGAGCCGTTGCCCAGCAGCACCACATGGGCCGGAACCGCGGGCGTGCCGGCTTTCGGCAAACGAGATTCCGGCAACAGATCGGCAACCCAGCCCAGTTCGGCGAACTCGTCGGCATCGGATGCGGTTTCCCAGATTTCAATCGAGCGGAAATGCGAATGATTGGGCTTGGGATAGCCCAGGCCCAGAACCGCCGCCACCTCGCGCTCTTTCCACAACGGCATCAAGGGGGCCAGCGCCGGATGCAGTCCCATCTCGTGATTGAGATGAATCGCCTTGTCGCGGGGGATGGCCAGTTTGGGGCGCAACTGGGCGTAAAGCGGATCGTCGAAGGGAATGACGGTATTCAGCCCGTCATTGCCGCCGTTGAATTCAATCATAACCAGCGTGCGGTCCCAGGCCGGGGTCGCGGCCAGGCCGAGGCGCGGCAGCAAGGCCGTGCCGGCGGCGCCGAGGCTTAAGGCAAGAAGGTTTCGGCGACTCAATCCAACCCTCTCCCCTTGCGGGAGAGGGTGGGCGCAAAGCGACCGGGTGAGGGGTGAAGGCGAAGCCTTATGCGAATTTCCCCTCACCCCTCCCCCTCTCCCGCAAGGGGAGAGGGGTTTTTCAGCCCCCGGCAAAGACAAACGGATGCAACGCTTCTTCCTCATCTCATTTCACCTGATAGGCCGGATCGAGAAGCAAATGCAGGGCCGCCTTGCGCAAGCTTAGCCCTTCTTGGCTTTGCACCGGATCGACGGGCGGCACCGACAAAAGCAGCCGCTGCAGGGCCTGGATGGCCCTGGGCTTGGCCTCGCGATCCAAGTCGGCCAGCGACGGCATGATGCTGGGATTATCCACGGCCAGCGGATTGTAGCCCGCCCCCAGGCCGGCATCCGGCCCCTCGCCCTCCTTGCCTCGCATCAGGCGGCGCAGGAACTGCTCGCGCCGAGACAGGGTGACGGAGGTGATCCAATTTGTTCCGCCCGGCCAGCCCTTGACGTTGGGGGGATCGAACAGATCCTGGCCCAGCGCGTGGCCAAGCTGCGTCAGGCGCTTATTCTCCACCTTTTTCAGGCCGATCAGGCGCAGCGAGCCAATCACCACATCGACCGGCGACTTGACCAGCCTGCCCCGGTTTTCCTGGGCCCAGAAGGCCGGCAGGGTCAGCAAGGCCTTCATCAGCGGGCGGATTTCATAATGATTCTCGCGCAGCAAGGCGGCCAGACGCGCCACCTCGGTTTCGTCGGGGTCCGGCGAGACGAATTCCCGCCACAGCCTTTCCACCAGATGCCGGGCCGTCTCCGGGCGTTCCAGCAGCACCCGCACCACATCGTCCCCGGATTCGACCGTCTGCCCCAGCACCCGTTTCAGGCCCGGATCGTGTGCCCTTGGGTTGAAGACCACCTCGCCGGCCTTGGGATCGAAGGTCCAGCCGGTAAAGGCCCGGGCCGCCTCCTTGACGTCCTGTTCGCTGAAATGCCCCTCGCCCAGGGTGAACAGCTCCATCAGTTCGCGGGCGAAATTCTCGTTGGGCTGGCCCTTGCGATTGGTCTGGGTGTCGAGGTACAGGACCATCGCCGGATCCTTGACGATATCGTGCAAAAGCTGGCCGTAATTGCCCAACGCATGCTGGCGGAACAGCAGATTCTGGCGGTATAGAAAGCCCGGCCATTTCACCTTGTGCAGGCTCGAGGTGAAATAATTGTGCCAGAACAGAACCATATGTTCGGTAAAGGGCGAATCGGTGGCCAGCATCTCGCCCCACCACCAGGATTTGAGGGCCAGATTGCGTTCCTGCACCTCTTTGCGGAAGGCCGTTTTCTCCTTGTCGTCCATGCCCTTGCGCTGGGCTCCGGTCGGCAGCGGCTCGTCGATGTCCAAGCTGGGCTGGGTCAGGGGCCTGGACAGAATCCGACCGAAAATCTCCTCGACCGCCGATTCTTGCGAATATTGCAGCAGGCGCTCGATCTCGAACCGGGCCGGCTGGCCGAATCCGGTGCGCGCCAGCAGATGGCGGGCTTCGTCGAACGACAAGGCCAGCGCCGGCTGAGCCGCCAGCGCCAACAACAGGAAAGCCAGGGAAAACAGTCGTTTCATGCCCCCCCATCCTAGCGCATGGGCGCAATCCGAGCCAGTCTCCTGATGGGGCTTGAGCAATGGGCTTTCCTGTGTATGATGGCCCGCCACATTGGGGACTGCTTCAAAAAACCCTTACTTGGCGCGATGGGGTTGGTGAGGCGGCCTTCGCGGCAAGGATATGGAAAGGTGGCAGTCATGGAAATCAAGGAAGCTTTGGCGTTCGACGACGTGCTCCTGGTTCCGGCTGCGTCCGAAGTTCTCCCCGCGCAGGTCGATACCCGCACCCGTTTCACCCGCTCGATCGATCTGAACATCCCGCTGGTTTCGGCGGCCATGGACACGGTGACCGAAAGCCGTCTGGCCATCGCCATGGCCCAGGCCGGCGGCATCGGCGTCATCCACAAGAATCTGGACATCGCCGCCCAAGCCGACGAAGTGCGCAAGGTCAAGAAATTCGAATCCGGCATGGTGGTCAATCCCCTGACCATCCATCCCGACCAGACGCTGGCCGACGCATTGAAGCTGATGGCCGACTGGCGCATCTCGGGCATTCCGGTGGTCGAACGCGACACCGGCAAGCTGGTGGGCATTCTGACCAACCGCGATGTCCGTTTCGCCTCGACCCCCAATCAGCCGGTCGCCGAGCTGATGACCAAGGATCGTCTGGTCACGGTGCAAGAAAACGTCAAGACCGACGAGGCCAAGCGCCTGTTGCACCAGCATCGCATCGAAAAGCTGCTGGTCGTCGATGACGCTTTCCGCTGCATCGGCCTGATTACCGTGAAGGACATCGAAAAGGCCAAGATGCATCCCAACGCCTGCAAGGACGACAAGGGTCGTCTGCGCGTCGCCGCCGCCACCGGCGTCGGCGAATCCGGCAAGGAGCGCGCCCACGGCCTGATCGGGGCCGAGGTTGATGTCATCGTCGTCGATACAGCGCACGGGCATTCCAGGGGCGTTCTCGACACCGTCGCCTTCATCAAGAAACTGTCCAATTCGGTGCAGGTGGTGGCCGGCAATGTGGCGACGCCCGAGGGCGCCAAAGCCCTGATCGACGCCGGCGCCGACGCCGTCAAGGTCGGCATCGGCCCCGGCAGCATCTGCACGACGCGCATGGTGGCCGGCGTCGGCGTGCCGCAATTCACCGCCATCATGGAAACCGCCAAGGCCTGCAACGCCGCCGGCGTGCCCCTGATCGGCGATGGCGGCATCAAATTCTCGGGCGACATCGTCAAGGCCATCGCCGCCGGCGCATCCACCGTGATGATCGGCTCGCTTCTGGCCGGCACCGAGGAAAGCCCGGGCGAGGTGTTCTTGTATCAAGGGCGCTCGTACAAAAGCTATCGCGGCATGGGGTCGTTGGGCGCCATGGCCCAGGGCTCGGCCGACCGTTATTTCCAGGCCGAGGTGCGCGACGCCTTGAAGCTGGTGCCGGAGGGCGTCGAGGGCCGTGTCGCCTATAAGGGTCCGGTCAACAATGTCTTGCACCAACTGGTGGGCGGGCTGCGTTCGGGCATGGGCTATACCGGCAGCCGCACCATCGCCGATTTGCAGACCAAACGGGTGTTCAGGCGCATCACCGGAGCGGGCTTGAAGGAAAGCCATGTCCACGACGTCGCCATCACCCGCGAGGCGCCGAACTACCGCACCGAAAGTTAAGGACGGTGACTCCCGGCGCTCGCATCCAGGCCGCCATCGAACTGCTGGCCGAGGTCGAGGGATCGCCGCGTCCGGCCGACGGCGTCATCGCCAGCTGGTTTCGGGCCAGGCGCTATATCGGCTCCAAGGACCGCAAGGCCATCCACGAGCGCCTGTACGACATTCTGCGCCGCAAGGCCCATCTTTCCTGGTGGCTGGACCGCATCGACATCGAGCCCACGGCCAGGGCCAAGGCGCTGGCCCATCTGTCCCTGGCCGACCATGCCAAGCTCGATTACCTGAACGCCATGTTCGACGGCGAGAAATTCTGCCCGGCCCGCCTGTCCTCGGACGAACGCAAATGGACGGTCGAACTGGAACGCCAGCGCCTGGACCATCCCGAGATGCCCGACTGGGTCAGGTTCGAATATCCGGAATGGCTGGACGAAAGGCTGCGCACCCGCTTTGGGGAAAGCCTGGCCGATGAAATGCGGGCCCTGCTGCTGCCGGCCCGCCTCGATTTGCGCGTCAACGCCCTGAAGGCGACCCGCGACGAGGCCATCGCCGCCCTGGCTGGTGAGGAAATCCAGGCCGCGCCGACCGACCTGTCGCCCTGGGGGCTGCGCATCCCCGAGCGCGTCAATCTGATGGCCAGCAAGGCCTTCAAGGACGGACTGGTCGAAGTGCAAGACGAAGGCTCGCAACTGGCGGCGCTGCTGGTCGGCGCCGAGCCCGGCATGGCGGTCTGCGATTTCTGCGCCGGCGCCGGCGGCAAGAGCCTGGCCCTGGCCTCGATGATGAACAACAAGGGCCGGCTGGTCGCCTGCGACATTTCGGAAGGACGCTTGTCGCGCTCGGCCGACCGTTTCAAGCGCGCCGGCATCCACAATGTGACCCGCCATGTGCTGGATGCCGCCGGCGCCAAATGGATCAAGCGCCAGGCCGGTACCTTCGACCGCGTGCTGGTCGATGCGCCCTGCACCGGCACCGGCACCTGGCGGCGCAACCCCGACGCCAAATGGAAGCTCAGCCCCAACGATCTGGCCGAGCTGACCGTCAAGCAGGCCGAAATCCTCGAGCGCGCGGCGCGGCTGGTCAAGCCCGGCGGCAAGCTGGTTTACGTCACCTGTTCCTTGCTGCCAGACGAGAACGAAGCGCAGATCGAACGCTTCCTGGCCAAGTCGCCTGACTTTGCCGCCGAAGCCGTGGAGCCCGGAACAGCGTTTCTGATCTTGACGCCGGCCCAACAGGGAACGGATGGATTCTTCGCCGCCAAACTAGCAAGAGCCCGCGATTAGCACCCTTGCCTCTCTACGCCATACGTATTACGATTTGGCATGATTGCTTCTTTTCGCTGCAAGGACACCAGGTCCCTCTGGCAAGGCGACGACGTTCGCCGTTTCCAGGCGGTTCACATGCAGGCGCTGCGCAGGCTCGACATTCTGAACGCCGCCGCCAGCTTGGAGGATCTGATGCGAAACCCCGGCAATCATTTCGAGGCCCTGCGGGGCAATCGGAAGGGACAGTTCAGCATACGCGTCAACCTGCAATGGCGAATTTGTTTTACCTGGAACGGACACGAAGCCCATGACGTTGAAATCGTCGATTACCACTAACCCACCTTCCATGCGCCGGAACGCGCCGATCCATCCGGGGGTAACCCTGCTCGAGGATTTCATGGAGCCATTGGGGCTTAGCGCCAACCAATTGGCGCAAATGCTGGCGGTGCCGCAGAATCGGGTCAGCGAAATCGTTCGTGGACGACGTTCCATCAGCGCCGATACGGCGCTAAGGCTCGAGCGCGCTTTCGGCGTTTCCGCTCAATTCTGGCTGAATCTTCAGCAGCAGTACGAACTGATCCTTGCCAGGCGCAACGCCAAGGGATTATCACGCATCAAACCCATCGCCGCTTAAGGAGCCGACCTGATGACCGACCGCATTCTGATCCTCGATTTCGGCTCGCAAGTGACGCAACTGATCGCCAGACGCGTGCGCGAATCCGGCGTTTATTGCGAAATCCATCCCTTCAACAAGGTGACCGCCGACAGCCTGAAATCCTTCGGCCCCAAGGGCCTGATCCTGTCGGGCGGACCTTCCTCGGTCCTGGACGCCAATGCCCCGCTGCCCCCGGCCTGCGTTTATGAATCCGGCCTGCCCATTTTGGGCATCTGTTACGGCCAACAATCGATGTGCCATCAGTTGGGGGGCAAAGTCGAATCGGGGCACGAGCGTGAATTTGGCCGCGCCTATGTCGATATCAGCGACGACTGCGCGCTGTTCCACGGCGCCTGGGCCAAGGGCGGACGCGAGCAGGTTTGGATGAGCCATGGCGACCGCGTGACCGCCATTCCCCCCGGCTTTCGTTCCGTCGCCACGTCGGAGGGCGCCCCCTTCGCCGCTATTGCCAATGACGACAAGCGCTATTACGCCGTGCAGTTCCATCCCGAAGTCGTACACACACCGCATGGCGCCAAACTCTTGGCCAATTTCGTGCATGGCGTCTGCGGCTGTAAGAATGATTGGACCATGGCCGCCTTCCGCGCCCAGGAAATCGCCAAGGTCAGGGCGCAGGTAGGCCCGGGCCGCGTGATTTGCGGGCTGTCGGGCGGCGTCGATTCCTCGGTCGTGGCCGCCCTGCTGCACGAAGCCATCGGCGACCAGCTCACTTGCGTTTTCGTCGATCACGGATTGATGCGCATGGGCGAAGCCGAACAGGTGGTCAACGTCTTCCGCGACCGTTTCAACATCAATCTGGTTCATTGCGACGCCTCGGACCTGTTCCTCTCGAAGCTGGCCGGCATGACCGACCCCGAACTGAAGCGCAAGACCATCGGCGGCCTGTTCATCGACGTTTTCGAGGCCGAGGCCAAGAAAGTGGGCGGCGCCGATTTTCTGGCCCAGGGCACGCTCTATCCCGACGTCATCGAATCGGTCAGTTTCATCGGCGGTCCCAGCGTGACCATCAAAAGCCACCACAATGTCGGCGGTCTGCCCACGCGCATGAATATGAAACTGGTCGAACCCTTGCGCGAATTGTTCAAGGACGAGGTCCGCGCCCTGGGCCGCGAACTTGGATTGCCCGAAGAAATGGTGGGCCGCCATCCCTTCCCCGGTCCCGGTCTGGCCATCCGCATTCCCGGCCAGGAAATCACCCGCGACAAGCTGGAGATCCTGCGCAAGGCCGACGCCATCTATCTGGAAGAAATCCGCAATGCCGGCCTGTACGACGCCATCTGGCAGGCCTTCGCCGTGCTGCTGCCGGTGCGCACCGTCGGCGTGATGGGTGATTCGCGCAGCTATGATTACGCCCTGGCCCTGCGCGCCGTGACCAGCACCGACGGCATGACCGCCGATTTCTATCACTTCGACATGAATTTCCTGGGCCGCACCGCCAACCGCATCATCAACGAAGTCAAGGGCATCAACCGCGTGACCTTCGATGTTACTTCGAAGCCGCCGGGAACGATTGAATGGGAGTGAGCGGGGCTTGACGAAAACGCCCTGGTTCCATGAATTCAAGGCCGAGATCGAGCGCGACGCCAGGGAATTGCTGGCCGCCCGCGATGCCCGCCCGCCCGGAAGCTGGTTCTATGACGAAGCCGCCGCCCACACACGCGCTTTTTACGTCGAGCGCATTTCCGGCTACGCCACCTGCCTGAGCATCACCATCCCAGAACGCGACGAATTGCTGGGATTGATCGAGGAGTTGTGGGGAGACCCGCAATAATTGAATGATTATCTCCTCTTCTTCTTGAGGAAATATGATGAACCAGGATGAAATCTTGCGCTGTCCGCCTCAGGAACTGGTAGCTTTCCAATCAAGCGCCCTAGTAACGGGCCGCCTGAAGGCATCTATCAATTAACCTCCTTGGGCCGATCCCTAGTTGATGGCTGTTTGGCGGAAGACGGCTCTTTTCCAGTTTAGTCTCACACCTCGCCCAGCCGCTCCACGGTGTCCGGGAAACGTTCAACCAAACGGATCAATAGAGCCGCCTGCGCGTTCGGCTTGGCGCGGCCTTGTTCCCAATTTTCCAGCGTGCGTTCGTTGATGCGCAGATAGCGGGCGAAAACGGCTCGCGACAATTTCAAGCGTCGGCGTAGCCCCAGCAGTTCCTTGGATGAAACTTTGGCGGGCGGACGAGCTTCCACTACATTTTTTGCCAGCGTCATTTTGCCCGAACGGTCGGCGGCCAGAGCATCGAATCCTTCGACCAGTTCAGCAAAAATATCCCTTTTCGTTATCTTGCGCACGGTCATTTTCTGCTCCTTGCCATGGTTTCCCTATCCAACAGGGTCTTCAACGCCTTGCGTTCCTTCACGGTCAGGTCGCTCGCCTCGCTTTTGTCATACAAGGTGAACAGCCAGAATTGATAGCCACCTAACCACCAGTAGTAAATTACCCGAAGTCCGCCTCGCTTGCCTTTGCCACGCCGGACATCGGCATGGCGCACCTTGCGCAAGCCGCCTGTACCTTCAATGACATCGCCCGCCGTCGGATTTTCCATCAATATTTTCTGAAAGCTCGCATAGGCCTCATCATCCAGATAATCCTGGCGATGCCGGGAAAATGCGGGCAATTCAATGAAGACGGCCTTCATAGTGCCATTATACGTAATTTGCGTATAATTGGAAGCTGTGATTCATGACTTTCGACCAATCCCAATCCCCACCACCGCCAGCGCCAGCCATCCGCCGATGAGGGCGAAGCCGCCGGTGGGCGTGATCAGGGGCCAGGCAAGGTCGCCGGTCAGCGCCTTCAAGGCCAGCGAGCTCGAGAAGAACAATATCCCGGCCACAAACAGAGCGCCCGCCAGATGCGCCAGGCGATTGCCGTCGGCACTCAGTCGATCCACGGCCAACAGCGCCAGCGCAGGCCAAAGGGCATAATGCGCCGCCTTGGTCCCGATTTCCATTTCATGGCTTGCGGCCGGAAATCCATGCGCTGCATAGGCGCCGAAGCCGACGCCGAAAGCGCCAGCCAGCCCTGCCGCAATCAGCCAAGGGCGCATTTTCTATCCTCTCACACAGCGGGCGAAATTATAGATGCGCAGCACATCGCCCTGCGGCCCGGCGCCTTTGGGCAGGCGCGCTTCATCGCCGCTTTTGGGGCTGGAACGCTGGGCGCCGGCGCCATGCACATCGATCAGTTTCAGATTGGCCGTGTTGGTCTGCCCGCCCATCATGCCCGGCGGTGGACCGCCCAAACCTCCGCCCGGTGGACCGCCCATCATGCCGCCGCCGCCCAGATGGCCTTGCGCAGTTCCAAAGGCGAGATAGACCGCGAAGGCGCCGGGGCCCGGGCCGTCGAGATGCGTCGTCGAGGACCAGAAGAAGGGCCATTCGCGCTTGCCGTCGTCATCTTGGATGGCGCTGATGTCGAAGATGGGATCAAGCGCCGCCGACTGCGTGGCCGAGGGCGAACGCCCGTAATCGACGATGCTGTGCAGTTCCTTGGCGTTGGGCAGACGCCAATCGTCATGGCCGGCGAAGGCAAGCGCTTCGCAATAGGCCAGGGCCTGTCCCCAATCCAAGCCCCTGCCGCTGTCGGCTTTGGTCCAGGTCAGGCCGGTGGCGCGGTCGATGACCGTGCCGTCGCCCTTGTCCTTGAAATCGTTCTTTCCATAGGCCGAATTGCCGCGCACATAGCGCGCATACCATTGACGCCTGCCCGGCCCGCCATCCTGCGGATAGGCCTTGATGCGCCCGTCGGCGAAATTGACCCCGAAGAACGAGCGGTCGCGCCCCATGGTCAGGCCCAGATAGGCGGTGCCGGCCACATATTGCGCGTCGATGAAACGCCCCTGGCTGGGATATTCGAAATTGAAATGGCGGGTGTCGATATAGGGTTTGGCGTCGGCGGGCGCTCCTTGCGTCTCTGGCCGCGCATGGCCGGTGGCCCCTTGAAAATTCATCAGGGAATAAAGTTCCTTGATGGTGGGCACCCGCCAATCGGCATGGCCGCCGGTACGTGACGCAGCCGCCTGGGCCGACGCGCCGGCAAAGCTTGTCTTGTGGAATCCCCTCTCCCACATCAGGCCAGTCACCAAGTCGCTGACCGTGCCGTCGCCATTGTCGCGGTAGGAGGGCTGAAGGCCTTGATATTGGGCATCCTGACCGTAAAAGGCCCGGCCTGGCTGCGGACAGCCGGTCCGGCCCCTGTCGTCATAGCACTGGCTTTGCCCGCTATCGACAAGAGGATAGGCGGGCTCGGCGGCCCAGCCCCCTGGCAGAACCAGCCCGAAGCAGAAAGCAGACATGCAGATGCGGATCATCATGGCCCAGCCTTCCCCAGCCGCATGGACGATCCTTGCAGATTGGGCAAGAAATCGGTGGATTTCAAGGAAAAGGCCCCTGAAAAAGCCCCTGCCCGGCCTTGACAGCAGGGGGGGGTGAAGCCATTATCCCGGCCTGCCCGAGGAATGGGGCCGTAGCTCAGCTGGGAGAGCGCCGCAATCGCACTGCGGAGGTCGTGAGTTCGAACCTCATCGGCTCCACCATTCCCCCCACCTTCCCTGATCGTCAAACACCCTAGCACCCGTTCGGGTAGGCATGACCTAGCCCGGCATGGGCGGTTGATTCTTGCCGGCAAAGGCGCATGCTGGATTCACGAATTGAGACCGGAAAACCGGCTCGCAACCTTGGGAGGAGTGAACAATGACCGTTGAAGCGATTCTGCGCACAAAGGGCAAGGATGTTTTCACACTGCGCCCTGAAAGTTCGGTTGGCGATGCGACGACCCTGTTGGCAGGCAAGCGCATCGGCGCCGTGGTGATCTGCGACGCCAAGGGACGAATCCTTGGCATGCTCTCCGAGCGCGACATCGTGCGCGGCATGAGCCAGTACGGCAAAAGCGTCTATGACATGCCGGTCCGCAATCTGATGAGCAGCCCGGTCACGACCTGCTCGCCCAAGGACAGCGTGAAGAAAATGACCAGCCTGATGAACACGAAGCACTTCCGCCACCTGCCGGTGGTTGACGGCGACGAGTTGATCGGCATCGTTTCCATCCGCGATCTGGTGGCAGCCAGAATCAGCCATACCGAAATGGAAATGGGCGTGCTGAAGGACATCGCCTTCGCAAGGCGTTAAGGCGGCTTGTTTCCCCCCTTGCCCCGGGCCGGCCTCGGCCCGGGAGCGAAGGGACTGAAAACCAAGGCTTAAGAAGGGTTGCAGGCCGCCCGGAGCCTTGCTAAAGTCCGCCCCCGCTCGTAAGCCGGAAGGGTGGCAGAGTGGTCGATCGCACCGCACTCGAAATGCGGCGTACCCGTAAGGGTACCGGGAGTTCGAATCTCCCCCCTTCCGCCACATACCCGTGTGGGTGGCCATATCTCACGGGCAACGCCCTAATTTCCCCATAAAACGCGCGATTTCCGCACACTCACCAGAGCTAAGAAGCCACTCCTTCGGGTTGTCTGTGGGAACGGTAGAGGTCATTTCTCTGTTCGGGCTTTTGGCGGTCTGGGTTGGGGCTTCGCGGGGCCAGCTCGCGTCTCGGGCCGTTCCCCAAACGGACCTCATGAAGCTCATTAAAGGCTGAAACCCAGCAGGGTCTTTTGTGCGGCCCAATCCAGCGGCAGGTCGATGCGCTTGATGAGGATCTCGGCGGTGAGGTCAGGTGGATGGTTGCCGGTGACAATGCCCTGAACGATATCGGGGGCCAGAAAGGCGAGCGGCAGATGGTGGCCGATATGGCCGTCGCTCACCCCTTCGCGCCTCGCGATGCTGGCGACGGTGGGCATGGCTCCGCTGGATAATTCGCACCACCAACGATGCGCTTTGGCGATGGATTTCACGAGCGCCGGATCGGCCTTGGACGGCGTTGTGTCGCTTGCGATGATCAGGCGCTGGTTCTTTCCTTGGGGGATGGTCATTGGCGAGCGCGTGCCCAGGGCGCGTTCGCGCCCGCCACGCTTGCGCACTTGGAGCTTCTCCCCGGCATACAGGCGGCGCAGCTTCTTCCGGTTCATCTCGATACCTTCGCGGGCCAACATGAAGTGAAGACGTCGATAGCCGAACCGGCGCCGTTCCGCCGACAGCTGTGAAACCTGCCCGGATGCGGCGACGGGTCGATGACGTTCGATCAGCCTAGCAGGTCTCGGTCCGCCGTGCCTTTCGCGCTCTGCCGTTTGACCGTTCGACCTACAACTACCGGTCGCGCCGTCCTGACCCGACAGGGCCTAAGCAAAGGATTAAGGAGATATGCGAAACGCGCGTTCGCTATGGCTATCGGCGTGTCCACGTCCTGCTTGAGCCTGAGGGTTGGCGTAGAGACTACAACTTGGTCCGACCGCACAGCGCGATTGGCAACCAAGTGCCGGCAAGGCTTCATCTTCCGGTCGGCAACCCCGGCTAGCTCACCGTCGGATGAAGCGGGATTTTTCCAGGCCAGCCTGGTCCAAGGTTGGGGGCAAGCTCAAACTAGAAATCCAACAGAGGAATTGTCCGGATGAAAAGGAAGGGTACCCCACCTTCCCATCAGGCTAGGGTTGCTTTTGCTTCCTCGTATTTGTTGGATAGCCGAACTGGAGAAAAAAATGCGACACACGAATATGTCCGTGTGCCGGCGCTAAATCAGAATCCCGTTCATGCTCCGTATCGAAATCTGCCGTCGAAAACAGCGTTGAAGGCTTTGCGAATGGACTACCGTCTGCAGTGGGCCGCAGTCGGAGTTCGGCCGCGAGTACAGCATCATCAAATGCCTTTCGTATTGAAGGGACTACCATGTTCTCGGGATCGAGCAGAATCCCGACCATCCCTGCGACAGCTTGCCTCCGGCTATAGATGCCGGTTACAAATCGGCCCAGCCCTTTCGCTCCAAGATAGTGCGCTCGATGACTTTTCTGCCGTCCCAGGCGCTTAAATTCAAAGACAAGTTCCAGGCTCTGGGTTTTGTCGTTCCAGCCATAGACAATGTCGGTTCGCCTTTCCTGCAAGATCTTTCCCGTGGCGGGATCAAGCTCACCGATAACGTTCTCTGCAGCCCACATGCCCAGAAGACCGCGTTCTTTCGCCGTTACATTTTCGACGTATATTTTGAGCGCCTTGGTGAGATCCGGCTCTCTGGTTTTCGGATTGAACCCCGGCAGTGGCTTTTCCGCTAGACGCCGCCACGCCTCCTGAACTGCCTCGACGGCTTCGGTTGCCGGTTGAATCGGAAACGCGGAAAGCCAATCGCCGCCAGCGCTCATGCAACCTCCCGCGTTTGCAGTTCTCCTGAACGCTCTTGTACAGACCGCACGATCTGTTCGGCGTCACGCAAGGCTTGACGTATAGTCCAACTGCGGCGAGCTAATGAACGTACCAAGTAAAGTGCGCCGTCAATCCATAGGTGGCCGTCTGGTACGAGGGCCAATGCATCGCCGGCAGGTATGGTGCGCAGACCAGCGGTTCGCAAACTGTCGAGCGTCGTCAGCACCAGTTCGTCGTCGATCGTCGTGACAATCTTCGGGCCATTGGTCGGGGACTCGGCATAGCTAATTCGTACAATGCCAAATGATCCTACGCGGTTGGGGGTGGTCAGGATGACACGGACATCGAACCTCCCTCGTCCGTGTGTGCGCTTGCGCCACGACGTGAGTGCTTCGCCAAGTGATTTGGCATAGGATTGTAAATCGGCCCTTTTGGCACGATGTTGAGCGGGCGTATCGAGACTTTTGAAGCTTCTTGGACGGATCGACGGCATAAGCACATCGACCGTTTCACGAACCAGTGCACTCTCTTCTGCGGTGAGGCCGAAATAGGCAAACACCGCTAGATCGAGTTGATCCTTCACTTCCTGATAATAACGCGACTGCTCGAATTCTGGAAGTTTATTGAGCGTCTCCATATGGCGGCAGACCAAGGCCAGTGACGTGGCCGCAGCCTCTGGGTCAGGTGCATGCTCAACGTCAAAAAATGGGAAGGTCTCGACGTCTGCCAGATGAACGCCATTGCGTTCACAGAGCATCTTCCAACCGCGCATCATCAGAAAATACCGGGCAAGGCTCGAACGAAGGTAGACCGCAGCAAACTGCAACAACTCCGCGTCCCGTTCCTTCCCTGAGATTACCCCTATGCTGTGAGTGAACGATGCCGGCTTATCGAAATAAACGGCTCTTATGCTATGCTCCTGTCGGGAAAAACCGTCCGGAAATAAGACCCGGGGGCCTTTGAATATCGCCTGGACCTCGTCCGTCAGTCCCACAACATTCGTCTGATTATGTGGCCAACGGGCAAGGAGACTCGCATGCAAGATCGGCGATCCAGCGCTCAGCGCCGCGATCGGAACAAACGGGATTTTTCGCAGTGGAGCGGAGCTGACGGCCTCCCGACTCTTGTCATTAAGGTGAATACCCTTGCGATTCACCCAGCGTCGGGAGGAACGCGGTCCTTTCCAAAAATCCCGGAAGCTGCCGCGCGTAGCGAGACGCGTCCAAAGTGTAAGATCGCTCGCGTCGCCCCACATCATGGTGACAAGAAGGGTCGGGGTTTGCATGACGGATCTAGTCTGAAGAATATGCCGATCAGCCGATTGCATTGTCAGACGTCCAAGCGACAGACTCATGTCAGCTTTTGGGACGCAGTAGTCGAATGTCTCGCCAAACGGCACTTGGCCAACTGCTACAGAGGTGCGCTTCTCTCCCACGAAGACGTGACAGGTGTTTTCGGCTGAGGGGAAAAGTAGACCTTGAAGATCGCCAAAATTAATCAGCCGATGCGGCCGATAGACGCCGAGAGCATGTGAAACAAACGACTCGCTCGATGGCGCGAGGAATTGGCCGATCGGAAGAATAAGGCAAATGCGTCCACCGTCAGCAAGGTAGTTCAACGCGCGCAGAGCATACGCGCCGGCGATTTGACGGCGGACGAATGGCGCTTTTGCCGTTTCGGCCCAAACGTCCGCTGATGTTATATCTTCGCCTTCGGGTTCAGTCCAAGGTGGATTCGAAATGATCAACGAGAAGCGACGATTGGCGAGGGCGTGCGTATCGACAAAAAAATCTGCGGCCTGCTCGCCGTGATACAGATTCGAATTTGCAAGCGATGGGAGCTTTGCTCCTTCCTGCTCCTGCGCTTCAAGGATGTCGGCAGGGTCAAGCCCTTCAAGCAATGACAGATAGAGGCTAAAGGCAGTCACGCGACAGGCCATGAAGTTGATGTCGCTGCCAAAGATATGGCTCTTGAGCAGCTTTCCACGCTCGGCAAAGCCAAGTTGACGGTGTCGACGGGCTTCTGACAAGGCAATTAATCGTCGATACGCGGTGGTAAGTAAGATGCCGGAGCCACAAGCGCCATCAAAGATCGTTTCCTGGAGAGGATCTTTTGATGTGACAAAAGCTTGGTCAACCGCAAGCATGGCGAGATTGCGCGGCGTATAGTAAGCACCTTCCTTGGCTTGCTGATCGGGAGAAAGGAACGACTCATATAGGCCCGACAGAAGCTCAACGGGGATATAGCTGAAGTCGTAATTCCAGAAATTGCCTTGTCCGGTCTGCATATCGGTGTGCGTCAGAAATAGGCGAAGCAGTTGAAAGCCTCGATCATTCAATGCCGCCCAAGGATCGTGGCGATCGTCACCCAAGAAATCGCCGTTGAAATCGACACAGAGCCGATCGATCAGCTTGCTGATTCCGGGGCGGTTTGCGCTTCCAACTAAGCCATGAAGTTCATCCACGCGGCGACGCTGCCGATAGGTCTGACCGACGATCTCGCGATGTTCGAGATAGCTCACAAAGAGAACCTGGCCCATGAGCAATTCGGCCAGCCGCCGTCGGCGGTTCACGTTGTGTGCTTTGTAGATACCTGTCGCTGTCAACTTGTTTACGGTCGCCGAAAGGTTCGCCAGGAGTATTTGGTCGACGCGAGCTTTCACGTCGAACCATTCTGGCGTACGGCGCGCTATGTTGGCGGACGCGATATCGGCGGCTGAGAATGGGCCATCCGGCCGCGCGTCTTCCAAGACCAACTGCTCGCTTGCGTTGCGCAGTTTGCGCGCGGGAAGTGCCGTGGCGTAATCTCCTTTAACCTCAATCACGACGGTCGCAAGGTTCTGGTTCCAGATGCGCTTGCGTGCTTCGTCCAAAGCCGAAGGAGTAAGCTGTCGTTCATCGTCGCCTACAAAGACGACGGTCGGAACGCCCTCAACATCAAACACCGCTTGGGCGCGAATTGCGCCATCGGGCCTGAGGAGCGCTTTGATCTCCAAAGCATAGGGATGGGTTTCGGGAACAACGCTTCCTTGCCGGTGCAATATCTCTGGTTCGGCAGCATAACCGAGTTTCTCGAGCCAGGATTGAAGGGGGGCGCTGGTCATGCCGAGCGCCGCCTCTCGTTATCGTTCAAGCGTAGAGGCACGTTCTCCGCTCTCGTCCTACGCTGCGGCCCTAGAACGGCCGGCAGCGTGAACAAATCGAGTTGGCCCTGGCTATCGGAAGGATTCGGCAGTGCGAATCCGACGGAGATGTTGGCGAGATGCGGATCGAGACGGATAAGCATGGCGTCTTCTCCAGCCATGTCGTCTGTATCATTGACGAGTTTCCAACGGCCGTTGCTGACGAGCACCAGCTTCTGTCCCCACAAGGCGATGAAGGAGGTCATTCGCAACTGGCGCCGGAAGCCAGATAAGAATGACTTATGGGCTTCCAGTTCCAAATGAAACTTGTCGCGAAGCGTGGCAGCGATCCGCAGGACAAGAATGGTCTGCCAACTGAACTGCGCCGGTGATCCCCGCTTCTTGGGGCGAACATCGGCGGGGACCAGTGCGCGACGGCTCGTCCATTCCCGAAGCTTGTCGATGGACAGGCCGGTGAGGGCAGATGCAACAGGGGTCGTGACGTAGTGCAACATGTTCCATCCCAGGTCGGGGTGACCCCCAATCTTGTCTAAAATGAGTATCATACCCGACCTTAGCGGTAAAGCTTAGGGAAGTGCCTGTGAAATGGCACCCAACTTTGACCTCACCAAACGGCTAGTTACTCTATTGAAATTGCATAGCAATTCAACAAAATATGTAGATGGATCGGCATCCAATCATGACCCCATCTATCGAACCAATAGGCTTGCAAAATCAGTGGGTTCACACTCTTTGATGGGGGGCATAGCTGGGCGCCGATTTACAGGTCTGACGCGCAGGGGTTCCGGCAATGTTCATCCCGAAGGCTGTCAAATTTCCCTGTATTTTTCCCTGATACCAGGGAAAAGCCAGTGAGACCGGTTCGCCCGAGACTGCGTCCACCGCCAATATCTTTTTCCAGACATTCTCCGGCCCTTCGGGGTGCCCCTGAAAAGCCCAGCTTTGGCGCGGTTTTCGGGCTGTGGCCGTTGACCCTGGCGGCCCAGCTTGTCCCCGATTTTCCCCGAAATCGCTTCTCTCCGGCCCGTCTTCTCCAAAGGCTGTTGACTTCGCTTGGAAGGTACGAGATTTTGATCTCGTGGAAATTCAATAAGTTGCGTGACGGAAAGCTGTTGACCTTTTCGCAATCTCGGGCGGGGGCGAAAAGAGTCTGAGGCATAAAATTGCAGTCCGGAGATTGGGCGGTACGGAGCCCGCACATCGACATGGCCGTTGGCCTGCCTTAACATCGATCCCAGCTCCTTCCGCCTGAATCGAGGTCTCATGCCCTCAGCGCCCTTCGAATTCGATATCGACGAACTCGACGACTTTCTCATGTCGGACGAGGCACCCGAAGAAAGCATGCTGATTTCCGACCTCGACGGCTTTCTGACCGGAATCGTGATCGGCCCGGAATTGATCATGCCCAGCGAATGGCTGCCGGTCGTCTGGGGCGGCGTATCGCCCGCGTTCGAGAGCGAGGACGAAGCCGGGCGGATTCTTGGGCTCATCATGGGGCGCTACAACGAGATCATCCATTGTCTGGCCGAAGCGCCCGAGGAACTGGCGCCGATCTTTCTGGAAACCGCTAAGGGAACGCTCCTTGCTGCGGATTGGGCGGAAGGGTTCATGCAAGCTGTTCAGCTTCGCCCTCTTGCCTGGAAGGAACTCTACGAAGACGAGGATGCCTGCCTGCTGATGGCGCCCATCCTGGCTTGGCTGGCTGTCGATGAAGACGACGCGGCGCTTGAGCCAGGGGAAAAAGAAGGGCTTGAGCTTCTGCGTGGCGATCCCGACAGGTTCATTTCCGAAGCCGTGGCGGGAATTGACGCCTTCTGGAAGGCTCGACGCCAGAGCGCACCGCCTGTGCAGAGAGCTTCCCCAAAAACAAGGAGCGACTATCCTGAGCCGGTGTCCAGGCTGCTGGTCTACGGAGAAGGCCAGCGTGGACGTCAAAACGACGTCTGGCCAGATTACTTGCAACTTGGCTTAACCAGCAGCCATATCCCAGACCTGATTCGCATGGCCTCAGACCCCACCCTCAACCATGCTGGCGAGGGTAAGGCTGAAGTCTGGGCACCGCTTCACGCTTGGCGCGCCTTGGGCCAACTGAAGGCGGAGAAGGCCGTCCAGCCTCTTCTGGAGCTTCTCAAAGACCTTTCGGATGACGACTGGTTTTGTGAAGACTTGCCCAGGGTGCTTGCCCTGATCGGACCGGGCGCCATTCAGGCGGTTGCCGATTTCCTTGCCAATACAAATATCGATCCCGATGATCGGATTTCCGCTCCAGAATGCTTGGAAAAGATCGCCGCCGCACACCCGGATCATCGCGACGAATGCATCGGCGTCCTTGTTAGCGAGTTAAATAAGCATCAGGCAAACGGCCCGAGCCTGAATGCCTGGATTGTAAGTGCGCTGGTCGGGCTTCATGCCGTAGAGGCGATTGAGCTAATTCGCCAAGCGTTCAAAAGCAACAGCGTTGAATTCGTTGTGACGGGCGACCTCGAAGACGTGGAAATACGCTTAGGCCTTCGGGTAAGCCGGGACACGCCGCGCCCTCGCTATGTACAACCCCTTGATCTGCCGTATTTCGATAACCTTGCACGCGCCGACAGTTTTGTTCCCAACGTCCCGTATCGACGTGAAGCAAAAGTTGGCCGCAACGACCCCTGTCCCTGCGGCAGCGGCAAGAAATTCAAGAAATGCTGCGGGACATAACGGGCTGGCACCGGATGATGGCCGTTGCAGCAGAGCCAGCGCCAACGAGAACCGGCAGAGCAAGCCGACGCCGTCGCAATCGGCCGGCCGGCACGGGATGAATCTTTCGACGGTCGCCTCAACATGGCCGACGCAGCGCGCATGTTCGGGGAAACGCTCGAGCGGCACCAACCGGACCGAGATGCTGCGTCTGTGGCCGACGGCCAAGGCTTGCGACGGCATCAAGCCGAGTGCGGGCAAACGCAAAACATCGGACCTGACGGAAAGTGCTCGGGCCTGGGCGACGCCCTCGGTGGCGGATGCGACGGGCGGGCGGATGCGCCGGGGCGGCGACCGCTTGAGCGAGCTTCTGCTCAAGGGCCAGGCGGCCTTGTGGGCGACGCCCCAGGCGCACGATGCGCAATCTGCCGGGAATCCGGAACGGGTGGGACGGTTCGGGACAATGGCGGGCGGGCGGAATCTGAACGACGAAGCGGCCCTGTGGGCGACCCCTGCGGCCAGGGATTGGAAGAGTGGGCAGACGAGCGCCGCCACGATGGCGCGCAACAGCAGACCATTGAACGAACAGGCGGTGAATTCGTCTTCCCTCCCGGCCCCGGTGACGAAATCGCCTGGGCGCGATATCTCGAACAGCGCACCGACGCTCAACCCGCGATTCGTCGAGGCTCTGATGGGCTGGCCTTCCGGGTGGACCGGCTTCGACTTTGCGGCAACGGCGTGATTCCGCTGGCGTCCTCGTGTTGACTTCGCGCCGGTTCCGTCATTGTGCTGAACCAAGCGCCGCTCAAGATCAAGGGTCCAACCGACATAGGTTCTGGAACCATGTTTGTCGTTACTGCCGAGAACATAGACGAAGCAGGACACAGATTTACTCCCGGCTTGTGCGTCGGTCGCTACCGTAGCCGTGAAGGCACCCGGTTTTCAACCGCACTTTAAAGACAGTGCTCATAATCCAGCGGAAATGCCATGACCCTCGACGAACTCAAGACCGAGCGCGAGCGCGTGCTGGCACGGCGCAATTCCCTGGTCAGCCGGGTCAGCATCGGCGAGCGCAGCGTCCAGTACGATCTGGCCCAGGCCGACAAGGTGCTGGCTGACCTCGAGCGGCGCATCGCTTCCCAGGAACGCCGTGGCCCGCGTCGGCGCATCCTGGTCTCGGCCAGCAAGGGCTTGTGATGCTGACGTCCATACGCCGTCGTGTCGGCGCTTTCATTGGTGGATTTGGGGGCGGCTTCAAGGCGGGCCAGGCCAACCGGCGGCTCAAGAGCTTCCTGCCCTCGCGGGCGCATCTCAACACGCTGATCGCCGCCGCCGGACCGGACATCACGGCGCGCGCACGTTACCTGATCCGCAACAACGGCTATGCCGCCAACGCCATCGAAAGCTGGGCGGGCAATGTGGTGGGGGCCGGAATCAAGCCCTCGTCGTTGATTGGGGATTCGAAGCTCAAGGCTGCCATCCAGAAGCTGTGGCTGGCCTGGACGGACGAGAGCGACGCCGAGGGTTTTACCGATTTCTATGGCCAGCAGCGAAGAGCGGCCCGCGAGGTCTTCATCGCGGGCGAGGTCTTCTTCCGCTTCCGCCCGCGCTGGCCCGAGGATGGGCTTTCGGTGCCGCTGCAATTGCAGATGATCCCCTCCGAGATGCTGCCGCTGTCCCGCAACGAGACGCTGCCTTCGGGCAACAGCATCCGCCAGGGCATCGAATTCGACAGGATCGGGCGTCGCGTCGCCTATCACTTCCTTCGCCGCCATCCCGGCGACATCACTGATCCCGGCGTATCGGGCGAAACCGTCCGCGTTCCGGCCAGCGAAGTCGTTCACATCATGGACCCGGTGGATGCCGGGCAGTTGCGCGGCGTGTCGCGTTTCGCGCCCGCCATTGTGAAATTGTTCCTGCTGGACCAATACGACGACGCCGAGCTGGATCGCAAGAAGGTGGCGGCCATGTACGCCCTTTTCGTGACAACGCCCAGCCCCGGCGAGCCTTTCGACATGGCCGAGGAAACGGGTGCTGACGGCGAGCGGAGCATGGACGTCCAGCCCGGTCAGGTGGTGATGCTGGAGCCCGGCGAGAAAATCCAAACCTCGGCGCCTGCCGATGTCGGTGGTTCCTACGAGGCCTTCCAGTACCGGACCATGTTGCAGATTTCCGCTGCTTTGGGCGTGCCATACGCGTACCTGTCCAACGATATGCTGAAGGCCAATTATTCCAACTCGCGCCTGGCGTTGCTGGAATTTCGCCGCCGGATCGAAGCCTGGCAGCATTCGGTGCTGGTCCACCAGATGTGCCGCACCGTCTGGCGGCGCTGGATGGATGCGGCTGTTCTGTCCGGCGCCTTGTCCATTCCCGGTTACGAGACGAAGCGGGCAGATTGTCTTGCCTGCTCCTGGCTGCCGCCGCGTTGGGAATGGGTCGATCCCCTGAAGGACGCAAGGGCCGAGATCGAGCAAATTGACGCGGGCCTGAAAAGCCGCAGCCAGGCCATCGCCGAGCGCGGCTTCGACGCCGAACAGGTGGACGCTGAAATCGCTGGAGACAAGGCCCGCGAAAAATCCCTCGGTCTCGTCTTCGGCAAACAACCATCGACCCCACCTGACCCGGCCATCGCCGTGCCGGAAACGCCTGCATCCTGAGACGCCCATGACCGATCTGCCTCACATCGCCGCGCGGCTGTTCGCCACACCGCTGCTGATGGCAAAGCCCAAACTGGATGTGATCCTGAATGTCATCGGCCCGAGATTGGGTGGTTCTCCCATGGACGATCTGCCGCCCCAACTGTCACGAGACATCGAGATCACGTCCGAGGGCATCGCCATCATTCCGGTGGTCGGCACGCTGGTGGCCCGCTCCTCCTATCTGGCTGCGGCCAGCGGGTTGACCTCCTATTCCGAGATCGGCGACGCCGTCGAGAACGCCGCCACCGACCCCAGGGTGCGGGGCTTGTTGCTCGACATCGATTCCCCGGGGGGGCGAAGTCGGCGGGCTGTTCGATCTGGTGGATCGCATCGTCGCTGTCCGCGAACAGACTGGCAAGCCGATCTGGGCGATGGCCAACGAGGCGGCCCTGTCAGCCGTCTATCGCCGACGTGGGCCGTCTTTGTTAGTGGCCGAGAACCAGCGCGCCAGGACCGGCAAACGGGGCGGCTTCGCCAAGGCCAGCGCATCGGCGCTTAAATCCGGTCGCGGTCTGGCCTCGGTGCCGATGTTCATCCTGGTGCCGCAGGTCAGCATCCGAAAGCGCCTCGACGTTTCTGGTGCCGCCAACAAATGGCTCGCTGTATTGCCGGGGCTGGTGATCCGCAATTGGCGCGAGCCGGGGAGATAACGCTACGCTGTGAAGTTTCCGGCATCGAATTCCCAGGACATGTCCTCAAACACATCGTCGCGCCGCCAGATCACCCGGCTCCTGGTCACCGAAAGCCACCATGTCTGGGTTTCCAAAGGCTTCTTTGCCGCAAAGGCGTCTGGTTTCAGAACGGCGCCGCAACCGCCTTGCTCAGGATCACGGGCCGATTGATAGCGGATGGCGCCGATACCTGCCTCGCGAGCCGCTCGCGCCAAGGCCTGCGGCTCATCGTAGCGGACGGGATCGATCCATTTGTCCATGTCCCGGTTGAAGGGAGACGCCCGAAGGTCGATCGCCAACGTGGCCCCCGCCACCCGGGACACTGTCTGCTGGCGGGGATCGAGAACGGAAAGTGCGGGGCTTTCCATCAGAAAGCGCCAGCGCCAGAATCCGAGTTCGGCGCAGGCGGTGCGGATTTCGTCGGCGCCATAGAAGACGCCGGGATCGAGCGGTCCGCGAAAGCGCGAACCCTTAGGCGGCGGCGGATAGCGGAACGGCGTGAACATGAGAAAGTGCATTCCCTCCACCCCGCGCGGCAAAGGCGGCTTCGAGGTTTCGAGAAGCTGCTCCAACAACATCTGCTCATCCAGGGTATCGACCAGCGGCAGGGTCGACACCTTGTGCTGGGCTTCCACGGCCCGCCAGAGATCGAAGCTGGCCTGCCTGGCCTCAGACGCGACCGCGGTAGGCGTCCAGGTAATGGATGACACGGATCAGTCCTTCGGTCGAACGCACCAGATCGGTCGGTCGACCGTTGAGGGCGAGGTTGTCGTTTTCCAGCCATTGGCGCGCCTGCTCGCCGTGGCCCAGGATGGCGTCCAGCGAGCGGAACATGCGCACGAACAGAAGGGCCAGTTCCCATTCCTTCTTCTTGCCGGGATCGAGAACATATCCCCCCGAGTTCAGGCGGGAAGCGGTGGCGCGGCTGATGCCAATGATGTCGGCAAGTGCCGTTTGATTGAAGCCGAGCTTTTCGGCGGCGCGGATGACGGCCTTCGACAGCGTCGGCCCCGCCTGGGGTGTTGCAACAGAACGGGGTTGCGGCATGGTCCTCTCCCTTCGTTTCTACGGAAACAATATACATTAATGTTTTCCGCTGCAATATGACTTTTGCTCATGCCAGCCTGACCGGGAGCCCTCATGCCCAGCCTTCGTGAGCAGGTGCTGGCGGCATTATTCCTGCAGATTCAGCAGGTTCAATCCGCCTCTGCTACTCGCTGAGAGCCAGTGCGCTCAGTATTGGCGGGCTGTTTCATGATGAAATTACTTAGCCGTCCGTCCCTGCTGGTGGCGAGGAATTGGCGCTAATCTGTGTCAGGCTCAAACCCGGCAACGTTGAAGCTGGTGCGCTTGCTGCCGCCCGGATTGCGGACCAGAAGCCTCCGTTCCAAGAGGTCGTTGATGTCGCGGCTGGCGGTATCGACCGAGCATTTGCCTATCGCCGCCCACTTGCGGGCGGTGAGATTGCCTTCGAAACCGTCCATGAAGCGGTTGAGAATCGTCTTCTGGCGCACCGACAAAGGCTCTTCGGCAAAACGCTGCCAGAACTCGGCCTTGCGCAGGACGGACCGGCTTTTTTCCTCTGCCGCATCGACGGCATGGCTGAAACACGACATGAACCAGACAAGCCAGGCGGTGACGTCGAGCGATCCCTTCTGGGTCCGCTCCAGCACATCGTAATAGCGGCTGCGTTCGCGCTGGATCTGCGCCGAGACGCTGTAGAAGCGTTGCCCGGTGCCTTCCGTCCTGGCCAGGGCCAGATCGGCAATGGCCCTGGCGATGCGCCCGTTGCCGTCCTCGAAGGGATGGATGGTGACGAACCAGAGATGCGCAATGCCGCTTCTAAGCAGGCCGTCCATCCCGCCGATGGCGGGCCGATTAAATCTTCTGTCGGCAGAGCCGACTGTGGTGTCGGACCCGTTGAACCAAGTGAGAAATCTTTTCATCTCGGCCTTGAGGCGTTTGGCGGGCGGCGCTTCGTAATGCACTTTCTGTCGGCCAAGGGGGCCGGACACCACCTGCATAGGGCCGTCGTGATCTGTGCGCCAGCCGCCGGTGACGATCTTGCGCATGCCGGAATGGCCGGTTGGAAACAGGGCCGCATGCCAAGCGAACAGACGCTCAATGGCGAGCGGACAGGCATGGTTCTGCATAGCGTCCATCATCATCTCAACCACCCCTTCCGCCCTGGCGTCAAACGATGGATGGCCTGCGTCCGGCAAGCCAAGACGGCGCGCAACCGAGGAACGCACGCTGGCGAGATCGAGCTTCTCGCCTTCGATTTCCGATGTCCGGATCACGTCCTCGACGGTCGCCTGGAACGAAGCCTGCGTCTGAAGATCGAAGCCCAGCCGTTGCATCTGGCCCAAGAGGCGGCCCTGCTTGTGGCGCGCTTCGGCCAGGGGAGCCAGAAGAGCTTCGGCATCCCAGGTGAATTTCGGCCAGTCGCCGTCCTGCCAGATGTACAAGGACTTTCTCCGCACTGATTGCGGAGAAACTAGACGCATTCGCCGCATTTGGCAAGGCGTTTATCCGCATAGTTTGCGGAGAAACATGCCGGATTCTCCGCATCCCTCCTAATCAGGAGCCCTTATGCCCAGCCTACGTGAACAGGTGCTGGCGGCATTGTTTCTGCAAATACAGCAGGATCAGTCCGCCACTGTCAAACGCGAGGAGCCGCTGCCTGAGAAGGTGCCCGATGGCGGGCTGGTGATCCTGCGCGATGGCGATCCGGAAGAGCCCGAGGTGCTGCCGTCTCCGGTCACTTATCTCTGGCAGCACCAGGCCGAGATCGAGGTAGTGGTCCAGCGGCCAGCCCGCGAAGCCGCCACCGCCCTCGACGCCCTGCTGGCAGAATTGGGAATCGCCCTGTCCGCCGACCGAACTTTGGGCGGGCTTGTCAACTGGATCGAATGGTCGGCGCCCCAGACCCGTGATCTCGCCATCGACGGCGCTGCAGGCCTTAAAGGCGCCGTGGTGACCGTG
The DNA here is from genome assembly GCA_016215555.1 of Rhodospirillales bacterium. Classification (GTDB taxonomy): domain Bacteria; phylum Pseudomonadota; class Alphaproteobacteria; order Rhodospirillales; family WMHbin7; genus WMHbin7. The sequence goes on along the minus strand of JACRJC010000065.1, from coordinate 1,702 downwards.
ACCCTGCATTACGCATCCAGCGACCCGCTTCTCTAAGCGGTCAGCGATCAGCCATCAGCTTTCAGCAAGGAGAAAATCATGTCTCGTGCCCATGGCGCGAACGCCCTCTTCTTGGCCGCGTTCGAGACCGCGTATGGCGTTCCCCCGGCTACGGGTTTCGTCAAGTTCCCCTTCGTCTCCTCCTCGCTCGGCTCCGAGCAAGGCCTGATCGACAGCGACATCCTGGGCCAGGGGCGCGATCCGGCGGCCCCGTCCCGCGACGTCATCAAGGTCGAGGGAGACGTGGTGGCGCCGGTCGATCTGCGATATTTCGGGCACTGGCTGAAGGCGCTGCTGGGGGTGCCGGTGACGGCGGGAACCGGCCCCTACGAACATGTTTACGGCTCGGGCGCCATGGCGTTGCCCAGCCTTGCCATCGAGATCGGCATGCCCGAAGTGCCCGCCTTCTTCCTGATCGGCGGCGTGCGCCTCAATTCCCTGCAGATGAACTTCCAGCGTTCGGGCCATGCCAACGCCACCTTCAACGCCATCGGTCAGGGCGAGACACGGAACAATACCAGCCAGGGCGGGGTTCCGGCGACGCTGCCCTTCAAGCGCTTCGGCCAATTCCAGGGGCAGGTGAAGCTGGATGGCGCTGCGCTGGCCAACCTGACCGGGGCCAATCTCACCTATACGAACAATCTGGAGCGCATCGAGACCATCCGTTCCGACGGCAAGATCGATGGCGCCGATCCCACCATCGCCGCCCTGACCGGCGCGATCGATGTCCGCTTCGCCGACACGGCGCTCTTGGACAAGGCGACCTCGGGTGATCCTGTGGCGTTGGAATTCGCCTATGTGATTTCCGCCACCGAGAAACTGGTGATCGAAGCCCACGAAGTCTATCTGCCCAAACCCAAGCGGGCGATTTCCGGCCCCGGCGGCATCCAGGCCAGTTTCGACTGGCGCGCCGCCAACAACACCGTCGCCGGTCGGATGATGACCGTGACCCTCACCAACGATGTGGAGACCTACTGATGATCAAGCTGGGAAACCGCGAGCCGGTCTGGCTCGATCTGGCCGAGGGGGCGCGGCTCAAGGTCCGCCCGATCACCACGCCCTCCTACGCCATGATCCAGGCTCAGGCCGAGAAGGTGTTCGACGACTGGGCGGAACATCGGGCGGAGGCTGAGGGGCTCGATCCTGCAGACCAATCCGTCCGTCGTGGCCTGATGCGTTCGCTGATGATCAAGGGCCTGGCCCTTTACGCCATCATCGAATGGACGGGCATTGACTCTGGTGTTTCGGATGAGGCCATCGCCGGTTTCATCGACGAGAATCCCCTGCTGGCGGCGTTGTTCTATCACCGCTATCTCTCCCCGCTCAAAGAACGGGCTGCCGAGGGAAACGCATCCGGGCCCGCGCCGCATGGCATTTCGGCGGCGGGCCGGGATATTGCAAAGCCTGTGATGGAAACTGTGGCAACGCTTGCCCCTACCGCCAGTCCGAGCCCCTGACGGAATCAGGCTGGCAGGTCTGGAACATTCTGCTGCGCATCGCTGGTCAAGGGGCAAGGCTACCACTTATACCAGCTTGCAGAATGAATGACTCATTTCGCCGGAGCGATTTTTCGCGGGCAACAGGCGCGGAGCGCGCGGCTGTGTGGTTCACAGTAAGCGGTCCGCAACACATTGCCCGCGAAAAAGCGCCCGGCCTGCGGTGG
>JACRJC010000064.1 GCA_016215555.1 Rhodospirillales bacterium | reverse complement strand
CTCACCCTGAGGAAGCCGCGAAGCGGCTGTCTCGAAGGGCGAGGCGCTGCATTTTCCTTGTTTTTCCTCATCCTTCGAGACGCTTCGCTCCTCAGGATGAGGAAAAAGGGAAAGGTCTGAATTTAAACCGGACAGCCGTGGACTTGATCCGGGCATCCACGAAAACAGCCTGGCCAGCAAGGCGTGGATCGCCGGGTCAAGCCCGGCGATGACAGCCCCAAAGTTATTCGAGGAGCCCCCCAACGCCAAGTCAACTATACGGCATTGCCGCGTATGGCGCAAGCATGCCGCTTAAGGCCAACTGGGCAGGAACAGCAACTGGCCGGGGATAAGTTGGGCAGGGCCCGCCATCTGATTCTTGTTGACCTCGTAGATGGCCTTGGCCGCCGCCCGATCGCCATAGAATTCGATGGCGATCTTCTCGATGGTCTGGCCCGGCTTGACGGCCATCACATTGGGTCTGGCGAAATCTTCCATCAGTTCTTCGCGGGTATAGGGCAGTTCGATGCGAGCGCTTACCCGGCCCTCGGGGCCCAATTCGTCGGCCCTGAAGACATGCATCTTGCTGTCGTCGATCTTCACCGGCGACTTCAGCGCCCAGGCTCCCTTGGCGTCGGCCTCGACCTTGCCCAGCAGGCGATTGTCGAAGAAAATCTGCAAGACGTTCTTGGCCGTGCCCCGGCCCGACAGGGCCAACTGGCCCGGTTTTTCGTCCTCGATGAGGTCAAGCGCCAGATTGCCGCGCCCAGGCGCCGCTCCTCCCGGCTTGCCGTCTGCTCCGTCGCGGTTCGGCACCACCATTTCAGTCTGAGCCTGCGATTCCAGCACCACGCCGCCGGTCGTCTTGGCCAGCAGCTTCAGTTTCTTGGCGCCCGGCGAAAGCGGACCGCCGGGGATGAAGACCCATTCGCCCCGGTTGTCGGCCATCACCTTGCCGATTTCCTTGGCCCCGTCCAGGATGGTCACTTCCGCGCCGGGTGCGGCCTGGCCGGCAATCAGCGTGTCGCCCTTGGGATTGATGCGCACGACGTCGAAAACCGGCGGCTTGTCCTGGCCCTCGGCCGAGCCGGCGCCGGACTGCCCGGCCGGCTTGGCCTGGCTGGGCTCCAAGGGGGTCGGCGGCTTCAGGAATTGAGGCGAATCGGCAAGGCCGGGGATCTGCGGCACCGGCTCGTCGCCGACCCCCCAGAACAAGGCCAACACGACCGCGGCGACGATGCCGGCCAAACCAAATAGGGCGAAGAGAAGGGGGCGCTTCAAGGTCTTTGCAAAGGCTACGTAAGACAACGGAGGGGCAGAAGATAGCCCCCCCAAAGGTCTAGCGCAAGAGTCCGGCGTAAAGACCTATACCTTGTGGTACAGCAGGCCGCCCTGGGCCTTGAATTTTTCGGCCATGTCGTTGAGGCCCTGGCTGGCCAAATCCTTCAATTCGTGGCTCATCTGCATCGAGCAGAATTTGGGACCGCACATCGAGCAGAAATGCGCCACTTCGGCCCCCTCGCCGGGCAGGGTTTCATTATGGAAGGCCTGGGCGGTTTCGGAATCCAAGGCCAGACGGAACTGGTCCTTCCAGCGGAAGGAGAAGCGGGCCCGGCTCATGGCGTCGTCCCGAAGCCTGGCCCCGGGATGGCCCTTGGCGATGTCGGCGGCGTGGGCGGCGATCTTATAGGCCATGACGCCGGCTTTCACGTCGGCGCGGTCGGGCAGTCCCAGATGTTCCTTGGGCGTCACGTAACACAGCATGGCCGTACCCATCCAGCCGATCATGGCCGCGCCGATGGCGCTGGCGAAATGGTCGTGCCCGGCCCCGATATCGGTGACCAGCGGCCCCAGCGTGTAGAAGGGCGCCTCGTGGCACAGCTTCAATTGCAGGTCCATGTTCTCCTTGATCTTGTGCATGGGCACATGGCCGGGCCCTTCGATCATCACCTGCACATCCTTGGCCCAGGCCTTCTTGGCCAGTTCGCCCAGCGTTTCCAACTCGGCGAATTGCGCTTCGTCATTGGCGTCGGCCAGGGAACCGGGGCGCAGGCCGTCGCCCAGAGAGACGCCGATATCGTAGGCGCGCAGGATATCGCAGATGTCGTCGAAACGCTCGTACAGGAAATTTTCCTTGTGATGCGTCATGCACCATTTGGCCAGCATGGCTCCGCCGCGCGAGACGATGCCGGTCACGCGCTTGGCGGTCAGCGGCACATGCTTCAAGCGCAGGCCGGCATGGATGGTGACGTAATCGACGCCCTGCTCGGCCTGCTCGATCAGCGTGTCCTTGAAAATCTCGAAGGTCAGATCCTCGGCCTTGCCGTTGACCTTTTCCAGGGCCTGATAGATCGGCACCGTGCCGATGGGGACGGGCGCGTTTCGCAAGATCCATTCGCGAATCTGGTGGATGCCCTTGCCGGTGGACAGGTCCATCACCGTGTCGCCGCCCCAGCGGATGGCCCAGACCAGCTTTTCCACCTCGTCGGCGACCGAGCTGGTGATGATCGAATTGCCGATATTGGCGTTGATCTTGACCAGGAAATTGCGCCCGATGATCATCGGCTCGGCTTCGGGATGGTTGATATTGGCGGGGATGATGGCCCGGCCCGCAGCGATTTCGCCCCGCACGAATTCAGGCGTCACGATATCGGGCAGATTGGCGCCTTGCGGATCGCCGTCGAAACGCTGGGCCAGGGCCTGACGCCCCTCATTCTCGCGCGCCGCCACATAAACCATTTCGGGGGTCACGATGCCGGCCCTGGCATAGGCCAATTGCGTCGGCGCCTTTCCTGCCTTGGCCTTCAGCACCGGGCGGTTCTCGCGGTCGAATTCCGGCATGCTGGTTTCGGGTGTGGGAACCGGATGCGGCTTGACCTCTTCCACATCGCCGCGGGCCAAAATCCAGGCTTGGCGGATGGGGGCCAGACCCTTCGCGATGTCGATGCGGGCTTCAAGGTCGGAATAGGGCCCCGACGTGTCATAGGCCATCAGCGACTCGCCGTTCGACAGATCGATCCGCCGATGCGGCACCAGAACGCCGGGCGCCGCCTCTTCATAGGTCTTGACCGAACCCGGCAGCGGGCCGGTGGTGACGGAAAAGGGCTTGTCGATGGCGTTCATGGCGGCACTCCCGAAATGTGGTTCCGGGCGCTGCGCAAAGCTGGGGGAGGCGGAGAAAATCCGATCCCTTCGCCGGCATGACCCGGATCAGGTTCAAAGGGTTCTTGCCGGATTTGGCAAATCTCAGCCTGTTTATTTGGGGGACCGATTCACTTGGCGGAAATTCGAAAACCGAATTTCAGCCAAGATCGGACACCCCGAGGCTCCCCTTGGATGGGCAGAATGTGGCATCTGCCCTTGCCAACGTCAACCTGAGCCGCCATAGAATTGTCTAGCCCATTGTTTATGAAGGTGTTGCCATGCAAGACGACGGCCCCAAGGTGAATGTCCGGGTCTGGGATCTGCCGACCCGCCTCTTCCACTGGACCCTGGTCGGACTGGTGGCGGCCAGCCTGATCACCGGCAAGCTGGGACCGATGCATCTGCATCAGGCCTCCGGCCTGGCCATTCTGGCCCTGATCCTGTTTCGCCTGGCCTGGGGCTTTGTCGGCGGCACCCATGCCCGCTTCGCCGATTTCGTCAAGGGGCCGCGCGCGGCCTTCGATTACCTCAAGGGCCGCGCCTATTATATCGGCCACAATCCCCTGGGCGGGCTGATGGTCCTGGCCCTGCTGGCTCTGCTGCCCTTGCAAGCGACGCTGGGCCTGTTCGGTAATGACGATATTTCCTATGACGCGCCTTTGTCGAAATTCATTTCGAAATCGGCCAGCGACGCCGCCACCGGCTGGCACGGCCTATCCTTCAAGCTGATCCTGGTTCTGGTGGCTCTGCATGTGGGCGCCGCCTTTTATTATCTGATCGCCAGAAAGGACAATCTGATCCGGCCCATGATTTCCGGCTGGAAATCCCTGCCCGCCAGCCTGGCCCATCATCAGGCCGAGATGGGACATCCCTTGCTGGCGGCGGGTTTGCTGGCCGTGGCCGGACTGGCCGCCGGGGGCCTATTGCTTCTTTGACAGCGTAACGTCGGGGGCGCGCAAATACAGCGGCTCGGGCGGCAGCACCTCGCGGCCCGCCTGCAACCGGTCCCAGACCGCCAGCCCCACCCATTGGGCGTCGAGGCTGGCTTCCTTGGCGAACAGCGTGTCGGGGCGGCCCAAGAGAAGCGACTTTAATCTTGCGGCGCCATCCCCCGCCACCAGCAGCGGACCTTCGGGCAACAAGCCGCCGATATCTTCCGGCCCCGCCGCCCGTGGCTCTCCCAACGGCACAAGATCTTCATCCAGGAACTGGATGAACAAGTCGGCCCGCTTGGCATCCACCGCCACCATCAGGCGGCGGCCCTTTCTGTCCTCGGGCGGCACGGCGCGGGCCAAGGCCTCGAAACTGGTGATTCCGGCAAAGGGCCGCCCCGTCGCCAGCACCAGCCCGCGGGCGGCGGCCAGGCCGATGCGCAAGCCGGTAAACGAGCCCGGCCCGACCGTGCAGGCGATGATATCGGCGCCGGAACAGGCAAGCCCGGCCTCGGCCAGAACCTCGGCGGCCAGGGGGATCAGGGCCTCGGCCTGGCCGCGCTCCAGGCTTTTCAGCCGCCCAGCCACCACCTGGCCATCGTCGATGACGGCGGCGGAACAGGCCTGGCTGGAAGCATCGAGGGCGAGAATTTTCATCGGACTTTGGTATAAAGGAGCTTCAAGCCATTATCCATACGGTGTTTCATGCCCCTGACCGACCTCTCCGGCTATGACGTCGCCTTCGACATCGCCTATGCCACCCCCAACAATTTCACCGGCCAGCCCGTCTATGCCAGGCCCGCCGCCTATCTGCTGACCGAAGCCCTGCCCTTGTTCGAGCGTGCCATCGATCTGGCCCGTCCCCTGGGCCTTCGGCTGAAAATTTTCGATGCTTTCAGGCCGTCCGAGGCCCAATGGGTGCTGTGGAACCACACGCCGGACCCCGACTTCCTGGCCGATCCCAGACGGGGCTCGGCCCATTCCAGGGGAGCGGCCTTGGATTTAACCCTGATCGACGCCTCGTCGGGAGTCGAATTGGACATGGGCACGCCCTTTGACGCCTTTACGCCGCTGTCGCACCACGCCAATTTGGACATAGCGGGCGAGGCGCAACGCAACCGGCTGATTCTGCTGGGATTAATGAGCGCCGCCGGCTGGGATTTCTATAGTAAGGAATGGTGGCATTATCAGATGTTCGACCCCAAACGCTTCCCGGTGCTGGAGGATAAGGCACTGGGGCTGGGGATGATGTGTTGAAAATCCAACCTCCGAGGCAGAAAACTAATGCGCTTTCGGTTGATCCGTTTCGTCTTGTTTGCTATCTTTTGTTCATGTCATAAAAACGTTTTCAGGAGGGGCCTATTTTTTTCCTTTCCACGATGAAAAGGATACCACTTATTGGAGGACTTGTCCTTTGTTCAAAGGACGACATTACGTCTGCTGTTAAAGAGGTTGCATCCATCACACTTTTTGCAACAATGCCCCTGTGGCTTCCTCTGATTGGAAATTTCCTTTTTACCTATCACTTTGGAGTTAAAGAAGCAGTCGAGTCTGGCGAGCTATTCATTTACACTGCCGCTATCTCTGGCCCCTTGGCTTTTACGATTACAAAGCAATATGGGCGAAAGGAGCTGAACGATAAAAAGCTTACATTTGTATTTCCTTCTGGAGGGTCTTTTGTAGTAATTATTATTATACTGTGTATGTTATCTAGCCTCTCACTTGCAATCTTGCGTTTTCAAAATATCGTCTCCATTAGCTCAAATGGCATTATCAACCACGGCGGAATTTATATGCTTTCTGTTTCATTTTTTTTGACATCAACGTTTATACTTTTTTTTGTTACAGCATATAGGAACATGCTTGATAGTACCGTTCTTGATTTGCAGCCAGACCAAGAGAACGAATTTTACTCAAGGTGGAAAGGCCGCACCCAATGACATTTGACCAGTCTCAGCTCCCACCCGATCCTGACCCGAAGACAATTGCAGTACCTTGCATTCGGGCGCGCCAACCAGTTGGTGATATTTTTGTCGCGGCAATTCCGTTTAAGGATTTAATTGCTGTAACTTTTTTTGACGTACGAAGAGTATTACAGGAAGAACGCGATTTTGAGAGATACCTCGGCATCCAGCGGCCCCTTGACACTAGAAGAGTAAAGCAGCTGTCACAGTATGTTAATTTTGCTGACGCATCATTCCCAAGTTCAATAATTGTTTCCCTTGAACAGGATTATGTTAGTTTTGAAAATAATACTTTAACTATCTCAAATTGTAAAATCGGTGAATCCAAGCCGTCAATAGCATTTAGGAAAATTGGGAGAGTTTTGGATGGCCAGCATAGGATAGCTGGCTTGGAATTTTTTAACGGCGATCATTTTGATCTCTCAGTTACTATATTCGTGGGTGCTGATATCTCTGACCAAGCACACATTTTTGCTACGGTGAACTTAGAGCAAACAAAGGTAAATAAGAGTCTTGTTTATGATCTTTACGAATTGTCTAAATCCAGAAGCCCCCAACAAACATGTCACAATATTGCTGTGGCGCTTGATCGTGACGCAGACAGTCCCTTCTACCAACGCATCAAACGCCTAGGCATGGCCACTGACGGTCGACCATTTGAAACAATCACCCAAGCAACCTTTGTGGAAGGGCTTTTGCAGCATATCAGCGACGACCCCCGCGCAGACCGTGACTTTCTTTTAAAAGGTAATCGCCTCAAAAAACTTTCCAATGAAGAAATTAATAAGTTTCCACTAAGAAATATGTTTATCGATGAGCTAGACATAGAGGTAACTCAGATAGTCTTCAACTACTTTAAGGCTGTTGAAAAGAGATGGCCTGACGCTTGGAAGGAAAGGGGTCGTGGATGGATGCTAAATCGAACCAATGGAATTAGAGCCCTGCTGCGCTTCTTTAGAAATGCTTATTTAAAAGTAGCAACGCCCGGCGATGTTCCATCGGTTGATAGATTTCTTAATCATGTTTTCAAAGGCATCGATGTTAGAGATGATCAATTCAGCATAGACAATTTTGTTCCAGGGACAAGCGGTGAGGCAAGGTTGCTAAACGTTCTAAAGGGAAAGGAGCGAGTATAGACAATCAGACATTTGCATATAGCAGTGCTTCCGACGTCTCTCCTCTTCTATCTGCTTTCCCAGCAAGAACACTGCTCCTATTCACTTTTTTGTACCTACACAGACCTTTGTATAGATTTCTAATTGACGCGTGGTCTGCGTTTGTTAATACAACAGACACGCCTTTTCTTACTATTTTTTCAACTGCATTTCTTAAACGGATTTGGTCTTCCCAGCTAAATATTTTTTCATTGTATTTAATGAACCCGTTGTAATTATGTTGCACAGTATAGGGCGGATCTAAAAAGACAAAGTCATCCTTTTTTGCCTCGCCAATAACTTCCTCAAAGTCTGCACACTTGATTTCTGCCCTGGAAAGAATAGATGAAATATTTATAAAGCTTTCATTTTCAAACATAACCGTCGTTTTTGTGCCAATCGGCACATTGAATTCACCCTTTAAATTTACACGGTATAGCCCATTCCAGCACGTCCTGTTTAAATATAGTGTTCTTGCCGCCCTTTCTATGGGCGACAAGGGGAGCTTTGAGCGCATTGTGTAATAGTAATTTTCACTGTGTTTTCTTTGGTGAGTCTTCATAAGTATTTCAAGCTCAATTGGATTGCTCTTTATGGTATTATAAAGACAAATTATCTCATCGTTGACGTCTGAGAGTATTGCTGAATTTGGTCTCAGATGAAAAAACACGGCCCCCCCTCCAAGGAATGGCTCAATGTACCGGCCATAATTACTTGGAATTGGGAGGTAATTTGCACCAATAAGCCACCGCTTTCCACCAGCCCACTTCAAGAATGGGCCAACTTCGCTGTTGCGGTTATTAACTACTATTTCACTTTTTATCAAAGCACACCCAACAACATATCTTAATTGACGAGCTCTAGTGCAAGTGCAATCTAAGATTATTGTTTTGATATTCCGTTAATAGGAAACAGCAAAGCCTAAGAATGGGGCCCTTGCCCCCGCCCCTCATCCCTGCTATAACCCTGCTATATTCCATAGCTCATCCGCTGGATGAGGGTTGTTGGGGTGGGCCACTGGCCCGCCTTTTTTTATGCTTCGAGGTAAGGACCGGCTTTGAGTACCGAGGCCAGCATCGCCGCCCTGATTGAAGAGCCCCTGAAAGCCATGGGCTACGATCTGGTGCGCGTGCAGCTTTCCGGCGCCGCCGGTCGCGCGACTTTGCAGGTGATGGCCGAGCGCGTTGACGAGGTCGCCATGACCATCGACGACTGCACCGAGATCAGCCGCGCGCTGTCGCCGATCCTGGACGTCTCCGATCCGATCGCTGGCGCCTATTCGCTGGAGGTCAGTTCGCCCGGCATCGACCGGCCCTTGGTCCGGCCCAAGGATTTCGAGCGCTGGTCCGGGTTCGAGGCCAAGCTGGAAACCAAGGCCCCGGTCTCGGGCCGCAAACGCTTCAAGGGCCTTTTGTTGGGCCTGGATGGGGACGAGGTGAAGATCAGGGACGAGGCGGGCGTCGATTTCAGCCTGCCGATTTCCGGTCTCGCCAAGGCCAAACTGGTACTGAATGACGCTTTGATCAAACACGCCATGCAACAACAAGGAACGTTGTAACATCATGGAACGCATTGCTGCCCTGCCCCGCCCCGAACTTCTGCAAGTGGCCGACGCCGTCGCCCGCGACAAGAACATCGACCGCGAAGAGGTTCTGATGGCCATGGAACAGGCCATCCAGAAAGCCGGCCGTTCGAAATACGGCCACGAGCACGACATCCGTGCCCATATCGACCGCAAGACCGGCGAGATTCAGCTGGCCCGCGCCATCGAAGTGGCCGAGATCGTCGAGAACGAAGCCACGCAGACGACGCTGGCCCAGGCCAGGCGCAAGAAGCCCGACGCCGAGATTGGCGAGTTCCTGATCGATCCGCTGCCGCCCATCGATTTTGGGCGCATCGCGGCGCAGACCGCCAAGCAGGTGATCGTGCAGCGCGTGCGCGACGCCGAGCGCGAGCGCCAGTTCAACGAATACAAGGACCGTATCGGCGATATTTCGAACGGTCTGGTCAAGCGCGTCGAATTCGGCAATGTGGTGGTCGATCTGGGCCGGGCCGAGGGCCTGCTGCGCCGCGACGAACTGATCCCCCGCGAGAATTTCCGCGTCGGCGACCGCGTGCGCGCCTATATCGCCGATGTTCGCAAGGAAGTGCGCGGGCCGCAGATTTTCCTGTCGCGCACGGCGCCCCAGTTCATGAGCAAGCTGTTCGGCCAGGAAGTGCCGGAAATCTACGACGGCATCATCGAAATCAAGTCGGTGGCCCGCGATCCGGGCTCCAGGGCCAAGATCGCCGTCATCTCCAACGATCACGGCATCGACCCGGTCGGTGCTTGCGTCGGCATGAAGGGCTCGCGCGTGCAGGCCGTCGTGGCCGAGTTGCAGGGCGAGAAGATCGACATCATTCCCTGGTCGCAAGACCCCGCCACTTTCGTGGTCAACGCCCTGGCCCCGGCCGAGGTCGCCAAGGTGGTGCTGGACGAAGAGCAGAACCGCATCGAGGTGGTGGTGCCCGACGATCAGCTCAGCCTGGCCATCGGCCGGCGCGGCCAGAATGTTCGCCTGGCCAGCCAGTTGACCGGCTGGGACATCGACATCCTGACCGAGGCCGAGGAATCCGAGCGCCGTCAGGAAGAATTCCGCACCCGCTCGCAATTGTTCATCGACGCCTTGGACGTCGATGACGTGCTGGCCCATCTGCTGGTCACCGAAGGCTTTACCACGGTCGAGGAAATCGCCTTTGTCGAGTTGGACGAGTTGGCCTCGATCGAGGGCTTCGACGAAAGCGTGGCCGAGGAATTGCAGACCCGCGCCAAGTCGCATATCGAAGCCCGCGACGCCAAGTTCGAGGAAGAGCGCAAGGGCATGGGCGTGGCCGACGACGTCGCCGCCATCGAGGGCATCAGCCCCGCCATGCTGGTCGCCCTGGGCGCCAAGGGCGTCAAGTCCCTGGACGACCTGGCCGATCTGGCCTCGGACGAACTGATCGAGATCGTCGGTTCCGACGCCATGAGCGAGGAGGAGGCCAATACCATCATCATGGCCGCCCGCGCCCATTGGTTCGAGGACGAGGCGAAGTAACCGGAGGAACCCGGGTGGAAGAGGCGGAGGACGAAGCCAAGGGACCGATGCGCCGCTGTCTGGCGACCGGACGCATCCGGCCCAAGGAAGAAATGATCCGCTTCGTGGCCGGGCCCAATGACGAGCTGGTGCCCGATCTGGCGGCCAAGCTGCCGGGACGGGGATTGTGGTTGAGCCCCGAGCCGGATGTGGTAAATACGGCCTTGAAAAAGGGCCTGTTCGCCAAGGCGGCGCGGAAGAAGTTGAAGCTGCCCTTGGATCTGGGCCAACGGCTGGAAACGCTGTTGCGGCGCCGCTGCCTGGAAATGCTGGGTTTGGCGCGCCGGTCGGGTCTGGTGGTGGCTGGTTTCGACCAAGTGAAGGAAGCGCTGGCCAAGGGCCGGGTCGCCTTTCGCCTGGAAGCTTGCGATGGGGCGCCGGACGGGCGCCGGAAGCTGGACGGCAAGGGCCTGGATGTGGCCATCGTCTCGCTTTTTTCGGGCGTCGAACTGGGCCATGCCCTGGGACGTGAGCATGTGGTGCATGTCGCCGTTTTGCCAGGCGGGCTGGCCAGGCGACTGAGAGTGGAATTGAACCGCCTGAGCGCCTATGTGGGTGTTCAGGCCCGGCCGGAAAGTGAGCAGGACGCGAGATGACCGATACGAACGATCAAGACGGCGGAAAATTGCGCTTGAGGCCCAAGTTGGAACTCAAGCGAACCGTCGAGGCGGGCCAAATCCGCCAAAGCTTCTCGCATGGCCGTTCCAAGGCTGTGGCGGTCGAAGTGCGCAAGAAGCGCACCATCAGCCCCGGCGGCGCCCCCGGACCCGAGATTGTCGAAGCGCTGCCCGCCGCTGCGCCCGCCCCGGCGGCGCCCGTTCAGGCCCCGCCCCCGCCGCCGCCGCCGCCGGTCGATGTGTCGCATCACCAACTGACCAACGACGAAAAGCAGCATCGTTTGCACGCCCTGCAGGCCGCCCGCAAGGCCGAGGAAGAGAACCGGCGTCTGGCCCAGATCAAGGCCGAAGAAGACGCCAGACTGGCCGAGGAAGAGCGCATCCGCATAGCAGCGCTCCCCCCCGAACCCGAACCGGCGCCGGTCTCGGCACCCGAAACCGAACCGGCCCCGGCTCCGGCCAAGGCCGCGGCTCCGGCCAAGGAACCCGCCCCCGGAACCGAACCCAGCCGCGTGCCTCGTCCCGCCGGTCACGGCGCGGAAGTCGAGGAAGACGACGAAGGCGGCGAGCGCCGCCGTCCCGGCCGTGGCGGCGCGCCCGCCCACAAGCCTCCGGCACCCGTCAAATCGCGCCTGGAACCCAAGCGCCGGCCCGGCAAGCTGACCGTTTCCGCCGCCCTCGACGATGAAGACCGGGGCGAGCGCGGCCGTTCCATGGCCGCCGTCAAGCGCGCCCGCGAACGCGAGCGCCTGAAGCAGTTGGAAGCCCAGAAGGCGGCCGAGAAGATGAGCCGCGACGTGGTGGTTCCCGAGACCATCAGCGTCCAGGAACTGGCCAACCGCATGGCCACCCGCGGCGCCGAGGTCATCAAATGCCTGATGCGCATGGGCGTCATGGCCACCATCAATCAGGTGATCGACGCCGACACCGCCGAATTGGTGGTGTCCGAATTCGGCCATGTCGCCAAGCGGGTTTCCGACGCCGACGTCGAAATCGGCCTGACCGGCTTCGTGGACACCGAGGAGCATCTGGTCCGCCGCCCGCCGGTCGTCACCGTCATGGGCCATGTCGATCACGGCAAGACCTCACTTTTGGACGCGCTGCGCGAAACCGACGTGGTGTCGGGCGAAGCCGGCGGCATCACCCAGCATATCGGCGCCTATCAGGTGACGATGACGGGTGGCCAGAAGATCACCTTCATCGACACGCCGGGCCACGAGGCCTTTACCGCCATGCGCGCCCGCGGCGCTGCCGTCACCGACGTCGTGGTGCTGGTGGTGGCCGCCGACGACGGCATTATGCCGCAGACCGTGGAAGCCATCCGCCACGCCAAGGCGGCCAAGGTACCCATCGTCGTCGCCGTCAACAAGATCGACAAGCCCGACGCCAATCCCGACCGCGTGCGCCAGGAACTGTTGCAGCATGAAATCGTGGTCGAGGAAATGGGCGGCGAAGTGCTGGCCATCGACGTTTCGGCCAAGAAGCGCATGAATCTCGAAAAGCTGGAAGAAGCCGTCCTGCTGCAGGCCGAAATCCTCGATCTCAAGGCCAATCCCGACCGCCCCGCCCAAGGCGTGGTGGTGGAAGCCAAGATGGAAAAGGGTCGCGGCGCCGTCGCCACCGTGCTGGTTCAGAAGGGCACGTTGAAGGTCGGCGACATCTTCGTTTCCGGCACCGAATGGGGGCGCGTGCGCGCCATGGCCGACGACCACGGCAAGAAGATCGATGCCGCCGGTCCCGCCATGCCGGTCGAGGTGTTGGGCCTGAACGGCGTTCCGCAGGCCGGCGACGATTTTATCGTCGTCGAGAACGAGAACCGGGCCCGCGAAGTCGCCGGCTACCGCGAAAGAAAGCAGCGCGAGGCCCGCCAGGTGGCGTCGGCGCGCGGCACGCTGGAACAGATGTTCGAGCGCATCCAGGCCGGCGAGGTCAAGGAACTGCCGGTCGTCATCAAGGGCGACGTCCAGGGCTCGGTGGAGGCCATCAACGGCACGCTGGCCAAGATCGGCACCGACATGGTCAAGATCCGCGTCCTGCATTCCGCCGTCGGCGGCATCAACGAGTCCGACGTCACGCTGGCCCGCGCCTCCAGCGCCCTGATCGTCGGCTTTAACGTGCGCGCCAATCCGCAGGCCCGCGACATCGCCAGGCGCGACGGCGTCGATATCCGCTATTACTCGATCATCTACGACGTCGCCGAAGACATGAAGAAGGCGCTGACCGGCATGCTGGCCCCCACGGTCAAGGAAAAGTTCCTGGGCTATGCCGAGATCCGCGACGTCTTCAACATCACCAAGGTCGGCAAGGTCGCCGGCTGCCGCATCACCGAGGGCGTGGTCAAGCGCGGCTCGAAGGTGCGCCTGTTGCGCGACAACGTGGTCATCCACGAGGGCGGGCTGTCGCAGCTCAAGCGCTTCAAGGACGACGTCAAGGAAGTCCAGGAAGGCTATGAATGCGGCATGTCGTTGGAAAATTACAACGACATCCAGAAGGGCGACGTCATCGAATGTTTCGAAATGGAGGAGATCGCCGCCACTTTGGATTAACAATTATCCTCCCTCTCCACCTGCAGGGGGAGAGGGTGGGGTGAGGGGGAAACCAGACCACAACCCTCACCCTCCCGTCCCCAAGGGGCCGGGCCCCTTCCCTCTCCCGCATGCGGGAGAGGGGTGTTCGATCCAATGAGGCGCGTTTTTCATGGTCCGATCCCATTCCACGTCGAAACCCAGCGGTCCCTCGCAGCGCCAGTTGCGGGTCGGCGAGGCCCTGCGCCATGCCCTGGCCTGGGTGCTGGAACGCGCTGATTTTCGCGATCCCGATCTGCAGGGCGTCGCCCTGACGGTCACCGAAATCCGCATGACCCCCGACCTCAAGCACGCCACCGCCTATGTCATGCCGCTGGGCGGCGCCAAGGCGCCGGAAGCCATCGAGGGTTTGAACCGCGCGGCGGGCTATTTGCGCCATGAAGTGGCCAAGCAGGTGCCCTTGAAGTTCCTGCCCGACTATCGTTTCGAATTGGACAATTCGTTCGACGAGGGGGCCAGGATCGATGCACTTTTGAACAGCCCCGAAGTGAAACGCGACATCATGCCGGAAAGCGGCAAGGATCCCGAAGATGGGGCGTAGGAAAGGCCTGCCCATCCATGGCTGGCTGATCGTCGACAAGCCCATCGGCATCACCTCGACCCAGGTCGTGGCAAGGGTGCGCCGCGTCACCGGAGCGGCTAAGGTCGGCCATGGCGGCACGCTGGACCCCCTGGCCTCGGGCATCCTGCCCATAGCGTTGGGCGAGGCCACCAAGACCGTGTCCTACGCCATGGACGGCGACAAGACCTATCATTTTCGCATTCAATTCGGGATCGCGCGCTCGACCGACGACGCCGAGGGCGAGATCACCGCCACCTCGGACCGGCGCCCCAGCGATGCCGAGATCGAGGCGGTGCTGCCCGGCTTTCTGGGCGACGTGTCGCAAACGCCTCCCGTTTTCTCGGCCATCAAGATCGAGGGCAAACGCGCCTACGATCTCGCCCGCGACAACCAAGCCGTTGAAATGAAACCAAGAATCGTGCGGATCGACCGGCTGCGCCTGTTGGGCCGGCCCGACCCCGACCATGCAGATTTCGAGGCCTCCTGCGGCAAGGGCACCTATATGCGGGCCCTGGCCCGCGATCTGGCCCTAGCCTTGGGCACGGTCGGCCATATCGTCCGCCTGCGGCGCATCCGGGTCGGCGCTTTCACCGAAAAAGATGCGATTTCCCTGGAAAAGCTGGATGAACTGGGACATAGTGCGCCCGCCTCGGAGCATCTGCTGCCGCTCGAGACCGTGCTGGACGACATCCCGGCACTGGCCCTGACGGAAGCGGAAGCCAAGCGCCTGAAAAGCGGCCAATCCGTCTCACTGTTGAGACTGGCGGGCCGCATGCCTCTCGAAGCCATTCCCCTGGACGCCGTGGTCCGGACGATGTGCGACGGCAAGCTGGTGGCGTTGGCACGGACGCAAGATGGCGAGATCCATCCCGTCCGCGTGTTCAACCTTTAAATTCAGGAGAAAACGATGTCGATTACGCAAGAGCGCAAGACCGCGCTGATTGGCGAATTCGCGACCGGCGCTTCCGACACCGGCTCGCCCGAAGTGCAGGTTGCGGTTTTGACGGAGCGCATCCGCAATCTCACCGAACACCTCAAAGACCATAAGAAGGACTTCCATTCGCGGCGCGGGCTTCTGATCATGGTGGGTCAGCGCCGCCGTCTGCTTGACTATCTCAAGCGCAAGGACGTGGGCCGTTACGACACGCTGATCCAGCGTCTCGGCATTCGCAAGTAGCGCTGCCTTGAAAACGGATCTTTGGGCTTTCTGGCAAGACCCATTCGGCATCGCCAAGCCGGGCACGGGCTCGGCTTGGCTTGCCGCGTCCGCATCCTGGGGATGCAAGGCGTAGCCCGCATGAGGGCCGCAATCCGGCGGCGCTCGCACAAAAGGAACTGAACGCATGTTCGAAGTTAATCGCAAAGAGATGATGTGGGGCGGCCGCAAGCTCGTCCTCGAAACCGGCAGGATCGCCCGTCAGGCCGACGGCGCCGTGCTGGCGACCTATGGCGAAACCACCGTGCTGGCGACCGTTGTCGCCGCCAAGACTGCTCGCCCGGGAATCGACTTCTTCCCGCTGACCGTCAATTACCAGGAAAAGGCCTTCGCCGCCGGCAAGATTCCGGGCGGCTTCTTCAAGCGCGAGGGTCGTCCCTCCGAAAAAGAAACTCTGGTGTCGCGTCTGATCGACCGTCCCATCCGTCCGCTGTTCGCCGACGGGTTCCGCAATGAAACCCAGGTCGTCTGCACGGTGCTGTCGCACGATCTGGAAAACGATCCCGACATCGTGTCGATGGTCGCCGCCTCGGCGGCTCTCACTATTTCCGGCGTGCCCTTCATGGGCCCGATCGGCGGTGCGCGCGTCGGCTTCATCGATGGCGAATATGTTCTCAATCCGCTGCAGGGCGACCTGAAGCGCTCGACCCTGGAACTGGTCGTCGCCGGCACCAAGGAAGGCGTGCTGATGGTCGAATCGGAAGCCAAGGAGCTGAGCGAAGAGGTCATGCTGGGCGCCGTTGCCTTCGGCCATAAGAACTTCCAGCCGGTGATCGACGCCATTATCGGCCTGGCCGAGAAATGCGCCAAGGAACCCTGGGATCTGCCCACCGAGGCCCCCGAGACCGCCAGCGCCCGCGCCCGCGTCAAGGCCGTGGCCGAGGCCGATCTGCGCGCCGCCTACACGGAAACGGTCAAGCAGTCCCGCTACGCCAAGGTCGGCGCCGTCAAGGACAAGACCGTCGCCGCCCTGACCGAGGAAGGCATTGATGGTGGCATGGTTTCCGGCCTGTTCAAGGATCTGGAAGCCGAGATCGTGCGCAATTCGATTCTGGATACCGGCAAGCGCATCGACGGACGCGACACCAAGACGGTCCGCCCCATCGACTGCCAGGTCGGCTTCCTGCCCCGCGCCCATGGGTCGGCCCTGTTCACCCGCGGCGAAACCCAGGCCATGGTGGTGACCACGCTGGGCACCGGCCAGGACGAGCAGATCATCGACGCCCTGGAAGGCGAATACCGCGAAAACTTCATGCTGCATTACAACTTTCCCCCGTATTCGGTGGGCGAAGTCGGCCGCATGGGCAGCCCTGGCCGTCGTGAAATCGGCCATGGCAAGTTGGCCTGGCGGGCCGTTCATCCGCTGCTGCCGGCCAAGGAGAACTTCCCTTACACCATGCGCGTCGTCTCCGAGATCACCGAATCCAACGGCTCGTCCTCGATGGCCACGGTCTGCGGTTCCTCGCTGGCCCTTATGGACGCCGGCGTTCCGATGCCCAGGCCGGTGGCCGGCATCGCCATGGGCCTGATCAAGGAAGAAGGCCGTTTCGCCGTGCTGACCGACATCCTGGGCGATGAAGATCATCTGGGTGACATGGACTTCAAGGTCGCCGGCACCGAAGCCGGCGTCACCGCCCTGCAGATGGACATCAAGATCACCTCGATCACCGAGGAAATCATGAAGATCGCCCTGGCCCAGGCCAAGGACGGACGTCTGCATATTCTGGGCGAGATGGGCAAGGCGCTGACCAGCGGACGCCAGGAAGTCAGCCGCAACGCGCCGCGCATCACCACTTTGCAGATCCCCAAGGAAAAGATCCGCGAAGTGATCGGTTCGGGCGGCAAGGTGATCCGCGAAATCTGCGAAGTCTCGGGCGCCAAGGTCGATATCGACGACACCGGCACCATCAAGGTCGCCGCCGTCGATAGCGAAGCCGCCGATATCGCCATCAACATGATCCGCAACATCGTGGCCGAGGCCGAAGTCGGCGTCATCTATGTCGGCAAGGTCGTCAAGACCATGGATTTCGGCGCCTTCGTGAACTTCCTGGGTTCGAAGGACGGCTTGGTCCATATTTCCGAGCTGGCGCAGTCGCGCGTCGCCAAGACCACCGACGTCGTCAAGGTCGGCGATTCGGTCAAGGTCAAGGTCATCGGCTTCGACGACCGCGGCAAGGTGAAATTGTCGATGAAGCAGGTCGATCAAGAGACCGGCGAAGATATCTCCGCCAAGAAGAGCGAAGAGTAATAAAAACATGCAGAACAGCCCCCTATGGCCGCGCCTGATCGGTCATAGAGGGGCTGCCAAATGGGCGCCAGAGAATACTCTGGCGTCCTTTTTTTGCGCGGCCGACATGGGGGCGCAATGGGTCGAACTGGATGTGCGTCTGTGCAAGGGCGGCATTCCGGTCGTCTTTCATGACGCCACCTTGGAACGCACCACCAACGGCCTGGGCCGCGTGGCCGAGCATCGGCTCGACGAATTGAAAAGCCTGGATGCCGGAAGCTGGTTCTCGCGTCGCTTCAAGGACGAGCCCATCCCGACGCTCGAGGAAGCCTTGGACGTCATCGCCAAGCTTGGCATGGGCGTGAATATCGAACTCAAGCCCGATCCCGAAAACGCCCGCGAAACCGCCCGGCGGGCGCTGGAAGCGGCCAGGCTGGTTTGGCCGGAATCGGCCCCCCCGCCCCTGATTTCCAGTTTCGACGCCGAAGCCCTCGAGGAAGCGTCCAGCCTCGGCCTGGGCTGGCCTCTGGGCTATTTGGCGGGTCGATTCGAGAGCCGGCATTTGGAAAAGGCCCTGGCCCTGAAGACGGGCAGCTTTCATCTGGCCGCGCACGGCTTGCGCCGGGATCAAATTGATGCCCTCCACCAGGCCGGCTTGCGTGTTTTTACCTATACCGTCAACGACTTAAGCCAGGCCCGGCAACTACTTGCGATGGGCGTGGACGCGATTTTCACGGACGACCCGAAAATCCTCGCCCCAGGCTAGCCAGAAGCCCGCAGGGGGGCTATATGTACGGGGTTCCATCGGGGAGTATGTGGCCGTGAAGGCATTGAATTCCATTCGCATGTCCGGGCGCGAGGTTCTGCCACTGATCGAGGGCGGCAAGGGTGTCGCCGTCAGCACCGGCGTCACCACCGGCGCTTGGGCGAAATGTGGCGGCATCGGCACTTTTTCCGGCGTCAACGCCGACAGTTTCGACGCCCAGGGCCATTTGATCCCCCAGGTCTATCACGGCAAGACCAGGCGCGAGCGTTTCGAGGAACTGGTCGCCTATGGCATCAAGGGCGGCGTCTATCAGGCCGGCGTGGCGCATGAATTGTCGGGCGGCAAGGGCGCCATCCATGTCAACGTCCTGTGGGAGATGGGCGGCGCCGAGCGGGTGCTGATCGGCATTCTGGAAGGCGCCAAGGGGCTTATCCACGGCGTCACCTGCGGCGCCGGCATGCCCTATCGCGTGGCCGAGATCGCGGCTCGCTACAATGTCTACTACTATCCCATCGTCTCCTCGGCCCGCGCCTTCAAGGCGCTGTGGAAGCGCGCCTATCACAAGACGCCCGAATTGCTGGGCGGCGTCGTTTATGAAGATCCCTGGCTGGCCGGCGGTCATAACGGTCTGTCCAACAGCGAAGACCCTTTGGTGCCGCAGCCGCCCTATGGGCGCGTCGCCGAATTGCGCGCCTCCATGAACGAGTGCGGCCTGAACGATGTGCCGGTCATCATGGCCGGCGGCGTGTGGTGGCTGTCGGAATGGGAAGACTGGCTGGACAATCCGGAAATCGGGCCGGTAGCCTTCCAGTTCGGCACCAGACCGATGCTGACCGTCGAATCGCCGATCCCCGAGGCCTGGAAGAAGCGGTTGCTGGTCTTGAAACCCGGCGACGTGTTGCTGCACCGCTTCAGCCCCACGGGCTTCTATTCATCGGCAATCAAGAACCCCTTTCTGGCCGAGCTGGTTGAACGCTCGGACCGCCAGGTGCTTTTCACCGCTGAATCGATCGGCGAACATACCGTCACCTTTGCCGTCGGCGCCAGCGGCCGCCAGGTCTATCTGACCCCGCAAGACAAGGCGCGGGCCGAAGGCTGGATCGCCCAGGGCTTCACCGAAGGCCTGCGCACGCCGGATTCGACGTTGATTTTCGTCTCTCCCGCCAAGGCCGAGGAAATCCGGGCCGACCAGATCGCCTGCATGGGCTGCCTGTCGGGCTGTTCCTTCTCGAACTGGTCGCAGAATGAAGAGGGCACCACCGGACGGCGGGTCGATCCCCGCTCCTTCTGCATCCAGAAAACCCTGCAGCATGTCGCCCATGGCCAGGATATCGAGCAAGAGCTGATGTTCGCCGGCCACAATGCCTACCGCTTCGCGCAGGATCCCTTTTACGCCAAGGGGTTCGTGCCGACGATTGCGCAGTTGTTCGAGCGGATTGAAACCGGCTTCTAAATATGACAAAACCGGGCAATGGATTGATATAAATCAACAATAACCGATTACTCTACATTGTTATTCTAGCACTTATAATTTACGTGACATGTTTCGACGCGCGTGCCAAGATGCGCACAGCCGACATCGTTCTGTCATCTTGGCGGAAGAGGGGCGCCCCACATGACCGACAAAGAGACCCGCCATGAACGCTCGCCCCTATAGTCTTGCCATGGATCGCCTGCGCGGCGCCGGCCTGCGCCCGACCCGTCAGCGCCTGGCCCTGGCCAAGCTGCTTTTCGAGAACGGCCACCGCCATGTGACGGCCGAACAGCTGCACAGCGAGGCCATGCAGGCCAATGTCCGGGTGTCGCTGGCCACCGTCTACAACACGCTGCACCAGTTCACCGATGCGGCGCTGCTGCGCGAGATCGTCGCCGATTCCGGGCGTTCCTATTTCGACACCAATACCAGCGATCATCATCACTTCTATTTCGAGCGCCAGGGCCGCCTGGAAGACGTCATGGGCGAGGGCATCAGGCTCGAACATCTGCCGGTGCCGCCCGACGGCACGCGCATCCGCCGCGTCGATGTGGTGATCCGCCTCGCCGACTGATTTTGATCGGGTAAAAGCCCCTCAGCTTCGCTTCGGAATACTTTTACCCGTTTCCATCCTGCCAAACTCTCGCTTGAAGCGATTCTGCGCTCGAGTTTGAATTTTGTGAAAAGATGAAAAAACGCCCCAGAGAAATCCGGGGCGTTTTTGTTGGAGCAGGTTTCCCAAAGCAACAAACTTGTCATGCCCGGCCTTGTGCCACGGCTGTCCGGTTTAATTCCACCGTCGCTTTCTTCACCTCATCCTGAGGAGCGAAGCGTCTCGAAGGATGCGGCGAAGAACTGGAAAATGTGGAGATACTGCGCTTCGAGATAGATGCTTCGCGGCTTCCTCATCCTTCGAGACGGGCCTTCGGCCCTCCTCAGGATGAGGTGCATATTTCAAGTCCAAAGAATCGTCGGCCTGTCTTGCACCGCGGTTCTAAAGGAAATTTCTCACGT
>JACRJC010000066.1 GCA_016215555.1 Rhodospirillales bacterium | reverse complement strand
TCAAGTTCTACCAGCGCCACGGGACGAGACATGGCAACGTGGGTGCCGTAGCCGACTGCGATTTTTGTCGGCCATGAAAGCTCGCGGCGCTTTCTGATCTCGTTCAGCCTGTCACGAAGGTCGTTGTCAGTCATGCGCATAGCCGCTCTCCCAGCTTTCCCAAGCAGCTTTGGTAAGCGTTTCGCGGGCGAACATGCGTTCGCGTGTGGCGCACAGATCGACGATGTCGGCACGCTCCACCAAGTCGCAGGTGGCCAGGCGCATGGGCTGAATGACGAGGAGGTCTTCAAATGGGTTTGTGATGACGATGAACATGTTTGCCCTCATGCTTTACGCCAATAATAGGATAAAGTTTATCCTATAACAAGCCAATTCTCTCCGATTGCCGTCCGGATAGAGTTTATCCTATCCTGGGAACATGAAGCCCGTGAGCGATGCCCGAAGGCATGAGATTGAAGCGTTTTCCGAAGTGGTGCGGGCTGCCGCAGCAAAGCTTGCGCCAGAGGCTCGGGATGCCGAACGGATACGCAAGCTGGCAGAGCATCTGAATGCAGGTCCGCCCGCCGTCAAGAAATGGTTCTACGCGCAGAACTGCCCGAGGGGTGGGGCGGCAAGCGCCATTCTGCGGTTGCTTGAGCAGATATCAGCGCCAGAAACTGACCTGGCTTTTGATGCAAACGAGATAGGGCAAAGCCCAGCCTTGGGTCGCAGATCAAAGGGGCGGGCGTTCTAGCCATAAACTTCTCCAGCTTGGACATACGGGGCATATTCGCCAGTGCAACCTTTGCAATTTGTCGGTTTATTATCTTCTCTCGGTATGCGAAAAATGGGGCCTAGGGGACTTTTCTTCCTGTTGGGGTCATGGACAAGAAGAAGCTAAGCGAGCGCGATATCTGCACCAAGTTCATCACGCCTGCCCTGCGCCAGGCGGGGTGGGACGAGATGTCGCAAAACCGCATCTTCGCCAAGGTTGATGAGTTGATGGGCCTGTGCGACCGGCTGGAGACAAGCCTGACTGCCAGCGATGATACCCGCCGCAGCCTGCTTGAATCCATCCTTCACCACTCGCTGGCGTTTCATATTCAAAGGAGTGCTGCATGAGTTATAAGCCTCGCTCTCTCTTTCGTCTTATTGACGAGTTCAACCGCAGTCTGTTCTTACCGCATATTCAGCGGCCTTTCGTTTGGGAAGAGGAGCAGATGCTTCGTCTGTTTGATAGCCTAATGCGAAATTATCCGATTCAAACACTCCTTTTTTGGCGCACGAAGGACGAGATTAAAGCTCGGAAATTTATGGAGCAGATTGCCTGGGATGCAGACCTGAGCGATTTCTATGAAATGAACATTAGCAAAGAAGGTATCGAGAAGGTTTTTGTTCTGGATGGCCAACAACGCTTGCAAACTCTTTACGCAATTTTTTTTGGTGCGATTACCTCACCTGACAATAAACGATCTGAAGCTTACTTTGATATCACCAGTGGGATTTCCCCTGATGAGCAAGGGTTGTTGTATAAAGTGCAATTCTCAACGGAACCCTTAATACTCCCCTGGTACCGCGTGGCCGATGCTATTGGAAAGGATGCTCAATCGAATAGCGAAGAAGTGGCCGATCGTATAAATGAGGCACTCGACGAACTAAATTTTGCGAAGCCAGCAGAACTGCAGGAAACGCCTCAGGTCACAAGAGCCCGCGAGAAGCGAGTCAGGCGCAACATTAGTCAGTTGATTTCACTCCTCCGGGAAGAAAAGCATTTCTGGATACAAGAGCTGGATGGTGTGGCAAACGAGTTTCCGTATCGACGAGTTTTAGATATTTTTGTGCGTGTAAATTCAGGTGGCACAAAACTTGACGCATCTGACCTAATGTTCGCGGCAATGAAAGAAGGGTGGTCAGAGATCGAGGTGGTTATCGAAGAAACCACCGAGCTTCTAAATGGCACAAATCTAAAATTCGATAAGACGTTCCCGCTAAAGTGCCTTCTTGTTGCCCATAATCGTGGCGCTGAAGCTTCGCCAGAGAAATTCACAGGAACAGATGGCGAGTTGCTGCTTGATGAGATGAATGCAGGGTGGGGGCGCGCTGAAATTGCTTTTCAAGAACTGCGCGACTTCATGAAGAATGATCTTAAGGTCTATGCGGACAAGGTTATCCGCAGTTACAATAGCTTCATTCCCTTATTTGATTTTCTTTACAAAAACCCTAAGCCTAACGAGGCTAGCCGTGCCCAGATGCGAGCTTACCATTACAAAGCACAGCTATTTGGCTGGTACTCGCAGAGCACTGACACTGTTATCAATGCACTTCATTCGATTGTTGGGAAGTCTTCATCTGCGGGCTTCCCACTTGGAGAAATCAAGGAGTATTTTGTCAAGCGTGGAAACGATGTAGATTTGAAAAGACATCACCTCAATGAAACACGGCTGCGCTTCATTCTATTGAATTTAATTTATGTTGATCAAATGGGCTCCTCTCCTTTTGACGTGAAATTCAAGGGCAATGATCCACACGTCGATCACATTTATCCGCAAAGTATGTTGCGCTCGAAGCTTGGCCTCTATAGCGCAGACATCAATCACCTTGGCAATTTTAGATTCATTGGTGCTACAGACAATATCCGTAAGAGGGCGGAATTACCTGCTAGTTATTTTACTCGTCTTAAGACGGCTGGAGTGGATCTTTCAAAGCACCTCCTCCTTGAAGACTTTGCAAAAGAGCCCGCAAAGCTCATTTTTGATCTGGCCAGTTACACTGACTTCCGAGATCGACGGTTCAAACGTATGTGGGAAATTCTGGCCACAACGGTTAATCCAGAAATCGATCACGCTTCTCTATGATTGTTGATTGCGACAGGCTTGCGATAGACATCGAGCGTTTCACCACGGTGGTATGAGATGCGTAATTTCTTACGATACGTTGGCATCGATTATTCCGGTGCCGAGACGCCCACCTCAAGTTTGAAGGGGTTGCGCGTTTATATGACGGAGGGTAATGCCAAGCCAATCGAGATTCCGCCGCCGCCGTCACCCCGGAAATATTGGACGCGTAAGGGGCTTGCCGAATGGCTTGTCGAGCGGTTGGCCGAGGAGGTGCCGACATTGGTCGGCATCGACCACGCTTTCTCGTTCCCGTTGCGCTATTTCGAGGTTCATAGGCTTCAGCCCAACTGGCCCAGCTTCCTTGATGACTTCCAGCGCCATTGGCCCACCGACGACGATCATACCTATGTTGATTTCGTCCGCCACGGCCTTTGCGGTAATGGTGCCGTACGCACCGGTCATTCGCGCTGGAAGCGCCTAACCGAAGAACGCTCGGGCACAGCCAAATCCGTCTTCCATTTCGATGTGCAGGGCTCGGTCGCCAAATCCACCCATTCCGGCATTCCCTGGTTGCGCTATATCCGCAACAAACTTGACCCGCGCGTTCACTTCTGGCCGTTCGATGGCTGGAGCGTGCCTGCCGGGCGCTCTGTCATCGCCGAGGTTTATCCACGGCTTTGGAGCGGCCAATTTCCCCGTCAGGACCGCACCCCCGACCAGCACGACGCCTATTCGGTCGCCGCATGGTTATCGCAAGCCGACCGCAACGGCACACTGGCTGATTTTTTCAATCCAGCCCTTACCCCGCCCGAACGCGCCGTAGCAGGTGTCGAGGGTTGGATTTTGGGGGTTAGGTAATGAACTACGATGCGCCTTTGTCCATGCTGGTTTTGGCGAGAGCGGTTTCCCGAGTTCGTCGGTAATTGTCAGCAGAGTTGCGGCCTGTCCAGGCGGGGAATGGTTCGAGTCGTACGCGAACAAATTAAGCTTCTTCACGAAGCCAATATCAACCTTGCTGCGCTCCAATTGCGCTCCAATTGCGCTCCACTCAGCCTGCATTTTCATGCAAAATCGTGCAAACTGGTGCAGTGTAATGCATTGATTTATATGAAAAGTCGAGGCGAAGCGCATCGAGAGATCGCCCTCCGAAGGCAGGGGTCATGGGTTCGAATCCCGTCGGCTGCGCCAAATTTTTCAATCACTTAGAGAATTGTGACAAGCCCCGGAAATTGCCGTGACGAGGCGAGAGCAACGCTTGGTTGCCGCCTTGACGATTACGTATCCTCAAGCGGCCAGCGGGGGCGCGGCGCGAAATCCAAAGGATCGCTTTGACCCAGGCGGAAGCGTTCGATTCCGGCCCAGGCGATCATGGCGGCGTTGTCGGTGCACAGTTTCAAGGGGGGCGCGGCGAAGGCCAATCCGTGCCTGTCGGCCACGGCCTGCAGTCTGGTCTTGATGGTCTGGTTGGCGGCGACGCCGCCCGCCACCACCAGATCCCGGGTGCCGGGGGCCAGGGCAATGGCATGGGCCACGCGGTCGGCCATCACCTCGGCCACCGCCTGCTGAAAGCCGGCGGCGATATCGGCCTTGATTTGATCGGACAGGGGGGCGTTCTCCTCGGCCGCCAGGCGCACCGCCGTCTTCAGACCGGAAAAGGAGAAATCGCAGCCCTTGCGCCCTTTCATGGGCCGGGGGAAGGAAAAACGGGCCGAATCGCCCAGACTTGCCGCCTTTTCCACCGCCGGACCGCCCGGATAGCCCAGATCCAGAAGCTTGGCGGTCTTGTCGAAGGCCTCGCCGGCGGCATCGTCGATGGTGCCGCCCAATTTGCGGTAGCGCCCAACCCCTTCGACGACCAGCAATTGGCAATGGCCGCCCGAAGCCAGCAGCAACAGATAGGGAAAGGGCAGATTGGCGCCCAGCCGGGCGGAAAGCGCATGACCTTCCAGATGGTTAATGGCGAGAAAGGGCTTTCCAGCGGCCAAGGCGATGGCCTTGCCGGTCATGGCGCCGACGAAAACGCCGCCGATCAGGCCGGGCCCGCAGGTGGCGGCCACCAGATCGAGATCGGCGAAACCCCTTCCCGCCGCCGCCATGGTCTCGGCGATCAGCCGGTCCAGATGCTGCAAATGGGCCCGAGCCGCCACTTCCGGGACCACGCCGCCATAGGGCCGGTGCTCGTCCAATTGAGAGAGCAGCCTCTCGGCCAGGATCCGTCCTTCGCCGTCCACCAGGGCGGCGCCGGTCTCGTCGCAGCTTGTTTCCAGGCCCAGGGCCAGCATTCGAAATCCTTTGCAATCTCGCTGCGGGACAGTACAACGGCAGGCATGGATACGCACACGAAACTTCGCTTGGGCACAAGGGGCAGCCCCCTGGCCTTGGCCCAGGCCCATGAGACCCAGGCCCGCCTGGCTTCGGCTTTTCCCGAACTTGCCGGGGCCGTCGAGATCGAGATCATCAAGACCACCGGCGATGCCGTGCTGGACCGCCCGCTGGCCGAGATCGGCGGCAAGGGCCTGTTCACCAAGGAGATCGACGAGGCGCTGCTGGATGGCCGCATCGACCTGGCCGTCCATTCCATGAAGGATGTGCCGACCCTGATCCCGGATGGCACCGTGATGGCGGCCCTGCTGCCCAGGGAAGATGTGCGCGACGCCTTCATTTCCATCAAGGCCAAGTCGCTGGCCGATCTGCCGCCGGGCGCCGTGGTGGGCACGGCCTCGCTGCGCCGTCAGGCCCAGATTCTGGCCAAGCGCCCCGATCTTCGCGTGCAGTCGCTGCGCGGCAATGTGCAGACCAGGCTTCGCAAGATCGAGGAAGGCGTGGCCGACGCCACCCTGCTGGCCATGGCCGGCCTTCGGCGCTTGAAGCTGGAACATCACGTCGCCTCGGCCATCGATACCGCCGATCTGCTGCCCGCCGTGGCCCAGGGCGCCATCGGCATCGCTTGCCGCAGCGACGACGCCCGCATGCGGGCCTATCTGGCCGCCCTCAACGATGGAGAAACCGAGCTGCGGGTGACGGCGGAACGCGCCTTCCTGACCGTGCTGGACGGATCTTGCCGCACCCCCATCGCGGCGCTGGCCGTCATCGAAAAGGGCAAGATGCGTTTTGAGGGGCTGGTCGCCAGCCCCGACGGCAAGAAAATCCTGCACGCCAGGCGCGACGGCGAGGCCAAGGATGCCGCCGTCATGGGCGCCGATGCCGGGCGCGAATTGCTGGTCCAGATGGGGCCTGAATTCAAGATAACGGTATGAGGCTGCTGGTCACCCGCCCGGCGGAAGACGCCGCCCCTTTAGCCAAGCTGCTGGAGGAACGGGGCCATGAGGTGACGCTGGAGCCACTGCTGAAAATCGAGCCGATGGCAAGCGCGGTTCTCGATGTCGATGGCGTGCAGGCGCTGCTCTTCACCTCGGCCAATGGGGTGCGGGTCTTTGCCGGTCTGTCCTCCGAACGCCAATTGCCCGTCTATGCGGTCGGAGATTCCACCGCCCGGGCGGCAACCGAAGCGGGATTCAGCCGCATCGAAAGCGCCGGCGGCGATGTCGAGGATTTGGCAAGGCTGGTGCGTGAGAAATGCTATCCGGCCCGGGGCGCGCTGTTGCATCCGGCGGCCAGCCAATTGGCCGGCGATCTGGCGTCGTTGTTGGGCGGGCAGGGCTTTGAAGTGCGTCGCGCCGTCATCTACGAAGCCAAGGCCGCGACCGCCTTGTCGCCTGAAACAATCCAACGATTTCAAGACGGCCTGATTGACGGCGTGCTGTTTTTCTCGCCCCGGACGGCTGAGAGCTTTGCTTCCCTGGCCGTAAAGGCTAACATCAAAGACCGGCTTTCCCAGTGCAGCGCCTTTGCCCTTAGCCGGGCGGTGGCCGAGCGATTGCGGGAATTGCCTTTCAGAAGGCTGCGCGTGGCCGCCAAACCCGAGCAGAGCGCGCTTCTTTTGTGCATCGACGAGGAGCCCATGACCAGCGACGCCGCCAGCCCCGCGCCGGAAGCCCAGAATAACGCCACGGTCGAAGCGATCCTGCCGCCGCCGGTCCGTTCCACCAAGCGGACGCTGTCGGCCTTTCTGCTGGGCGGCATTCTGGGCATCGCGCTGGTGGCCGGGTCGGGGGCGCTTCTGTGGCCGATGCTGGTCGATTCCTTGAAAAACGAAATCGCCGCCGACGAGCCTCATGCCGAGCCGCCCCTGAGCGCCGGCAGCGACATCCTCCGCTCGTTTGCGGCCAGGGACGAATCATTGTCCCGGCGCATCGCCGATCTGGAAGCCAAGGCGCTCATGCCGGTGGAAAAAGCCGCCGGCCTGTCGGCGGAAGACCAGGAACGGGTGAACCAGCGTTTTTCGAAAATGGAAAGCGAGATTCAGTCCTTGTCGCAACGGCGCGATACCGGTCCGGCGCTGCTGCTCTCGGCCTTGATGCTGCGCGAGGCCAAGAATGCCGGGCGCGCTTTCGTGAAAGAGATTGAAACGCTGGCTCGCCTGGGCGAAGGCGACGCCGAATTGTCGGGGCATCTGGCCGCCCTGAAGCCGCTGGCCGAAAAGGGCGTGGCGGCGCAAGAGCAATTGGCGCAGCGCTTCGCCGCCTTGAAGCCAGAACTGCTGCGCTCGACCCTGGTTGCCGAGGAGGATTTGTGGAGCGCGGTCAAGCGTCGCCTGTCGGCGCTGATTTCGGTGCGCCGGGTCGATGAGGCGGGACAGGAGAGCGTTGGTTTGGAAGGCGCCGTGGCCCGGGCCGAGGCTGAATTGGCCAAGCATCATCTGGCCGGCGCCGCCGCCAATCTGTCCAATCTGGCCGGTCCCGCCGCCGAATTGGCCAAGCCCTGGCTGGGCGACGCCTTGGCCCATATCGAGGCCGATCTGCATATTGTTGCCATTCTGGATCGTACAATGGCGATGACGGTGAAGCCCTGATGCTGCGTCTGCTCCGATATCTGGCCGGCGTCGGTCTGCTGGTGGCGGGCGCGGTCTGGCTGGCTGATCGCCCCGGCGCGGTCTCGATGAACTGGCTGGGCTGGCAGATCGAAACCAGCATGCCGGTACTGATGGTTCTGTTGCTGCTGGCGGGTTTTCTTCTCTTCTGGCTGGCCCGCATTTTCGGCTTTCTGGTCGGCATGCCCAACGTCTTCGGGCGCATGTTGGCCGAACGCAAGCAACGCAAGGGCTACGAGGCCCTGACCAAGGGGCTGGTGGCGGTGGCGGCCGGCGATCCCAAGGAAGCCTTGCGCCAAGCCCGGCAAGCCGATTCCTATCTCGGGACGCCGCCCTTGTCCTTGTTGCTGGCGGCGCAAGCCGCGCAACTGGCCGGCGACGAAGAGGGGGCGACCCATCATTTCGAAGCCATGCAAAAGCGTCCCGAGACCGAGTTTCTGGCCCTGCGCGGTTTGCTGACCCAGTCCCTGAAAAAGGGCGAGCGCGCCAAGGCTCTGGACTATGCCCGCAAGGCTTATGCGCTGAAGCCGGACGCCGATTGGGTGTTCGCGGCCCTGTCCGATCTCTTGATCGAGGACAAGGCCTGGGAAGAAGCCTTGGACCTGACCGCCAAGGCCGCCAAACGCCATCTGATCGGCGATGTCGCGGCCAAGCGGCGCAAGGCCCTGCTGACGCTGGAAGCGGCCATGCAGGCCAGCGACGCCAAGCACGGCGCCAAGCTGGCCCAGACTGCCTTCGATCTGGCCCCGGATCTTCCCGCCGCCGCCATCGCCGCCGCCAGGCGGCTGAAGGAAACCGGCCAGGAAGCAAAGGCGGCGCGTCTGCTTGAAAAGGCGTGGAAGGCCAATCCGCATCCCAGCCTCCATCAGGCGATGATGGGTTTGCTGGAGGGTGAGGAGGCGTTGAAGCAGGAACTGGCCGTCGAGCGTCTGGTCTCGGGTGCGGCCGACCATCCTGAAAGCCGCATCGCCGTGGCCCGCGCCGCCCTGAAGGCGCGTCTGTGGGGCAAGGCCCGTTCGAGCCTGGCGCCATTGACGGCGAATGCGCCCGAGGCGCGCGTCATCGCCCTCATGGCCGCCATCGACGAGGGCGAGGGCAAACTGTCCGATTCCGTGGTCTGGCTGCGCCGGTTGGGCGAAGCCACGCCGGATCCCGCCTGGGTCTGTTCCTCATGCGGTCACACTTGCGAGGACTGGTCTTCCTCCTGCCCGGCCTGTCATGGGTTCGACGCGCTGACCTGGAAGCGGCCCGAACGTTCCTTGCAGCTTCTGGACGTGTGATCCGTCATGGCCAGCCTGTCTTGCTCATTGGGTAATTGGAGGCCGGTGGTCCGCCATGTCGATGACGCGGGGCCGCAGGAAGTGGCCATCACCATCGATGATGCGCCGACGGTGGAAGCGACGCCCGGCCTGCTTGACTTGCTGCGACGTTTCCAGATGAAGGCGACTTTTTTCGTTTCCGGTTTCCGTGCCGAGAAATCTTTGGAACTGGTTGAGGCGATCGCAAGGGATGGCCA
This sequence comes from Rhodospirillales bacterium, assembly GCA_016215555.1. Taxonomy (GTDB): domain Bacteria; phylum Pseudomonadota; class Alphaproteobacteria; order Rhodospirillales; family WMHbin7; genus WMHbin7. Next base: position 15,609 of record JACRJC010000066.1, on the reverse strand, counting down.
CGCCGTCTATGCCCATGGCTGGGATCATATCCGTCTCGACCGCGCGCCCAAGGGCCGCTTGATCCAGGATATGAGCCGCTGCGAAGCGTTGCTGGCGCAATGCCGACCGACGCCTTCGCCATATCTGGTGCGGCTTCCCTATAACGGCGGTTACCGCAATTCCGCTGTCCATCGGCAACTGCAATCTTGGATGCCAGGTTGCCAGATCGCGCATTGGCGCCTCTCAACCGAGGATCACGCCATCGCTTCGGCGCAAGCGACAACAGCCGATATCGAACAAGCCGCCGAAGCCGCCGTCCGGCGCGTGCTCGACCATCCCGGTTTGCCGGGCGCCGTCATCTTGATGCATGACCAGCCGGTCAATGATTTGCCCGAGGGCGGCGTCAAGGCCCAGGCCAGTCTGGCCGTCATGCGCCATCTGGTCGAAGGATTGGCGGCCAAGGGCATGGCCTCGGTTTGCCTGCGCCCGCTGGCGGCTCCGTCCTTCCTCTCTCGCTTCGTGTTCGCCTGATGCGCATCCTGCATACCATTCCCGGGCGCAACTGGGGCGGCCTGGAATTTCGGGTCATCGAGCAGACGCAATGGCTGAACGCGCACGGCCATCAGGCCTGGCTGGCGACGCCGAAGAACGGCGAAAGCCATCGGCGCGCCGTCGCGGCGGGACTGCCGGTCATCGATTTCAACTTCGGCCAGCCGTGGCGTTGGGGAACGATTCGCAAGATGCGGGCTCTGTTGCTCGAGTTGCGGATCGAGGTCGCCGACGTCCATGTCACCCGCGACGCCAAGGCGCTGATGGCCTGCCTTGACCTGACGGCGGTGGTGCGCTCGCGCCATACCACTCAACGTCTGAAGCCCGGCCTGTTGCGCAGCCTGCAATGGCGCCTGGGCTCGGATGCCGTGATCGCCGTCGCCGAATGCGTTCGCACGGCGATGCTGGCCGACGGTCTGGCCGATCCCGCGCGTGCCCATGTCGTCGGCGAATGGGCCGATGACGTCTTCTTCAGGCCTGCCGATCCGGATGCGCGGTCACGCTTGCGCCAAGCCTGGGGCTGCAAGGACACGGACGTCGCTATTGCCACCGTCAGCATGCTGCGCCCCGACAAGGGATTGGAATTCGCCATCAACGCCCTGCCGGCGCTTCTGGAATCCGGCTTGCCTGTGAAGCTGGTCATCCTTGGCGGGGCGACTGAGGAAGGGGCAGGTTATTTCGACTTTCTGAAGGGCGAGGCCGTTCGTCTAGGCATCGATCGGCACGTCGTTTTTCCGGGCTATTGCGAGAATGTGGATCAGGCCCTGGCGGCGGTCGATATGGTCGTCGTTCCATCGATTTCCAACGAAGCGCAATCGCGCATCGTTCCCCAGGCCTTCGCCGTCGGCAAGCCGGTGGTGGCGACCCGCGTCGGCGGTTTGACCGAGTTGGTGCATGACGGCAAGACCGGACTGCTGGCGCCGCCCCGCGATTCCTTTGCCTTGGCCAAGGCGATCGAAAGACTGGCCGGTGACGCGGATTTGCCGGCCCGTCTGGCCCTGGAAGCCAAGACCTTTGCCGAGGCGCATCTGCGCATGGACCGGCAGATGGAGGCGACGCTGGCGATCTACGTCAAGGCCCTGGAAAGGGCCCGCATCCGCTCATATCTAAGAATGTCGTGAAAGAAGGAGCATGCCCCATGGCGCTTGACGAATCGCGTTTTCTGACACTGGCCCAGCACTTGCTGTCCCGCCTATCCGACGCCGCCGAAGCCGCCGGCCTGGATGCCGAACTGCAGGGCAATGTGCTGACGCTTGAGCTTGAGGACGGCCGTCAGTTCGTCATCAATTCGAACGCCCCCATGCGCCAGATTTGGCTGTCTTCGCCCTTCAGCGGGGCCTCGCATTACGAGACGGCGGACGATGGCAAATCCTGGCGCTCGACCCGGGGCGGCGCCGATCTTCTGGAAACCCTGGCCGCCGACATCGAAAAGGCCACGGGCGAAGTAGTGAAATTGTAATATGTCCCTCGCCGGGCGCGTCCTCGCGGACGCTTGGCCGCCGCCTCAATGGCGGCTGAAAAAACGGAAACCTTAAGCGCCGACATTGAAAAGGCCACGGGCGAAGCCGTGGCCTTTTAGCATTTGTTTTTCGCCGGGCGTTTGCCCAGCGGTCAAAACCATCACTTCTTCAGCATCACCACATCGACGCGCTCGGCGGGGCCGCTGCCGGCCTTGTTGCCAAGGGCGCGGACGTCGATGCGGGTCGAGCGCACGCCCTGGTCGATGAGATAGGAGCGCACGGCCAAGGCCCGCGACAGCGACAGCCGGCGCGCCTTGCTGGCGTTGGCGTCGGTGCCTTCGGCATAGGCCAGCAACTGCAGGCGCATGTCTTCATCCTTGCTCATCTTGCCGGCCAGGGCCTTGAGATCGACCAGCTTGTTGTCGGGAATGCGGGTCGCGCCCTCGCCGAAGACGATCTGCATCAGGGTTTCCCCGCCTTCCATCAGCGAGGGGGCCGTGGCGTCGGGCAGGGCGGCCATTTCGGTGGGCCGCTTGATTTCCGGGGCCGAGGGCAGGGACGGCGCGGGAGCCGACTTGGCTTCGATGGTGGGGGCCGTGGGCAGGGACGGCGGCGCCGGCGGCTTGGGCGCCTCGGGGGCCTTGGCAATCGGCATCGGGGCCGTCACGCTTTCGGCGATCTTGGGCGGCGCCGGCGGGGACGGAGCGGCGGGGGCGGTTTCCACCGCCGTCTTGGGCGCCGGGGTGGCGGCAGCCGGTTCGGCGGTCGAAATCCTGGTTTCCAGATCGCCCAGGCTGGCGCTGGGGGCGGCGAGCGGCTTGGCCTTGGCGACCTTGGGCTTGGCCGAGGCCGGGGCCTTCAGCTTGAGCTTCTGGGCGGGCGGCGAAAGCTGGGGATAGGCGCTGTCGATGGCCTGACGGCCCGACAGCAGCGATTGCAGCGTCGCCGGCTGGCCGATCTGGTCAAGCACGCCCAGATCGATGTAAACGCTGGGATTGTTCGAATAGATCGAACTATTGTCGGTGATCACCTGTTGGGCCGAGACCGGAGCCGCCAGCGCCAGAAGGACGGCCACGGAGAGCGCCAAGGCATAAGGCCTGGTATCGGCAATTGGGCGAATTCTGGCCATCGGTCTCAAAGCCTCCCCGGAGCAAACATTCACAGGCCCGGAACCATGACGGTTTCAGACCGGCTACCTTAGCTTAATCGCCATGGTCCGACAACCTCTTTGCCGGGCTTGCCTGGGGGCCCTGGCCCCTCTAATTTATCGCAACTTATTATTCTTATCCGAGGTTGCCCATGGCCGGGGACAGAACTCTGTTCAAAAAACTTGCCAGCGCCCTGTTCAAGGGCAAGGAAGGGGCCGAAGAGGCCCCGCCGCCGGTCCCTGCCAAAAGCAAGGAGGATGAGACCTGGGTCGCCCTGGCGCTTGGCGATGTGCTGAAGAAGCATCCCCGGGCCCGGCTGCAGGTCATTTCCCTGAAAGAATACCGTACCGCCATCGGCGAAGCCTGGGACACGCGCTCCAACACCATTCGTATGCTGTCCGAAAGCACCATCCGCAGCCGCCTGTCCCAGGGCGAATCCTGCCTGTCGCAGGGCGACGATGTGTTCTTGATGCTGATGCCCGGCGCCGACGAAAAGGAAAGTGCCAGGCGCGGCTATGACGCCGCCGTGCTGCTGGGCCAGAAACTGGTGGGGGATAAATTCACGACCGGCAAGGTGGATGGGGTGGTGCCCCAGGTGCGTCTGGCCAATCTCGCTATCGCCGACATGGTGAATGCCGATGGACGGATCGATGTCGGCGCGGTGCTGGGGGCGGCGGAAAAGGCGATCTCGATCAAGAAGATCGAGGGCGCCTTGAAACAGGCCGGGTGCCTGGTCGAAGGTCAAAAGCCGGTCGCCAAGGATACCTGGACCATGGTGGCGCACGAGAAACAGCGACGCCCGGTCGAGATGCAACCGATCCAGCAGGCCGTCAGCGCCCAGAAAAAGAAGGCCGAGCCGGTCTGGGCGGCGATTTCGAAAGAGAAATAATGGCTCTTCGATGCTTGAGGTGGAATTGGTCAGACGACCTATATGAATTTTCCTCATGCCTTCCGGAGGGCCGAAGGCCCGTCTCGAAGGATGGGCGTCGAAATGATGCCCCACCCTTCGAGACGCGCTGCGCGCTCCTCAGGGTGAGGGATCATGTTTGCCCTTTGCCATGTGTCGCGTTGAGGAGCAGAAATAATTACCCCCAAGGCCCCCGCCTGGGCGGCAGATTCCGGTCCAGCGAAAAGGCCCGGCTTTGCGCGCCGTGGAACAAGGGAACCTGGCGGTATTTGAACAAAGGGATCAGCGCCATCCCGGCCACGAAGCCGCCGGCATGAGCCCAGAAGGCCACGCCCGCCTCGCCCGGCGCGGTGTTGAGTCCGCTGAAAATCTGCATCCCGAACCAAAGGCCGAGCACGATGACGGCGGGCACGTTCAAGATGCGCACGATGACGAAGAACCACATGAAGACGCGCACATTGGCCTTGGGATAGAGCAGCAGATAGGCCCCCAGCACGCCGCTGATGGCCCCCGAAGCGCCGATCATCGGCACTTCCGAAGCGGGGTCGCTTGCCATCTGGGCCAAGGCCGCCGCCGCGCCGCACAGCAGATAAAACAGCAGATAGCGCGCATGCCCCATGGATTCCTCGACATTGTTGCCGAAGATCCATAAGAACAGCATGTTGCCGCCCAGATGGGCGATGCCGCCATGCAGGAACATCGAACTGAACAAGGTCGCCCAGCCGGGGATCAGGTAAAGATCCGGCGCCAGTTCGGCGCTTCCCGACAACACGGCGGGGATCATGCCCAGGCTGAGGACGGCAAGCTGGCCGTTTTCCTCGCCCAGTTTCATCTGCCACAGGAAAACCAGGATGCAAGCAGCGATCAAGGCCCAATTGACGATGGCCGGGCGGGTCGTCGGATTGTCGTCATAGATGGGCAGGAAGAACATCGGTTACGGTTTCGCGGTCAGCAATCTTCCCCCCAAACGCAGGGGCGAGATCGAGTTGGCCAGACCCGTGGCGTCGTCGATATCGACAACGGCCCCGCAGACGGTGGCCGGGCCTTCGGCGGGAGCCAGGCGGTCGGTGGGCAGCTTGCGGACCAGCTTGAAGACGGCGGTTTCCTTGCCCATGCCGATAACCGAATCATAATCGCCGCACATGCCGGCATCGGTCTGATAGGCCGTGCCCTTGGGCAGTAGCTGGGCATCGGCGGTGGGAATATGCGAATGCGTGCCGATGACGGCGGAAACGCGCCCATCCAGATAGTGCGCCATGCCCATCTTTTCGCTGGTCGCCTCGGCATGCACATCGACCAGGATGGCGTTGACGGCGCCCTTCAGGGGATAGCGGGCCAACAGGTCATCGACGGCTGCAAAAGGATCGCCGGATGCATCCATGAACAAGCGCCCGATCACCTGTGTTACCAGCAGCTTCTTGCCGCGCGGCAGATCGATGACGGCGAAGCCGCGTCCCGGCGTGGCCCGCACCGCGTTCAAGGGGCGGATCAACCGGGGATCGGAATCGATATAGCCCACCAGTTCCTTCTGGTCCCAGGAATGATTGCCAAGCGTGATCGCATCCACGCCGGCGGCATAGAATTCCTGGCAGTGTTTGGGCGTGATGCCGAAACCGTGCGCCGCGTTCTCGCCATTGACGACGACGGCGTCGAGTTTCAGGTCGCGCCGAAGGTCGGGCAGAAGCGCCAGCACGGCGTCGCGACCCGATCTGCCCACGATATCGCCCAGGAAAAGCAGTTTCATATCTGGATGTAGCCTTGTTCGGTGACGATGGCGTCGAGTTTCTGGTCATGGGCCAGGAAAGGCAGCGTGGATACTTCCTGGGCGGCGAAGGCGATGCCGATGGCGGTGACTTTGTGCCTGGCCCGCAAAGATTCAAGCGTGCGGTCGTAAAAGCCGCCGCCCTGGCCAAGGCGCAGTCCCTGGCGGTCGAAGCCCAGCAGCGGCACCAGCAGAATATCGGGGGTCAGAAACGGCTTGCCGGTGGCGGGTTCGGGCGTTCCCATCAGTCCGGGGGCCAGTTGGTCGGTGAAGTCGAAAGCGCGGAAGACCATCGCCTCGCCGACTGCCGTCACCACCGGCAAGGCCAGACGCGCCCCCTTGTCTTGCAGGGCCATCATCAGCGGCCTGGGGTCCATTTCCGAGCCGATGGGCCAATAGCCGGCGACGACGGCGCCGTCTTGCACTGTCAAATGCGGCAGGGCCTGGCCCATCAAACGCATCCCGGCCCGCCCGCCCCACACAGGTTGCAGCGCTTTACGCGTCTGGCGCAACTGGCGGCGCAGATCGCCTTTCTCGGCGGTCACGGGAAGCTGCGGCGGGAAAAGGGTGGACGGCGCCGCCGCGATCGTTGGCTCAGCGTCACCTCTGTGGCCTGCAAGTGCAGGTGGGCGCCATATGCCAGAGCCACGGCCCTGGTAGGGACAGCTCCCAAGAGGTTTTGTATTGGCCCCAGGGACGATCCAGCCTGACGGGTCGTGCAGCCACCGTCCATCGCTGACTCTATGCCTGTTCCAGGCGTTCGGCAATGGTTTCGATGCGTCCCGCCAGTTTGTCCAGCAATCGGGCCACCATTTCGTCGGAACTGGGCTCCATGCCGGCGCCCAGGCGCTTGGCCTGTTCATAGGCTTCCGACAATTCATCGGCCAGCAGCAGGCTGACCATCAGCAGCAAGCGCGCCTCGCCGGCTTGGCCGACCGCCGCCACCAACTGGTTGATGCGGTCATCGACATAGCGGGCCAGGCGGGTCAGATGCGCTTCCTGGCCGTCGTCGCAGGCGATGACGTAGGGGCGCTGATTGACGGTGACGGTGATCTGTCCCATGGGCGCTAGCCGTCCAGAGCGACGCGGATGCGCCCGATGGCGTGATCCAGCCGCTCGCCCACCGATTGGGTTAGCGAACGCATCTGGGCCAGTTCGGCCTCCAGGCGCTGGGATCTGGGATCGGATTTGGCGACGCCGTCAAGGGCCGCGCGTTCCAGACGGGCAATGGCGCGCTCCAGGCGGGTGATGGCCTGATTGCATTTGGGCGGCGCTTTGCTGGCGGCGTTGGCGTTCAAGAGCCCGTCTTTCTTCGGGAAATCGGCGCGGCGAGAATAGGCCGGGGCTTGCCTTGCGTCAATCCTGGAGGAAAGGCAATCCGATCAAGGTTGCCAGCTTGCCGCGAACCTCGTTCAGCAAGTCCTGGGGCAGTTTGGCGCCTGCGAATGAAATGGGCCTTGCTTCGGTATCGAGGCTGCGGACGTGACTGGTTAGAATTTCGCCGGAAATGGAAAGCCCAGGGGGAAGAACGACGCTTGAAGCAAAGGGCCGTATGCGGGAAGCAATCGGGCAGACGATGACGAAATGCGAGGCGGTCCAGAAGGCTTTCGGCGACAAAACCAGGGCCGGTCGGCGTCCCCCTTGCTCCCGACCCGTGCGGGGATAGAAATCAGTCCAGACGATGTCGCCCGCCTCAGGCTCGTATGGCTTCATTCGACGTTTTCTCTGCCCTGATCCGGTCCCCAATCAAAAGCGTCATGCATGGCCTCGGGCGTCATGCCTGCAAGAAGGTCGGATAAGGCGAAAACTTGTTTCAGGCTGGGGGTAATGACGATCCTGCGGCCTTCCGCCTCGATTTCCACGGCAGTTCCAGGCGTCAGACCAGCCCTGCGGGCGATGTCCCTGGGGATTCGCACGCCCAAACTATTTCCCCATTTTGCCAATTGCGCCTGCATGCGAAGGGCCTCCTGATCCGAAGAGGAGTATAGCGGATATCCGATGGATATACAAGGCGTGTCGGCGTCGCTTACATCACCCGCCCATCGGCCATATGGACCTGGCGGTCGCAGCTTTTGGCCAGGCCCTGGTCGTGGGTGACGGTGATGATGGTCTTGCCCTCGTCTTGCACCAGGCCGCGGAAAATATCGAAGACGGCATGGCTGTTCTTGCTGTCGAGATTGCCGGTGGGTTCGTCGGCGAGAAGGATTCTGGGGCCGTTGGCCAGCGCCCGGGCCACGGCCACGCGCTGGCGCTCGCCGCCCGATAGCTGTTCGGGCAGCTTCTTCTCATAGCCCTCCAGGCCCAATTCCTTCAGCAGATGGCGGCCCCGGTCCTCCTGCTCGTCGGTGGACAGCGCGTCCAGCTTCTTCATCGGCATGCAGACATTGTCCAGCACCGAAAATTCCGGCAGCAGGAAATGGAACTGGAAGACGAAGCCCAGACGTTCCAGGCGCAGATGCGTGCGTTCGGCGTCGCTCAGATGGACGCAATCCTGGCCGTCGATGGCGACCGAGCCTTCCGTCGGTTCGTCGAGCAGGCCCAGCAGATACAAAAGCGACGATTTGCCCGAGCCCGAGGCCCCGGTGATGGCCACCATCTCGCCGGAGCGGGCCTGGAAATCGACGCCATCGACCAGGGTGACGGGAATAAGTCCGGGCAGGATGCGTTTCAGCTTGCGCGCTTCGATGACGGGCGCGGTCATGCGGCGCCCCGGATGATATCGACCGGCTTCAAGCGCGAGGCCTTGCGGGCCGGCAGCCAAGCCGCCAGCGTCGCCGACAGGGCGGCCACGCCGCCCGACATCGTGTAGTGAATCCAGGTCGATTGCAGGAGGAAACCCTGCACCTCGGTCATCATTTTGATGTTGAAGCGCACCATGCCAAGGATTTGGCATAGGCTGAAGCCGAGGGCCCAGCCTAGAAGCGCCCCCAGCAGGCCGACCAGGAAGCCTTCCAGCAGGAAGATGCCCCGGATGTCGGCGGGTTCGAATCCCATCGAGCGCAGGATGGCGATGTCGCGCGTTTTCTCGTAGACCACCGTCGAGACGACGTTGAAAATGCCGAAACTGGCGACGATCAGGATGGCCGAGACGGTGATATACATCACCGTGTTGCGGATGACGAAAGCGCCCAATAGGCCTTCGTTGGTTTCCTGCCAGGATTCCGCCTTGTAGCCCCAGCGCCTTTCCAACTGCTCGGCCATCTCCATGGCCTGCATGGGATCGTCCATCTTGATGCGCACGTGGTTGACGACATTGGGACGGTTGGCCAAGACCTGCGCCTTCTTGAGCAGGGCGTAGCCTAGATTGTTGTCGGTCGAGATGATGCCGGTATGAAACAGGCCCACCACCTTCATCTTCAAGACCACGCCGGCGGCCGAGGTGGCGGTCAGGGTGTCGTGCAGTTGCACGCCCAGCTTGGTGGCCAGTCCCTTGCCGATGATGATGCCGTTGGCGGTTCCTTCCAGCAGGGTAAGGCCGCCTTCGGTGACGATGTCCTCTTCGATGTGTGAGGCCTGGCGCTCGCGCTCGATGTCGATGCCGTAGAGGGTGACGGCCACGTCCTTGCCGCTGAAGCTTAAGAATATCTGGGCCGAGAGGGTGGGGGCGACGCGAAGACCGGGCAGGGCTTCCAGCGACGCCACCTTGTTCCAGGGCGCCTTGATGCCGCGGATTTCATCCTTGGGCTTGACGCCTTTCAGCTCGACGGCCCCCTTGGGAAAGACGATATCGACCGGCTGGGCCGGGTTGTCGCGAAATTCGTCCTTCAAGGTGACGTGAGGCATATTGTCGACGATGCGCGAGATGAAGTCCTGCTGCGAGCCTTCCATCAAGGACGACATGGCGATGGTGAAGCCCACCCCCATGGCCACGCCCATCATCGACACCAGCGTCTGTCGCTTGCGGGCCAGAAGATGGCCGAGCGCGATGCCGAGCAGCAGTTTCACGGACGCCGTCCCACGTTTGGCGACAGCCGCATGCCTTCCTTTAGCGACTTGCCGGGATGCAAAATCACCAATTCGCCCTCGGCGACGCCGTCTTGGATTTCGATTTCGGCGACGCCTTGCGCGCCCAGGCTCACCTTGCGCTTTTCGGCGCGGCCCTCCTTGACCACCCACAGATGGCCGTTTTCCAGGGCCTCGGCGGGAACCAGCAGCGCGTTTTCGATTTCGCGCAGGATGACATTGACCTCGACCGTCATGCCGACCAGCAGTCGGGTGTCGTCGGGCAGGGCCAGGCGGACGCGATAGGTCTTGTTGACGGGGTCGCCCTTAGGCGTGATTTCGGCGACGCTGGATTCCAGCGCCTGGCCCGGAAAGGCATCAGCCTTCAACAGCGCCTTCAGGCCGGGTTTCAGGCGCACGATGTCTTCCTCGTCGATTTCGGCGGTGACGCGCAAGGGCAGCGGTTCGCCGACCCAGAACATCACGCCTCCCGGCTGCATCACTTCGCCGGGCTCGCCGTCGCGCCTCAGCACCGTGCCCGACACCGGCGAGGCCAGCATATATTCGCTCAGGCGCTTTTGCTGGGCAATGCGGGCATTGGCGGCCTGGCCCAATTCGCTGCGCGCCTTCTCGCCCGACTGTCGGCTGGCGAATTCGCTTTTCTCAAGTTTGGCGACGCGCTCCAGATCCTGCTTGAGATAGGTTTCCTTGGCCGTCAATTCGCCCAGCCGGGCCTTGGCCTCGCCGTCATCCAAACGGGCCAGGTGCTGGCCTTCTTTCACCACGTCGCCTTCCTGGACCAGAATTTCCACCAAACGGGCGGTGACGGTGGGCGATATCCTGGCCCAGCGCAAAGGCTCGACCGTGCCGGTGGCGTAAACCGCCTCGACGGCCTGCCCCCTGGCGACCGCGACAACCTCGATGTCGGGAGCTTTCAGCCAGAACCAAAAGGACAAGACGGCCAGAATCACGGCCAGGATGGATAGAATCAAACGCAGACGGGGCTTCAACGGACTACTCCCTCGGGCTAGATTGAGGTAGCCTGAGCCTCAATCATGTGGATTTCAAGTAGGTTATGACCAAAGCGACTCAAATGCGCGTTTCAATCGCCAGTCTGGCGCAAGCGGTTTCGGCTTTGAAGCGGGCCGAAAGTTTGGGCTGTGCGGTCATTCTGGAAAGTCCGCCCCGGCTTGTCGAAGTGCAAGGATCGGCCTGGTTCCTGTCGCTGGTCCGCCAGGCCCGCCGGCAAGTGCCGGATGTTCCCGCGCAAGCGCTGATCGATGCCGGGAACGCCGCCGCCCTGGCCCTGGACGCCCTGGCCCAGGGGGCGGAAATCGTCCGTGTCGATGCGGCAAGTCCGGCCAGAAACAAGCTGAAGGCCGTCGCCGGCGGCCTGGGCGCCAGACTGGAATTGAAAAGGAAGAAAACAAGATGACCAAAACGGCTTGCCGCCTGTATCTGATCACGCCGCCGGAAATCGACGACCCGCAGGCCTTCGCCGGAATTCTTAAAGAAGCGCTGGCGGGCGGCGATGTCGCCGTGCTTCAGTTGCGCCTGAAGGGCGTCGAGGATGCCGCTGTCTTGAAGGCGGCGCGCCTGCTTGGCCCCCTGGCTCAGGCCGGGGGCGTCGCTTTTCTGCTCAACGACCGTCCGGATATTGCCAAGGAATGCGGCGCCGACGGCGTGCATGTGGGGCAGGAAGACGCTTCCTATGCCGAGGCTCGCCGCATACTGGGGCCCAAATCCATCGTCGGCGTCACCTGTCACGATTCAAGGCATCTGGCGATGGAAGCCGGCGACGCCGGGGCCGATTACGTGGCCTTCGGCGCTTTCCATCCGACCAAGACCAAAGAGGCCAAGACCAGCGCCCAGCCCGAGATTCTGGAATGGTGGCGCGAGCTGACGGTGGTGCCTTGCGTCGCCATCGGCGGCATTACGCCCGAAAACGCCGCCCCCCTGGTGCGGGCCGGGGCCGATTTCCTGGCCGTGTCGTCATGCGTGTGGGAGCATGCTGGCGGCGCCAGGGCCGGCGTCGCCGCCATGAATCGGGCGATCAGGTCGGCGCTTGAGTAGCTTTCGTCTTGGCCAACCAGACCTGATAGGTGGGCAGCAGGGCCTTGCAAGTCAGATCGGCATATGTTTTCAACTGTTCGGCATCCTTCTTCAGATGCACGAAGCTTTCGACCAGCCGGTGCAGGATGTCGAAGGCGAACCCCTTGCTCGACAAGGCCTCTTCCAGACCGTCGCCGAAATTGGCGCGGAAGGCCTCCATCAGGGCGCTGGTCTTGTCCAGATTGAGGCGGTCGAACTCGATCAGGCATTCCGGCGCTATATAAGCCAACGTGTCGCCGAACAGCCTGATTTTGGCCTTTTCGAAGGATGACAGGGCGTTGAAGAAATGATGGTCGCGACCGAAGAAATGCCAGCATTTGTCGCCCAGGACCGAGCGGAAGAATTTGTACATGTCGGCGTTCCAGTAGATGACGCCTTCGACCGCCTTGGGATTTTCGGATAAAAGTTGCACGAATTCGCCGCCGGCGACCTGACGCGCCTTGCGGATATGCGCGGGCTCCAGCCGACCGGCCTGGGCGATGGCCTGGGCGTCCTTCAAAAGCGTGAGATCGCTGCCCAGTTCCAGCACATGCTGATAGGTAAGCGCGTCCTTATAAACCTGCAGCAGGGGGATCTGCCAATCATAGGCCAGGAATTTGGCCAGTTCGGCCAGCTTGCGTTCCTCATTGCTGCGGCTGGAGGCGTCTGGCTTGACCTCCGCTTTGCGAAACAGCGATCCCAGACCGCCTTTCTTGTCCTCGGCGGGCTTGGCGGCCGGGGCCGAAACGCCGAAATGCCGCTTGGCGGAGGTCAGGATCAGCAGGCGCTGGACTTGGGCCAGCGAGACGCCGCAGACCAGTTCCGTCTCGTCGTCGCGCACCGGCTGGCCGTTCTTGCCCTTGACCACGCCGTCGGCCAGTTCGCGATTGGCGCGGAAAAGCTGGATGAACTGGTAAAGCGCTTCCGGCTTCTCGATCAGCGCCTGATACGTAATCTCGGCCTTGATCTTCTTGGCGGATTGAAAGGCGGCCAGCACCTGCTTCAAGCCATCGACGATGGCATTGCGCGTTTCCGGCGTGATATCGACCGGCGGCAAGGAGACCTTTGAGATTGCGCTGGCGCTCATGGAAAATAACCCGCAAATTTTTATGGTTGATTAAGGCCGCCCCCGCAGCAGCCCTCTCTTTAGGAAACTGCGTGCGCTTTTGCAAGCTTTGGCGCTAAGGTCTTATAACTGGAAGCCAAATGACATCGTCGATGGTGTCGGCATGCACGGCCAACATAACAAGACGGTCGAAGCCAAGAGCGATGCCCGAGCATTCAGGCATATGGGGAAGTGCTGACAGGAAATCCTCGTCGATGGGGTAAGTCTTTCCGTAAAGACGTTCTTTAAGTTTCTGGTCGCGTTCAAAACGCCGTCGTTGTTCGTTGGAATCGGTCAGTTCCGCAAAGGCGTTGGCGAGTTCCAATCCCGATACGTACAATTCGAAACGCAATGCCAGTTCCGCATTTGCCGGGTCGGGCCTTGCCAGGGCGGCCATGCAGAGCGGATATCCAATAAGAAAAGTTGGGACTTCCGATCCCAAATGCGGCTCGATCTTCTCCAGAAAGAGCCGAAAAAAGATATCCTCCCAGCGATCGCCGGGCTGGGTGGACAGGCCGATCTTGCGTGCCGATTCGGCCAGCGGGCGAGGATCGGGTTCGTCCTTGTCGCTGATCGAGGCCAAGACGTCGATTCCGGCGAAATCCATGAACGCCTCGGCGACAGTCATGCGCCGCCATGGGCGCGAGGCGTCGCAGGCCTTGCCTCGCCAGACGAACTTATCCTTGCCCGCCGCATGCAGCGCCGCCTTCAAAAGCCCCTCGCAGTCGCTCATCAAAACGTTCAGATCGGCCCCGGCCCGGTACCATTCCAGCATGGTGAATTCGGGATGATGGGTCGGGCTGCGTTCTTCGTTGCGAAAGCAGTGCGCCAGCTGGAACAGGCGCGGCACGCCGGCGGCCAGCAGTTTCTTCATGGCGAATTCCGGCGAGGTGTGCAGATAAAGCCGTCGCGAATTCTCGGCGAAGGGTTCGGCCAGTTCGGTTTCGAAGGCCTTCAGATGCGGCTCCAGGCCCGGCGAGACTTGCAAGCAAGGCGTGTCGGCTTCCAGGAAATCCTGCTCTTCGAACCAGGAACGCAAGGCCCTGGCGATGCGCGTCCGAGCCTCAAGGAAGGGGCGGCGGCGCTCGAATTCCAAGGGGTGCCAGGCCGGAAGCGCCATTAGCTCTTCTGCAGCTTGAGAATGGCGGGAACGGCCGGCACGTCGAATTTTGCGATTTCGGCGATCAGATCCTGGGCGACGGCTTCGAGGACATCCTTGGCGCCCAAGGGGCCAAGGGCGGTCAGTTGCGCCCCGGTCAGACGGGCCATGCGTTCCAGCAAGTCGGCATGAAGGGCGGCGTGCAGAAGGCGCGAAGGATCCTGCACCTCTTCCAGCATGCGCTCTTCCTTGGCGAAATGCGATTCCAGGCTGGCCGTGACTTCCAGCGACTGGTCTTCCAGCAGATCGGCATCGGCGCTGGACTCCGCCACCCGGATCAAATCCTCCAGCATCTCCAGAAGATGGCGGTGGTCGCTGTCCAGCGGGGGGAAGCCAAGGTCGGGAATCATTTTTCGGGATGTAGCCAATGGACGAAATTGCGGTCGGCGTTCTGGATATGCACGCTCATCCAGTCGGAAAAGAAATCAAGCTCGGCCCTGGCGTCCATCTGGCCCTGGCCGTGGAAGCTGGCGGCATGCAGCTTGCCTAGGCGTTCCAGGAATTCCCTGTGCAGTTCGGCATGTGCTGGCAGGGCGGGATATTTGGTGCGCCGCATCAGCTTTTCCTCGCGGGCGAAATGCTCGACCGTTCCGGTCATCAGATCATGCAGGGCCTTGGCGACGACTTCGGGTTCGGCCTCTTGCTCGATCAGGAAATCAACGCGGTTCAGCGCTTCGATCTTCTGCTTGTGGTCGGCGTCGATGTCCTCGACCCCCAGCATCAGCAGATTGTCGCTCCAGGCAATGGCCATGTCGCTCCTCCCATGGTCCAGGCGCCATCCTCGCCCATGCCGGGGGCGGGGGCAAGGAGGTTATAGAGATGGAGGTTATAGAGATGGAGGTTATAGAGGAAGCGTCGGTCCAGGGTTTCAAGGGGGCGGGAGCCGGCACTTCGATGTCTTGCATTTCGGGCCGGTAAAGGGCGTTGTCCAGCACCTTGGCCGACGGAATCTTGACGGCCTTCAAGATATCCTGTTCGTGATAGATGCCGCCCAGGAAAGCGTCCAAGCCCCGCACCCGTTGCTCGAGCCCCTTCGAGAGCTTCGTCCATTCCGCAGGGGCCGGGGAACGGGGGATGATGCCTAAGAGAATCAGGCGTTCGGAGCCAGCCTCCTCGCCATAGACGTTGAAGGTGATGCCGGTGCGGCGGAGCAGGATTTCGGCTTCGCGCCGTTTTTCATCCAATAGCTGAGGCGGGGTGGCGTAAAGCCATTCTGCCAAGGCCTGATAGGCGCCGGCCACCATGCCCTTGGGCCCGCGCATTTCATCGAAAGCGTCCATGCATCCCCGTTCCATTCCGCCATCCAGCTCAGGGCATCGCACGCCGCATGCCAAAGATAATACCAGCTTGCAGAATGAATGACTCATTTCGCCGGAGCGATTTTTCTCGGGCAACAGGCGCGGAGCGCGCGGCTGTGTGGTTCACAGTAAGCGGTCCGCAACACATTGTCCGCGAAAAATCGCCCGGCCTGCGGTGGGGCCAATCGCCATGCCGGGTTCGTTAGGC
>JACRJC010000063.1 GCA_016215555.1 Rhodospirillales bacterium | reverse complement strand
GTGCAGGGGCTTGAGAAGGTGAAGGCCGTCTTCACCTTGGCACTTGCCGCTTACAATCTTGTCCGCATTCCAAAACTGCTGGCCAACGCGGGATAACCGCGCCCAAATTCCGCCGATTGAACGGAAATGAACCAAAAAGGCCGCAAACTGCGGCCCACGAAACCGCAAAAACCACTCAATTGACAAGCCTTGGCAAACTGCCGCTGTAAAATACAGGGGTTTTTCAGCAGCCTGCTAAGGAGCTCGGCGACTGCCCGCCCTCCAGCGCCCGTCCCACCATTATCTCTCGACCCACGGGCGTCAGCTTGGCATTCTTGTGGACGTCCATTCGGCTCCTCCCGGTTCAGCCAATGTCTCGACAACATCAGCTTCCCAGGTCCGGGCCGAGTGGACAACCTCCTGAGACTTCGCAGCTAGCGGATGAACGAAAGCAGGGAGCAAGGTTTGGAAAGACAGAAACAGGCGTTCCTGATCGGCGCGCTTTACGTCGGCCTGCATGTGGCCCTGGACGCCGTCAGTTGGGTGCACGGCCTGGCCGATCTGCTCATCACGCCTTGGAATCCGCCGGCCGGCCTGGCGCTGGCCTTTCTGCTGTTGCTGGGCTGGCGCTATGTTCCCGCCGTAGCGCTGGGCTGCCTGGCCGCCGATCTGCTGGTGCGGGGCCAGGGCCTCGATCTGCCCTCTTCCTTGAATTTCGCCTTCATATTTACCCTCTGCTATGCTCTTGGCGCCGCTATTCTGCACCGCCAGAAACTGCGCCTCGATCTGCAGGGGCGGCGCGACATCCTGATGCTGACGTTGGTTGCGGCCATAGCCGCCTCGGTCGCCGTGCTGGCGCATGTCGGCTTTCTGGTCGCCCTGGGGCGCTTGCCCGCCGAGAAGTTCCTCCAGGCCGCCTTCCGCCACTGGGTGGGCGACATCATCGGCATCGTCACGACGGCGCCGCTGGTGCTGGTGTTATGGCCGCAGCGCAAGGACATCTGGCCGCTGCTGATCGACTTGGCCCTGCCGCTTCTGGGCGTGCTGATTTTGTCTTGGATCGTCTTCGGGCTCGAGATCACCGACGAATTCAAGTTCTTCTACCTTCTGTTCCTGCCCCTGATCTGGATGGCGGTGCGCCACGGCATGAAGGGGGCCGTGGTCGGCATCGCCGCCACCCAGGGCGCCATGATGGCGATCACCACCTGGCTGCATTACGAGGCCGGAATCGTGACCGCCCTTCAGACTCTGATGCTGGTCCTGGCCCTGACCACGCTGCTGCTGGCGGCCATTGTCGATGAGCGGCGTCAGGCCGAGGCGAATCTGCACGACCATCAACTTAGCCTGGCCAAGATGACCCGCCTGTCGCTGGCCGGCGAAATGGCGTCTGGCCTGGCGCACGAACTCAATCAGCCCCTAAGCGCCATCGTCAATTACATCAAGGCGGCGCAAGGCCTGCTGGCCTTGCCCGAGCCGCGCTCGACCGAAGCCCAGGACGCGCTTGGCAAGGCTTCCAGCCAGGCCATGCGGGCCAGCCAGATTCTAGGCCGCCTGCGCGAATTCCTGCAAAGGGGCGAACCCGAACTTGAAATCATCGCCGTCCAGGATCTGATCGGCGAGGCCCAGGCCCTGATCGCGCCGACCCTCAAGCGCAGCCAAGCCCGCATGACCGTGTTGCTGCCGCCCGGCCTGCGCAAGCTGCGCGCCGACCGCATCCATGTCGAGCAGGTGCTGCTGAATCTCGTCGTCAACGCCATCGAGGCGCTGGCGGTGCTGGCCCCGACCGAACGTGAAATCGCCATCGAGGCCGCCAATCTTCAAAACGGCATGGTGGAAATCTCGGTCAAGGATCAGGGCCCTGGCATCGCGCCCGAGATCGAGGGTCGTCTGTTCGAACCCTTCGCCTCGTCGAAGAACGAAGGCATGGGGCTGGGGCTGATGATCTGCCGCACCATTATCGAGGCGCATGGCGGCAATTTATGGCATGATGCCAAGGTCAAGGGGGCGACGGTCTTTCGCTTCACCTTGCCGGGTCAGATGGACTGAATTCAAGAACGGAGCGTGCCGTGACCGTGGACATGCAAATTTCGACTGCCGACAAGCCGGTGTTTCTGGTCGATGACGACGCGGCGGTGCGCGATTCCCTGGCTCTGCTTTTGGGTGTGGCCGGCTTCAAGGTGCAGGCCTTCGGCTCGGCCGTCGATTTTCTGGATGCCTTCGACCCCGGCGAGCCGGGCTGTCTGGTCACCGACATCCGCATGCCGGGCATGGACGGGCTTGAGCTGCAGGCCGAACTGATGCGCCGCAATATCGAACTGCCGGTCATTTTCATCACCGGCCATGGCGATGTGGCCAAGGCGGTACAGGCCCTGAAGGCGGGAGCCTATGATTTCATCGAGAAACCCTTCGAGGAGGAGACGCTGACCGGCTCGATCCGCCAGGCCTTTGACAGCGAGGCCGGTCGCCAGGCCTTCCGACAGCGGCGCGAACAGGCTGGCGTCAGCACCCGCCGCCAATTGCTGACCCCGCGCGAGGCTCAGGTCATGGATCTGGTGGTCGAGGGGCATTCGAACAAGTCGATCGCCCAGAAGCTGGGCATCAGCGCACGCACGGTTGAGATCCACCGCGCCCGGGTGATGGACAAGATGAAGGCGCGCAATCTATCCGATCTGGTGCGGATGGCGCTTAGCTCCGGGGGCGAGAGGTTTTCTTCCTGACCGGCTTCGCTTGCTGCGCCGGCGGCGCCTTCGGCGATTCCGGCAGCATCGAGCGGGTCGAATAGACCAGGCGTTCGCACAGCACGCGCGAGAGATTGAAAAGCACCTTCGAGGCCAGTTCGGGCGAGGACTTCATCAGCTTGCGCAAGAAGGTTTGCGACACCACCAGAATCTCGCTCTCGGCCAGGGCGACGACATCGGCCGAGCGCTTGACGCTGGCGATGAAGGCGATTTCGCCGAAGACCTGGCCGGGTTCCAACACGGCGATGGGGTGTTTGGCCTTGGGCAGGCGCACTTCGGCCAGGCCTGAAAGGACCACGAACAATTCGCTGCCGACATCGCCGGTGCGCAGAATCCTGTCGCCGGCCCGGCATGATAGAACGGTGCCGCTTTTCAGCACGCGCTTGCGCTCGTCGTCGGAAAGTCCTTCCAGCAGCGGCACCCGGCTGCCGGTCGAGGGGCGCAGCTTGTCGGCCAGGAAATGCCAGAAGGCGTCTTCGCCAGCCCCCCAGCGCGCCGCCTTGGTGGTGGCGGGAAATTCCTCGGCCAGCCATTCCGCCGCCGCCTGGTCCTGCCACAGATCAGGGCGGTTCTTCAGCTTGCGCCAGAAAGGCGACTGCACCGCTTCCAGATGCCCGGCATCCTTCAGCGACAAAATCAGCGGCACGCGGTAGCCGACTTCGGGGTCGAGGAAGTTCTCGGTATAGGGCCGATAGCCCAGATGCTCGTACAATTCGATCAGGGCCGGGGCGCAATAGCAAAAATCGTAGACGACGCCGCTTTCCAGGCCCAGCTCGTAGGCGCGGGCCAGAATCCTGTGCAAGGCCACCGAGCCGCGCATGTCGCGGGCCACCATCAGACGCGAGGAAAAGCTCAGCCGTTCGGGCGGAATGGCGTTGAAGCGGGCCAGCCTGTAGGCCACTTCCAGGGCCGGCGGCAGGCGGGTTTTCCTGGCGTTGTTGATGCGCAAGGTGGCAACGACGGCGTCGCCGTCCTGGGCGTAAAGGATCAGGGCGTCCTCGTCCAGATCATCGACCAGCCAGCGGCGCTTGTGATCGGCGTTGGCCAGGGCGATCTTGCCCATTTCCTCGACATAGATCTGATAGCGGAAACGCCACACGGCCTCTCGCTCGTCGGCCGTGCGGGCCTGGCCGATGCGCAACGACGCCGATCCTGTGTCTGCCAAAGCCATCTTCCAAACTACTCCCCCATGCCGTTATTCTATCATCTTGATTTGAATTGCGCACCAGACTGTTGCGGGGGCCGCTGGCTTGCGCTAAGACATCCCTATGACCGATACCGCCGCCCAACTGAACCGATATTTCGATCTTTTGTCCGAACTGGGCCGCAAAACCCAGGCCAGCGACGGGTCCGGCAAGACCCTGCCCCTCGACGAGGCCATCGGCCGCATCCGCGCCCTGGCCCGGGTCACCCATGCCGCCGGCCATACGCTGTACTTCATCGGCAATGGCGGCAGCGCCGGCATCGCCAGCCATCTGGCCATCGATTACAGCAAGAACGGCAATCTGCGCTCGCTGTCCCTGAATGATGGGGCGCAGCTGACCTGTCTGGCCAATGATCTGGGCTATGAGAACGTCTTTGCCCACCCCCTGAGCCTGCATGGCCGCTCGGGCGACTTGCTGCTGGCCATCTCCAGCTCGGGGCGCTCGCCCAATATCCTGAAGGCTTGCGAAGCCGCCAGGGCCAAGGGCATGGCGGTGGTGACGCTGTCGGGTTTTGACGGCACCAACCCCTTGAAGCGTCTGGGCGACATCAATCTGCATGTCGCCTCGCACCAGTACGGCTTCGTCGAAATCCTGCATCTGTCCTTGCTGCACGCCGTGCTGGACATCGAAATGGGCTGGGGCGGGCAGATCTAAAGCCGTCAGCTGTCAGCCGTCAGCCGTCAGGAAAACAACGAAAGAGCCGGGGATGACCCGGCCCTTTTTGCTGAAAGCTGAGAGCTGAGAGCTGAGAGCCTACTCGCGGCGCTCGCCAAAGAAGCGCAGCAGCATCAAGAACAGGTTCAGGAAATCCATATACAGGGTCAAGGCGCCCATCACGGCCTTCTTGCCCGCCGTTTCGACGCTGTCGGCGTCGAAATACATTTCCTTGACCTTCTGGGTGTCATAGGCGGTTAGGCCGGTGAAGATCAGCACGCCCGCCGCCGAGATGAGGAATTCCAGCATCGTCGATTGCAGGAAGATATTGACCAGTCCGGCCAGGATGATGCCGAACAGACCCATGATCAGGAACGAGCCGATGCCCGACAGATCCTTCCTGGTCGTGTAGCCGTACAGGCTCATGGCGCCGAAGGTGGCGGCGCAGATGAAGAAAGTCCTGGCGATGCTGGCCCCGGTATAGATGACGAAGATGGGGGCCAGGCCGGCGCCCATCAGGGCGGCATAGACCCAAAAGGTGGTCTGGACGGCGGCCAGGCTCATTTTCTGGATGCGGAAGCTTAAGAACAGCACCAAGCCCAGGGGGGCCAGCAGAACCACCCACATCAGGCCGGTTCCGAACAGGGTGCGCATGACCTCTTCCGAGGAGGCGACGAGCAGGGCGACAAGGCCGGTCAGGGCTAGGCCCGAGCCCATATAATTGTAAACACGCAGCATATAGGCGCGCAGACCCTGGTCGATGGCCAGGGCTTGGGTGCCGGCGGGCGCCGAGGTGCGGCGAATCGTTTCGAGTGCCATAGGCGTTCCTCTCGTTAACCTTATCCGCTCATGTTATATGTGAGAGCAGAGGCGAAAATCAACACTTGGCCGTCCTTCACGCTGGGCGGTTGTTTTATTGAGCATAACCCCTTACTTTTCAAGGATCAGGGAGGGGCATGGCCGCATGGCCAAGGAACCGGAAAAGAAAAAGGAGGCCGCAGCGCCGCGCGCCGAACCCGTCAAGGGTTCGGGGACGCCGATCGTGCTTAAGGACCGATTCCAGGTTTATCCGGCGACCCCCCTTTACGATTTCGATCTGCCCAGCGCCACCGCCTTCGCCTGTTCCGACAAGCGCGATCCCTCGCTTTATCTGCTGGCCTATGTGTGCAAGCCCGAACTGCCGCCCCGGGTCAATGTGTTGCGCACGCTCAAGGGCCATACGATGACCGGCCTGATGCCGCTATTGGAATGGGGGGTCGCCGAATGGCCGCCGGCCGGCCGGCAGTGCCTGCTCGTCATCTATCAGCGGCCCCTTGGCGGCCGGGTCATGCCCTCGCTCGATGCCGAGATAGCACCACTCGAGGAACACGAGCTGGTCAAGAAGATCATGCCGCAGATGACGATGGTGCTGAAGGAATTGGCCGAAAAGGGCATCACCCACCGCGCCATCCGCCCGACCAATCTGTATTGGATGGACGAGCGCGGCGAGCAGTTGGTGCTGGGCGACTGCGTGACCACGCCCCCGGCCTTCGACCAGCCGGTCGTCTTCGAAAGCGCCGAGGCCGGCATGTGCATGCCGGCGGCCCGGGGCAGCGGCGGCAATATCGACGACCTCTACGCGCTTGGCGTTTCGATGCTGATGATGAAGATGGGGCGCAATCCGCTCAAAGAGGCGACAACCGAACAAATCCTGAAGGGCAAGATCACCAAGGGCACCTATTCGCTGCTGGTCGGCGACGAACGCCTGCCGCTTTCGATGATCGAACTGCTGCGCGGCCTTTTGTGCGACGATCCCGCCGAGCGCTGGTCGGTCAACGAATTGGAGCTGTGGGCCAATGGGCGGCGCCTGTCGCCCTTGCAGCCCAAACAGGACAAACGGGCGGTGCGCGGCTTCGCCTTTCTGGGCGAGGAATACAACACCTGCCGCGAGCTGGCCTTCGCCATGTCGCAGAACTGGGACAAGGCCGCGGAACCGATGATGGACGGCCAGTTGGAAGTCTGGCTTCGGCGCGGCATCGAGAACAAGGATCTGGCCGATCTGGTCGGTCTGGCCATCAAGAACGCCAAGGGCGCCCCCGCCGCCGATCTGAAGCAGGCCGAGGATCTTCTGGTGACGCGCATCCTCATGCTGCTCGATCCCATGGCGCCCATCCGCTACAAAAGCTTCTCGGCCCTGCCGCTGGGTTTTGGTCCGGCCCTGGCCGTCATCATGGGCGTCAAAACCGACCCCAGACTGTTCGCCGAATGCCTGACCCGCGACGTGCCGCATATTTGGTTCGAAACCAGGCCCGAATACGATCCCACCAATTCCCAGATCGACAGCATGTTCAAGGACATCAAGGCGTTCATGCTGCAGCAGGCGATGGGCTATGGGCTGGAACGCGTGCTTTACGACTTGAATGAATCCTTGCCCTGCCAAAGTTCCCTGGTCGCCGATTCCTTCGTCGCCGAAATCGCCGAGCTGTTGCCCGCACTTGAACATACGGCCAAGAAAATCGACCCCCGAACCCTGCCCATGGACCGGCATATCGCCGCCTTCATCGCCTGCCGCTTCGACTATAACGTCGAACGCCAGGTGACGGCGCTGAACGACAAGACGGCGCATAATCAGTTGCTGGGCATGCTCAGCCTGTTGGGTACCGTGCAATGGCGGCTGGGGCCGGAAAGCCTGCCCGGTCTCGCCTCTTGGATCGGGGCGCATCTGCAGCCGGTGGTGGCGGCCTTTCACAGCCGGGCCCGGCGGCGCGACATGGAAAAGGAACTGCCAAGGCTGGTGCGTTCGGGCAATCTGCCGGAACTGTTCGCCTATATCGATAATGTCGAGGAAAAGCGCCGCGACGAGGACGGCTTCATGCTGGCCAAGGCCGAATACGCCGCATCAAGCCAGGAGGCGAGCGACATCGAGAACGGAACCGATCGCCGCTCGGAAGAGGCCCAGCGCTACGGTCACCAGGCCGCCGGCGTGATTTCGATGATGATGGCGCTGACCGCGCTCAGCATCCTGTTGCTTATCCGATTCTTTTAGGCGGACGCGCCATGGCCCAGAAGAAACCGCCCAAGAAAATTCCCCAGACCGCCAGCCGCGGCGCCAGCCGGGCCCGCATCACCATCGGGCTGTTGCTGCTGGGGCCGCCGATGCTGTTCTTCTTTCTGCCCACCTGGACCTTCTTGTTTCTGGCCATGCTGCCGACGGTGGTGGCCTTCGTCGTCGATCGGACGCCCTACCGCTATGCCTGGGTCAGCGTGGCCGGCCTGAATTTCGCCGGCGTCGCGCCCTATCTGATGAAGCTGTGGTTCGAAGCCCACACCATGAACAACGCCTTCAAGATTCTGGGCAATCCCTTCGACCTGATCGTCATGTACGGGGCGGCGGGCTTGGGCTGGGTGCTGCATATGTCGCTGCCGCCGGTGGTCGGGGCTTGGCTGGACGTAACGTCGCAGCGCCGGCTGGGGCAATTGCGAGACACCCAGCGACGTCTGCTCTCGGAATGGGGCGAGGAAGTGGCCCGGTCCGACGACGACGGGGAACTTGCCGTCGCCGGCCGCCGAAAAAGATAGGCGAAAATTACGCCGCCGCTTGCGCCCGCAGGACCGACTTTTGAACTTTCTCGAAAGCGCGCATCTCGATCTGGCGCACCCGCTCGCGCGAGATGGCGAAGCGCTGCGACAATTCCTCCAGCGTCGCCGGCTCGTCCTTTAAGCGACGTTCGGCCAGGATGATGCGCTCGCGCTCGCCAAGCCCGGTCAGGGCGCCGTTCAAAAGCCCGCGCCGCTGATGCGTCTCTTCCTCTTCGGCCAGACAGTCTTCCTGGTTGGCGCCGTCGTCTTCCAGGAATTCCATCCACTCGCCCTCGCCCTCGACGCGCATGGGGGCGTTCAAGGAGTGGTCGGGGCCGGACAGTCGGCGGTTCATCTGCACCACCTCGTCCTCGGTCACCGCCAGCTTGTGGGCGATGACCTTGACCTGTTCGGGATGCAGATCACCCTCTTCCAGGGCCTGCATGCGGCTTTTCATGCGGCGCAGATTGAAGAACAGCTTCTTTTGGGCCGCCGTGGTGCCCATCTTCACCAGCGACCAGGAATGGAGGATGAATTCCTGGATGGCGGCGCGTACCCACCACATGGCATAGGTGGCCAGTCGGAAACCCTTGTCGGGATCGAAGCGTCTGACGGCCTGCATCATGCCCACATTGCCCTCGGCGATCAGTTCGCCAAGCGGCAGGCCGTAGCCGCGATAACCCATGGCGATCTTGGCAACCAGCCGCAGATGGCTGGTCACCAGTTGCTCGGCAGCCCTTGCATCGCCCTTGTCGCGGTAATTCTTGGCCAGCATGAACTCTTCTTCAGGGGCCAGCATCGGAAAGCGGCGGATTTCCTGAAGATAGCGGCTGAGGTTGCCCTCGGGCGCCAAAGGCAGTCGCATGGCTGTCATGTTCATGTTCTTTCTCCATCCCACAGGCCGGGGTTGGGTTTGTTGGCCCCCATTACCCAAGCGGTGCAGTCAGGATTATCTGCTTCTTAGGATTTGTCTAGAGTAATAATCAGTACATTGAAGTCCTGTGGAATTGGTTCATAAAATGTCAGATAATTGCCGTCTATCGGGTGATGAAAACCAAGTTCGCAGGCATGTAATGCCTGGCGGGGAAAGGCTTGAAGCATAAGGGCAATATCGCCTCCCAGCTTCTTGAGCGGAATTTTACGAGGGCCTCGGCCATAGACCGGGTCTCCGATTAGTGCATGACCGGCATGCGCGAAATGCACGCGAATTTGATGGGTTCGGCCGGTGTCGAGGCGGCATTCGACCAAGCTGACCGCCGATTGCCAGCTTTTGAGAACCTTATAACGGGTCTGGGCATGCCGGCCCCTGGCCTCGGGCACGACGGCCATGCGGGTGCGATGCTTGGGATCGCGCCCGATGGCGCCGGTATATTTGCCGACCGGGGGCAACGGCACCCCCCAGACCAGGGCCTGATAGGCGCGTTCGATGTCGTGGGCGGCAAACAGCTTGGCCAGGCCCCGGTGGGCGGCATCGGTCTTGGCGGCGACCAGCAGGCCGCTGGTGTCTTTGTCGAGGCGATGCACGATGCCGGGCCGCTTCACGCCGCCGATGCCGGATAGACTATCGCCGCAATGGGCGATCAGGGCGTTGACCAGGGTCTGGTCGGGGTTGCCGGGGGCCGGGTGGACGACCAGTCCCGCCGGCTTGGCGATCACGATCAGATGCTCGTCCTCGTAATGAATCTTCAGGGGGATGTCCTGGCCCAGGGGCTGGGCGGGTTCCGGCTCGGGCTGCTCGACCTGGTAGACGGCTCCCGGTTTGACCGCCGCCGAGGGGTCGGTTATGGTCGCCCCGGCCTCGGTGACCCGACCGTCTTGGATCAGCGCCTTCAGGCGCGACCGCGACAGATCGGGCATGGCCTGGGCCAGCCATTTGTCCAGCCGAAGGCCTTGGCTTTCGGGCGGTGCCGTGATCCGGTTGTGGCGCATTGGTTCGTTCATACCTAGGTTCCAATCTAACCAGGGAACTTTGACAAAGCATGAATCTAAGAGTCCTTAAAGCGATTACCGTCGGCATGGGCTTTCTGATCGTCGGCGGCCTGGTGGTGCTGGGTTTCGGCGCCATGGAACAGGCCGGCAGGCTGAAGACCGACAAGCCCGCGCCGGTCGGCGCCGAGGCGGCCAAACCCTTCGGCAAACTGGAACTGAGCGAGCCGGCGGGCACCGAAATTCACGGCGTCGCGACCGGCGACCGCAAGCTTTATCTGCATCTCAGGGGCGGCGGGCCCGACCGCGTGCTGGTCCTGGATGGTCAAAGCCTCGCCGTGTTGGGCACCATCTTGCCGACGGCGCCTTCCCCCGCCCCCGCCCAGTGATTCATCTCAAGGCCAGCCAGGCGCGGTTGATCGAAAAGCTGGCCGAGGCTGCCTATCCTAGTGAATGCTGCGGCCTGCTGATCGGGCGGCGCCTGGATGACGGCTCGCTGGCGGTCGATGAGCTGCGCCCCTGCCGCAATCTGCTGGCCGAGGACAGGGGTGACCGATTCGAGATCGACCCCCAGGACCGTTTCGACGCCATGCGCCAGGCCAGAAGCCTGGGGCGCGAGATTCTGGGCCATTTCCATTCCCATCCCGATGCCGAGCCCGAGCCCTCGGCCACCGACAGGCAAATGATCTATGAACCCGAACTGGTCTGGCTGATCGTCGCCGTGCAAGACGGCCAGGCGGGCGGCGTGAAGGCCTTCATGCCGTTGGCGGATGCCGGCGGCTTTCGCCCCTTGGCGCTTGTCATCGATGGCCAGGACGGCCAGAATCCCCGGCCATGACCGACGAAGCCCATATCCGTCCGCGCCGCAGCGCGCTTTACATGCCGGCCTCGAACGCCCGGGCGCTTGAAAAGGCGCGCGGGTTGGAGGCCGATGTCCTGATCCTCGATCTCGAGGATTCGGTGGCGCCCGAGTCCAAGCTGGCGGCCCGCGACGGCGCGTTAGCAGCACTTGCCGAGGGCGGGTTCGGTGGGCGCGAATGCGTGCTGCGCGTCAACGGCCTTGCGACCGTTTGGGGCGAAGACGATTTAAGAGCCGCCGCCCAATCCAAGGCCGACGCCGTGCTGCTGCCCAAGGTCGAAAGTGCCCCCGACATCCACAAGGCCGAGACCCTGCTTGGGAACTTCGCGGGTTCGATCTGGTGCATGATCGAAACCCCCAAGGGCGTGCTGGCCGCCGCCGACATCGCCAATGCCTCGCGGCGCCTGGGTTGTTTGGTGCTGGGGACCTCCGATCTGGCCAAGGATTTGCGCTGCGCCCATACGCCCGACCGCTTGCCGCTGCTGTACAGCCTAAGCCATGTGCTGCTGGCGGCCAGGGCGCATGGGTTGGCCTGCCTCGACGGCGTGCATTTGGACTTGAATGACGAGGCCGGATTCGAGCGCGCCTGCCTGCAGGGCCGCGAGATGGGATTCGACGGCAAGACGCTGATCCATCCCAAGACCATCGAGGTCGCCAACCGCGTCTTCTCGCCGTCCGAGGCGGAAGTCGCGCAGGCCCGCAATATCTGCGCCGCTTTCGAGGCGGCCAAGGCCTCGGGCAAGGGCGTCGTCGTCGTCAATGGACGCCTGGTCGAGCATCTGCATGTGATGGAAGCGAAGCGCATTCTGGCGCTGGCGGCGGCGATCAGTCGTTAGAACGTCCGGCGATTGAGGGTCACTTGCTCGTCAATGTCCACACCCCGTCCCAATGGTCGGGCGGGTTGGCTTTCAGATGCAGGCAGCGCTCGATATACATCTGCGAGCAGAAGTCGGCGGGGTGGAGGCGCAGCGCCTCGCCAAAGGCCTTCTCGGCCTCGTCGAACTTGCCGTGCCGGAAGGATTGGATGCCGAATCCGAAATTGTTCAGCACGTCCATCATATTGGGAAAGCTGGCGTCGGTGTGGTAGTCCAGCACCTCGAACACCGCTACCGGCTGGGTCTTGCCCTTGACGATCACCTTGTCGACCTCGCGCATGCGGTAGGTGCCCTTCAGGCGGGCCTTGGTGAATTCGCTGATCATCAGCTTGGCGTGATATTGCTTGGTGGCCGATTCCAGGCGCGAGGCCAGGTTCACGCCGTCGCCGATGACGGTGTAATCCATGCGCTTGGGACTGCCGATATTGCCCGAGACGATGTTGTCGGTATTGAGGCCGATGCCGATATCGACGGGGCGCTTGCCCTCGCTGGCCCGGCGCTCGTTGTATTTGGCCAGCCCGCGCAGCATGTCGAGAGCGGCGCGCACGCCGCGGTCCTCGTCGTCGTCATGGGGCAGGGGCGTTCCGAAAATGGCCATGATGGCGTCGCCGATGAACTTGTCCAGCATGCCGCCTTCATTGGTGATGCAATCGACCATGATGGTGAAATATTCATTCAGCAAGGCTACCGTGCCTTGCGGCCCCAACTCCTCGGTCAGCGTCGTGAAACCGCGAATGTCCGAAAACAAAACGGTGGCGATGCTCGATTGTCCACCCATCACCGCCTCGCCGCCGGCCAGCAGCTTGTCGGCCAGGGTGGGGTCCATATAGCGCGACATCGTCGATTTCATGCGCTTTTCGGAACTGATGTCTTCCACCATCAGCATGCTGCCCAGCTTTTTGCCGTTGGCGTCGGACAAGGGCTCGAAGGTCAGATTCACTGAAACGCGCTCGCCCTCGACCTCGATTTCGGCGTCCATCAGGCTGTCGCCCTCGCGGTTCTCCTCGCACTGCTTGATCTTGTCGAAAACCCATTCGTTGGGGGCCTGAAAGAACTCGCCGGCCGGATGGCCCAGAATCCGCGCCGCCGTGGCCTTCAGGATGCGAAGACCGGCCTGGTTGCAGGTGACGATCTTGCCGTCCTCGTTCAAGGTCAGCACGCCGCTGGTCATCGATTCCAGGATGGATTCGTTGTAGTTCTTGATGTTCTGGACGTCGTCGAACAGCTTGGCGTTCTCGAGGCCGATGGATATCTGCGAAACGAAAGCCTTGAGGCGGGCCTCGTCCTCGGGCGTGAAGGCGCCGCCGCGCTTGTTCAGAACCTGGGTGACGCCGATGCATTTGCCGTCCTTGTTCAAGACCGGCACGCACAGGATCGAGCGCGTGAAGAAGCCGGTCTTGCGGTCGAAGGCGGGATTGAAGCGCAGATCGGCATAGGCGTAGGGAATGTTGATGGTCTCGCGGGTCGTGAAAACGGCGCCGGCGATGCCCAGATGGTTGGGCAGGCGGATCTGCGCCGCCCCCAATCCTTCGCCCACCATGGTGAACAGTTCGTTGGTCTTTTCGTCGTTGATGAACAGGGTCGAGCGGTCGGCGTCCAGCATGCGGGTGATGGTGGCGATGATCTTCTGCAGCAACGGCCCCAGCTTCAATTCCGAGGAAATGTCGGATACCACGCCCAGGAATTCCAGTTCCTGCTGGCGCTTGCGCTCCAGCCCCTCGACGGTGTGCAGGCTTTCAAGGGCGATGGCGGCCTGCTCGACGATGGCTTCCAGCAGTTCCAGGTCGTTCTGGGTGAAGAGCCCCGTCGCCTTGTTCAGCAGCTGGGCGACGCCGATGCATTCGCCCTTCAGGTTGCGCAGCGGCACGCACAGGATCGATTTGGTGATGAAGCCGGTCAACTGATCGACCGATTTGTTGAAATGCGAATCCTTGTAGGCGTCGTGGATGATGACGCCCTTGCCGGTGGTGAAGACATGGCCGGCGATGCCGCTGGAATTCATGATGCGGATTTCGCGGGTGAACTTGCCCTCGGCGACCAGCGAGTAAAGCTCGCCCGTCGATTCCTCGTTCATGAAGACGGCGCCACGCTCGGTGCCGATGGCCCGGGTGGTGATGTCGACCAGGGTGGCCAGGGCCTCGAGCAGATTGTGCGAGGCCGCCAATTTGTTGGAAACGTCGAGCAGAAAGCTGGCTTGGCGGGCGCTGTGCTTCAGCCCGCTTCTTCTGGCCACGCTCTGCTTGGTCATTTCGTTCATGGAGCTCCCTCAAGCCGGGCCCGCATGGCGGCGATGGTTTTTTGCAGTTCCAAGGTCTCGCTGGCGTGCCTTGCCTCCAACTTTCGCATTTTTTCGTGGTTTTCGAAAGCCTGCGCATCAAGCTGCTGGCGCAGCGCGTCGGCGGCCCCCTTCAACTGGCGGATCTCCTCTTGCATATCCAGGGATGCTTTTTGCATCCGTTCGGACTCGCCGATGCGCTGGCGGTCCAATTCGTCGCGTAGCGCATTGATGGTTTCGCGCAACTGGCCGCTCTCGGCGGCGGCGTCGTTGACGCGCTTTTGCGCGCGCTCGGACTCGGCGATGCGCTGATGCTCAAGATTGTCGCGCATGGCGTTGATGGTGGCCTTGAGATGCGCAATCTCGGCCTGGCTTTGGTTGGCCGCCCTTTGCGCGGCCAGCGTTACTTCTTGGCGCAAGCGCTCAACCTCGGCGCGAAGCATCGCCGCCTCGTCCAACTGGGCCTGACCGGAAATCGGGTTGCCGGAATGCATCTTCCCTCGTTTTCCACGCAAGTTTGGAGCCAATATAGCAGCTAATCGAACGCTATTCACCCGCCTCGGCGGGTGGTAGGGTGGCAAAACCCGACGCGAGGGCAAGAAGGCTCATGGAACGCCGCCGCTTTACCCGCCACGAAGTCGCCATTCCCGTGCAGATCCATGCCGGCGAGTGGGGATTCGTCGCCGAAACCGTCAATATCTCGGGCAGCGGCCTGGCGGTGAAGCTGGAATCCTCGGCCCTGTCGGGCGGCGGCCGGGTCTCGGTCACCATCGGCGAGTTGGGCGAGTTCAATGCCGACGTCGTCGATGGCGGGCGGCTGCGGCTGGATATCTCCGAGCAGGACCAAGCCAGGCTTGCCGACGAGATCGTGCGCAAGCTGGCCCATATGATGCCGGTCTGAGCCCAGAGCCGGGACTCAGTTGGCGGCATTCTCGACCCAACCCGCAGAACGGAATTCGCCAGCCTTTCGAACCACCAAGACACGAAGACACCAAGGAAGGGGAAAAGACCTTGGCACTTCCTTGGTGTCTTGGTGGTGAAAACAGTCCGGCGGATTCCGCGAGCATTTCCATCTGATTATGGATAGCTGTGTGAAACTCCAATTGGGTCTTTGCCCTTGAACAACTTCCTACATCAACTTCCGATCACGCTGCAGACGGATCTGGATGTCGTAACCCCGGTGCTGGAAATAGCGCCGCAGCAGCACGGCGGCCGCGATGGCCAGCCAGGCCCCCATCACGGTGTCGGACAGGTAATGCACCGTAATCATCACCCGGCTTAGGGCGACCAGGAAAGCCACGGCCAGATAGGCGGCGTCATAGCGCGGATAGATGAAATACAGCGCCAGCATGACGGCGAAGATGGCCTGCGAATGGCCGGACGGAAAGGAGTTCATGCTCCATTCGGTGTTGAAGGGCTGGAATCCGTACAGGCCCTGCTCGAACAGATGGCGGGGGCGGATACGGCCGATCAGATATTTCAGCAGATTGACCAGCATGCCCGAGCCGGCCATGACCACAAAGGCGTACAGCGCCGAGCGACCCCACGAACGATAGCGCTGGAAATCGATATTGCGGATCGAGCCGTGCGCCATGGCGCGCAGGAACAGCATCAGCACGGCGGCCAGGACCAGATAGAAAGTGGCGTCGCCCAGCACGGTGATGGTCTTGAAGAAGCTGACGGTCTCGGGCGAGGCATTGTTCTTCAAGGCCAGGGCCAGGGGCTTGTCGATGACGAAGAACGAGAAGACGCAAAAGGTAAGCACATAGACGAACGAGGCCGCCAGCGGCCAGGCCCGGGTCAGACGGGCGATTTCTCCCAGCACGATGCGAAGCTGGATCATTCGCCTCTCCCCGCCTTGTAGAGACGAAGCGTCGCCGGCTTGCCGCGCGAATAGTTGATGCCCTCGATCCTGGCCAATTCCGCAACATCGTTCAGACCCAGCGTGGCGCGAAAGGCGATTTCCTCTCGCTCTTCCACCAGGGCCAGGGCGCCCTTATGGCTTAGGATATAGTCGGCGGCGGCGGCGCCCCCATCGACCAGACGGGTGCGGGTGCCGAGCAGGAAAACCAGGCTGGGCTCGTGATAGCCCGCCGCCGCCACCGGCAAGCTGGTCCCTTGCAGGCGCACGGCTTCGGCGGCCCGGCGGCTGATCGCCAATTGGTCAAGCCCGGGCAGGATGGTGAACAAGATGAGGACGATGGCCAGGGCGCCGGCCTGCCCGGCCTGGAGCAAGGCCTTGGCCGATTGGCCGGCCCACAGATTCCTAAGTCCCAACCCGATGGCCAGCAGGGCGGCCAGGGTCGCCGGGATCGACCACAAGCTGAACCCCGGACCGTAAAGAAGGGGGGCGGCGATGGCGGCAACCGCCAGCACCAGGCCGACGACGGCCCAGATTCCCGCCCAGATTTTCATATCCTTGCCGGTCTGCCCGCGCCGCTCGAAGGCGAAACCGGCGATCAAAAGGGCCAGGGCCGGATAAAGCGGCAAGACATAATGGGGCAGCTTGGTGGGGATCAGTTCGAAGACCAGCCAGGAAGGACCGATCCAGGCCAGCAGGAAGCGGGTTGGCGGCTGCAGGCGGTTTAGCCAAGCCGCTTTCAGGGCCGGCCACAGCAGCAGCGAGCCCGGCCACAGGAAGAAAACCGCCAGCAGCAGATAAAGGCCGGGCCAGCCGCCATGCGATTCCTGGGCGCCCAAAAGCTTGGGCAGCAGATCCCGGCCCACCGATTCGGCCATGAAGGCGCCGCCGGTGGCGCTGCTGATCGAGACCAGCCAGGGGCCGACGACGGCGGTGGCGACCAGCAGGCCCGTCAGCGGGCGCATCTTCAGGAACCAGGAGAGGTCGCGGTCGGCGATCCACAAGCTGCCCAGGGTCAGCAAGACGATCATCGGCACCACCGGCCCCTTGAGCAGCATGCCCAGGCCCAGGGCCAGCCAGAAAGTCAGGGCCACGCCCATGCCGGGCTGGGCCACGGCCCGGCCCTTGGCGTGCACATAATACCAGCCCAGCGATCCCAGGGCGGCGATGGTGGCGGCCATCTGGGCGGCGTCGGTCTTGGCCTGATGGCCCTCCAGCACAACCATCAGAGCCGTGCCCAGGAGCCCGGCCCCCAACAAGGCGGCGTGCGGCGCCACCAGGCGCTTGCCGAAATGGTACAGCATCAAGACGCCCGCCCAGACCGAAAGCAGGGACGGCAGACGGTAAGGCCAGATGGCCGGGCTGTCGGGGGTCGAGAAGGCGGCCACGCTGGCGGCCTGGGCCCAATAGATGCCGACCGGCTTTTTCAGCCTGGTCTCGTCCTGATACATGATGCGGATATAATCGCCGGTTTCCAGCATCTGGCGGGTGGCCTGGGCGAAGCGCGATTCGTCGCGGTCCAGCGGCGGAATCTGGGCCAGACCGGGAATCAGCACGCCCAGACAGAGCAGGCTTAGGATCAGATAGGGTTTGATGCCCTGGAACACGTTATGCGACCTCACAAAAAGAAACAGCCCCCTTCGGGGCTGTTCCAACGTGAAGGAACAAGTCCCCTAGCGGGTCGGCACCGGCTTCTCGCCCGAATAGTCGTAGAAGCCGCGTCCGGTCTTGCGGCCCAGCCATCCCGCCTCGACATACTTCACCAGCAGCGGGCAGGGGCGGTATTTGGTGTCGGCCAGACCGTCGAACAGAACTTGCATGACGGCAAGGCAGGTGTCCAGACCGATAAAGTCGGCCAGTTCCAAGGGGCCCATCGGGTGGTTGGCGCCCAGGCGCATGGCGGTGTCGATGGCATCAACCGAACCCACGCCCTCATAAAGGGTGTAGACGGCTTCGTTCAGCATCGGCAGCAGGATGCGGTTGACGATGAAGGCCGGGAAATCCTCGGCGCTGACGGGCACCTTGTGCATCTGCAAGGTCAGTTCGCGCACGGCGTTGAAGGTGCCTTCGTCGGTGGCGATGCCGCGAATCAGCTCGACCAGTTGCATCAGGGGCACCGGATTCATGAAATGCATGCCCATGAACTTGCCGGGACGGTCGGTCGAGGCGCCGAGGCGGGTGATCGAGATCGACGAGGTGTTGGAGGCGATCAGGGCCTCGGGCTTCAGGCAGGGGCACAGCTTGGCGAAGATTTCCTTCTTGACGGCTTCCTTTTCGGTCGCCGCCTCGATGACCAGATCGCAATCGGAGAACAGGCTATAGTCGGTGCCGGTTTCGATCCGTCCCTGGGCCTTGACCTTGTCGTCTTCGGTGATGGTTTCCTTCTTGACCTGACGGGCCATGTTCTTCTCGATGACCTTGAGGCCGGCCTGCAGGCGGTCGTCCGAAACATCGGCCAGCTTCACGGAAAAGCCGGACAGGGCCACCACATGGGCGATGCCCGATCCCATCTGCCCGGCGCCGATGATGCCGACATTCTTGATCATGATGGTCGATCCTTGGCTTGAGGAGGGGGCGATATGATTCATGGCGTCAGAGAGCCTTGGTGAGATCGGGGATGGCTTGGAAGAGATCGGCCACGAGACCGTAATCGGCCACCTGGAAGATGGGGGCCTCTTCGTCCTTGTTGATGGCGACGATGACCTTGGAATCCTTCATGCCGGCCAGATGCTGAATGGCGCCCGAAATGCCGACGGCGACATACAGTTCCGGAGCCACGATCTTGCCGGTCTGACCGACCTGCAGATCGTTAGGCGCGAAGCCGGCATCGACGGCGGCGCGGCTGGCGCCGACGGCGGCGCCCAGCTTGTCGGCCAGTTCCTCGAGCATCTTGAAATTTTCCTGGCTGGCCATGCCGCGCCCGCCCGAAACGATGATGCGGGCGGCGGTCAGTTCGGGCCGTTCGCTTTTGGTGATTTCAGCCGAGACGAAGCTAGAAAGCTCGCTGGCGGCAGCGCCGCTCACGGCTTCGATGCCGGCTGAACCGCCATCGGCGGGGGCGGCGTCGAAACCGGTGCCGCGCACGGTGATGACCTTGATGGCATCCTTCGACTGCACGGTGGCCAGGGCGTTGCCGGCATAGATGGGGCGCACGAAAGTGTCGGCGCTTTCAACGGCGCAGATATCGGAAATCTGGGCGACGTCCAGAAGGGCGGCGACGCGGGGCAGCAGATTCTTGCCCGTGGTCGTGGCCGGGGCCAGGATATGGCTGTAGCCCTTGGCCAGGCCCAGAACCACCGGGGTCAGGGCCTCGGCCAGCGGATGGGCCAGCGCCGCATCGTCGGCCAGCAGAACCTTGGAGACGCCGGCCACTTTGGCGGCGGCTTCGGCCACCGAACGGCAGCCCGATCCGGCGACCAGGATGTGGATCTCGCCCCCGATCTTGGCGGCGGCGGTGACGGTGTTCAGCGTGGCCGGCTTCAGCGCGGCGTTATCGTGTTCGGCGATGACAAGAAGGGCCATGTCAGATCACCTTCGCTTCGTTCTTGAGTTTGTCGATCAGGGTGCCGACATCGGCCACCTTGACGCCGGCTTGGCGCTTGGCGGGCTCGGCGACCTTCAGCGTGACCAGCCGGGGTGCGGCGTCGATGCCCAGACCCTCGGGCGTCACCGTCTCGATCGGCTTCTTCTTGGCCTTCATGATGTTGGGCAGGCTGGCATAGCGGGGCTCGTTCAGGCGCAGATCGCTGGTGACGATGGCCGGCAGCTTGACCTTGATGGTTTCAAGCCCGCCGTCGATTTCGCGGGTGACCAGGGCCTGGCCGTCTTCCAGCACGACCTTGGAGGCGAAGGTGGCCTGCGCCCAGCCCATGAGTGCCGCCAGCATCTGGCCGGTCTGGTTGGCGTCGTCGTCGATGGCCTGCTTGCCCAGAATGACCAGGCCGGGCTGTTCCTTCTCGCACAGAACCTTGAGCGCCTTGGCGACGGCCAGCGGCTGCAGTTCGTCATCGGTTTGCACCAGAATGCCGCGGTCGGCGCCCATGGCCAGGGCGGTGCGGATGGTTTCCTGACAGGTGGCGGGGCCCATGGAAACGGCGACGATTTCCGTGGCCTTGCCGGCCTCTTTCAGGCGCACGGCCTCCTCGACGGCGATTTCGTCGAAGGGATTCATCGACATCTTGACGTTGGCCGTCTCGACGCCGGTTTGATCGGATTTGACGCGGATCTTGACGTTGTAGTCAACCACGCGCTTGACGGCGACCAGAAGCTTCATGTCTCCCCGCACTTTTAAGAAGGAAGCCGTTCGGGTCGGTGCCTACCCGAAACCGGCATTCGAGTACCAGTATGTGCACCGCACAATAACTCTGACCCCCGGACCTGTCAACGCGGCTTAGGAGGCGGATTCGTCCGGATTCTGAGGCGGCGCCCCCTCCTCGAGCGGATTATCCTGCAATTCCTGAGCCTTGCTTTCGAGAGCGCGGTAGGATTTGATCGCGAAGGGGATCGAGACGGCATAGACGATCTCGATCAGGGGCAGCGTCACCCAGGGCGCCGTGACCAGGAAGCCGGCCAGCAGGGCCAGAAAAAGAAATCCCGGCAGAACATAGGGATGCGGTATGCGTATGCCCTTGAGAGAAAAGGTGGGGACTCGGCTGACCATCAGGAAGGCGACGGCGATCATGACCAGACCGACCACCAGCGGGCTGGCGAAAAAACCCTCTCCGAATTCGAAGGACAGCATCATCGGCAACAGGGCCAGCCCGGCCGCCGCCGGGGCCGGCACGCCGGTGAAGAAATTATAGGCGTAGGGCGGCAGATTGGCCTGGCCGATCATGGTGTTGAAGCGGGCCAGGCGCAGGGACGAGCAGACCGCGAACAGCAGGGCCAGGGCCCAGCCCGGGCTGCCGGCGTGATTGAGCGACCATAAATAATTGATCATGGCCGGAGCGACGCCGAAACTGATGAAGTCGGACAGCGAATCGAGTTCGGCCCCGAATTTCGAGGTCGCCTTCAGCAAACGGGCGATCCGCCCGTCCAGCCCGTCGAAGATGGCGGCCAGCAGGATGGCGACCACCGCATGCTCCCATTTGCCCTGCAGGGCGAAGCGGATCGCCGTCAGCCCCGCGCACAGGGCGAACAGGGTCAGCATGTTGGGAATCATATGGTTAAGCGAGGGGCCCTTCAGCCTGGGAATGCCATGGCGCTTCTTGCGCTTGCGCCAATGATGGCCCAGGGACTGGTCGGGGCCGCCCTGCATCAGCGGATTTCACCGGTCCGGGCGGGCTCGGAGCCGGCCAAATCGGCCAGCACGGTCTCGCCGGCGATGGCCCGCTGTCCGACGGCGACCAGGGGAGCGACGCCGACGGGCAGATAGACATCGACCCGGCTGCCGAAACGGATCAGGCCGAAGCGTTCGCCGGTGCGCACATTCTCGCCCTCGGACAGCGGGCAGACGATGCGCCTGGCCACCAGACCGGCGATCTGCACGAAGGCCAGATCGCGGCCGTCTTCCAGGTCAAGCCGAACCGCCATGCGCTCATTGTCGTCGCTGGCCTTGTCCAGGCTGGCGTTCAGGAACAGTCCGGGGCGGTAGAATTTCACGCCCACCTTGCCGGCATGGGGGATGCGGTTGACGTGGACGTCAAAGACCGACATGAAAACGCAGACCCGGGGGCGCACGCCGTCGCCCATGCCCAGTTCGGCGGGCGGCTTGGCTGCATCGACCAGTTGCACATAGCCGTCGGCGGGGCTGATGACCAGGCCCTCGCGGGTCGGGGTGACGCGGTCGGGATTGCGAAAGAAATAGGCGCACCACAAGGTCAGGATGGCGCCCAGCCAGCCCAGCGGCGACCACAGCCAGTGCAGAAGCAGCGTGGCCACGGCAAAAAGGGTGATGAAGGGCCAGCCTTCGGGATGGATGGGGACGAGGAGATATCGTTTCAGCATGCCCGGGTTATAGAACAAGACGGGCCGTCTGAGTAGTCCGGATTTGGGGGGGTGGCCCGGTAAAGAAGATATAATCAGCCGTTTTCACGTGGGATTCCCTTGTGATACTGTGACGCCGCCATGACCACCGCCGAGTTTTCCGACGAAGTCACCCACAGGCCCATCCCCTTGCACCGTCTGGGCAAGGACGCCGAGGGGCGCGTGATCCTGCGCGAACGCAAAGGTCCGGTCCGTTTCGAATTCACCTATCTGGGCCAGACCGTGCATGGCGAGATCGAGGATAGCGAAACCCATTCCCGTCTGAGATTGCGGGCCGAACTGGGCCGGGTGCCCTATTCGGCGGAATCGAAGGACTGGCGCCAGAATGTGCTGGCCATCGTCGAGGCGGCGAACGAGGCCCTTAAGGGCGCGGTGCGGGTCGCGCCCGACCAGCGGATCGTCGCCGTCTATGACGACGAACTGCTGTCGCCCATGTCCGGGGCGATGATGATCGGCGCCATCGCCCAGTTCCTGATCCATATCCGGCCCTATCTGGAACTGGTGTTGATGATCGCGCCCCGGGTCAGGAAGACCCGCATCCCCTTCACCTTCCCCAAACAGGCGGCTTAATATCTGGGCACTCAGACGCCGGGCGCTCGCCCTGCTCGCTTGGCTTCCGCGCCCGCCTGCTTCGCAGGCAATTATATCTATTGGCCCGCCACTGGCGGGACAGGCGCGCAGCCCCTTGGGCCTAGAACGTCATATCTCAGACGCCGGGCGGAATAAACCCGGCGCCCGAAGGTCCAGATTTAAGCTGTCTGCTGATGCAGGCCGCCGATGACGGTCATGAAGACGCCCGGCATGATGAAGGCCAGGAACTGGTTGTCCACGCCCATGCTTTCGGCCTGGCGCAACACCTTGTTGATCTGGCGTTTGGTGGCCGGCAGGACGCGGGAGTCTTGCGTCATCGCCGGCAGATCGTTGCGCCGCTCCAAGGCGGCCACGATTTTGCGGGCTCCGTCGATCCGTTCGGCGGAAACCACGGCCACCAGCCGGTGGCCGTTGAAGACCGTCCAAAAATTTCGAGTCATGAGAACCATCCCTGTCGTTTGATGTCTTGATGCCGCGCCAAGGGGCGGCGGCGGTTGGAATCAAGAATCAGACGGCAGGCGGGCCCCGGAGTGACTGGGGCGAATGATGCGGCTGGGCGGCGACGGTCAGGCCCAAGGGCGCCAAGACGTCGATGGAGGCGACGACGAAAGTGACGCCGGCGGCGAAGGTTTCTGGCGGGGTGTCGATGCCGCCCTGCATCAAGGGCAGACAAGCCGCGCACAGGCCGGCGCTTTGGCCGGTCTCCGCCGGCTGGCTGTCGTCCGGGCCGATGGCCTTCAGACCCAGGGCGGTACAGATATAGGCCGGTTCGTCGGTCGAGGAGGCGCGGGCAGGCAGCAGGGCTCCGGCAATCAGACTGAATGCCAGCAGGACCAGGCCGGTATAGGCGGTTGCCCTGCGCCAAGAGCGGATCATGGGGTCAGGGTAGGCAAAGGGGGCGGGACTGTCAATGTCGGGCGGGCTTTTGACGGCCCTCTCGTTTTGCGATAGCATGCCGGTTGCGAGGAGAGGGACGTGACCTAACCGGAAAATTTGATGCTGGTTTATCTACGACGGATCGATGAAAAAATCGATGTGCTGGTCGAGGATATGCGCGACGTGAAGCGCCGCCTGACCTCCCTGGAAATGGCTGTGGGGCAAATTCACGGCGACTTTGCGGGGCAGTCGATGCGCATCGACCGCCTTGAGAATCGGCTGGATCGGATTGAACGCCGCTTGAATATCGCCGACGCCTGACGGCGTTTCTACTTATTCCCCAACAAGAACAGGCCGTTTTCGCCGAACAGGTTGGCTTTCCAATCGGGCGGCGAGAAGGGCCGCGTCCGGCCCGAGGAATCGATGGCGATGCCTTTTTCGATCTTGGCGCCGATGGCATGGCTCAGATCGATGAAGTCGTCCATGGTGCACAAGTGAATATTGGGCGTGTCGTACCAGGCGAATCCCAGGCTCGAGGTCACCGGCATGCGCCCATGCGCGAGCAGGCTTAGGCGCACCCGCCAATGGCCGAAATTGGGCAGACTGACGATGGCGTGGCGCCCGATGCGCAGCATCTGTTCCAGCACCTCGCGGGGATTGCGGGTCGCCTGCAGGGTCTGCGACAGGATCACATAGTCAAAAGCCTGCGCCGGATAGTCCTTAAGATCGGTGTCGGCGTCGCCCTGGATGACGGACAGGCCCTGGCGCACCGCGCCCGAGACGCCGCTCATCGACAATTCGATGCCGCGACCGTCCACCTTCTTGGTCTCGCGCAGATATTTCAGCAACTCGCCCCCGCCGCAGCCGACATCGAGCACGCGCGTCCGGGGCTCCACCATGTCGGCGATCAGGCGCAGATCGAAGCGCAACTGGGTGGGATTCACGACAGGCCTCGCTGCTCGGCGGCGCCGTCCAGGAAACCCTGAAGGGTGCGGTGGAATTCCGGCTCGTCGAGGAGAAAGGCGTCGTGGCCCTTGTCGCTCTCGATTTCGACGAAACTGACATTGGCCGCCACGGCGTTCAGCGCATGGACGATGGAGCGCGATTCCTGGGTCGGGAACAGCCAGTCGCTGGTGAAGGAAATCACGCAGAAACGCACATTCGTGCCCTTGAAGGCGTTGGCCAGCTTGCCGCCATGCTCGGCCGCCAGGTCGAAATAATCCATCGCCCTGGTGATGTACAAATAGGAATTGGCGTCGAAACGCTCGACGAAGGTGCTGCCCTGATGACGCAGATAGCTTTCGATCTGGAAATCGGCCTCGAAGCCATAGGTCACATTCTCGCGATTCTGCAGCTTGCGCCCGAATTTGCGGTGCAGCGCCACCTCGGACAGATAGGTGATATGGGCGGCCATGCGGGCTACCGACAGGCCTCGATGCGGATTGGTGCCGTGCTCCAGATAGTCGCCGCCCTTCCAGTCGGGGTCGGCCATGATGGCCTGGCGCCCCACTTCGTGAAAGGCGATGTTCTGGGCCGAATGGCGGTAGCTGGTGGCGATGGGCAGGGCGGCGAAGACGCGCCTGGGATGGCTGGCCGCCCATTCCAGCACCTGCATGCCGCCCATCGAGCCGCCGATGACGCAGAAAAGCTGGTCGATGCCCAGATGGTCGAGCAGCAGGGCCTGGGCATTGACCATGTCGCCGATGGTGATGACGGGAAAGCCAAGCCCCCAGGGCTTGCCGGTCTCGGGGTTGATCTCGCGAGGTCCGGTGGTGCCCATGCATCCGCCCAACACATTGATGCAAATCAGGAAATAGCGCTCGATGTCGAACAGGTTGTTTGGCCCCACCAGCGTATGCCACCAGCCCGGCTTGCCGGTCACGGGGTGGGGATCGGCCAGATACTGGTCGCCGGTCAGGGCATGGCAGACCAGGACGGCGTTGGATTTGGCGGCGTTGAGGGCGCCATAGGTGCGCCAAGCCACGGTAATATGGTCCAGCACCACCCCGCAGTCGAGCCTCAGGGGGCCCAACTCGACGGTCGAGCAGGCGCTGGTGCGGGGGTCGTCCCCGCCGGGAACCAAGGCAGGCGGCAGATTCATGATGGAAGAGACCTAGGGCGGGGGGCCCCCCCTGTCAATCCCTTTGATTTCAGGGCCAACGGCGGCTAAAAGGGTTGCCCCTGACAATTGGCCGGATCATGAGCAAAGCCCCTACCCTTTCCTCCTTGCGCAAACGCATCGATCTGCTCGATACGAAGCTGCATGATTTGCTGATGCAAAGGGCCCAGATCGTCGAGGCCGTGGGCGAGCTGAAGAAGCATCAGAAGCTGGGGCCGCCCTTCCGGCTGGGCCGCGAAGCCGAGATTCTGCGCCGTCTGGCCGACCGCCATCAAGGGGCGCTGCCCTATCTTGTGATCGCCAGGCTGTGGCGCGAGATCATCGCCAGCTTCACCCAGCTTGAAGCCAATTACGCGGTGGCGGTCTGCCAATCGGGCCCCGACTCGCCGGTCCGGGATCTGGCCCGCGATCACTACGGCGGCGGGGTTCAACTGTTGGCCTTCACCCAGCCCGGTCCGGCCTTGGCGGCCTTGGGCGAGGGCAAGGTGGTTCAAGCCGTGCTGCCCATGCCCGGTTCGGATGACCCCGCCCCTTGGTGGCCGCTGCTGATGGATGGCGGGCATCCGCCCCGCATCGTGGCCAAACTTCCCTTCGTAAGCGGGCAGGCGGCAGGGCGTGAAGCTCTGGTGACGGCTCTATTTCCGCCCGAACCGTCCGGCGACGACATCACCTGGCTTTGCATCGAGACCG
The DNA here is from genome assembly GCA_016215555.1 of Rhodospirillales bacterium. Lineage (GTDB taxonomy): Bacteria > Pseudomonadota > Alphaproteobacteria > Rhodospirillales > WMHbin7 > WMHbin7. The sequence goes on along the minus strand of JACRJC010000063.1, from coordinate 61,572 downwards.
ACGAGCCGGCCAGCCGTTCCGGCCTGAAGACCGAATTGGAGAAGGCCGGATTTTCGGCCCGCCTGCTGGCCGCCGGGCGCTATGGCGCCAGGGCGCTGGCCCTGGCCGAGGTTGACGGCTTTGTGACGGACGAAGATGCGCGTATAACCGCTCTTTCCCTGCCCCGCATCCAAGTGCTGGGCGCTTATGCAAGACCCATCCCCGCCTAATCGGAGTTTGCGATGAGCCTGCCTGAACCCCGCCCCGGCATCATGGATATCGCCCCCTACATCGGCGGCGAGTCCAAAATCCCCGGCGTCAACCGCGTCATCAAGCTGGCCTCGAACGAGGGCGCCTTGGGTCCCAGCCCGGCCGCCGTCGAGGCCTACCGGGCGATGGCGGGCGAGCTGCATCGTTATCCCGACGGCGGCTGCTCCGACTTGCGCAAGGCCCTGGGCGTCCGCTGGGGCCTTGACCCGGCCCGCATCGTCTGCGGGGCTGGAAGCGACGAATTGCTGGGCCTGTTGTGCCGCGCCTATGCCGGTCCCGGCGACGAGGTGCTGTATTCGCAGCACGGATTCTTGATGTATCCCATCGCCGCCAAGACGGCGGGGGCGACGCCGGTAACGGCGCCCGAAACCAATCTGACCATGAGCGTCGATGCGCTTCTGGCCAAGGTCACGCCCAGAACCAAGATCGTCTTCGTCGCCAACCCCAACAATCCGACCGGCACCTATGTGCCGGTCAAGGAGCTTGAGCGCCTGCGCAAAGGCCTGCCCGACCATGTGCTGCTGGTCATCGACGCCGCCTATGCCGAGTTCGTGAGCAAGAACGACTATGCCGCCGGCAATGAATTGGTGGATGCCGGCTCCAACACCGTGGTCACGCGCACCTTCTCGAAGATTTACGCCCTGGGCTCGGTGCGGCTGGGCTGGGCCTATTGCCCGCCCAATGTCGCCGACGTCCTGAACCGGGTGCGCAATCCCTTCAACGTCTCGCAGCCCGCCCAGGCGGCGGGCCTGGCGGCGCTGGCCGACGAGAAATTCTTCGCGTTGTGCAAGGCCCATAACGACATGTGGCTGCCCTGGCTGAGCGAGCAGTTGCGGGGGCTGGGACTGGATCTGACCGACAGCGTCGGCAATTTCGTGCTGCTGCGCTTTCCCAAGGCCACCGGCAGAACCGCCGACGAGGCCGACAAATTCCTGACCGCGAAGGGCATCATCGCCCGCAAGATGGGCGGCTACGGCTTGCCGGACGCGCTGCGCATCACCATCGGCCAGGACGACGAGATGAAGGCGGTGGTGGCGGCCATGAAGGAGTTTCTGGCGCCGTGACGATGTTCGACAAAATCGCGCTGATCGGCATCGGCCTGATCGGCTCATCGATCGCAAGGGCGGCCCGGAGGAACGGGCTGGCCGGCAGCATCGCGGTCGGCGACGCCAGCGAAGCCCATTGCCAGAAGGCGCTGGCGCTTGGCATCTGCGATAGCGCCAGCATGCAAGTGTCGCAGGCGGTCAAGGACGCCGACCTGGTCGTCTTGTGCGTGCCCGCCAGCGCCAATGCCGAAGTGGCCGAGAGGATGGCGGCGCATCTGAAGCCGGGCGCCATTATTTCCGATGTCGGTTCGGTCAAGCAATCGGTGATCCGCGACGTCGGGCCGCTGCTGCCCGAGGGCGTGCATTTCGTGCCCGGCCATCCCATCGCCGGCACGGAGTTTTCCGGCCCCGAGGCGGGATTCGCCGACCTCTTCCAGGGCCGCTGGTGCATCCTGACCCCGCCCACCGGCACCGACGAAGCCGCCACCGCCAAGGTCAAGGCCTTCTGGGAGTCCATGGGCTCGATGATCGAAATCATGGAGCCCGGCCATCACGACATGGTGCTGGCCATCACCTCGCATCTGCCGCATCTGATCGCCTATACCATCGTCGGCACGGCCGGCAATCTGGAAGAAAGCCTGAAGGGCGAAGTGATCCGCTATTCGGCCAGCGGATTCCGCGACTTCACCAGAATCGCCGCCTCCGACCCCATCATGTGGCGCGACGTGTTCTTGAACAACCGCGACGCCGTGCTGGAAATGCTGCAGCGCTTCACCGAGGATCTGACGGCCTTGCAGCGCGCCATCCGCTGGGGCGAGGGCCAGGTGCTGGAAGATTTGTTCACCCGCACGCGCGCCATCCGCAAGGGCATCATCGACGCCAAGCAAGATAGCTAGTGTGGTGGTTTCGAAGTTCGTGCGATTATGCGGCCCCGGCAACACGAACTTCGAAACCAGAAACCACACTAGAAATCAAATGTTTGCTAGTGACCCTATTGATTCGTAAGTTCGTAAATCGCCGGATTTCAAATCTCACGAACTTACGAATCAGGACACTAGATCGGAAGAAACCTGAGCCGTTTAATGGCTCGGGTTTAGCGCGTGAATCTGCTAGCGATTTGTTTTAGCGAACGATTCACGTCTTAATCCGCGTCACGAAGTGACCCGGGTAAAACGATCGTGCGCCAAGTCACTCTGCAAACTGGTATTAACGTATTTGCCAGCCAGAAGTTTCGAGCCGATCTCCGAGCAAGCCCAGATCCCCGCAGGCCACATGCCGCATCGCGGCAACCTTCCCAGCTTCATTTCCCTCGCTCGCTCTCGTGCCAATCATGCTAGGCATAAGCGCTCATGACGAGCCATGGCCTCTTGTGTGCAGACGAACAACCTCGCCCTTTCCGACCTCAATGGCATTGATCTCTTCCAGCCGCTTCAAACTGCGCGAGATTCCCTCCGGCGTCGTGCCGATAAGGGCTGCGATTTCCCTTTTGCGTAAAGGAAGGTCAACTTCTCTGCCGTGACTTCCATCGCAATTGCCTTCAGCAAAATTGCACAATGTCGAGTAGAGGCGCTCGGGAACTTCCAGTGTCGAGAGCCTGAAAATATGGTCCTCGTAAGCTTCCAACTGATGTGTCGCGTTGTGCATGACGGCGGAAAGAAGATCTATATGCCTTTGTAGTTTGCTTAGAAAGTCCACGCGGGGAATTGCGACGATTTCGCAAGGAGAAATCGCCTGGGCGCTACAACTGTAATGCCCTCTTTCAAAAAATTCCGTCCATGAGAGAATAGAGCCCTGCCGGGCAATGCCCAGAATCGCCATGCGCCCGCTGTTGTCAAGCCGTTCCAGGGCGACCATGCCTTTCACAAGAAAGTAAAAGGAAGTTATCGCGTCACCTTGGTGGTAGACGTATGTTCGGGCTCGATGACTGAGCGAACGTTTATTTTCTCCAGGAAAAAGACGATAAAGAAGCCGTTCCAGCTTCTCGTCAGGACCGCCATTGGCCGAACTGCCGTCTTGGGAGAGCGTTTCAGCATTCGTGATGACAACTTTCATCTGCCTAACCCTTTCCGCAGAGGAATAACATTGCTGTGCCATATATTCTGAATGGGCAGATAAACGTCAAACGAGATCCCGACAGTGGGGCTTCGAATTACGTCTATCCATCCCCCGCAACATTCAACGATCGCTCGGGAAAGTGCAATGGCAACGGCACCCTTGCGAGACATAGCCAAAGCATCCAGCGAGTCAGTAGATGGCGCCTCGTTAACGCCTTCATTGACGATAGTTAAGTCACAGCCAATTTGAAGGCGAACCAGATTGCCGTCGTCAATTCTCTTTGTCGCAATCAGCAGCGTCGCGGCGCGCCGGCTAAGCGCCTTTACGGCGTTTTCAGATAGTTGCATGAGAAGCTGTTCGGCCTCCCTGGACGACAAGAGGACCGTATCGCCCAGCCATGCCAAGTCAAGCCTGGAAGAAACATTCTTCGGAAGATCGTCCGTAATGCGTTCGAGCGTCTCTTCTATTGCCTTGTCTAGTTCGATCCCGGAGGAAGAGCCGCCCTGATGGTTGTGCAAGGCTGACCATCTTTCCGCCGCCAAGCTAATCTTGCGGGACGAGGCCAGGGCAACGAGAAGATCGCCCCTGACCGGCGAATCTCCAGGTAAGGAAATTATGGCTTTCTCCGTATTCGCTGTGACGGGGTGGACCAGCGCGGCAATCTCTCTGCCGAAGTCGTTGGCAAGGTTGGCCGCTGAAATCTTCCTATGCAAACGACCAAGCTCGGCGGAAACCCGATCCTGTTCGGATTCCGCTTGCTTGATCGTGGAAATATCAAGCGCTACTCCGTCCCAAATCCAGGTTTCGCCTGAAGAGAACGGTGCGGCCAGAACGCGCAACCAACGCCCTCCATTGTCATGGGCATTCCTTAGGAAAAATTCAAAGTCAATTTGCCGGGCTCTAGATCTACGCATGACCTGAAGAAACGCATGACAATCTTGGGGGTTCATCAATTTTCGAAGAAGATAGGCAATTGGCCTGTCGATGATTTCGTCGGGCGCAAGGCCCGTTACTTGGCGCAGCCTGCGGCTGACGCATGTGAACGCAGCCAGAGAACTCCCATTCTGTTCGACCCTGAACACAATGCCAGGAAAATTGTCTGCGATGAGCCGAAGCCGCTCGGCATTTTTCGTCCATTGTCTGGCTGACAAGAGAGCGCTCTGCGCAAGGCTTTCCTTCAGTTTGTGCATGGCGCGCGCGATATCGCCGACTTCGTCCTTGGCGTCCAGACGCGGAACCCGGGACGTGTAGTCACCCTTGGCAAGACGGTGGATGGCGCCAAGAAGCTCCTTCAGGGGCGTCAGGATGGTCCAGGCCAGTATTCCGACCATGACCAGCGAGATTAGCGACAGGGCCAGCAGGCCGCCACCCAGCAAAATGGCGCGGCTGGTCGCTTGGCTCTGAAGGGCGCCGGCATCCTTCTGAAGTTGCGCCGTCAGCTTGTCTTCGATCTCCTCGAATTGCTGCAGATGCCTTGATGTCGCCTCGAACCAATCATGAAGCGTCAGGTTGACGATGACACCCTTTTCCAACTCGTCGCGCATCCATCCCATCGCGTAGGATGCGTGGCGGTTGGCCCATTGATAATTCTCGGAAATTTCGTGGGGGGCAATCGCAAGAAAGCTTTCCAGAAGGGCTGTTTGCTGATTCGCCAGCGTTTTAACGCTGCGCCGCGAGAAGTAGATAGGCGAGCTGTGGCTGAGGATGGCCGTTCCAATCGCACGTTCGAGCGAAGCCAATTCCTTGGTCTGAAGAAGAAGAACATAGGCGATGTTGTTCTTCGTAAAGTCGGATGGGGCGATCGTGCGGACGATTTCCGGAACGATGTTCGTAAGGTCGGTAATCGCCGTCGTATAGATATCCAGCGACGTTATGCCGTCAAAACTGCCAATGTTAACATCGCCCCTGATCTCGGGAATGATGTCGAGCGAAGAAACGGCGTCTTCGATCCGGCTCTTGGCGCTTTCGCTGGGGAGTTGGTCAAAGATCGCCGCGACCGATAGGTCGAACTTTCCATGGGCAAAGTCGGTTTTCTCAACCTGCCGGACGAATTGCTCGCGGAACTTGACCGGATTGGCGCCCGCCATAACCGCCAATCCGCGCTCCGTTTCGAGATCGAAGACAAGGTTCCCGACCTGGGCGTTCAGGTCGTTGACCTTCAGCAGCAAGTCCATTTTGTCCATGGAAAGGCGCAATTCATCGATAACGGCCAGGACCAGCCCCGAAGCCAGCAGCAAGGGAACGATTGCCAACAAAACGATGCGCCATTGCAGCTTCAGCTTGTCGTAGCGCAGCCAAGCGCCCCTCCGGTCGCTGGCGCCTTGCTGGCAAATGCGGCTCTGTCTGACGATGTGGTCAAGAAGCCATGCCTTGGCATAATGCGCCGATTGGTCGATCAGTTCGATGTCGTCGGCACCCACTGGTTGCATGGCAAGCACCGCGCGCGCCGAGACGAAATCCTGTTGCAGAGTGGAGAAACCAGCGGGGTCACGGGCTCTCAGATACTCGGATTCTTCGTCAAAATGCTGGTTGAAGACCTCGAGAAACCTTGCCGTAGCCGCTGCGGCTTCGACCAAGTTGCCGCGTTTTCTGGCGTCGGTAATGCCGTCAAGCAGCCCAAACAGCCGCCTGTGCGCCCTGTCGATCCACTCGACACCGGTCGCCAGGTCGTCTCGCCAGCCGACTTCGTCCATGTCCATCGAGTATTCCCTATGAACTTTGTGGAAATATAGCATATGGCAGGAAAAATGAAACATTGCCGACGGCAGCGCCCCGTAATTTGACCTCAGCAAACTTGACTTTTGTCAATTATAGCCGCTTCGAGCTCTGATAAGCTTCACAGGTTGAGAAACCAACCGAACCATTTTCGCGGCGGGGACGAAGGAATACAGGTTGATGCGGCCTCGGGTCGGCATGGATAGGGTGGAGGGAATCGCGTTTTATGTTGCACCAAGCAACCGAAGTCAAGAGCCTGCGTCCAGATCTGGGCAATCTCCTGTTTCCAAAACAAGGCGGAGATATCTGCCCCTTTGCGTCCTTTGGACGGCATGTTGCGTTTAAGAGGCATGCCATCATTTTTTCATCCGGAAGCGCCTGCCACGGTCTGTACAGGATCGAGCGTGGCCTGATTGCCTTGCGCCACCACCATGGAGACGGGCGCAGAGCGATTGTCCGTCTTGGAAGACCGGGGGACATCGTCGAGTGGAGCGGGGCTCTTGTCGGAAGCCGTCACCGCTACGAGGGGTGGGCCCTGTGTGATGGGGACTATTGCTATCTCCCTGTGGAAGAATGGTGCCGCGATAATCCGTCGCAAGTTCAACAATGGGCCATGATGGCGGCATATCGGGAGAATCTCCTTCTCGAGGAATCCGTCGCCCGTCTCTCGGTGCTAAATTCCGAAGAGAGGCTGCTGACCTTCCTTCTTTCGCTGGTCGATGAGAGGCAGCTTGACAGGTTTCCTATCTCAATCCGGGTTCCGGTGCAAAAGAACGAAATCGCCGAGATTATTTCGGTGACACCGGAATCCTGTTCCCGTACGCTTACGAAGCTCCAGAAGCAAGGGGTTATCGAGTGGAAGGATCGCGAGAAAATGCTGATTCTCGACAAGACGGTGAAGCATCTTGTGCCTTTTATAAAATTCTTCAGGTAGTCCAGTGACATCTGATCACGCCACTCCTCTTTGGCCGGTTTTGCCTGAATCGCTGGAGAACTGAGATTTGAGACAGGTCAGCCAGAGCATGAAGGGAGCGCCTGGAATTCTTCGAAGAATTCCTCTGGCCCTGCTTGTGCTGTGCGGCCTTGTCACGCATATACAGATTCCTGCCGCCGACATGATCATGCGGGCGCAGGGGCCCTGGATCTATTTCAATACCGAGTTCCTTTGCCAGTCGCCAACAAGCATGGAGACGCCGTCTCCCGCTCCGGCGACAGGCAGGGATATTAATTCATGCGCAAGCTGTCTGCTCTGCCATTCTGCGTCGACGACCGTCGGCATGACGCCGGTCCTGACCTTCACAAAGCCTACCTACGGAAAGGCTCTGTCGACAGGTTCGCGCGTAGCGATGGCCGAGGTTCCCGGACTGCCTGCCCGGCCCTTCCAAGCGCGCGCTCCGCCTTCTGCGTGAGGGCCATTTGCCCGGCTTGCGTTTCCCGTTGTTCCTGTCATTTCGTTTTTTCCGATTGTCTCAATGCCTGAAGTGCCCCCCCACGACGCGAAGACGAGTCTTGACGCTTCATTTGGCTTTGAAAATGTTTCTTCCGAAGATCGCGAGCGGCGCATCCGGCAAGTGTTCGAATCGGTCGCTCCGCGCTACGATTTGATGAACGACATGATGAGCTTCGGCCTCCACCGTCTGTGGAAGCGGTATCTTGTCGGGGCGGCAGAGGCTAAGCCCGGACAGAAGATCATCGACCTTGCCGGGGGAACCGGAGACGTCGCGATCGCCATGTCCGGACCTGGCAGGGAGGTGGTGGTCTGCGACCCCAGCCCGGCCATGATGGCCATGGGGCGCCGGCGCAAAGGTGCTGAAAGTCTTTCGTTTGTCGAAGGAACCGCGGAGAGCATGCCTTTCCCAGATGGTTCAGTCGATATCGTGACCATCGCCTTCGGCCTGCGCAACGTCACGCGCCTCTCTTGGGCCTTGGCGGAAATCCTGCGAGTCCTAAAGCCCGGCGGACGTTTTCTTTGTCTTGAATTTTCAAGGCCATGGGCCGTGATCCGGCCCCTCTACGACGCCTACTCCTTTCATATCATTCCAAGGCTTGGGGCGTGGGTGGCGAAGGAGCCCGCCGCCTACACCTATTTGGTGGAATCGATCCGGGCCTTTCCAGACCAGAAAACCCTTGCCGGGCACCTTTCCGATGCAGGATTCACCCAAGTCGAATGGCATAACCTGACCTTCGGCGTCGCCTGCCTGCACATGGCCCGAAAGGGAATGAAGTGAAAACTGAAAGCGGGTCTTGCCAGGCCAAGGCTTCTCCCCAGGATATTTCCCCTGCCAGCCCTTCTGGAGCCGCGCCGACAGGCTTCGTCCTTTGGTGGCAGGCGATGCGGCCGCGAACCTTGACCATAGCCGTTTCCCCCGTGCTGACGGGGAGCGGGCTGGCCCTGGCCGACATTGGCCATGTCGATCCCGTCGTGGCGCTGGCCGCGCTCATCGGCGCCGTCGCCATTCAGGCAGGGACCAATCTCTATAACGACGTTGCTGACTTTTTGAAGGGCGGCGACCAGCCTATGCGTCAGGGACCGGCACGCGTCACGGCCCAAGGCTGGGCGTCGCCCGGCCAGGTCAAGTTGGCCGCGTCCGTCTGTTTCGTTCTGGCGGTCTTGTCTGGTATGCTGCTGGTCCACGCCGGAGGCTGGCCGATCCTGGCTCTTGGCTTGACCTCGCTTCTGACCGGCTGGTCCTACTCCTTCGGCCCAAGGCCGATCGCGTATACGCCCCTTGGAGAAATATTCGTCGTCGCCTTCTTCGGTCTTGGCGCCGTGGGGGGCAGCTATTATCTGCAAACGCAAACCCTGACCGGCCCTGTCGTCTCCGTCAGCTTGGCCTTGGGCCTGATTGGCGCTGGCGTTCTGATGGCCAACAACTACCGCGACCTGGAACCCGATAGGCTGGTTGGCAGGCGTACCCTGGCCATTATGATAGGACCAAAACGCTCGAAGATCCTTTACGGCTTGTTCCTTTTCGTTCCCATTGCGCTGGCCGTACCGCCGCTTGGCCCCAACGGCGGAGCGCTTGCTTTTGTCTTGCTGCCGTTTGCCATACTTTTATCCATGCAGTTCGCCTCCAGCGCCCGGGGTCCTGCCTTCAACGCGCTGCTAGCCGCTACCGCGAAATACCAGTTCGCCTATGCCGCCCTGATCGTGCTTGCGGCCAATACGTGGCGCTGATCCACGCCTTCAAGTGACGTTCAGTGCCCCTTGTGCTTCACGTCCATCGTTGGCGCTGGCGATGCGGCGCCTGGAGCTTTGGCCGCAATACCCAGCACCTGGACCTCGACGGTCACGGTTCCGGCCCTTTCGAACGTCAGCGTGAGGGGAAACGACGCGCCCTCCTTCAAGGGGCCTTTCAGGCCGATCAGCATGACATGCAGTCCGCCCGGGGCGAGTTTGGTTTCCGCCCCTCCCGCGACCTCGATCTCCGGCACATGTCGCATGCGCATGACCTGGCCGTCCATGAGATGCGTATGCAGTTCAGCCGTCCGGCTGACGTCGGTGGACGTCTTGACCAGCCTGTCGGAAGCGCCGTTGTTGACGATGGTCAGATAAGCGATGCCTGATGGAGCCGAAGCCGCCGTCGCGCGCGACCAGGGGCTTTGTATCTTGATGCCGCCCAGGTTGTAGTCGAGGGCCAGCGCAGGAAAGGCGGCTAGACAAAGAGTGGTTGCCATAAGCAGTTTGCGCAGCATGTGAAATCTCCATATGCAAAAAAGAGCCGACGGAGCCCTTCAGGGTGCAACCTTGGGCGAATCCAACTTGGGAATGGAAAAGCCGGCCGGCATCGCCTCGCCTGAATAAAGGATGTCAAGTAGCCTTCCGGCTTCGGGCCCGTCCCACTCGCCCGCGCCAAGATAGCGGCCGGCTTCCCGGCCCTGGCGGTCGATCAACAGGGTCGTTGGAAGAAAAGGAATTGCCAGGTTCTCGACGGCATGTTTCCGGTCATCGACGAACGGCTCAAGATTCTTGATCCCGAAGCGGCGGAACGCCGTCTCGGCAGCCGGTCTTCCCTTGATATCGACAGAAACGGCAAGAATGTCGAAGCGCGACGCGTTCGCGGCGGCCTTCAGGCGGTCGATGGATGGCAATTCGACGACGCAGGGCAGGCACCAGCTAGCCCAGAAGTTGATGACGACGGCCTTTCCCTCGAAAGCCGACAAGGGACGTTCGAGCCCCGCGGCGTCTTGAAAGGCAATGTTGGAAAGAAGCATGGGCTGAGGATGCCAAATCAGCCCGTGCCCTCGCTTGGCGGCAGAGGCGATGCCGACCGGCGCCATTATCCCGGCGGCGGCAAGGCAGGCGATGAATGACCGGCGGTTCATGGCTTTAGGAATCCCTTGATCCGCGACACGACGTCTTCCGGCTGGGCGATATGCGGCAGCTTGGATAGGAACCGCCCGTCACCTCCCATGATATAGATGCCCGCCGTATGATCGACGGCATAGCTCTGTGGGTCGTCCTTGGGCGCAGGCTGGCGTTCGTAGACGACCCGGAAATTGCGGGCGGCGCCCTCGATTAGAGCTGGCGATCCCGTCAGGCCGCGAATGCCGGGAAAGGACTCTAGATAAGTTCTCAACTGCTCGGCGGAATCTCGCTCGGGATCGACGCTGACGAACAAATAAACAATTTTGTCCTTGTGAGCGGCAAGCTTCGTCGCGGCTTCGGACATGGTGGACAGGGTCGTCGGGCAGATGTCCGGGCAAAAGGTGTATCCGAACGTCATGACGCGGATTTTCCCGGAATATGACTGATCTGTGACAACTTGACCTTTGTCATCCTTCAGTAGGAATCGCCCGCTGATCGAAGGTGCGTCGGCGCCAAGGGCCTCCCTCCCAGGCGCCGGCACGAGGGATACACCTAGTATAGCCAACCATCCCAGTATGTTACGCCGAAACTTAGACATAATCGAGACTCCGAGGAGGGTGGGTTGGCCGGGGCGTTGCAAAGAGAAGAATGGCCCAAAAAAATCCTCGATTCCTTGACAAATGATAAGGCCGCAAAATTTTTGTTAATTTAGGCTCATCGTTGTGAAGGTCAGAATATTCCGGATTAACAGTTAATTAGAGAGGTGGGCTTATGAGAATGAATCATGTCCTGGCGACACTGCTCGCCACGGTCAGCCTTGGCGCGTTCGCATCTAGCAGCGCGTGGTCGGCTGACACCCTGCAAGACGTCATGAAGCGGCGCGGTTTGACCGAGGCCGACGTCATGGCGGCAGCAAAAACCTACACGCCAACCGGCAAACACGACGAATTCATCGTCTTCAGTTCCGGCGGCCAGAGCGGTCAGGTGATCGTCTACGGCATCCCGTCCATGCGCATCCTGAAGTATATCGGCGTTTTCACGCCCGAGCCCTGGCAGGGCTACGGCTTCGACGAAGAGTCGAAGAAGGTTTTGCAGGAAGGTTCGAAGGTGGACGGACGGGAAGTTCTGTTCGGCGACACGCACCATCCGGCGATTTCTGAAACAAACGGCGACACCGACGGCCAGTTCCTGTTCATCAACGACAAGAACACGCCGCGCATCGCCGTGATCGACCTGAAGGACTTCGAAACCAAGCAGATCGTCAAGAACCCGATCATGCAGTCGGACCACGGCGGCGCCTTCGTCAGCCCGAATACCGAATATGTGATCGAGGCCTCGCAGTATCCCGCTCCGCTGGGCGGCGAGTACGTCCCTCTCGAGCAATTCAATGAGAAGTACCGCGGCGCGGTGACCTATTGGAAATTCAACCGCACCAAGGGCCGCATCGAGCCCGAGAATTCGTTCAGCATCGAATTGCCGCCCTACAGCCAGGACTTGTCGGATTTCGGCAAGGGGCCGTCCGACGGCTGGTCGTTCACCAACTCGTTCTGCGCCGAGCGCTATGTCGGCGGTATCGAGCGCGGCCGGCCGCCCTTCGAAGCCGGTTGCTCGGCCAAGGACGTCGATTTCCTGCATGTCGTCAACTGGAAGAAGGCCGAGGAACTTGTCAAGGCCGGCAAGACCAAGACCATCAACGGCATGAAGGTTCTGCCGATGGACGTTGCGGCCAAGGAAGGCGTGCTGTTCCTGATTCCCGAGCCGAAAAGCCCGCATGGTTCCGACGTGACGCCTGACGGCAAGTACATCATCGTCGCCGGCAAGCTGGACACCCATGCCACCGTCTACAGCTTCGAGAAGATCCAGGCCGCCATCAAGGCCGGGAAGTATTCGGGCAAGGACGATTACGGCGTGCCGATCATCGACCTTGCGGCGGCCGTCCACAAGCAGGTCGAAGTCGGCCTGGGACCGCTGCACACCCAGTACGACTCGAAGTCCTGCGTCGCCTATACCTCGATCTACGTCGATTCGCAGGTGACCAAGTGGGATTACTGCGAAGGCAAGGTTCTCGACAAGCTGTCGGTGCATTATAACATCGGCCACTTGATGACCATGGAAGGCGACACCGCCCATCCCAAGGGCAAGTATCTGGTGGCTCTGAACAAGCTGGCCATCGACCGTTTCGCTCCGGTTGGCCCCCTGCATCCGCAGAACCATCAGTTGATCGACATCAGCGGCGACAAGATGCAGCTTCTGTACGACATGCCGTTGCCGTTGGGCGAGCCGCACTACGCGGTCGCCATCTCCACCGACCGGCTGAAGCCCAGCATCCGCTATCCTTCGGGCACCAATAGCCGCACGGACGAGAAGAGCCCGTTCGCGGTGCGCGCAGGCAGCGAGCATACCGACAAGAAACCCGGCAAGGTCGAGGTGTTCGGCACGGTCATCCGTTCGCACATCACGCCCGAAATCATCGAGGCCAACGAAGGTGACGAAATCACCGTCCACTTCACCAATCTCGAACGCGCCGAGGACGAAACCCACGGCTTCGCGGTGTCCAAGCACAACGTGAACCTTTCGCTCGAACCCGGCAAAACGGTAACGGCCACTTTCAAGGCCAACAAGGCCGGCGTCTATCCCTACTACTGCACCGAGTTCTGCTCGGCGCTGCACCTTGAGATGGAAGGCTACCTCCTGGTCAAGCCTGCCAACTACAAGGGCGGCGCTGCCGCGGCCGGAAAGGCAGGCGTCAACTACACCAAGGCCGATTACGACGCCCGCGTTAAGGCCAACATCGACACGCAAGGCGTGATCGACGGCGTTGTTGGTTACATCACCAGCGTCAACTTCAAGGACTTCCCGCAAGCGGTGGCCCTGGTCGAAGACGCGACCGATCAGCTCAACTTTGCCAAGTCTTCCAAGGAGAAGTCGGAAGAGTTCGCGAAGAAGCAGGATTGGAACAACGCCATGCTTTGGGCCGAACAATGGTTCCAGTACCAGGTTAAGGCGGCCGACATCGGCCTGCGTGCCAAGACCCATCTGGAGCAGAATGGCGCCAAGAAGGTGCAGAAGTAAGAACCCCCAGCTGCCGGGGGCGGGGCACACTCCCCCCGCCCCCGGACTTTTTCTCGAGGTGCGACATGCCGTTTGATGGTTCCAAAAATAAGCTTTCTGCCTTTGGTTTGGCGCTTTCGGTTTTTGTTTTTCCTTCTCTTGCCGCCGCTGCCGACGGCAAGGCCCTGTATGAAGACAAAGGATGCACGGCCTGTCACGGCGAAGATGCCAAAACCCCGCTCGAAAAAGGGTATCCAAAACTGGCAGGGCAGAACGCCGATTACATGCTGCAGCAGTTGAAAGACGTGAAATCGGGAGCACGCAAGAACGGCCAGATCGTCGATACCATGAAACCGGTCATCGACGAGCTGAAGGACGACGAAATGAAGGCGCTGACAAGCTATCTGGCGTCGCTGAAATGGGATTCCCAGGGCGCTCCTCCCGCTAAAACCCTGCCCGGCAAGGCGCTTTACCTGACCAAAACCTGCATCGCCTGCCATGGCAAGGAGGGCATGAAGCCCCTCATGAAGACCTATCCTTTCCTGGCCGGACAGGACAAAACCTATCTTCTGACCCAGATGAAGGATATCGGTTCGAAGGCCAGGGCCAACGGCCTTGCAGACTCGATGCAGCCGGTCATGCACCTGGTCAACGACAAGGAAAAGGCGCAAATCGCCGAATATTTATCACTCGTCAAGTAAATGCCGAATCCTTTCGGCTAGGATATCTGTCAACCAACCCGCCGGAGATTATGTGATGAGAAAGAACATATTGATTTCAGCCGCTCTGTCGGCAATGGCGCTGGCCGCCGTCCCCGCTTTTGCAGCTGGTCCCGGCGACAACATCAAACAGGGAAAATCACTGGGTGAAGCAGGCTACGAATGGAACAAGGGCGACGGCGAGGACGCCGAGGCATTGAAGGCCAAGCCCGATCTCAAGAACGGCCGCGACGTCTACGAAGTCTGCGCCGCATGTCACCTGCCTGAGGGCTGGGGTCTGACCGATGGCACGTTCCCGCAATTGGCCGGACAACACTACAAGGTCATCATCAAGCAGCTTTCCGACATCCGGGCCAAAAACCGCGACAATCCCACCATGTATCCCTTCGCCTTGCCGTCGCAGATCGGCGGCCCGCAGTCGATCGCCGACGTGGCGGGCTACATCCAGTCGCTCAAGATGAATCCGAAGCCCGGCTTGGGCGACGGCAAGGATCTGGCGCATGGCGAGAAACTCTACAAGGAGAATTGCGTGCGCTGCCATGGCGAACATGGCGAGGGCGACAACGAGAAATTCTACCCGCGTCTGGAAGCGCAGCATTACAACTATCTGCTTCGCCAGTATCAGTGGATCAAGGAAGGAAAGCGCCGCAACGCCAATCCCGATATGGTCAAGCAGATTCAGAGCTTCACCGACCGCGACACCAAGGCCGTGCTGGATTACGTATCGCGCATCAAACCTCCCAAGGACAAGGTCGGCAAGGTCGGTTGGAAGAACCCCGACTTCAAGTAATCTGACGCAGCGGGCCGCCCAAGACGGACGGCCCGCCCAATTTTCAAGAATAAAGGCGCCCTGATGTCCGGTTTATCGAAATTGCCTGCAATGTTCCGCCTTCTGACGCTGGCCGCGATGCTGCTGATTGGCGCCGCCTATGTGTCGCCGGTCTGGTGGGTGGCTCTGAAGGCGCCCAACTATCCGGCGCAGACCTTTCCGGATGGCGTGCGCATTCACTTTCATGTCAATGGCGTCTTCAATGGTTGCCAGGCCAGGCCGGCCGATTCGGGCGTCGATGAGGACGAGCCCCTGGATTGCGTCCACGAGATGAACGTGATCAACCATTTCATCGGCATGGAACCGATTGCCGGTGGCGCAAAACTGGAAATAGCCGCCGCCCCCTATCTGTTCTCTTTGGTCGGCGTGATGCTGCTGGCCTTCCTGTTCTATTCCGGTCCCTTCTGGTGGGTGCTACCCCTAAGCGGCATCGTGATTCCCGTCGCCTTCGTCATCGATTATTCCGCCTGGCTGTGGTGGTTCGGCCATAATCTGCATGAATGGGCTGCCTTTTCAGTCAAGCCTTTTATGCCGACGGTGTTCGGCGAAGGCAAGGTGGCCCAATTCTCGACTTACTCCTACCCTCACTATGGCTATTTGCTGCTTGTCGGCGCATCCCTTCTGCTGGTGCTCGCCCTTCTGCTTCGCCGCAAGCAATTGAGGGAGAGGTAATTCCGTGCCGCCCGTCGAACAAGGCAGAATGCAACATGGTTCGCCTATCGCCCCCCCTTTGGATGCTTGAGCCCCCGGCGGGTAGGTTGACCAAAGGGTTGTGGCTGTCGTTTTTCGTCTTGGCGCTTTGCTCAACCGCTTTTGTCTTCGGCCAAACCCGTCAGGAAGGCGCTGCCAGCGTATCCGTCATCCAGGAAATGATCGACCGGGCACCTGACGGCGCCGAACTTGTCATCCCGCCCGGCACCTATGTCGGCAACCTGAAGATCGAAAAATCCATCACCCTGGATGGCCAGAACAGCGTGACCATCGACGCGAACGGTACAGGAACCGTCATCCAGCTATTCTCCAACAACGTGACGCTTCGCAACATGAGGTTGGTGAATTCCGGGGAAGACCACAATGCCGAGGACGCTGGAATACAAATCCGCGGCAGCGGCAACGTGATCAAGGACGTCGTCATCGAAAACACGCTGTTCGGCATGACGCTTGAAAAATCCGACAACAACGTCATTCGCCGCAACAAGATATCGTCAAGGCCGCGTGACCTGGGATTGCGCGGGGACGCCTTGAAGCTGTGGTATTCCAACGGCAACAAGGTCGAGGACAACGAAGTCGTCAATTCCCGCGACATCGTCCTTTGGTACTCGCGCAACAACCACCTGACCGGCAACAGCAGCAGCGGCGGAAGATACGGCCTGCATTTCATGTATGCCGTCGACAACCTGGTCGAGAACAACAGATTCTTCGACAACTCCGTCGGAGTCTCGCTGATGTACAGCGTCGGCGACGTCGTGCGGAACAACTATATCGCCAAATCGACGGGGGCAACGGGAACCTGCGTATCCCTCAAGGAGGCAAGCGGCGTAACCATCGAGAACAACGACATTCTCTATTGCGCCACTGGCATCTATCTCGACTTGTCGCCCTTCGAGCCCGGGACCAAGGACATCATCACCGGCAACCGCATATCCTACAACGATATCGCGATCTCCTTTCTGAACGACTGGCGCGACAACGTCTTCAAGGACAACATCCTGCGCAGCAACATGACCGAAGTCGTCGTTTTCGGAGGGGGAGGTGCGCATAAGAACGAATGGGACGGCAACGCCTGGGAGTCCTACGAGGGATTCGACCGTGACAAGGACGGCATTGGCGACACGCCGCAAAGGCTTTACAACTACGCCGGACTTGTCTGGATGGAAGTTCCCAACACCCGCTTTTTCAAGGATACCCCGGTTCTGGAAGTTCTGGATTTCCTGGACCGTTTGGCGCCCTTCAGCGAGCCCCGCCTGCTTCTCGAAGACAAGCGCCCATTGATGAACAAAGGAAAGGCAAGCCGCTCATGAGCGAGCCGCATCCCCAGCCGCAAGCGAAACCCGTTTTCACGCAAAAGACGCGGCGCGAGATCATGCGTTCCGTCGCGTTGGGAGGCGCCGTCGTCGGCGCCTCTCTCTTCGGTTTTTTCCCCGTTCTGAAAAAATGGATGCCTCGCTTGCGCCCTCCCGGAGCGATCGATGAAAACGAGTTCCTGGCGGCTTGCATCAAATGCGGACAATGCGTCCAAGTCTGCCCCGTCGAGGCGATCCGGCTGGGCGATCTTGACGAGGGGTTCGGCGTAGGGGTTCCCTATATCAACGCCCGCGACCAAGCTTGCGACTTTTCCTGCGACGCGGTCCAGTGCGTCCTGGCCTGTCCGACCGAGGCGCTTGCCCACGATATCGACAAGAAAGAGCAAGTGCGCATGGGGCTTGCCCGCCTCGACAAGCCGAACCTGTGCTTGGCTAGGCAAGGAAAAGGACTCAAAGGCCCGGCCCGGGGGAGGGGATTCAAGGGTCTTCATCGAATCGAATCGATCGACCGCTGGAAGCCGGTCAAAATGGCCAAATATGATTACGATATCGAGCTCTGCGATCTTTGCTTGCGCGAGTGCCCCATCGACAAGGCGATCACGCTGGAGCCGATGTCGGACGACCCTTCGGACAAGCGTCGCACGCCCGTCGTTCATCAGGCCTGCACGGGCTGCGGCATGTGCGAAATGATATGCCCGACCGAGCCGGCGGCCATTGTCATCGACATTCGCCGCAGGTGGGGAGACGTGTGATGGGCGCGATCGACTCGCTGAAAGCCATGTTGGGCGCTGAGCCCAGGCGCACGATCGGCGTCACGCAGGATGCGGTTGCCATCCACGAGGCCAAGCGTCAGGTCAAGGGCGCCCAACGGGCCAAGGAAATCAAGGCGCTGCATTCCGGGAACAAAAGCCACAAATGGCGCAACATCCGCTGGACGACGCTGATCGTGATCAACCTGCTTTTCGTCGTCTCCTTTAGGTTGGATATCCAGCTTGTCGAGGGGGCGCTGACCGCTTCGCGCGTCGTCGGCTTCCATTTCGCCGACCTCAACTCTTCTCTACAGGTGATGCTGGCCTACAAGCATATTCTGATCAATCTGGTCATCGGCACCGTGACCGTTCTGCTGCTCTGGCTGTTGTTCGGCGGCCGCAGCTTTTGTTCCTGGACTTGCCCTTACCATTTGCTGGCCGAGTTGGCGGAGATGCTTCATTTGTGGTTGGCGGAGCGGAAGCTTGTTCTCAACTACCCGCTGCACCGCGGCACAAGGACCGTGTTGTACGTCATCTTCGTCCTGCTGGCGCTTGTCAGCGGCTACACGGTCTACGAGTCGATCTCGCCCACCGGCATCTTGTCCCGCGCCCTGATCTACGGACCGGGTCTGGCTTTGGTCTGGGTGGGCGGTCTTCTGGTCTACGAAGTATTCTTTATCCGTCGCATGTGGTGCCGATACATTTGTCCTATCGGCCTGACATATGGTTTCGTAGGCGCCATTTCGCCGGTTCGGGTTCAGTATGAGCTTACCAACTGCCTGCATGAGGGCGACTGCCGCAAGGTCTGCTTGGTTCCCCATGTTCTGGAATGTACGAAAAAATCTTATGCCGAGGATGTCAAGGTTGCCATCGGGCCGGACTGCACGCGCTGTGGGGCCTGCGTCGATGCTTGCCCGACCGGTTCCTTGAAATTCGACATTAAGGGTTTGAACAAGCTTCTTTAGGAGCAGGAATCCATGATTTCCCTTTCCGGGGTGACGAAAGCTTTCCAAAGAAGAACCGTTCTCGACGACATCTTTCTGTCGGTCGAGAAGGGAGAGCGCGTCGCACTGGTCGGCTCGAACGGGGCTGGGAAGACGACGCTCATTCGCTGCCTGTTGGGCGAGTACACTTTCGAAGGCAGCATCGCGGTTGGGGGATTGGACCCTAGGAAACATCGCGGCGCTGTTCTTGGCCGCGTCGGCTTCGTGCCGCAAATTCCGCCGCCGCTTAAAATGCCGGTCGGGGAGCTGGTCTCCTTTGCAGCGGCCCTATGCGGCACGAAGCCGCAGCGCATGATCGGCATCGCAGAAGATCTGGGGCTCGACTATGCCAAGATACAGCGCCTGCCTTTCGTCCGCTTGTCCGGCGGCATGAAGCAGAAGATGCTGATCAGCATCGCTTTCGGCCGCGACGCCGACATCCTGATCATGGATGAACCGGCGGCCAATCTCGACCCCCAGGCCAGGCATATCTTCTTCCGGCAGTTGGCCGAGCGCAAGGAACGCTCGGTGATGCTGATCACCAGCCACCGCCTGGACGAAGTGGCCTCGCTGGTCAATCGCGTGATCGAAATGGATCAGGGGAAAATCGCTCTCGACGACCGGGTGGCTGACGATATCGACCTGACCGGCGTGTGGCGTTGCGAGATCGATCTGGTCCGCCCCGAACCGGCCTTCGCCAGGGTCATGGAGGAATGGCTGTTCCTGCCATCTGCAGACGGCAATAGTTGGTCGGGACAGGTAAACGGCCCAGACCGTTTGCGCTTCCTAAGCGTGCTGACCCGCTACGCCGGACTGGTCGGCAGCATGAAAATGTCCGAAGACAGGGGAGGGCGCTAGCATGTGCAAGCTTCACCTGTCGCGCAGACGATTCCTGACCGTCGTTTCGCCGGGCTTCGTTGCCGCCTTGTCCGGCTGCTTTGAAGGGTCATCGACGGGGCCTGCGGAGGTGCGTTGGGGAAGGGAGTTCTGCGATTACTGCGGCATGATCATCGACAACCCCAGATTTGCCGCCCAGATCCGAGGCGGCGACCCGCGCAAGCTATGGAAGTTCGACGACGTTAGTTGCGGCGTTTTATGGCGGGCCAGGCAAAGCTGGGAGAATGAGGAAAAGACGGAGTTCTGGGTTGGAAATTCCGCGACCGGAAAGTGGATTGACGGCAAGAAAGCCTATTATCTATCTGGCATGAAGTCGCCCATGGGCTACGATTACGGGGCCGTCGCCGAACCCAAGGATGGCGCTTTGACCTTCGAAGCCTACCGTGACCGGGTGATCGCGGGAGGCTCGCGATCCGAATGCGTCACCTTATCCTTGGTTAGAAATTGAGATTATGCCGATGAAATCGCTTTTGCTCACAGCTCGCCTGGACATCGCCGAAAGCCTCAGAGCTCGCTGGTTTCTCTTCTATTCCCTTGTTTTCGGCGGCCTCATCGTCCTGCTGTTCGTTTTCGGCCTGACCGAATCGCGCGTGCTTGGCTTCACGGGTCTTTCCAGGCTGCTGGTCACCTACATTCAATTATGCGTGGCCATCCTGCCGGTCTTCGTTCTGATCACCACCGTTCGTTCCGTGGCCGGCGACCGCGAGGCCGGCGTCTACGAATACATGCTGTCTCTACCGGTTCCGTTGAAATCTTGGTTCTGGGGAAAGATGCTTGGCCGCTTCCTGGTGATTTTCCTGCCGGTCTTCCTGGCCATGCTGGGAGCGGCGCTGTGGTCGCTCTATAGGCGCATCGGGCTCGATTGGGAGCTTTTCTTGCTGTACACGCTGCTGTTGGTTTCCCTGTCCTGGGCCTTCCTGGGATTCGGCATGCTGATCTCGACCGTTGCCCGCACGCCAGACGTCGCGCAAACGGGCGCGTTCCTTCTGTGGCTTGTCCTGCTGCTGTTTCTCGACCTGTTGTTCCTTGGCGTGATGATCCGGGAAAGCCTGCCTTTCGAGTTGATCGTCGGAGTCGCCCTTCTAAATCCGCTTCAGTCATTCAGGACGGCGGCCATCTTGCTTTTCGATCCGCAGATGGTTGTTCTTGGGCCTGCGGCCTATGTCATTCTGGACTCGCTGGGGCGGTGGGGATACCTAGCCTTTGCGATCCTCTACCCAGCTATTCTTGGTACCTTGTCTGCCGCATTGGGTTGCTTCCTCTTTCAGCGTAATGATTTGCCATAAATCTAAATGGGTCTGCGCCAGAGGAGGTCATCGGACGAAATTCGAGGGGAGGGAGATATGAGCTTTCACCTGCGCAATCTGAGAATTGGTTCACGCTTGTATTTAGCGTTGACATTGCCCGTGGTCGCCATGCTGACCTTCGGGGCCTGGGCGGCCCTGCAGAAGGCTGCTGAATGGAGCGAAGCGGAAACCGCCGAGAAAGCCGGAAGATACGTCATACAAGTCAGCGCTCTGGTGCATGAATTGCAACGTGAACGAGGTGCATCCGCGACATTTCTATCCAGTAAAGGGGCCCTATTCGGCGAAGAGCTTAGGACTCAACGGATGGGTACGGAGGCAGCGGTCAAGAATTTGAATATGCTTGGAAATGATGGAGGTGTTGAAGCGGCCGACGCGGGATTAAGAAAGACGATGGCTGACGCGAAGGCAGGACTTGAAAAGACTATTGCTGGAAGAGCAGCCGTCGATGCCTTGTCGCTGGACGCATCGCAAGCGGCAGCCGCCTACACGCAAGCCATCGGCAGATACCTTGATGTTGTCGGCGCCATGTCTCGCTTGAGCGCAAACCCGCAGATCGCTTCTTCCATTACGGCCCATCTCAGCTTAATGCGAGGAAAGGAGAGCGCTGGACAGGAACGTGCCGTTGGGGCCTCTGGCTTTGCCTCCGGCAGATTCGCGCCTGACTTGATTGAACGCTTCCTAGGGCTCATTTCATCGCAGGAGGCTTACTTCATCGGTTTCCGCGGGTTGGCCCGGCCCGAGGAAGTTGACGCCCTGGATAAGACATTGACTTCCGACGCGGCGGCAGCGGTTGCCAAATTCCGCAAGGCTGCCCTTGACAATGCGGTCAATGGTACGGCGCTTGAATTGAAGGCGGCGGAATGGTTCCAGCAATCAAGCAAGCGCATCGACTTGCTGAAGGGCGTTGAAGATCGAAGCGCGACCGGTCTCATGGACTTGGCTGCGAGTGTCAAGAGGGAGGCGGCGGCGGCGCTCACAATGGCTTTGGCCGCCCTAGCCGCAACCTTAGTTGTCCTGGCCATCATGACGCCTTTGATCGCGCGCAGCATTGTCCTGCCTATCGGGCATCTGACCCAGGTGATGGCCCGGCTGTCAGAAGGAAACCTCGATGTGACTGTGGAAGGTGCTGACAGCCGGTCCGAAACCGGCATCATGGCCCGCGCCGTCAAGGTGTTCCAGCAGAACGCCCTGGACAAGCATCGCTTGGTTGCCGAACAGGAAGAGTTGAAGAAGCGGGCGGAGACCGAGCGGCGGCAGGGCATGCTCGACTTGGCCGGCAATTTCCAAAGCAGCGTCCTTGGCGTCGTCAAATCGGTGGCTGGCGCAGCGCAACAATTGCAGGCGACGGCCCAGTCCATGTCTGCAGCGGTCGAGCAGACGTCAAGGCAAGCCGCTTCCGTCGCCAATGCGGCGCAGGAGGCTTCAACCAATGTGCAAACAGTCGCTTCGGCGGCCGAGGAATTGTCGGCGTCAATCGGAGAGATCAGTGGACGTGTTGCGGATTCCGCCAACATCTCGCGCAGCGCCGTTCATGAGGCTGAAAGGGCGAACGCCATGGTGCGGGGCCTTGCTGAGGCTGCCGAACGGATCGGAGAGGTTGTCAACCTGATTAACGACATCGCTTCGCAAACCAACCTGTTGGCGCTTAACGCCACCATCGAAGCGGCAAGAGCCGGAGACGCCGGCAAGGGCTTTGCCGTGGTCGCCAATGAGGTAAAGAATTTGGCAAACCAAACAGCCCGCGCAACAGATGAAATCGGCCAACAAATCGGCAGCGTACAGCAAGAAACGCGCAATGCCGTGTCAGCTATAGAAAGCATCGGCGCAACAATCAAGCAGATCAACGACATCGCTTCCGCAATCGCCGCTGCGGTCGAGGAGCAGGAGGCGGTGACTCAGGAAATTGCCCGCAGCGTCGCGCAAGCATCGAGTGGAACGCAGGAGGTTTCGCTCAACATCAAAGGAGTAAGCCAAGCCGCGACGGAAACCGGCGCAGCGGCAGGACAAGTTCTGGCCGCCGCCGGAGATATGGGCAACCAGGCTTCAAACCTCAATCGCGAGGTCGAGGTTTTTCTTGCGAGCGTCAGGAAGGCCGGATGACGCTGCAGGCATCAGCCTTTCAAGCCTTGAAGAGCCATGGACGTAAGCGTGACGCCTTCCTTGACAATCTTGAATGAAGCTTGTGACGCCGTCCAACGCAGCGCCACGCCTTGGATCAGCGCAATTAGCATCCAGGCGGCCTGCGTTGAATTCAGGCCAGCCTTATAGCATCCGTGAGCCTGACCGTCCTCCACGGCTCTTTTAAGCTTTGCATGAAACAGCGACATCAGGCCGATTACGGCGTGGCGCATGGCATCGTGCCGTATTTGAAGCTCTGACGACAAGAGAACGAGCGGCAGGGCTGGATGGTTCTCGATGAACTCGAAATGCGCCTTGATCAGGGCTGGCAGGCGATCCTCGGGCGAGGCGTTGTTGATGGAAGCGTTCCATAAAGCGGTCAGGCATTCTTGCAACCAGCCAATGGTGGCTGTCCAGATGTCGCCTTTCCTGGGGAAGTGCCGGAAAATCGCGGGCTGAGATATCCCAAGTTCATGAGCAATGATGTCCGCCGTAATTCTGTCTGGTCCGTGCTTTGCGGCTAGCCGCAGCGTCGCCTCGATAATCTCAAGGCGCCGCTCTTCGCCGCTTTTGCGGATGCGTTTCATCCTGCGGCTTCCTTTTCCATAAGCGCGCCGTCCCGAAGGACATGTATTTCGTCAAGGCGTGGCATAATTTTCTCGTCATGCGTCACGACGATAACGGCGGCATGTTGTTCGTCGGCAACACGATGAAGAAGGTCGATAACGATGGTTGCCCGCTCGAAATCAAGCGCGGCCGTCGGCTCGTCAGCCAGGATGATGCGGGGGCGGTTGGCCAACGCGCGCGCGATGGCGACGCGCTGCGCCTGGCCCCCGGAAAGCTGAGACGGTTTGGCTTGCGCCCTGTCGGCAACTTGAAGGTAATCGAGCAGTTCCAGCGACCGTTTCCGGGCGTCTGCCAGCGTGTAACCGGCAAGCTCCAGAACGATTTCGATGTTCTCGCTGACATTCAGAAAAGGGATGAGATTGTGGAACTGAAAGATGAACCCAATCTTTTCAAGCCGCAAACGGCGCAAATCCTTCCTGATCCACCGGCCGTCATAGACCAACTCGCCGTCAAGACGGATAAGTCCTGCCGACGGATCGACGATGGCGCCGATCAGGTTCAACAGGGTGCTTTTGCCCGATCCGCTGGGGCCCAGTAGGCCGACGACGGAACCGGCCGAGATGTCGAGATCGACTTCCTTAAGCGCATCGACGCGGGTTGTTCCCTCGCCGTAATGCTTGGACAAACCCCGTAGCTGCACGATTGCTTCGTTCATTTTAGCCACCCAACGCCTGCGCGGGGTCAATCTTAAGCGCGTGGCGGACGCCGAGCATGCTTGCCAGAACGCAAGCCAGGGCGACGGCGGACGCCAGCGCTATGATGTCGCCCGGCAAGATTTCGACCCGTCTCGGGAAATGTCCGGCCAACAAGAAAAGCAAACCGGCGCCAAGCGAGAAGCTGATCGTCCCCATGGCAAGCGCCTGCTGAAGGATCAACCCAACGATGGACCGGTCAGGAGCGCCGATCAGCTTAAGGGTCGCGATTTCCCGAACCTTGTCGAGGGTCATGGTGTGAATGATCAAGGCGATGATTACCGTTGAAACGACGAGGAGGATCGCCGTGAACAGGCCTATTTGCTTTCTGGCCTTTTCCACCACCGACTGCAGCAGCAAAGCCTCCTGATCGTTCTGCGTCATGGCGGAGAGATGTTTCCAGCGTTCAATCGCCTGGACGAGGGCAAGGCGATCGACGCCGGGCTTCAGCTTGGCCAGGACGGCGTTGACTTGGTTCGGGGTGCCGCTTTCGCCCCTGACCGCCAGATTGCGCGCCGCCGCCCCTTCTTGTTGAAACTGGATTTTCTGCGCATCCTTGAGAGTCATGTAGATGGTCGGATTGCCCGCGGAATCCACCTGTCCCGCCGTTCTGCCGACCACGGTAAACCAGTCGGCGCCGATTTTGAACTTGGCCGCAAGAGGTATTCCGGTTCGCCGGTCGGCAACGATCTCAAAATGGCTGCGTTCAATCGGCCTGCCTTCCGCTAGGTTTGCGGGGCCGCCCGGGCGGCCTGGCTCATACCCCACCACAAATGCCCGCAAGATCCGTCCATCGATTTCCAGCTGCAAGGACTGATAGGTAACCGCGCCTGCTTCGGCGATGCCGTCAATGCGGGCGATGGCGTCGCGCATGTCGAATGGTATGCGCGAGGCTTCCGCGAATGGTCCCCGCGTTTTACCCTCGACAACCCATAGATCGGGGGCGGGCGCGCGCACCAAGGACAGGGCGTCCGAAACAAGCCCACGATAAATTCCTACCATTGAGACGACGACGCCCAGCAGCAGCGCCAAACCCAGGCAGGTCAGCACGAATCGCCCCATATGGTGACGTATGTCGCGGATCGCCAGATTCATTTGGTTTCGCCCGCCGTATCGACCAGGATTTCCGCCTGTTCGCCGAGGAAGAAGGGTGATAGCTGCTGCTCAAAGGTTACATGAACCAGCCGTTCTTCTGAAACGCGATCATTTTCCATGTCCAGACGGATAATCCGCCCGTAATGTCTTTGTTCAGGTTGCGAGCGCAGGTTGATTTCAGTCTTCTGACCAATTCGCAGCTTTCCCGCCAAGGCCTCGTCGATATAGGCTTGCACCCAGACGCTGACCGGATCGGCGATCGTAAAGACGATGGCGCCTGGCGTTGCCGTCGTTCCCAGTTCAAGTGCACGTGATACGACGATGCCGTCATAGGGAGCGGTTAGGACGTATTTTCCCAGGATGGCCTGCTCCAGTTGCAAAAGAGCCCTGGCGGCATCCACTCCTCCGCGGGCCGCCTCGATATCGCTTTGCGCCACTTTGACGTCGGCATTTGCCGTAGAGGAATTCGCCAGCGCCTCCTCGGCGGCTTCGACGGAAACGGTTCCCCGGCGAGCCAGGGCCTGGCGTCGTTCGTTCACGCTGTTGCGCTGAACGTGCAACGTCTTCGTGCGATCTAGGCGGCTCAGGGCCTGTTCCAGCCCAGCCTGGGCCTGCCGGACCGCCGCCTGGGCCTGAGCCACCTTGGCTTGCTGCTGCCGGTCATCAAGCTTGGCCAGAATCTGCCCGGCTTGGATCTTGTCTCCCTGATCAACGGCCAGTTCGGCCAAGGATCCGGACACCTCGAAGCTCAGACGTGAAAGCGTTTTCGCTTCAACGGTTCCCAACCCATACACTTGGCCTGCGTTCTGGCGCATGGTCACCGGCGGTGGGGCCGCTTCCTTCGTCCGGGCATTCAGGGTAACGGCAATTCCCGTAAGGGCGATCACGGCCGTTGCCGCGATGATGATGGAACGCCTTTTTAACCACATGGGAGTCCTCATAAGCAGTAAGCACTAACTAACTTAGGGAGGCGCGGTTGATTTGTCAAGATTCTGGTCGTGGTATTGCGATCATGGCTGATGAAAGCGGGGGCGGGCGCGTCACTCGCCCGCTTGGGCGGTCGTTTTGAAAGTGTCGCTGAGTTTGCAGAAGAAATGTCTCTTACTGTGCGGTGCAGGCCTAATCCCGGACTCGGAGACGGTAGTCCGATGATCTCTGGCGGCAAGTTGACGGTAAAGGAGCCCGCGTTGAGGCGTGCCGGCAATGTGCGCCAGCGTCGTAGAATTCAGTGGTGGGTAATGAATCTGCTCGGAAAATTTTCTCTCATCCAGAAAACTTGACGAAAGTCATGACGTTGGCCCGCTAACTTTGCTATTTGCCTAGGTAAGGATGTACATCGTTCAGAAATGGCAAGGTAGTAGGAGTGGGTTCAGGGAGTTCCATCGTCCATAGCGTTTGTCCGCACGACTGCGCAGATACGTGCAGCATCTTGTCTCATGTCGAAAACGGAAAATTAAAACTGGTTGAAGGAAACCCCGAGCACCCAGTTACACAAGGTTTTCTTTGTCGTAAGATGACGAATATCCAGGAACGTGTGTACGCTTCCGACCGGTTGCACTATCCCCTACGCCGCAGCGGCCCCAAAGGATCGGGAAAGTTCGACCGCATTTCCTGGGACGAGGCGATTGCAACAATCGCTCGCCGCTGGCGAAGGATCATAAGCGAATCGTCTCCTCACGCCATTCTTCCCTTCTGCGGATCAGGGACGGAGGGTCTGGTTCATGGAGATATCTCGGGCAAGCGCTTCTTTAACCGCCTGGGGACATTGCAACTGGTTCGCACCATTTGCACAAAGGCGGGGCGCACCGGGTACCGCTACACAATGGGAACCTCCGTTGGCGCCGATCCCACCAATATAAATGACGCCAAACTATTAATTTCCTGGGGACTGAATGCGGCATCGACCAACATTCATCAGCAAACATTTTTCAAGCGGGCGCGGTTAAATGGCGCGAGGCATGTTGCCGTCAATCCCGTCCGCACCGGCGACAACAGCGATATCTTTCTGCAACCAAGGCCCGGCAGCGACGGAGCCTTGGCGCTTGGTCTCATGCACGTCATCATCAAGGAAAAGCTTTACGATCAGGAATACGTCAAGCTGGCGACGATCGGGTTCGAAGAGCTTGAAAAGCGCATTGAAGACTATCCACCCGAACGCGTTGAAACACTGACGGGAATCAAGTCGCGGGATATTCGTGATTTCGCCAGGCTGTACGCCAATCTCAAGCCAAGCTTCATCTATATTGGTCCCGGTTGCCAGCGCCACTCGAATTCCGGCATGACGGTCAGAACAATCGCCTGCCTGCCGGCTCTTGTCGGCGCGTGGCGCCATCCCTGTGGCGGCGTCTATTTCCCGACATCGACGGTGTTCCCGGCCGATTGGCACGCGCTGAGCGGCGAGGAAATGCGCCCTAATCCACCGGCTGGGTACAATATGATCCATTTGGCCCGCCTGCTGGAAGGCCGGCGAGACGATATCCAAAGCCTTTATGTCTATAACGGCAATCCAGCCTCGGTTCTGTACGATCAGAACCGTCTGCGTCGAGGTCTGTCGCGCGAAGACCTGTTCACGGTAGTCCATGAACTATTTCTCACCGACACCGCGCGCTATGCCGACATCGTGCTGCCCGCAACCTCCCAGTTTGAGCAGACGGATTTGCTTTATTCCTATTACAGTCCAAGCCTGCTGCTGAACCGCAAGGCGATCGAACCCTTGGGTGAATGCAAGTCGAATCTCGACGTGTTCAAGGAGCTAGCGGCTGCTCTGGAATTCAAGGAGCCCTGTTTTCTCCAAAGAGATTGGGACGTGATCGAGGAACTGCTGGGCCTGGATCACCCAGCCATTCATGGCATTACATTGGATAAGCTGGACAAGTATGGCTGGATGGCGGCTAACCCCAATCCCGAGCAGGCAGATTTCGCGCGCGGCCGTTTTCCAACGCCTTCGGGAAAAGTGGAATTCTATTCCCGGTCAATGCAGGAAAATGGCGTCGATCCCTTGCCGGTTTATGTTCCGCCCAGGGAAAGCAGCGAGTCAACGCCAGGGCTGTACAGCCGTTATCCGCTCACATTTCTCACGCCGTCGGGCCATTCTTTTCTGAATGCGGCCTACGCGGACAAGGCAGGCGCCCTGGCATCAGAAAACCGCCCAACGCTGCGAATTCATCCCTTGGATGCAAAAGAGCGGGGAATTCACGATGACGAGACCGTGCGGGTCTTCAATGAGCGGGGAAGCTGCGTTCTGTGGGCGCGGATTGACGAAGGGGTTTTGCCAAGCGTTGTCGTAAGTCAAGGCCAGTGGTGGAGCCGGCATTATCCGGATGGGGGCAACGCCAATTGCACGACGCCGGATTTTCCCGCAGACATGGGGGGCGGTTCGGCCTTCAACAGCAATCTCGTTCAAGTAGAAGCCCTGATCGAGGCGCCAAATGGCTGCAACTGATAAACGTAACCGGGCGCCGCCCGAATCCCTGATCCACCGGGGGGTTGGCCGTGTTGAATTCTTCGACATGACTGACGAGGAACTGAAAAACCTGCGCCAGCTTTTGAAGGCGCTGGCTGAGGAAGGGCGGCATCTCTTCAGCTTCCATGCTCCGATTTCTCGCCCGGCTTGGTTTTGGCATTCGGGCGTCGCATGCTTTTTCATGAATGAAGACACGGAAGCAAGAGAGCTTTCATTCAGGCTTTTGGCTGAAACGCTTCAATATGCGCGTTCTTGGCAAGCCCAGCACGTTGTCACCCATTTGACCTATGGCCCGGCAGACTGCAAGGATGAAGCGACGGCGCGCAAACTTGCCGCCGCGGCCGGCGCGCGAATGGCGGCCATGAGCAAAGCCTCTGGCATCCCCATTGATATTGAATTTGCCGCCTATACGGACTCGTTTCACAAAGCAGACAACTTTGCCGAATTGATCGACGAGCATCCGGAGCTGGGAATTTGCCTGGACGTCGGGCACGCCTTCATAGGTGCGCAAAAGCGCGAACGGGACTATTGGAAGGACATCGAGACTTTAAGCCCGAGAACTCGCTCCATGCATCTTTGGAACACGCGGGGCGCTGATGATGTGAAGGCAAATGGACATCTGCCTTTGCATCCGTCGCAAAGCCCAAAAGACGGCTGGATCGATATCGAAGGCACGTTGCGGGCGGTTCTAAGCGCCAGTCCTGAGGCATCCATCGTGTTCGAATATCCCGTTGATAGGATTACCCCCGCCATCCAAGAAGGATACGATTGGGTGTCCCAGTTCGTTCAGAAAACCAAACAAATCATCCAGGGAGAAAAAGAATGAGTGACTTCCGCGTCATGTTGATCAACTGCAATACCATGTTGGACACATTGGTGACGGCTGGAATTGGCATTCTGTCGGCATGCCTGAAGGAAGCGGACATCGACGTCAAGCTGTTCGACACGACCTTTTATCGTACGGCAGAGCGAACGGGCGATGACGCAAGGGCCAGCGCCTTGCAGGTTAAGAAAACAAATTTTGCCGATCTGGGCATCACTCCCGAGGAAAGCGACGTGGTGGAAGACTTTGTGCGCCAAGTGGCGGACTACCGGCCTCATTTGATAGGTCTGTCGGCTATCGAGGTCACCTATCCGCTGGGCATTCGTCTGCTGGACGCAGTGCGCGGGTCGGAAATCCCCACCATTGTTGGCGGGCCCTACGCTACTTTCGCACCTGAGATCGTTATCCGTCAGGGCAGCGTAGATATGGTTTGCGTTGGAGAGGGCGAGGACGCGCTGCTTGAATTGTGCGCGCGCATGAGAAAGAACCAAGATATCAGGGATATTGGAAATATCTGGGTTAAGACGGACGGTAAAGTCTATAAGAACCCCGTGCGCCCGCCGATCCAGCTCGACAAGCTGCCGCGTCAGGATTGGACCGTCTACGATCAGCGGCGCTTCTGGAAGCCGATGGGGGGGCGCATCTCGGTTACCGGAACGTTCGAGATGAACCGAGGCTGCCCCTACACCTGCACCTTCTGCATCAATTCGGGGTTCGATAAGATCTACGGCGACCATGGCGGCTATTACAGGGAGCAGAACATTGATCGTTTGGTGGATGAGATGGCTGAGAAGAAGGAGCAGTATCAGCTAGCCTATGTTTACCTTGTGGCTGAAAGCTTTCTGACCACGACGAGAAGCCGTATTGAACGTTTCGGAAAATTGTATGGCGAGCGCGTCAACCTGCCGTTTTGGGTGGAAGCAAGACCCGAATCGATTACCCCCGACCGGGTTGAGCTGTTGAAAGAGATCGGCTGCGAGGGGATCAGCGTCGGGCTTGAAAGCGGCAATTTCAATCTTCGCAAGACCAAACTTGGCCGCAATGTCCAGGATTCCGTCATCATCCGTGCGTTTGAGCTGCTCCGCGAATCTGGCATTCGCGTCAGCGCCAATAACATTATTGGCTTTCCCAGCGAGACACGCGAGATGATTTTCGAGACCATCGAACTGAACCGGATCATTCAGGCCAACGGCGTCATGGTCAGTTTCTTCAGCCCGTATAAGGGGTGCACGTTGCGAGAGGTCTGTGAGCAGGAGGGGTACATTTCCGATGACGCAATCGCTATGGATTACCGGCTTGGGCCATCCATGGACATGCCACAGCTAAGCGCTGCGGAATTGGCAGGATTGCATCGGGCGTTTCCTCTCTACGTCAAATTCGCCAAGGAAGATTGGCCGGAGATACGTAAAGCCGAGGCCTTGACTCCCGAGGGTGATGACATCTTCAGCAAGCTATCTGAGCGCTACATCGCCCAGTACATGAGTTGATACCCTCAGCACAAGGGAGTTTGACGCATGGCCAAAGTCGGTTTTCTCGGAGCGGGCGTCATGGGCGCGGAAATGGCTCTGAGGCTTCTGCAGGCAGGGCATGAGGTTGCCGTGTACAACAGGTCGCCGCAGAAGCTGTCTTTCTTGCTAAAGGCGGGCGCCAGACAAGCCGCAAGTCCGGCGGAGGCGGCAACCGGTTGCGATATGGTCATCTCGATGGTTGGTGATGATGAAGCTTCAAGGGCCGTTTGGCTTGGACCGAATGGCGCTCTCGAAGCGGCAATGGCGAGCAACGCCATTCTGGTGGAAAGCTCGACCCTGTCACGCGCCTGGATTCTTGACCTTGATCGCCTTGCCGCAAGCAAGGGTCTGCGCTTTCTTGATTGCCCGGTCACGGGCGGGCCAGACGGAGCCCGCGCGGGACAACTCACCCTGCTGTTGGGTGGAGACCGTGACGCCGTAACGGACGCCATGACCGTTTTGACGGCCTATAGTGACAAATCATTTCATTTCGGTCCGGTGGGCATGGGCACGAGTTACAAGCTGATTGTCAACATGATGGGAGCAGTCCAGGCCGTGGCGGCTGCCGAAGGATTGCTGGTTGCCGAGAAGCTGGGACTTGACCTTGACGTTGTCGCCAAGGCTCTTGGGGAAGGCGCTGTGGCAAGCCCTTTGGTCAAATACATTGTCACCCGCATGGTCAAAGCGGATCATCAGGATGTATATTTCTCCGCCCGCTGGCGGCATAAGGACGCCGTTTACGCTCTTGGACAATCAACCGCAGCCGGTCAGGCAACGCCGGTCTCGGAGGCGACGTGCAAGGTGTTCCAGACGGTTCTGGATCGCGGCTGGGGCGACTTGAACTCAAGCATTGTCATCGAGGCGCTGCGTTAAGCCTGGGGAGCGCACGAGAGCGGTTGCTGTCCTGGCCAGATTCTCGAAGTCACGTGCCAGCCGTCTGTTGCGGCTGACCTGATTGTTCGCGTTTGCGTGGCTTGCTGCGGGCAAGCGCTGCGTCCGAGCCGCCCAAGACTTTCCAGGACACCTATTTTGACGGCTTGCGAAATCGCATCTGGGAAAGCGCTACGGCTTGAGTGCAAAGCCGGTCATTACGCACCAGCGAGACTTTCCGGTCTGGATGCATGAGCCCGAAGCGCCTTGACGCCCATAACCGGTGCAAAACGGGCAGGCCGCTCTAATTCGAACTTTGAATCAATCGGTTGCGAATAGCGCCGCCTTCCCTGACATGGAAGAGGTCGCAAGTTCGATCCTTGTAGCGCCCACCATTTCCCAGATTGCGCAAAAGCTCAGGAAATCCGGAGCTTTCTGCGTTCCGCGCCGCGCCGGAGACGGGCGGCGGCGGGTCAGGGCGCTTGGGCGCCGGGGGCGGGCTTTCGCCAGGGCAGGCCATCGGGGTGGAGCGCCAATTGTTTGGCGTTGCCAATCTTGAAATAGTCGGCATTCAGCGAATGGGGCGACCTCGAGACCGTGTAGTTCGAGGTATAGCCGCCTGTGGTCTCGAAATTCGGAAACCGGCTGAGCAGTTCCTTGCACAGCAGAATGTCGGGCGATTCGGAATCGAGATAGCGGCGGTTGTAAATCCAAGACAGTTGGACGGCGATGTCGCGCCTTAAGCAATAGCAATTCTGGTCGATGACGCGCCCTCCCTCCCAGGCATCCCATTGGCCGAGGCTTTCGCAATCGTCACGGCAGACGAAGCTGCCGTCGGTTTCATGAATATTGCGCAGCGAATAGGCCCAATCCAGGCCCCGGCTTTCGATGAGATCCATCAGCGATTTGAGGTGGTTTTCCAAAAACCAGTTGTCTTCGTCCAGAAAGGAGATGTAACGGCCCCGGGCCAGAAAGGCGCTGGCCGCATAAATCAGATGCCCGTTGAATCCTCCCTTGCCGGTATTGTAGGGCAGGGGAAAGACATGGATGGGATGCCGTGGCGCGGAGGGGGCCAGGGCCGACACTTTGTCGAGGCCGGCCGGGCCATCGACGAAGATCAGATGCTCGACCTTGCCGTAGGTTTGCGCCTGCACGGAGGCGATGGCGCGGGCGACAAAATCGGTGCCCACGGTCGGGGTGACGACGCTGACCGGATAGCGGCCGGTGGCTTGGCCGCGCATCTTCAGCAGGCGCGACAGAATGGCGTGGGCATTGCCGTGGTTGGGGCGCATCTCGATGACGGAATCGACGGCGTCAAGCGCCGCCGCGACGTCGATATGGGGGCCGCTCAGATGCAGCAGGGCCAGGCCGTAAAGAGGTTCGGCGCAACGGGGCAAGCGGATGGCCGCCTTCTTGTACCAGTCGGCCGCTTCTTCAGGCCTGCCGGCGCCGCGACACAGATCGCCCAGCAACAGCAGAATTTGCGGATCGTCAGATTGCCGCAGCAGCTCGTGACAGACGCGCTCGCACTCTTCGAGCCGTCCCTGTTCCTGCAACTGAAGGGCGCCGGCAAAAGTCGCCATCCGTCTCGGTATCCCCAATCGTCTCCAAGGCCCCAGCGCGGCAGGGTAGCCCAGCCAAAGAGCGCTTCGCCACACAAGGTTCTGCGCCTCGTTATCCCTGATAATAGGATAATTTCCTAAATTAATCTTCCCAGCCCTTTTGAAGCCATGCAAAGCGGCATTTCCAGAGCCTCGCCGGCGGCAAAATCCTGGCGCAAAGGGTTGTATAACCAAGAAATCTGTCAACAAGCGGGCTTCTTTCAGGTAGGCTTATGGGTCTTTAACCATTCCAGTTTCCAACAAAAGGGGGCTGGAAACCAGGCGGTTTCCGGGCATACATGACCCATAGTCAGAACGAATCGCCCGCGGCAGGAACCTGGGGGCTTCGCCTCGTCGAGTTGGTGAGCGATCTGATCGCCATCATCCAGGACGGGCGGCTGGTCTATGCCAATGGTTCGGGGGCGCGGATGATGGGCTTTGACGGCCCCGCTCCCCTGATCGGCAAGCCGGTGCAGGAACTGGCCCACCGCGATTACCGGGAATTGCTGACCGCCGAGGGTCTGGCCATGCTGGCCGACGAGGAAAGCTCGGTCACCATGAAACTGGTCCGCCCGACCGATGGCGAGCTGGACGTCGATCTGACCGTGCGCCGCCTGGGCGACGTCGAGGGCGGCTATATGATGGAAGCCCGCGACATCACGCAAAGCAAGCGTTCGGCCGAGGCGCTGCGTGAACGCGAGGCCAAGCTGTCGGGCATCCTCGACGCGGTGATCGAGGCCATCATCACCATTTCCACCGAGGGCCGCATCCAGTCCTTCAACGCCGCCGCCAGCCGCATATTCGGCTTCATGCCCGAAGAAATCATCGGTCAGCCGATTTCGCGCCTGATGCCCGAGCCCTATGCCACCGAGCACGCCGCCTATATGCAGCGCTACGCCAAGGGCGGCAAATCCTGGATCATGAATGTCGCCCGCGAATTGCCGGGACGGCGGCGCGACGGCACGGTCTTTCCCATCGAAATCCACATCACGGAAATGCGCCAGGGCAAGGAGCCGCTGTTCATCGGCGTCATCCGCGACATCTCCGAGCGCGTGAAGGCCGAAGAAAGGCTGCGCCTGTCGGCCACCGTCTTCGAAACCGCGGCCGA
Source organism: Rhodospirillales bacterium (assembly GCA_016215555.1). Classification (GTDB taxonomy): domain Bacteria; phylum Pseudomonadota; class Alphaproteobacteria; order Rhodospirillales; family WMHbin7; genus WMHbin7. The sequence continues at coordinate 26,734 of JACRJC010000063.1, read as the reverse complement.
GGGCATTCTGGTCACCGACGACGATTTCAAGGTCACCGTCGTCAACAGCGCGGTGTCGTCGATCACCGGCTATGAAGCCGCTGAAATCGTCGGCCAGAAGCCGCCCTTTCTAAGCTCGCCCTATCAGGACGAGCGCTTCTTCCTGCTCTTGTGGGAAGCGCTGATGCGCACCGGCGGCTGGGAAGGCGAATTGTGGGACAAGAAAAAGTCCGGCGAGCGTTATGCCCAACGCCTGTCGATTTCGACGGTCAAGGACGAGCGGGGAATCGTCCAGCAATATGTGATGGTCTTTTCCGACATCACGCGCCGTCGCCTGGACGAGGAGCGCATCCGCTACCAGGCCACGCACGACATGCTGACCGAACTGCCCAACCGCATGCTGTTTCTGGAACAGCTAAGCGACGCCGTCGAGCTGGCGCACGAGACCCGCAAGCGCGGCGCGCTGCTCTTTCTCGATCTTGACGGCTTCAAACTGGTCAACGACACGCTGGGCCACGATATCGGCGACTTGCTGCTGCGCGAGGCCAGCCGCCGTCTGGTCCATGTGACCCGAGACAACGATCTGCTGGCGCGTTTGGGCGGCGACGAATTCGCCGTGCTGCTGCCCAACATCGCCTCAGAACAGGAGGCCGTGCAACTGACCGAAACCATCATCGATGCGATGCGCGTTCCTTTCGATCTTGAAGGCTACGAGGCTTTCGTGACGGCGAATATCGGCATCGCCCTCTTCCCCGACGCTTCCGACAGCCCGCAGGCGCTTTTGAAAAACGCCACCGCCGCCAAGACCAAGGCCAAGGAACTGACCAAGGTCAACTACGCCTTCTTCACGCCCGACATCACCGACGCCTTCAACGAACGCCTGGCCATCAAGACCAATCTGGTCAAGGCGCTGGAGCGCGGCGAATTTCATCTGCTGTACCAGCCCAAACTGGACATGGCCAACGGCCAGATAATGGGGGTCGAGGCGCTGCTGCGCTGGCGCAATCCCTGGCTGGGCTTCGTCTCGCCGGTCCGCTTCATTCCCGTTCTGGAAGAAACCGGGCAGATCGTCGAGGTCGGCGAATGGGTCATCGAAACCGCCTGCCGCCAGCAAAAGGCCTGGGCCGAAGCCGGCTATAAGGACGTGAAGATCGCCGTCAACCTGTCGGCGCGCCAGATCCGGCCCGGCCTGGCCGAACTGGTCGAGAGCATCCTGAAAAAGACCGGCGCCTGTCCGACCTGCATCGAGATTGAAATCACCGAAAGCCTGATCATGGGCGACGCCGACCTGGCCTCGCAACTGCTGAAGGATCTGTCGGCGATGGGCATTCCGCTGGCCATGGACGATTTCGGCACCGGCTATTCAAGCTTGAGCTACCTGAAGCGCTTCCCGCTCGATACCATCAAGATCGACCGCTCTTTTGTGAAGGATCTGGTCGCCGACAGCGACGACGCCGAAATCGTGCGCACCATCATCACCATGGGCCATTCGCTGCGTCGGCGCATCGTTGCCGAGGGTGTGGAAACGCTCGAACAGCTAGCGGTGCTGAACGATCTGGAATGCGACGAAATCCAGGGCTATCTGGTCAGCCCGCCGGTGGCCCCCGAACGCATCGTGGAATTGCTGCTGGCTCCGCCTGGTCCCGGACTTTTGAAATCCATCGGCGCGGCGGTTTAGCAAACGTTCTTGACTTGTTCTTTGTGCCGGGGTAATTCCTCTTGTAGACCTGTAGACTGGAGGAGCGCTCATGGAAACTGCACGCGGATGGGGTCAGGTCTTGAATTATGAATTTGCGGCGATAGCCGTGAGTTCGGGCGAATCAGTTAAATTCATAATTCAAGACCTGACCCCACCCCTCGGCCCCCGCACCAATTCCGCCACCACGCCGTGCAGGCTGCGCACTTCCTGGTCGGTCAGGGAGGCGCGCTGGAAAATATTGCGCAGGTTGCGCACCATGGTCGGGCGCTTGTCGGCGACGCGCAAGAATCCGCAATGATCCAGTTCGCGCTCGAGATGCTGGAAGAAAATTTCCAACTGCTCTTTCGTCGCCGGCGGCGAATCGCCGCTGGCCAGGCGGCTGGCCGGCGTTCGGTCGCCGGCCTGGAACCATTCATAGCCGACCAGCAGCACCGACTGAGCAAGATTCAGCGAGGCGAAGGCGGGGTTCAAGGGCACCGAGATCAGGGCGTCGGCCAGCGCCAGATCGTCGTTCTCAAGGCCGGTGCGCTCGGGTCCGAACAGAAAGCCGGTCTTTTCGCCCTGGCCATGCGCCGTACGGACTTCCAGCGCCGCCTGCCTGGGGGTGACGATGCGCTTGGTCATGCGCCGGCTGCGCCCGGTGGTGGCGTAGACGCGGGTAAGGTCGGCGATGGCCTCGCTGGTGGAAGCGCAGATCCTTGCCTCGTCGAGGATGCCTTGCGCACCCGAAGAAGCGCGGCGCGACAATTCGTTGGGCCATTTCGGCTTGGGATTGACGATGCGCAGATCGTAAAACCCGCAATTGGCCATGGCCCGGGCCGTGGTGCCGATATTCATCGCCAATTGCGGCGCCACCAGAATCACCGCTGGTGCCAGCGGATCGGGCGGGGCCGCCTTGGTTCTGTCCGTGCCGGCAACCTGGCTCACGAAAGGGCGCCGTCGCGCAGCAACTTGTAGGTGATGCTGTCGGAAAGCGCGTCGAACGAGGCATCGACGACATTGGTGGAAACCCCCACCGTCGACCAGCGCCGTCCCTGCTTGTCCGCACTTTCGATCATGACCCGGGTCACGGCGTCGGTGCCGTCGCCGGGGCCGGCGCCCGGCGTGAAGATGCGCACCTTGTAATCGACCAGCTTCAGATCTTCCAGATACGAGGCGTAGGGGCGCAGCATCTTCCTGAGCGCCGCGTCCAGGGCATTGACGGGGCCGTTGCCTTCCGCCACTTCCATCATCTCTCCATGGCGCACCCGGCCCTTGACCGTGGCCTCGCTGACCAGGGCGAAGCTGCCGTCTTGCTGCCATTCGCGCCTGGTGATGACGCGAAAGCTTTTGAGGTCGAAATAAAGCGGCACCTGGTTGAAGGTGCGCCGGACCAAGAGTTCCAGGCTGGCCTCGGCGCCGTCATAGGCATAGCCGTCATATTCGCGCTGTTTCACGTCTTCCAGCATGCGCGCCACCTTGGGATCGGCGCTATCGACATCGACGCCCAGATCGCGCAGCGTGGCCAGAATGTTCGACCGACCGGCCTGGTTCGACACCACGACATGGCGATGATTGCCCACCAGTTCCGGCGAGATATGTTCGTAGCAGCGCGGATCCTTCTCGACCGCCGAGACATGCAGCCCGCCCTTATGGGCAAAGGCGCTGGCCCCGACATAGGGGGCGCGCTTGTCCGGCGCCCGGTTCAAACGTTCGTCAAGAACGCGGCTGACATGCATAAGCTTGGTCATGTCGGAAGGGCTGATATTGGTCTCATAACCCAGCTTCAAGACCAGATTGGCAATGATGCTGATCAGATTGGCGTTGCCGCAGCGCTCGCCCAAACCGTTCAGCGTGCCCTGCACCTGGCGCACCCCGGCCCTGACCGCCGCCACCGAATTGGCGACCGCATTGTCGCTGTCATTGTGGCAATGAATGCCCAGATGCGAGCCCGGCACCTTGGCTGACACTTTGGTCACGATCTCGGTGATTTCGTGCGGCAGCGCGCCGCCGTTGGTGTCGCACAGCACCACCCAGCGCGCTCCCGCTTCGTAGGCGGCTTCCACGCAAGACAGGGCGTAATCGGGATTGGCCTTGAAGCCGTCGAAGAAATGTTCGGCGTCGAACATCACCTCCGCCACTTTGGTTCGGGCGTGTTCGATGGAATCGGAAATCATGCGCAGATTCTCGGCCAGCTCGATGCCCAGCGCCACCTCGACCTGAAAGTCCCAGCTTTTGCCGACCATGGTGACGACCCGGACGCCGGGCGCGAACAGGGCCTGCAGACCGGGATCGTTCTCGGCCGAGCGGCCCTGGCGCCTGGTCATGCCGAACGAGGTGAAGCGGGCGCGCGACAGCGCCGGCAGGCTGGCGAAAAAGGAATCGTCGGTGGGATTGGCGCCTGGCCAGCCGCCCTCGATGTAATCGATGCCCAAACGGTCGAGTTCGGCGGCGATGGCGATCTTGTCGGCCACCGAGAAATCGACGCCCTGGGTCTGGGCGCCGTCGCGCAAGGTGCTGTCGTAGAGATAGACGCGTTTGTCAGACATGATTGAAAAGCCTAAGTATTTTGCCAAAAAACCCGGTTTGAGGCCTGCCAGAATGCCCGAATTGGGGGGAATGCTCAAGGCTGGGCTGCGTATGCGATAAATGCGGATCCCCGAAATGTCGAAATTATGATATTATTAACCTTCGTCGGAGGTGGGCTTAGCGACCCGGAGGGTCAGGATGCTCGAGATTCAACCAGAAAGTCGCGGCGACTTTCTTAGCGTCTGCGCCGTCGGCAAATTGACCGAACGCGATTACCAGAAATTCACCCCGCAGTTGGACAGGCTGGTGGCCGAGCATGGCCGCGTGCGCGCGCTCATCGACATGACCGCCTTCGAAGGCTGGACGGCCAAGGCGGCCTGGAAGGATTTCATCCTGGGCATCCGCCACTGGAACGATTTCGAGCGCTGCGCGCTCATCGGCGACCGGGCCTGGGAACGGGCCTCGGTGGTCGCCTTCAACGCCGTCAGCAAATCGAACATCCGTTTCTTCAGCGCCCATCAGCGCCGCGAAGCCTGGATCTGGACGCATGAGAAGGATGTGCATTGATTGCATGACCTCACCGCCAGTATAAGATGGGCGCATGAGCGTTCCTCACCCCGACCCCTTTCTTCACTTGCCGGTTAAGCCGTGATGGACGGCCCAGTGCTGGAATCCGGCTTCAACTGGATGAAGGGACTGATGTCTTTTGCCGTCAGCGCCCTTTTTTCGGGCGGCGGTTTCGTCTTTGCGGCGAAATTCCTGCCGGATCCCGAGATCGCCTTTGTGGGCGCGATTGGCCTTGTCTTCGGTCTGCTCTTCGCCTTATTGGCGCAGCCTTATCTGCGCTTGTTCGCACTCGCGCTGGGCAGGCCCGTTGTTCTGCGCATCGACGAGGCGGGGCTTTTCTACGCGCTTGGTTGCGACGAAACGATTCTCTGGGACAAGGTGATCGCCGTCGCCAAAACGAAGAACAAATTCACGACCTCGTTCAATGTTTACATCGACCCTTCGGTGCCGGCCAGGGCGACGCTGTTGGCACGGCTGCTGGGCGCTGCGGATCAGAATGTGCTGGCCATCGCCAGCAATGTCGTGAAGGCCAGCGAGGACGAGCTGCATAGGGCGCTGGCCAGCCATCTGCCCGAGGAAAAGCGCAAAGCCATGCCTTATTGGGTGGCGTAGGGGGGCTTTCTTGGAAGTGGGTTTCCGTCCCAGCGAGCCCAGTTTCAAGCAATGGGCGCGCAACATCATGGCGGGCCTGACGCCCATCCCCGTCCAGAATTATAATATCAGAAACTGACACGCCGCCTGGCATAGCTGATGCAGAGGCCTTCCTGAACGCACCGGAGAGGCCCGTTCCGGCGGATTCCAAGCCGATCCGCCCGGCAAAATCGGCCCCAAGGCAGGATTTGCCGATCCGGTCCGGACACAGGAGACGGACATGCCCTACCCATTGTTCGACGTGGAATTCACCAACTGGCAAGGCGATCTGGAAACGCGACTAAAGGACGGATTCGACCGCACGATCCGCGATTTGGGCGTTGAAGGAAGATTGCTCCTGGATCACTATTACGCCGGCGTTTCGGTCTTTGGCATGCTCGATGAAATTACCCGCGCGCATGGGCTGGCGCATAACGGTTGATCCGGCAAGCCCCAAGGGAGAAGGAGAAGACGTGACCTCGGTAGTGCGCAGGCTGATCATGCTGGCGGCAATTCTGGTTTTGGCGACGGCCCCGGATTCCAGTCCGGCCCAGTCTCTGAAGCAACCCGCCAAGCAGGCGGCCAAACCCTCCGCCAGACCGGCCCCGCCGGCCCCGAAGGCCGCCCCCCGGACGGCGGTTGAAACCAATACCATTCCCGCCTTCGTCCCCCCCGGCCCGCCTCCGATCGATGAAAACGGCCTGCACCAACCGGTGGTGGCGATGCTGAAGGCGGTCCAGACCATGAATCCGGATGCGGACCTGGCGCGCTGGATCGATGGCGGCCCCTGCTGGGTCTGGGTGGGCATGAAGCGCGACCAGCCTTGGGCGAAATACCGTTTTGCCTATCAAGGGGCCTGCAAGCAGGGCCGGGCAGACGGCCAGGGTGTTTTGAAGGTTGAATCCCAGGAGAGTGCTGGCAAATGGACGCCTGTCTTCGACCTCGACACCCTTTTCCAGAACGGCATTCCCCTGGCTGATCCCAAAAGCGGAGCCGAGAGCAAGCTGGTCATCGGCCTGCCCGACCGCACGGTCTTGTCTTGGATGGGGTCGAGCCTGAATGAGGTGTCCGAGGTCTTCACGGTCGGACAGGCCGACGACCAGGGCCGCGTCTCACCCTGCACGGCCAGTCCGGGCATTCTGGCCGTGCAGCGTGACAACAACATCGACGCCAAGCAGTATAAGCATCTGCTTCGCCGCGCGGCGTCGGTCGTCGGTTCTCAGTGCCAGCAACAGCAACAGATGCGCGCCCGTTGGCTGACCACGCTGGTGGCCGCCGAGGGGCTGACCCTGACATCGCGCCAGGGTTTTGCCATCGCCGAACCCGTCCTTGCCCAAGCGGAAATCCGAGACGGGCTGATCTATGCCTATGGCCAGGATTTTCCTTCTCCACCCAGCCTGATTGCGCAGGCAAGCCCGGTTCCAGGCGCCGCGGCCCTGGCTTGGACGCCGCCGGTCGAGGAGCTGGACTATCAATTGTTGATGGTCGTCGCCTTGCCGGTCTTGCTGCTGCTGCTGCTGCTGGCGGGGCTGCGCATGGCACGTTCCCGGAATCGCCAATACGATGTTGCAAAAGAATGACCCGTATCGGCCATCCTTCGAGACGCTTCGCTCCTCAGGATGAGGTCGTGGGCTTATTTCAAGGAGTTATCCTCATGCTGAGGAGGATGCGAAGCATCCGTCTCGAAGCACGAGGATAACGGGCGCTTTCTGCAACCTGGTATAAACCCTCGCGCGAAGCGGTTCAGCGCTCGGATTTGACGTTATCGTTTCAAGAAGTGGCCAGCCAGTAGCGCAAAACGGCGTTGACGGCGATGGCTTGCTCTAGCGGCGGCAGATGGCCGCTCTGATCGACGATGACCAGCCTGGCATTGGGAATCAGGCCCGCCATCTCGCGATGAACATCCAGCGGCGTCAACTGGTCGTCGCGCCCGCACAGCACCAGCGTGGGGCAGGCGATGCGCTCCAAATCGCCCTTGCCGTCGATCCGGCCCATGATCGCCGTCTGCTGGCGGATGAAGGCGTCCTTGCCCACGCGCTCGGCCATGGCCAGCACCGTGCCGGCGACGGCGGGCACTTTCAGATGATCGGGATGGACCAGCATGGGCAGCAGCCGGGGCGTCACCCCCTTGAACTGGCCGGTTTTGGCCAATTCGATGAAGCCCAGGCGCCGGGCCCGCGCTTCATCCGTATCGGGCTTGTAGGTGGTGTCGAGCAAGGCCAGGCGCGTCACCCGGCCCGGAGCCTGGCGCATGATTTCCTGGGCCACATAACCGCCCATCGACAGGCCCAGCAGGGCAAAGCAGGGCGGCGCCCAAGCCAAAACCCGGCTGGCCATGGCCTTGATGCTGTCGTCTTGCGTCAAATCCGCGACATGGAAATGCGCGACATCGGACAGGCTTGCGACGGCAGGCGCGAACAGATCGCCGTCGCACAGCAAACCGGGCAAAAGCACAACGGGCTGAGACATGCGAAGCTTTCCTATTTGATCAGGGCCGACAATTCCTTGAATTCGGGCGTACCGGCCCGGCCCATCCATTCGAACAAGGCCATCTCGACGGTGACGATGTCGATGCCGTTCTGGAGCAGCCGCTGGCGCGCCGTGTCGAGGCTGGTCTGGTGACGCGACGAACAGGCGTCGAGGACCACGAAAACCTCATAGCCCGCCGCCTTCAGCCCCAGCGCCGTCTGGGTGACGCAGATATGGGATTCGATGCCGGCCAGCACAGCCTGCTTGCGGTTGAAGCCGCCGGTGCGCTCCAGAAATCCCGCCTCGCCGGTGCTGGCAAAGTGTTGTTTGACGAACAAAGCCCCTTCTGAAATGAAGGGCTTCAGGTCTGCCTGGGTCGGCCCCAACCCCTTAGGGTATTGTTCGGTCACCACCATCGGCACGCCCAACCGGGTGGCGGCCCGCATCAGGACCGCCGCCCCCCAAAGAACCTGCCTTGGATTGGCCATAACCGGCAGCAGGCGTTCCTGGATGTCGATGATCGCCAGAAAAGATCGTTCGGCGGCTAGCAGCATCGTCACCTCCAAAAGTTATAGGCCTATGATCGCCGTCACAGAGCGGGTCTTTAAGAAGTGTAGCCTTAACCGTTTCCGAAAGGTATAGTTCCAAAACCCGGAGAAATCCGGATCTTAGGTCACATTGGCGTGTCGAACCGGCGATGAAAACGAAAAGCGGCCTTTCCGAAGCGGATGTCCAACGCCTGCTCTCCGACCCGTCGGCCGAGGCCAGGGCCGATACCGCCGCCAAACTGGCCGAGGGTTTCCAGGCCCGCACCCTGACCGATGCCGAGCGCCGGTTGGCCGAAGACATTTTCCGCATCATGATGCACGACGCCGAGGAGCGCGTGCGCCGCGCCCTGTCGCTGCATCTGAAAAGCAGTCCCGACGTGCCCAAGGATGTGGCGCTGAAGCTGGCCCGCGACGTCGAGACCGTCGCCGTGCCGATGCTCAAATATTCCGACATTCTGACCGACGAAGACTTGATTGAAATCGTGCAAAGTCAGGGCATGGGTCATCAGGTCGCCATCGCCAGCCGGGCCAAGGTTTCGGAAGCGGTTTCGGAAGCGCTGGTCGAAACCAAAAGCGCCGTCGTCGTGGAAACCCTGGTCGCCAATGAAGGGGCCGAGATTTCCGAGATTTCGCTGAAGACCGTGGTCGATGCCTTCGGCGACAATGAAAGCGTGCAAGACAAGCTGGCCCACCGGGCCAAGCTGCCGATCACGGTGGCCGAGCGCCTGATGGCCAAGGCCTCCGAGAATTTGCGCCGCTATCTGATGAGCCGCCCGGAAATGACCGCCGAGCAGGCCGACATGATCGCCCTGCAAAGCCGCGAGCGCGCCCTTTTGGGCCTGGCCGGCGACTACGACATGGGCGACGTCGAATTGCTGGTTCGCCATCTGCATCGCAACGAGCGCCTGACCGCCTCGATCATCCTGCGCTCGCTGTGCATGGGCGACTTGCGCTTCTTCGAGGCCGGGCTGGCCCAGCTTTCCGGCGTGCCCGTTGTCAACACCCGCATCCTGATCCATGATTCCGGCCGCCTGGGTTTCCGCGCCATCTATGAACGCGCCGGCTTGCCCAAGAATCTCTTCCAGGCCTTCCATGCCGCCGTCGAGATCGAGCGCGAAACCAGATTCGACGGCGCGCCCCGCGACCGCGAGCGCCATTCGCGCCTGATGCTGGAGCGGATTCTTACCCAATACGGCATGGCCGATGTCGAATTCGGGGCCGAGGATCTGGAATATCTGATGACCAAGATGATGAAGCTGCCCTCGCCCTTGAATTCGGAAGCCTGAGCCGCGATGGCCGTTCTGCCGCGCCTGACGTCGATTTACGAACGTCAGGGTTTCGATCTGACGACCGGCCTTAATCCCACCCATCTCTACGGCGAAATTTCCGCCCCCTTCACCTATCTGCTGAAGGATGGCGAGATCGTCACCCATGCCGCCGGCATCGCGGTGCAGGAACTGTATTTACTGGAAGCCCTAAGCGACGTCTTTTTGCCTAGGCATATCCTGATCGTCGGCAATTCCTTTGGCTGGAGCGCGGTGGCGATGGCGCTGGTCTTCCCCCAAGCCAAGCTGCTGGCCGTCGATTCCTGCGCCGAGACCGCCGCCGCCGAAGGGCTGGACCTGACCAACCGCATCGCAGCCGCAGAGGGGCTTTCCAATCTTGTGGCGATCAAGGGGCGTTCGCCCGAGGATCTGCCCGCCATCGCCGAGGCCTATGCCAAGACCGCGCCCTGGGACATGGTCTTCATCGACGGCGAACATACGGCCCGCCAGGTGGCGATCGATTTCAACGCCGTTCGTCCGCATGCCGACAAGGGCGCGCTGTGGCTGTTTCACGATGCCGTCAGCTATGGCCTGCTGAAGGCCGTCGAGAGGCTGGGACAAGACAACGGGCTGATCTTCCAACCCTTGTGGCGCACGCCGTCGGGCATCGCCGCCCTGGTGCCGCAAAAGCTGGTCGGACAGGTGGCCATGACCCTGCACGCCTTCGCGGGCGCCGAGGCCACGTTCAGGCATATGCGCGATTTGGGCCGCTTCGGCGCCACGGAAAGACTTGTGGCGGCGCTTACTTGCCCGGAACTGGACTGACGCCCTTTTCCACCAGGCCCACCCGCCACAGCGAAAAGGCGAGGCATAAAGCCGCCCAGACCAGCGCCACGCTTAAAGCCCCCAGATAGGCGCTGTCCGCCAGCAAGGTTGGCACATCGGCGTAGAAGGGGGCGCGGATCAGGGTCAGGGCATGGCTGATCGGATTGACGGCCACCACCGTCTGCAGCCAGAAGGGAGCGCCCATGGTCGGGAACAGAGCCCCCGACAGCATCCACAGCGGCATCAGGAAGACCATCATCACGGCATGGAAGCCCGATGTGCTGTTCATGCCCCAGGCGATGCCAAAGCCCAGCGCCGTGAATCCCACCGAGGCCAGGATCAGGCCCAGAAGCAGCAGCGCTGTCCCGCCCAGGCTTGGCACCAGGCCGACCATGGGAGCGGCGACCAGCAAGATCAGGCATTGGAACAGCGCGATCAGGGCCGCCCCGCCGACCTTGCCGGCGACAATGGAAAAGCGGGCCACGGGAGCGGCGAGCACGCTTTGCAAAAAGCCCTGGTCGCGGTCCTCGATGACGGTGATGCAAGAAAAGATGCCGGCGAAAAGCAGCATCATCAGCAGCGCACCGGGATAGAAATATTCGAGATAGCCGATCTCGCCCATGCCGGGCGGCTTGAAGGAAGGCGAGAAGCCCGAGCCCAGGAACAGCCAGAACAGCAAAGGCTGGCCGACGCTGCCGACGACGCGCTGCGGCTGGCGGATGAAGCGAATCCATTCGCGCTTGGCCAGGGCAATGGCGATGGCGTTGTTCATGCCGCCTGCTCCCCGTTCTCGCCGCCGCCGGGGCCGACGGCATGGCCGGTGATGTGCAGGAACACGTCTTCCAGCTCCGGCTGTTTGATGGCGATGCTTTGAATGAGGCCGCGATGCTGTTCGAGCACGCTTTCCAGCAGGGCCAGGCTTTGCGAGGGCTCGATGGCCTCGATGCGCAATTCGTCGCCGTAGCGGCGCAGCTTGTGGGCCCCCGCCTCGCCTTCCAGCCTGGCCGCCAGGGCGTCCGGGTTGGACGAGCGAATGACCAGCACTTCGCTGCCCAGCATTTGGCGCAAACTGGCCGGCGTGTCATAGGCCAGAAGATGGCCGTTCTTCAAAATGGCGACACGACCCGCCGTCTCGGCCTCGGCGAAAATATGGCTGGTCATCAGCACCGTCATGCCCATCTTTTCATGCAGGCGGGCCAGTTGGTCCAGGAAGGCGCGGCGGCTGGAGGGATCGAGTCCCGTCGTCGGCTCGTCGAGCAGCAGCAGTTTCGGCCTCGCCAGCAGGCATTTGACCAGTTCGACCTGGCGGGCCAGCCCGCCCGACAGCGTCATCACCTTGTCGTCCAGGCGCGCCTTGACGTCGCTCCAGGCCAGGGCCTCGTCGATGCGGCTTTCCAGCAAGCGCCCGGACAGCCCGTAGAGCACGCCCTGCAGGCGGATATTCTCGATGACCGTCAGATGCTTGTCCAAGGCCGGGCTTTGAAAGACCACGCCCATCAGGGCGCGGGCCTTGGCCGGTTCGGCGAACAGATCGAAGTCGCCCACCGCGACCTTGCCCGAACTGGGCCGCAATAGACCGGTCAGGATGCGAAACAGGGTCGATTTGCCCGAACCGTTGGGTCCGGACAGTATGGCCAACTCGCCCTCGGCCACCCGCAGCGACAGATGATGCAAGGCCGTGCGCGCAGCCTGTTGCCGCCCGCCGGGATAGACGTGGTGAAGCCGGTCGATGGAAATCATGCAGGCGGCAAGCTCATCTCAAGAATAAGGTGGTGGAGTTTGCCTCCAAGAACAACCCCCGGCAAGGAGATGTTTCCTTGTCATCGGCTTCGTTCCAGCTGTCCCGACAAGACATTGCTGCCGTCGGGGCGCATCCAGCGGATGTCGCCCCGATCCTCGCCGGTCTGTCTGAATTCGACGATCACCTTGGTCCCGATCAGACGCAAGACATCCCCATCCAGACGGCCCGATAGCTGCAGATATCCGGCCTTGTCGCCCCTGGCGCTCCAGGCATAAACCGCTTTTCCCACGCCGTCCGCCAATTCATCGATCTGCAGCAAGGCACCCCGCCCATTCTCCAAAGCCCCCATCCAGCGGCCCGGCAATCCCGTGCCGCCAGGCGGCTGAGCCATGCCGGCGGGCAACGAAAAAGTTGATAAGTCGGTCTTGGAAGCAACGGTTTGGCAGTCGAAGGGCCCTTTCAGAGACGATAGCGCACCTAGAAAGCTGACCAGGCATGGCCCGAATTGGCGGGCGAAGATGGCGCTGTTCGCAGCCCCGTGCCCCGAATGACCGGACGGCTGATCGACCAGCCCATAGGGCTGGTTTTTGCCTTCGAAAATGGCGCGAAGTTCCAAGCCCCGCCCGCCTGGATCGTAATTGTCCTTGGCGAAGAAAAAAACCAGTGCGGGAATCGGCTTCATTCCCTTGACCAGCGGATATAAATAACCGGCGTTTCTTTGCCAGTTGCTGGATTGCCCGAATTCGCCATGGGCGGCCGGCGCTGTGGCGATCAGGGCGTCGAAGGGATTGCCTTCATCCGCCGTGGCGATGAAGGAAATCCAGCCGCCGAAGCTTTGGCCCGCCGTGACGACCTGGCGATATCCCTGGTCCTTCAGTTTTTTACCCTCGGCCAGCAGGGCCTGGCTAGAGTCGTATTCCTTGTCGCCGCTCCACAGACGGACCAGCTTGAAGACATCCCAACCATCACCCTCCAGCGCCTTGAGATAGGGCGGCAGAATGGGATTGGGATCGCCCAGGCGGGCCAGGCCGTGATTCCAGATGACGGCGCCCTTGGCCTTGCCGGGGCCTTGGATGGAAAGCCCGGGCGAAAATTGATAATCGGCCAGCACCCGGCCAGAAAACCCGGCCAGGAAGGCAAGAAGGATCAGAAGGAACTTGATGGCTGACAGCGCTTTCATTCCCTCAAGGTGCCGCATCGGGGGCCTTGAAGGCAAGCTTGGCAGTGTTGCGGTTCGGTTAATGCCCCGAGGCGCCGCGCAGGCGCTCGACGGCGGCCAGCATGGCCTCGGCCACGGCAATGACCGCTTCGGCCTCGGCCCTTGCGGCGTCGGTATCGGCCTCTTCATAGGCCAGTTTGCCGTCCCGCAGCCGCTGTTCCGCGTCCGCGGCCTTGATTTCGTGGACCGGCATGGCCTCTTCGGCCAGGACGGTCATGCGCTCGGGCGTCACCTCGGCGAAACCGCCGGCCACGAACAGACGGTCGGAAATCACGCCGTTTTCATAGATGTCGATGACGCCGGGGCGCAGATTGGCGATCAGCGGCGAATGGCCGGGCAGGACGCCGAAATCGCCCTCCTCGCCCGGAGCCACGACCATGTCATAGAGATCGGACACCAATAGCCGCTCGGGGCTGACCAGATCGAACTGAACCTTGTTGATGTCCATGACGCTTGTTCCTTACGCCGCTTCGGCGGCCATCTTCTTGGCCTTCTCGACCGCTTCCTCGATGCCGCCCACCATGTAGAAGGCCGATTCGGGCAGATGGTCGTATTCACCGGCGACGATGCCCTTGAAGCCCTTGATGGTGTCTTCCAGGCTGACCAGCTTGCCGGGGCTGCCGGTGAAGACTTCGGCGACATGGAAGGGCTGCGACAAGAAGCGCTGGATCTTGCGGGCGCGGGCCACGACCATCTTGTCGTCTTCCGACAATTCGTCCATGCCCAGAATGGCGATGATGTCTTGCAGCGACTTGTAGGTCTGCAGCACCCTTTGGACTTCGCGGGCGACGGTATAATGCTCCTTGCCGACCACGTTAGGATCGAGAATGCGCGACGTCGAGTCCAAGGGATCGACGGCGGGATAGATGCCCAATTCCGCGATCTGGCGCGACAACACCGTGGTGGCGTCCAAATGCGAGAACGAGGTGGCGGGGGCCGGATCGGTCAAATCGTCGGCGGGCACGTAAATGGCCTGCACCGAGGTGATCGAGCCCTTCTTGGTCGAGGTGATGCGTTCCTGCAGCGTGCCCATGTCGGTGGCCAGCGTCGGCTGGTAGCCCACCGCCGAGGGAATGCGGCCCAACAGCGCCGACACTTCGGAGCCGGCCTGGGTGAAGCGGAAGATGTTGTCTACGAAGAACAGCACGTCCTGGCCTTCCTCGTCGCGGAAATATTCGGCGACGGTCAGACCCGACAGGGCGACGCGGGCGCGGGCACCCGGGGGCTCGTTCATCTGGCCGTAAACCAGGGCCACCTTCGAGCCGGAGCCCTGCAGGTTGATGACGCCCGATTCGATCATTTCGTGGTAAAGGTCGTTGCCTTCGCGGGTGCGCTCGCCGACGCCGGCGAACACCGAATAACCGCCGTGCGCCTTGGCGACGTTGTTGATGAGCTCCATGATCAGCACGGTCTTGCCGACGCCGGCGCCGCCGAAGAGGCCGATCTTGCCGCCCTTCGAGTAAGGAGCCAGCAGATCGATGACCTTGATGCCGGTGACCAGAACTTCGGTCTCGGTCGATTGATCGACGAATTCCGGGGCCGGGCGGTGAATGGGGAAGCGCTTGGCGGTCTTGACGGGACCGCGTTCATCGACCGGCTCGCCGACGACATTGACGATGCGGCCCAGCGTTTCGGGTCCGACCGGAACCGTGATCGGCGAACCCGTCGCCACCGCTTCCTGGCCGCGGACCAGACCGTCGGTCGAGTCCATGGCGATGGTGCGCACGGTCGATTCGCCCAGATGCTGCGCCACTTCCAGCACCAGCGTGTGTCCCTGATGCTGCACATGCAGCGCCGAGAGGATTTCCGGCAGTTCGCCATCGAACCTAACGTCCACGACGGCGCCCATGACCTGGGTGATGTAGCCGGGCTTGATCTGACTCATGTGAAGGCTCCTTTAGGCGTTCGTCACAGCGCTTCGGCGCCGGAAATAATTTCGATCAGTTCCTTGGTAATGTTGGCCTGGCGCGTGCGGTTGTAGCGCAGCGTCAGGGCATTCAGCATGTCGCCCGCGTTGCGGGTCGCATTGTCCATGGCGGTCATGCGAGCACCCTGCTCGGAAGCGAAGCTTTCCAGAAGCGAGCGGAAGACCTGGGTGGCCAGGTTGCGCGGCAGCAGCTTGGCCAAAATTTCCTGCTCCTCGGGCTCCATCTCGTACATGGCGCGCATGGCCATGTCGCCCGCTTCCTCGGTGACGCTTTCGCCCTCGAAGGGAATCATCTGATGGCGCGTCGGAACCTGGCTGATCGCCGACTTGAAGCGGTTGTAGATCAGCGTGGCGACGTCGAACTGGCCGTCTTCGAACAGCTTGGTGATGCGCGCCGCCACTTCCAAGGCGTCGGCATAGCGCATGCCCTTGCGGCCCATGCCTTCGTAGGTGTCGATGATGAAGGAGCCGAATTCGCGCTTCAACTGGTCGCGGCCCTTGCGGCCCACGCACAGAATTCGCACTTCCTTGCCCGCAGACAGCTTCTCGTTGATGAACTGCTTGGCGTTGCGCACGGCGTAGCTGTTGAAGCCGCCGCACAGGCCGCGATCCGAGGTGACGAGCACCACCAGATGGATCATGTCGTTGCCGTTGCCCGACAGCAGCGCCGGTCCCAGAACGCCCTGGGGCAGATTGGCGGCCAGCGAGCCGACCATGCGCTCCATGCGCTCGGCATAGGGGCGGGCCGCCTCGGCGGCGCTTTGGGCGCGGCGCAGCTTCGAAGCGGCGACCATCTTCATGGCCGACGTGATCTTGCGCGTCGACTTTACGCTGCTAATCCTGACCCGTAAGTCCTTAAGGTTGGCCATCGGCTAGCCGCTCTCTTCCCTTGGGTTACGCGAAGGTCTTCGAGAAGGCGTCGAGGAAAGACTTGATCTTCTCCTCAATGGCCGGGGTCAAGGCTTTCTCGGTGCGGATGGCATCCAGAATGCCTGCATGCTTGGCGCGCAGATCGGCCAGCATCGCGGCCTCGAAGCGGGTGACGTCGTTCGTCGCCAGCTTGTCGAGATAGCCCCTCACGCCGGCATAGATCGACACCACCTGCTCCTCGACCGGCATCGGCGAGTACTGGGCCTGCTTGAGCAGTTCGGTCAAGCGGGCGCCGCGATTGAGCAGCTTTTGCGTGGACGGATCGAGGTCGGAGGCGAACTGGGCGAAGGCGGCCATTTCGCGATACTGGGCCAGTTCCAGCTTGATCGAGCCGGCGACCTGCTTCATGGCCTTGATCTGGGCGGCCGAGCCGACGCGCGACACCGACAAGCCGACGTTCAAGGCCGGGCGGATGCCCTTGTAGAACAGTTCGGTTTCCAGGAAGATCTGGCCGTCGGTGATCGAAATCACGTTGGTCGGAATATAGGCCGACACGTCGTTGGCCTGCGTCTCGATGACCGGCAGCGCCGTCAGCGAGCCCGAACCGTGCGAGTCGCTCATCTTGGCGGCGCGCTCGAGCAGACGGGAATGCAGATAGAAAACGTCGCCGGGATAGGCTTCGCGTCCGGGCGGGCGGCGCAGCAGCAGCGACATCTGGCGATAGGCCACGGCCTGCTTGGACAGATCGTCATAGATGATCAGGGCATGCATGCCGTTGTCGCGGAAGAACTCGCCCATCGTGCAGCCCGTATAGGGGGCCAGATACTGCAAAGGCGCCGGTTCCGAGGCGGTGGCGGCGACGACGATGGTGTAGTCCATGGCGCCGTGGTCGGTCAGCGTTTTCACGATCTGGGCGACCGTCGAACGCTTCTGGCCGATGGCGACATAGATGCAGTACAGCTTCTGCTTCTCGTCGGTGCCGGCGTTGACGCCCTTCTGATTGATGATGGTGTCGAGCAGGACGGCGGTCTTGCCGGTCTGGCGATCGCCGATCACCAGCTCGCGCTGGCCGCGACCGACCGGGATCAGGGCGTCGATGGCCTTGATGCCCGACTGCATCGGCTCGTGCACCGAACGTCTGGGGATGATGCCGGGGGCCTTGACGTCCACGCGCTGGCGCGAATCGGCCTTGATCGGACCCTTGCCGTCGATGGGATTGCCGAGCGCGTCGACGACGCGGCCCAAAAGACCCTTGCCGACCGGCACTTCGACGATGGCGCCGGTGCGCTTGACGGTGTCGCCTTCCTTGATGGTGCGGTCGTCGCCGAAGACCACGGCGCCGACATTGTCGACTTCAAGGTTGAGGGCCATGCCCATGATCGAACCCGGGAACTCGATCATTTCGCCCGCCTGGACGTTGTCGAGACCATGGATGCGCGCGATGCCGTCGCCGACCGACAGCACTTGCCCCACCTCGGCGACCTTGGCCTCGGTGTCGAATTTAGCGATCTGCTCCTTGAGGATAGCAGAGATTTCGGCGGCGCGGATTTCCATTACCCGACCCCTTTCATAGCGAGCTTGAGGTTTTGCAACTTGGTTTTCAGAGACGTGTCGATCATGCGCGAACCCAGACGGACCACAAGGCCGCCCAGGAGCGCAGGCTCGACGGTAATATCGAGATCGACCTTGCCGCCGCCGGCACTCTTGGCCAGTTCGGCCTTCAGGGCGGCGGTCTGGGCATCGGACAAAGGCTGAGCGGCCTTGACATGGGCCGTGACCTCGCCGCGGCTTTTGGCCAGACGGGCGAGAAAGGCGTTGACCATGCCGGGCAGCGCATCCTGGCGGCGCGATCTGGCGACCAGCCCCAGGAAACGGCGGGTCAGCGAATCGAAGCTGGCCTTGACGGCCAGGGCGCTTAGCGCCTGTTCGTGTTCCTGACGGGAATGAATGGGGTTCTTCAGAAAGCGGCGCAGATCTTCCGACCCGGCGATCATGGCTTTGAGATCCTTGAGGTCTCCAGCCACCCGGTCGAGGCTGTTCCCCTCCTGGGCCAACTGGTACAGCGCCGAAGCATATCGTTCGGCAAGGCCGGATGCGCCGGATGAATCGCTAGACACGCGCTCGATGCCCTCGAAGAAGGGCCCAGGGAGAAATCCAAGGGCCTGAATTGTCAAAACAAGTTCCACCCGCTTGGAACAGCCCTGCCCAAGCGCGTGGTTTGTCTACCACACTCATCCTGCCCACGCAAGCCGATGCTTCGTCATTTTTTCGCGGGTGCAACACCAGCCGCCCATAGCGCCGCCGCCTGGCGTTTCTCAAGCGCTTCAGGGCTAAAATCGCCGATCAAACTGTGAAATAGACGGTGCCAGTTGACCTGGGCTCGCAAGTGCAAAAAGACCGAGCCCAGCCCGATGGCGGCCCGGTCCATGAGGACGAATTCGCGGGGCGGGCGGACCCCACCCAAACGGCCAAGTTCCTCCCGAACCTTGGAAATCACGTCATAGCCGGCGGCGCCGGGCGATCCGGTTTCCTGGATCAGGCGGGGCCGGTCTTCCAGCAAGGGGGCGAACAGGAAGGAGGCCCAGCGATTCAGGGTCGCGATCAGCTCGGGGGTGGGATCCTGGAAGCCCCAGGCCCGATAGGCATGGACGGCCAGATCCCTATCGCCGCTTTCGACGGCCCGATACAGGTCCAGAACGCCTTGCACGAAGCCGGGACGAAAGACCCGGATGCAGCCGAAGTCGAGCAGATTGATCCTGCCGTCTTGGCGGACCTTGTAATTGCCGAGATGCGGATCGCCATGGATGACCCCATAGCGGTAAAAGGGCACATACCAGGCCCGGAACATATTGACCGCCACCTGATCGCGCATCTCCTGCGGGGCATCCGTCAGGTCCAGAAGCGGGCGCCCGTCCAACCAGGACATGGTCAAGAGGCGCGACGTCGAAAGCTCGGGCAGCGCTTCGGGCGCCCGCACCCCCGCCTCGCCGGCCAGCATGGCGGCGTAAAGGCGCATATTGGCCGCCTCGCGCACATAGTCCAATTCCTCATGCAGCCGTTCGGCCAATTCGGCATGGATGTCGGACGGATCGATGGCGCCGTCATAGGCCTTGAACAGCCTGAAGATCAGCTTCAATTGCCGCAGGTCGGCCTCGACCACCGAATCCATGCCCGGATATTGCAACTTGACCGCCAGTTCCTGCCCGTCATGGGTGATCGCCCGGTGGACCTGGCCCAGCGAGGCGGCATGCGCGGCTTCGGGCTCGAAGCGGGCGAATTTTTCGCGCCAGTCCGGCCCCAACTCGCCGGCCATGCGCCGTTTCACGAAAGGCCAGCCCATCCGCGGCGCGTTCGACTGCAACTGGCGCAGTTCGGCGGCATATTCCTCGGGCAGCGCTTCGGGAATGGTGGCCAGAATCTGCGCCACCTTCATCAGCGGCCCCTTCAGACCGCCCAGCGCCTCTTTCAATTTGCGGGCCCGCTCGCCCGATCCGCCCAGAGCCAGACCGCCCATCGCTTTGCCGACCTGGGCATAGCGTTTGACGCGGCCGGAAAGGTGGGAAGCACGGTCTTGCATTGCGTCACCCTCTTTTCTTCGTCATCGCCGGGCCACCGGGTCTGGCTGCAGGCCAGCCCGGCGGTAAACTTCACGACCCGGCGATCCATCCGGCAGGAAAGAAAAAGGCGTGGATGCCCGCGTCAAGCGCACTTCACTCCGGTTTAATTCTGCTGTTGCATTCTTGCGCCTCATCTTGAGGAGCGAAGCGTCTCGAAAGATGGGGCGAAAGCGGATAATGAGTCCTTTCCAAGCATCAAGGCAGTCGCTCAGGGACTTCATCATCCTTCGAGACGGGCCTTCGGCCCTCCTCAGGATGAGGTGTCCTTTTCAAGCCCTAAAAATGGGACGCTTAACTCACCCCATCTTTTCCAACTCGTCGATGAAGCCGGTGATGACGTCCAAGCCCTGGCGCCAGAAGGCGGGATTCGAGGCGTCGAGGCCGAAGGGCTTCAGAAGATCCTTGTGCCTTAACGTTCCGCCCGCCTTCAGCATGTCGAGATAATGAGCCTCGAAACCGGGCAGGCCCTGGCGATAGCTTTCATAGAGCGAATTGACCAGGCAATCGCCGAAGGCATAGGCGTAGACATAGAAGGGCGTATGGACGAAGTGCGGAATGTAGGACCAGAAATGCCGGTACTCGTCCGAGAATTTGAAGGCCGGTCCCAGGCTTTCCCGCTGCACGTCAAGCCACATGTCGCCCAAGCGTTCGGGTCCGATTTCGCCCATGCGTCGCTCGGAATGGACGCGGTGCTCGAATTCGTAGAAAGCGACCTGGCGCACCACGGTGTTCAGCATGTCCTCGACCTTGCCGGCCAGCAGCACGCGCCGGTTCTTGGGATCCGTTTCATCCTCCAGCATGGCGCGGAAAACCAGCATCTCGCCGAAGACCGAAGCGGTTTCGGCCAGGGTCAGCGGGGTTTCCGACAATAACGGTCCTTGCGCGCCGGCCAGCACCTGATGCACGCCGTGCCCCAATTCATGGGCCAGCGTCATGACGTCGCGAGCCCGGCCCATGAAATTGACCAGCAGATAGGGATGCGAGCAGGGCACGGTGGGATGGGCGAAAGCGCCCGGCGCCTTGCCGGGGCGGATACCGGCATCGATCCAGGGATGATCGAAGAAATTCTGTCCGACCCTGGCCAGTTCCGGCGAAAAACGTCCATAAGCCGACAGCACCAGCTCCACCGCCTCGGGCCAGCCATAGCGCCGGTCCAGATCGCCGGGCAAGGGCGCGTTGCGGTCGAAGTAGTCCATATGGTCCAGGCCCATCCACCCGGCCTTGATGCGGTAATAGCGGTGCGCCAGTTGATCCCAGGCCCCCTTGACCGCCGAGACCAGGGCATCGACCACCTCGTCCTCGACCTGATTTGACAGATTGCGCGCACTGACCGGATGCGGATATTTACGCCAGGAATCCTCGATCGCCTTGTCCTTGGCCAGCACATTGGTGATCAGCGAGAAGACATGCGTCTGTTCGCCCAGCACCTTGCCGATGGCCTGGCCCGCTTCTTGGCGGCGTGCACGGTCGGGGTCGGACAACAGATCGGTGGCCTCGGTGATCGACATCTCCCTTCCCTCGATGGGAAATTTGAGCCGGGCCATGGTTTCGTCGAACAGGCGCATCCAGGCCGAACGGCCCGCCACTTCCTTTTCGTGCAGCAGCCGCTCCAGATCGTCGGACAATTGGTGCGGCCTGAAGACGCGCAGATCGCGCAGCCAGGGGGCGTAGCGCGCCGCCCTGGGGTCCGTCAGCTTGTCGGCCAGCAGATCGTCATCCAGCCGGTTGATCTCCAGCGAGAAGAACAGGGTGTGGGTCGAGATGTCGGTGGCGCGCTCCTGCATGGTCTGGCTGAATCGCCCGCGCTCGGGATCGGCGACATCGGCGGCATGCAGCAACTGGGCGTAACTTAGGATCTTGCCCAGAATTTCGTAGATACGCTCGAAACGTTCGATGGCGGCCCCGAACTCGGCCCCCGGCAACTGGCCGATGCGGCCCTTGATCTCGGCTTCCAGGCGCTTGGCCTCGCCCATGGTCCAAGCCAGATCGCGCTCGATCTCGGGAGCGTCAGGCCCCCGATACAGGTCGGCCAGATCCCATTCGGGCAGGGGGGGGGCCAGATCGCCGGCCGGCATATGAGTCATGTATCTTCTCCTTGCGTACAAAGCGCATATGGGTATCGTGACATGAAACTGTCAATGACAAAGGGGAACGCTTCCGTGGCACTGGATCTGATGGCCTGCCCATCGCTGCCGCAACTCTTCGATGCCCAGGCCAAGCTGTTGGGAGACAAGCCCTTCTTGTGGGCCAAACGAATGGGGGCCTGGCGGCCCATGTCCTGGCGCGAGGCCGAGGGCGAAGTCGATCAGCTGGCCCGGGCACTGCTGGCTCTGGGCGTCGAGCCCGGCGACCGGGTGATGCTGGTCTCGGAAAGCCGCCCCGAATGGTTCGTGGCCGACATGGCGATCATGACGGCGGGCGCCATTTCGGTACCGGCCTATGTCACCAACACCGTCGCCGATCACGCGCATGTGCTGAACGACAGCGGGGCCAGGCTGGTCATCGTTTCCACGCCGCAACTGACCGAACGCGTGCTGAAGGCGGCCCTATCGACCCGCCACCAGCCCAAGATCGTCGCCATCGACCCTTTCGAGCTCGAGCAAAATCCTGGCATCGACATCATCCGCTGGCAGGACGCGCTGGAGATGGGCCAGGCCTTCGCCGACCAGGACGTCCCGGCCCTGGAACGCACCGACACCGCCTGCCTGATCTACACGTCTGGCACCGGCGGCGTGCCCAAGGGCGTCATGCTGTCGCACGGCGCATTGCTGCATAATGTCGAGGGAGCGCGCATCCTTCTGGAAAGCCTGGGCCTGAAGGACGAGGTGTTCCTGTCCTTCCTGCCGCTCTCGCATTCCTACGAACACACGGCGGGGCTGATGTTCCCCATGGCCATCGGCGCCGAAATCTATTTCGCGGAAGGGGTCGAGAAGCTTGGCGACAATATGGTCGAGGCCAGACCGACCATCATGACCGCCGTGCCCAGGCTTTACGAAAACATGCGCGCGCGAATCTTAAAGGGCGTCGAGCGCACCGGCGGCCTGAAAAAGACGCTGTTCATGAAGGCGCTGGAACTGGGCGGCAAGGTCTACGAGAAACCGGGCTCGCTGTCGCTGTTCGAGCGTCTGCAAAACGCGATCCTGGAGCGCCTGGTCCGCGACAAGGTTCGCGCCCGTTTCGGCGGACGCTTGAAGGCGCTGGTCTCGGGCGGAGCGCCCTTGAATTACGACGTCGGCCTGTTCTTCACGGCGCTTGGCCTGCGCCTGCTGCAAGGCTATGGCCAGACCGAATCCGCCCCCGTCATCTCCTGCAACACGCCCCTGCAGGCCAAGCTGCATACCGTGGGGCCGCCCATTGCCCATACCGAAGTGCGGATCGCCGAGGACGGCGAAATCCTGGTCCGGGGCGAGTTGCTGATGCAGGGCTATTGGAACCATCCCGAAATCACCGCCCTGGTCTTGAAAGAAGGCTGGCTGCATACCGGCGACATCGGCCAGTTCGACAAGGAAGGCTATCTGCAGATCACCGACCGCAAGAAGGACATCATCGTCAATTCGGGCGGCGACAATATTTCGCCCCAGCGCATCGAGGGCCTGCTGACGCTGGAGCCGGAAATCGCCCAGGCGATGGTGCATGGCGACAAGCGCCCGCATCTGGTGGCGCTGGCGGTGCCCGACGAGGAATTCGCCAAAAGCTGGGCCGCCGAGAACAATATCCCCTTCTCGATGGAGGCGCTGTGCGGCGCCCCGGCCTTCCACAAGGCGATCTTGAAGGCCTTCGAGCGCGTCAACAAGAACCTCTCCAACATCGAGAAGGTGCGCCGCTTCGTGCTGGTGCCCGAAGCCTTCTCGGTGGACAACGAAATGATGACGCCGACCATGAAGATACGCCGCCACGTCATCCGCGGCCAGTGGGGCGCCAGGCTGGAAGCGCTGTATGAGTAGGAAGAGTGAGATCAACCGCAGAGGACGCTGAGAGATCGCAGTGGCAGTGCCAATCTGCGCAACCACGGCGAAACTCTGCGGACACTGCGGTCAATAAGCAAACAGCCCCGGTTTTGGCCGGGGCTGTTTGTCATTCGATAGCGGGCAGAATTCAGCCGACGATCTCGATGGCCGAGAAGAAGTAGGACACTTCCTTGGCGGCGTTTTCCACACTGTCCGAACCGTGGACCGAATTGGCTTCGATCGATTCCGCGAAGTCGCGGCGGATGGTGCCGGGTTCGGCGTTGTTGGGGTTGGTCGCCCCCATGATCTCGCGATTGCGGACCACGGCGTTCTCGCCTTCCAGCGCCTGCACGACAACAGGGCCCGAGGTCATGAAAGCGCACAGATCGTTGAAGAACGAGCGCTCGGCATGGACGGCGTAGAAACCCTGCGCCTGCGAGAGCGTCAGTTGAATGCGCTTTTGTGCGACGATCCGCAAGCCAGCTTCCTCGAAGCGGGCGTTGATCTTGCCCGTGAGGTTCCGGCGCGTGGCGTCCGGCTTGATGATCGACAGCGTACGTTCGATGGCCATCTTAGATGTCCTTGGTTGTTGACCCTCTCGCCCAGGGCTCCCCCCGGGGCGGGCGGGGTTATAGCCCTAATTTAAACGCCAAGCAATGGCGCTTTAATTGTTAACGTGTTAAACCCCCCAACCATGTTGCACATTAACGATCTTACCTTTCGTCAAGGAGGGCGGACCTTGTTCGCCGGCGCCACCTTGCATGTGCCCGAAGGCCAGCATTTGGGCCTGATCGGACGCAACGGCTCGGGCAAGACGACGCTGTTCAGACTTATTCTAGGCGAGATCCATCCCGATGGCGGCGAGGTGAATTTGCGCCCACGCATTCGGGTGGGGCATGTGGCGCAGGACATGCCCTCGGGCGAGGCGACGCCGCTCGAGATCGTGCTGGAAGCCGACAGCGAACGCACGCAACTATTGGCCGAGGCCGAGACGGCGACGGACGGCCACCGCATCGCCGACATCCATCAGCGCCTGACCGATATCGACGCCCATGGAGCGCCATCGCGCGCCGGCAGCATTCTGGCCGGGCTTGGCTTCGATGCCGAGGCGCAGTCACGCCCCATTCGCGAATTCTCGGGCGGCTGGCGCATGCGCGTCGCCCTGGCCCGCACGCTGTTCACCAAGCCCGATCTGCTGCTGCTGGATGAGCCCACCAACCATCTCGATCTCGAGGCCGTGCTGTGGCTGACCACCCATCTGGCCAATTGGCAGGGCACGATGGTGATGATCAGCCATGACCGCGATCTGCTGAACGCCGTGGCCAACCGCATCGCCCATATCGAGGGAAACAAGCTGAACGCCTATCAGGGCAATTTCAGCCGCTTCGAACAGACCAGGCGCGAGCGGTTGGATCTGCAGGCCAAGGCCTATACGAAGCAGATGGAACAGCGCCGCCATATCCAATCCTTCGTCGATCGCTTCCGATCAAAAGCGACCAAGGCCAGACAGGCGCAAAGCCGCTTGAAGATGCTGGAAAAGATGGAGCTGGCGGTGCCGGTGGTGGAAGACCAGCCGATCAGCTTCGACTTTCCGACGCCCGGGGAATTTTCGCCGCCCCTGATCGCGCTGGATGACGTGGCCGTCGGCTATGTGCAAGACAAGCCGGTGCTGCGCAAATTGAATCTGCGTCTCGACCCCGACGACCGCATCGCCCTTCTTGGCCCCAACGGCAACGGCAAGACGACGCTGGCCCGTTTGCTGGCCGGACGGCTGGCCGCGCAGTCGGGCAACGTCACCAAACCCGGCAAGCTGCGCGTCGGCTATTTCGCGCAGGACCAGGCCGACGAATTGAACTTGGGCGACACGCCGCTTGGCCATATGCAGACCCTGGCCCCGCAATTGACCGTGGAAAAGATGCGCAACCACCTGGCCTGTTTCGGCTTCACCGCCGACCATGTGGGAACCAAGGTCGCCAATCTGTCGGGCGGCGAGAAGGCAAGGCTGCTGTTCGCCCTGATGTGCCGCGAAGCACCCTCGCTGATGGTGCTGGACGAACCCACCAACCATCTGGATATCGACGCCCGCGAGGCCTTGGTCCAGGCCCTCAACGCCTTCGACGGCGCGGTGGTGATCGTCAGTCACGACGCCCATCTGATCGAACTGGCCTGCGACAAATTATGGCGCGTCGGCGACGGCACGGTTACCCCCTTCGAGGGCGATCTGGATGACTATCGCGCCCTCTTGGCCGAGAACCGGCGCTCGGCGGCTTCTTCGAATTCGCCCGCCCTGCAAAGCCAGCCCTCGCGCAAGGATGAACGGCGCAATGCCGCCGAGATGCGAGCCAAGCAAGCACCCTTGCGCAAGGCGGCCAAGGATGCCGACGCGTTGCTGGCGAAACTGCACGACAAGAAATCGGCGCTGGAAGCCAAGTTGGCCGACCCGAAATTATACGATGGCCCACCGGAAATGGTGACCAAACTGCGCCTGGATATCGGCGCCGTGGACCGCGACCTGGAAGCCGCCGAGCTTGTGTGGCTAGAGGCGCATGAGGCTTTAGAGGTGGGGGAGGCCTCTTAAGCGCCCTCTTGCAACATTAACATGGCATGTTTTTTTCTATGAAAATGCTGCGCAGCGGCATTCGAAGCCACGAGGAAGCCAAGACCCGGCTGCTGGCGCTGCCAGAGGCCAGGCCAAGCGAGGCAAGAAAGAACCCACGGTCTGGCTGCCGTCGCTGAACAGCCTCGCCCAGTTACTGAACGATGAGAACATGACCCTCATGGACTATCAGGCTGCTGAAAAACGCCTCGCATTGAAGCCCTGGTCGTGATTCACTTTTTGGAACGGCCATGGGGTTTTGAGATGCGCGGATCGGATCAGCAAAGCGGCAGCCTTTTCAGTTATGTCCATCTTGAGGCACGGGTT
>JACRJC010000003.1 GCA_016215555.1 Rhodospirillales bacterium | reverse complement strand
CTCATGCCTTCCGGAGGGCCGAAGGCCCGTCTCGAAGGATGGGCATCGACAAAATGCCCCACCCTTCGAGACGCCTGCGTGCCGCAGGCTCCTCAGGGTGAGGAATCTTGTTTACCCATTTCCATTTGCAGCGTCGAGGAGTCTGGAAACTATACCCGGTAGCTGGTGTTGGCGCGCGCGTCCTCGACCTTGTTGGGGGGATAGTTCTTCCACTTGTCCTGGTAGTAGCGCATCCGCATGTCGCCTTCCGAGGCCTTGTTGAAGGTCAGGAAGAGGTTGCGGCGCGCTTCCCGGCTGGCGTTCGAAGGCGAGCCGTGCGGCACGTAGGAATCGAAGAAGATGACGTCGCCGGGCTGGCCTTCGATCAGCATATACTCGTTCTCGGGCTTGTAGGGCGGGTCGTCATGCGTCAGCACCTGCCATTCCGGCCCCATCAGCTCCCTCTTGTAATTGCCCGACGACATGAAGCTGAGCGCCGCATTGCCCTTGTGGTTGGCGTCGATCATCACGCCCATGGTGATGAAGAAGTTGGAATAGGCGTTCCAACCGGCGGCCTGGTCCTGATGGAGCTTGTCGGGACGGCAGCCGGGAACCTTGTAATTGATCTTTTCTTTGAACAGGACGGCTGGTTCTTCGAACATGTCGGCCAGGATCGCCTTGGCCCGCTCGCTGATGAGCAGCGCTTCCTCGGCGGGGTTCAGTCCGCCGAAAATATTTTCCACCCGCACCAGGATCGGATCACCACTGAGAGGGCTTTTTTCGTAGTACTTGGCCTCTTTGCCCTCTTCCGCCTTGGTGTCGCGCAGGCGGTCAAGAAAAGCCGACAGCTTGACCATTTCGGCCGGGCTGAAAAAGCCTTTGAAAATCAGGAAACCTTGCTTCTTGAAGCTTTGCTTCTGTTCATCCGTCAGAGCCATTTAAGGGCACCCCATGTTACAATTTTGTGGCGATCCTAGCCATTCCGACCGCAGCGCACAAATGAAATTCCACAAATTATTGATGTATCTCAGCCTCCTCCCGTCATTATTTGGGGTTTCGCCTTGGTCCGGGGCAGAGCCCAGGCGCTGGAATAACGGTCTGGAATGACAAGAAACTGCCTGCATGAATGTCAAATATTCGTAACAATAGGCGTTTTCCTGAACCCATTTTTTTGCTAACTAGGGTCAAGACTCATTAACCCCACGAGACGCGCTCTTGAAGGAAATGGCCGAATGACAGGAAAAACGCGATGAGCGTATCGGGAATACGGGCGAGCGTTTTGACACATCAGTCGGCCATTTCCTTCAGAGTCCGCAGGGACGCGGTGATTTTGCCGCCCGAATGCGTTGCTTGCCCCTTGTGGACGGCCAGTCCACGGCAGGTCAAGCGCCTGTTCGGACAGCAAAATCCCCAGCGTCGCGTCCGTGGCGTTAATGAGTTTTGACCCTAGGGGGGCGCAGTGAGCGCCACCCATACCTCATAAATTAAACAGTTTCAGTAAGAAAGGCTGCTAAACGCATGACCGGCTCCATCAAGCCATCCCCGACCCCCAAGACCAAGGCGGCGCGCTTTAGCGAGTTGCTGACACGGCCGCAATTGACCTTCCTGATGGAGGCGCATAACGGCATGTCGGCCCGCATCGTCGAGGATGCCGGATTCGAAGGCATCTGGGCATCGGGCCTGTCGATCTCGACGGCGCTGGGCGTGCGCGACCGCAACGAAGCCTCGTGGACGCAGGTTCTCGAAGTGCTGGAATTCATGACCGACACCACCTCGATTCCGATTCTGCTGGACGGCGACACCGGCTACGGCGACTTCAACAATTTCCGCCGTCTGGTCAAGAAACTGTGCCAGCGCGGCGTCGCCGCCGTCTGCATTGAGGACAAGATCTTTCCCAAGACCAATTCCTTTCTCGACGGCGACCAGTCCCTGGCCGACATCAGCGAATTCTCCGGCAAGATCAAGGCCGGCAAGGACAGCCAGACCGATCCCGACTTCTCGATCATCGCCAGGCTGGAAGCCTTGATCGCCGGGCGCGGCATGGAAGAGGCCTTGAAGCGCGCCGAGGCCTATCACGCCGCCGGGGCCGACGGCGTGCTGATCCATTCGAAGAAATCGAATCCCGACGAAATCCTGCATTTCGTCAAGGAATGGGACAACCGCTGCCCGGTGGTGATCGTCCCCACCATGTACTACCGGACCCCGACCGAACGTTTCCGCGAGGCCGGCGTCTCGACCATCATCTGGGCCAATCATAATCTGCGCGCCTCGCTGGCCGCCATGCGCGAGGTCAGCCTGAAGATCAAGCAGGAAGAAAGCCTGGTCGGCATCGAGGGCAATGTCGCCAACCTGACGGACGTCTTCGCCCTGACGGAAACCCATGAAGTGGCCGAGGCCGAAAAGCGTTATCTGCCCGACAACCGGCGGCGCATCGCTTCGGTGATCCTGGCCGCCTCGCGCGGCAAGCAATTGGCCGAACTGACCCAGGACAAGCCGAAATGCATGCTCGACGTGCGCGGCGAACCGATCCTGAAGCGTCTTGTCCGCTCGCTGCATGGCGCCGGATCGGACGACGTGACCGTGGTCGCCGGCTACAAGCATGAGGCGATCACGCTTCCCGACGTGCGCAAGCTGGTCAACGACCAGCATGAAAGCACCGGCGAACTGGCCTCCCTGGCCTGCGCCGCCGACCGTCTGAAGGGTGAATGCATCATCGCCTATGGCGACATCCTGTTCCGCGATCACGTTCTGGGCCTGATGCTGGGGGCCAAGGGCGATATCGTGCTGGTCGCCGACGCCAACCGGCCCGATCCGGCACTGCGGCCTGCCGCCGATCTGGTCGCCTGTTCCTCGCCCTGCACGCCCGAACATCTGATCCATGACCAACCGGTCGATCTTCTGGACATCGGCGGCGATCTCGACTGGCAGAAGGCGCATGGCGAATGGATCGGCCTGGTCCGCCTCAGCGCCAAAGGCGCCTTGTTGGTCAAGGAGGAACTGGCCGCCATGAAGGAAAGGAACGAGATCGGCAAGGCTTCGATGGCCGATCTGCTGCGCCGTCTGGCCGCCAAGGGCGCCAAGCCGCAGGTGGTCTTCACATCGGGGCATTGGCTGGACGTCAACGACGCCTTCGGTCTGGCCCGCGCCCGCAATTTCCTGTAAACAAAATGTCATGATTAAAGCCGCGCAATTCCTGACCCAGGCCAGTGGCCTGGGGATCGACTTCTATACCGGCGTTCCCTGTTCCTTTCTGACGCCGATGATCAACCGCGTCATCAGCGACCGCACGATCCGCTATGTCGGCGCCGCCAGCGAGGGCGAAGCGGTGGCCATCGCTTCCGGGGCTTGGCTGGCCGGGCGCGAAACCGTGGTCATGTGCCAGAATTCGGGGCTGGGCAATACCGTCAATCCGCTGACCTCGCTGAACTGGCCGTTTTGCATCCCGACCCTGATGATCGTCACCTGGCGCGGCCAGCCGGGACTGAAGGACGAGCCCCAGCACGAATTGATGGGCGAAATCACCACCGGTCTTTTGGATGTGATGCGCATCCCGCACCGGCCTTTCCCGACCCAGGCGAACGACATCGCCGTCGCCCTGTCCGAAGCCCGCGCCGCCATGGATGCGAGCGGACTTCCCTTCGCCTTCATCATGGCCAAGGACAGTGTGGAAGACGAAGCCTTGGACCAGCCGTTGCGCGATAAACCGACTCCGGGAATCCTGCTCGATTTTCAAACGCATGGACAACGCGCCCGCCGGCCAGCCCTTCTGGAGCGCCTGCTGGCCGCCATCCCCGCCACTGCCGCCGTCGTCGCCACCACCGGCAAATGCGGCCGCGAGCTGTTCACCCTGGCCGACCGCGAACAGCATCTTTATCAGGTGGGGTCGATGGGCGGCGCCAGCGCCATGGGCCTGGGCGTGGCCTTGAACGCTAAGCGTCCGGTGGTCGTTCTCGACGGCGACGGGGCCGCCCTGATGAAGATGGGCAATTTCGCCACCATCGGCGCCTACAGGCCCGGCAATCTCATCCACATTCTTTTCGACAACGGCGTTCACGATTCCACCGGCGGCCAGATGACGGTGTCGGACAGCGTCGATTTCGCCCAGGTGGCTTTGGCTTGCGGCTATGCAAGGGCCATGACGGTGGATGACGCCAACGGCTTCGACAATGCCTTTGCGGCGGCGCTTGGCTTGTCCGGACCGCATCTCATTCACGCCCGCATTCAGCAAGGATCGCTGGATAAGTTGGGCCGCCCGACCGTCAAGCCCCAAGATGTGGCGCTCCGATTCAAGTCTTTTCTCACAGGAGCAGACTCGCCATGAGTCACAACACCTGGATCCACAAGGCCTCCCGCCTTGTCGTGCGTCCGCTCATCAATACGCCGGTGACGCCCAACCAGATCACCACCCTGCGTCTGGT
Organism: Rhodospirillales bacterium; assembly: GCA_016215555.1. Lineage (GTDB taxonomy): Bacteria > Pseudomonadota > Alphaproteobacteria > Rhodospirillales > WMHbin7 > WMHbin7. The sequence continues at coordinate 39,881 of JACRJC010000003.1, read as the reverse complement.
CTGCGGCGTCGGCGCGGCGGGGCTGGTCGCCAGCGGCGACGATGCCCTTATCGCCTGGGGGGGCGGCGTCTTTTTGTTGTCCATGGTCCTCGACCGCGCCGACGGCGAACTGGCCCGCCTGTCCGGCAAGACCAGCCCCTGGGGCCACAAATACGATCTGATCGCCGACAGCCTGTCCAACGCCCTGATTTTCGCTGGCTTGGGAATCGGCCTGCGCGAGGGATTTTTCGGCCTGTGGGCCGTGCCGATGGGATTCCTGGCCGGCGGCGCCGTGGCCGCCATCTTGTGGCTGGTCATGCGCGCGGAATCTTTGCAAGGGGCGCGGGCGGCCGAAATGGCGGGGTCGGGCGGGTTTGATCCCGACGATGGCATGCTGGCCATTCCGGTCTTGATCTGGCTGGGGCTTTCGCAAATCCTGCTGGCCCTGGCCGCCGTCGGAGCCCCGGCCTTCGCTGTCTTCTTTTTCCTGAAATTCAGGAAATTCCTGTTCGGCGGCGCAACTTCAAAAGACTGAACAGGGTCCACAAGGTATAGACCGAGGCCCCGATGCCGGCGGCGATGAAGAAATATTCCAGCCAACCCAGCCAGGCGACGGGGACGATCAGATAGATGCCGTCCTCAAGCTCGAAACCGGCGATGGCGGGATAGCCGATGGCCTCGCCGTCCTCGAATTTGCTCGCCTTGTCGATGCCCAGATTCAGAAAGACCGAAATCACCGCCGAGAAAGTGCCGGCGGCCCCCAGCAGAATGGCCCAGCCGCCAAGGAGGCTTTGCGAGAATCCGATCCCCATGGACAGAAACAGTGCCCCGAAACTGATGCCGCCGGCCACATAATCGAGATAATAGCCCAGTTTCGAGGTCTTGCCCGACTGGCGGGCCAACTCCCCGTCGAAATGATCCAGAAAGCGCGACAGGGCGAACAGGGTAGCCCCCCAGCCCAAGGCCATCGCCTCGCCTGTGGCGATCAACCAGCAGCCGGCCAACGCCACAATAATATTGAAAATTGTCAAATGGTTAGGATGGATCGGCGTTTTCACCAACGGCCGAACCAGCACCCTTGCCACTTTCTGATCCCAAGGATCCGTTTTCATGGGCGGCAAGCTGACCCTGCCGGCATGCTCTGTCAAGACTTGACTTCACCTTTGGCGGCTTCTTGGTTAATCTCCCCCGATGAACCACGCATCCATCTTTCCGCTCGTCCGCTATCTGTCGTCTTGGGCGACGCCGGTGCTGATGCGCTTGCCGGTCTCGGCCAATCAGATCTCCGCTGCCGCCCTGATTTTAGGGCTATTGGCCGCTTGGTGTCTGGCCGTCAACGCCCAGATCGCCGCCGCCCTGCTGCTGATCGGGGCCTATGTCCTCGACAATTGCGACGGCGAGGTGGCCAGGGGCAAGAATCAATGTTCGGAATTCGGGAAAAGGTTCGATTCCTTCGTCGATTGGATCGTCCACACCACCTTCTTTCTGGGGCTGGGCTATGGCGTGGCGGAACAAAGCCAATCGGATGTCTGGGCCTGGCTGGGCTATGCCGCCGCCATCGGCTGCAGCGTCAATTACGGCATCGGCCAATATCTTGAAACCGTCGATGCCAGAAAATCCCAAGACAAACCGCCCCAACCGCACCATCAGCCGCAGGGCGCTTTCGAATGGGCCGTTTTCATCTTCCGTGAATTGACCAGGGCCGATTTCTGTTTCCTGGTCCTGCTGCTGGCTTTGGCGGACGGCCTCTGGCTGCTGCTGCCCGCCGGGACCATCGGCGCTCAGATCTATTGGGGATTGCAATTTCTGTCCTTCGCCCGCCGTTTTCACGTCTGATCCGGCCATGCGCCATCTGAAGTTCCTTTATCTCGTCCTCGGCGCGGGCCTGCTTGGCTTCATCGCCCTGCAAACCGATCTTGGCCAGGTCTGGGCGATGGTCGGTCAGGTTGGCTTCTGGGGTTTTCTGGCCATCCTGCTGCTGTATCTGGCCGCCTTCGCCATCGACGCCGTCACCTTCCACATGGCTCTGGTCGAGATCCCGCTGACCCTGAGCTGGTTCCGGCGCATCTTCAATATTCGGCTGGTCGGCGAATTGTTCAATGCCGTGATTCCCGCCGGCGGCATGGGAGGCGAGCCGGTCAAGGCCCTGATCTTGAAGAAACGCTACGGCATCGGATTGAAGGCCGGCACAGCCTCGCTGGTGCTGGGCAAGACGGTCAATATGATCGCCCTGGTGCTGTTCCTGGCCGCCGGTTTCGCCTTCATGCTGCAATCCGACAAGATGCCGATCTTCTACAAAACGGTCGGCGGCATGGGGTTGGGGGTTTTTGCGCTGTCGATCCTGGCCTTTTTCCTGATCCAGCGCGGGCGATTGGCTTCCAAGCTTTCTTCCTGGATTTCGAAATTGCCCGGCGGACGGCGGATCGCGCACCGCATCGAGCTGATTCACGAGTTCGACAATATGCTGGTCCGCTTCTATTCCCGGCATCGCTTGAGATTCATGATGGCGGTCGTGCTGGCCTTCATCAATTGGCTGCTGGGCATCGCCGAGGTCTGGGCCATCTCCTGGCTGCTCGGCCATCCGGTCAGCCTCATCGACGCCTGGATCATCGAAGCCGCCATTCAACTGGTCCGCACCGCCGCCTTCATCATGCCGGCGGCGCTGGGCGTGCAGGAAGGCGCATTCTTGCTGTTTTACGCCGCCATCACCGGCTCGGCGGAACTGGGCCTTGCCGTCGCCCTGGTGCGCCGGGCGCGGGAATTGATCTGGCTGGGTTGGGGCGGACTGGTGGGGCTGGTCTATCTTGGCCGCCCCATGAAGCACGTGGCGGCTGAAAACGAAGTTGTCGCCGAGTGACCGTCAGGGCGCGCCGCTGGCAACCCCCATTTCCTTCATCGTTTCCTGAACAGCCAGAATGGCCGCCTTCATGTGGGAAAGATCCAATCTTCCGATGCAACCCATCCTGAAACTGTCGGCCACCGTCAGCTTGCCGGGATAGATCAGAAAGCCCCGCCTGGCCATGGCCTGGTAAAAGGCCTGGAAGTCGAAGGCGGGATCGGCAGGCATGCGGAAGGTGACGATGATCGGAGCCTGCACGTCATCGGCCAGCAGCGTCCGGAAGCCAAGACCGCGCATGCCGGCAAGCAAAACGCCCAGATTGTCACGATAGCGCTGTCCCCGCCCGGCCACGCCGCCCTCGGCGTCGAATTCGTCCAGGGCCTGGGCCAGGGCGGCCACCACATGGGTGGGCGGCGTGAAGCGCCATTGGCCGTTGGCGGCAAAGCCCTGCCACTGGCCGTGCAGATCCAAGGCCAGCGAATGGGCATTGCCGGCCGCCGCCGCCAAGGCCGTTTGATCGGCAATGACGAAGCCAAGGCCGGGCACGCCTTCCAGACATTTGTTGCTGGAGGCGGCCAGGGCCAGGAACGGCACTTTCCCAGCCTCGAGGGGCAGGGCGCCAAAAGAGCTCATGGCGTCGACGAACAAAAGGCGCCGCTGCGCCTGCACGATCTTGGCGATGTCCTCCACGGGGTTCAGAACGCCCGAGGTGGTTTCGCAATGAACCACCGCCACATGGGTGATTGACATATCCCGGCTTAGGCGCTCGGCCAGTTGGGAAGGAGAAACCGGCTCGTCCTCGGTCCATTCCATGAAATCGACGGGGCGGCCCAGGACTTGGGCGATCTTGACCAGACGATGCCCATAGGCGCCGTTGACAAGCACCAGCAGCTTGGCGTTCCGCCGGGGCAGAAGAGTGCCGATCATCGCCTCGACGGCGAAGGTGCCGCTGCCCTGGACCGGCACCGCGACATGGGCGCCTTGCCCGCCCGCGATGGCGCAAAGCCTTTCCAGCACGCCCGCGTTCATGGCGATGAAACCGGGATCGCGCGAGCCCCAGTCGCGCAGCATGGCCGCCTTGACCGAAGCCGAGGTCGTCAGCGGACCCGGAGTCAGAAGCAGGGGAACCTTGTCCATGGTCGATCATCCTTGAAACCAAAAATCCGGGCCAGAGATAGCATGATTCGGCTTGAGAGGACCATGGACTGACACTAAAGTGTCACTTGATTTTTTAGGGAATAGGAAAATGCGCGCGATCATGCTGGCGGCCGGCATCGGCAAAAGACTGTTTGGCGGCGACGAAGCCGCCCTTCCCAAGGTGCTGCTGGAATTCGAGGGCATGTCGCTGCTGGAACGCCATCTGTCGATCCTGAGGAAGATGGACATCCAAGACCTGACGATGGTCGTCGGCTATCGCCAGGAGTTGCTGCGCCAGGCCGTGGCCCGGCTGGGGGCTTCCGATTTCGTGCGCTTCATCGAGAATCCCGATTTTCTGAAGGGTCCGATTCTGTCGCTGTGGCTGGCCCGCGAGGTGATGGACGGAAGCGACGAGGTTCTGTTCATGGATGCCGACGTTCTGTATCCGGCCTCGATGATGCGGCGCCTGGCCGCCCGGACCGGCACCGCCTTCCTGATGGATTGCGATTACACGCCCGGCGACGAGCCGGTGAAACTGTGTCTGAAAAACGGCGGCATCGTCGAATTCGGAAAAGTCCTGCCGCCGGATCTCGATTGCGACGCCATCGGCGAATGGCCGGGCTTCGCCAAATTTGGCCAAACCGAAAGCGTGAAAATGGTCGAGGCCCTGCGCCCCTATATCGAACGGGGCGATCTGCATCTGGCCTATGAGCCGGCGATGCGCGATCTCATGCTGGCCGACCCCGCCGTTTTCGGGATCGAGGATATTTCAGGGACGCCTTGGATTGAAATCGATTTCCCGGAAGACCTGGAACGCGCCCGCGCCAAGGTTCTGCCCTTTGTCGGCTAAAATACAGCACTAGCAGGCTGCTGAAAAACCCCTGATCTGACGGACGACGATATCCGGCAGATGCATGACAGCTATATGCGGAATTTGTGGGGTTCCAAATACAAACCGTAAATCATTTCGGCGTCTGAGGTGGTTCATGCGCCCCGTCCTCATCGACCTCGAAGCCTCATCCCTGAACAAGGACTTTCCCATCAAGGTCGGCTGGGTCGAAGCGGACGAGGACAATCGGCTGAAGGGTCAAGCGCACCTCATCCGCCCAGCCGACGAATGGCTTCAGAGTTTCATTTGGGACCGGGGCGCCCAGGTCGTTGCATTGCATTGGCATCGACCTCTTGCAGGAAATGGGGCTGGCGCCGCTTGACGTCGTTCAAAAGCTGGAACGCAGCCTAGGGGATGCCATCGTCTTTACCGACAACCCGATTGCGGATGGTCACTGGCTGGGGGGGCTTAATGTAGCTGCGGGCCGTCCGATGCGCCTAATACCAGTTTGCAGAATGAATAACACATTTCGCCGGAGCGATTTTTCGTGGGCAACAGGCGAGGAACGCGCGGCTGTGTGGATCACAGAAAGCGGTCCGCAACGCATTGCCCGCGAAAAAGCGCCCGGCCTGCGGTGGGGCCATTCGCCATGACCGGGCAGGCAGGACGCGACGAGCGTAGCGGGGCTACGGTCGAGCGGCCTAACAAACCCGGCATGGCGAATGGCCGCCACGAAATAGGTTATTCATTCTGCAAACTGGTATTAGGCTTGCCGATGTCAAACTGGCCTATGACGTAATCCGCATAAATTCTTTTGACTTGCCACTGTCATACCTCTTCCCTCGCCTCGGAACCTCTTTTCTCTTGATCGAGCTATGGCGAAGGGGCGTTGAAGATGCGATTCATTGGCCGACCCGGATCAAGCGACCATTCCGCCAAAGAGCCGTCATATAGCCGGGCCTGGGAATTGCCCAGCAGCTCATGCGCCACGAACCAAACCAGCGATGCCGTATGGCCGGTATTGCAAAAGACGATCATCGGGCCATCACGTTTGACCTTGGCAAAGGCGAACAGGGCTTTCATCTCAGCGGCGTTTCTAAATAAGCCCTTGCCATCCACCGTCATCCAAACCAGCGGCAGATTGAGGGCGTTTGGCAAGGTTCCCGGACGCAAGACCTTATCGCTTTTGTTAATGCCCAGATATTCGTCGCTGGGGCGGGCATCGATCAATGGCAGGGTGGTTTCGGCGACCTCGGGAAGGAACGCTTCCAACCCGGAATTTGGACGAGCGGCATAAATTTCGGCCTTCCTGGGTTTCGCTGGTCCCGCCTCTAGCGGCAGTTTCATTTGTACAAAAGAGGCTAGGCCACCATCAAGCACGGAAACCTTCTCATGCCCCAAGACCTTCAAGGTCCAGTAAAGGCGTGTCGCCGACGCCATGTCGTAGGCCGACAATCCCGGCGCGACCAGAACGACATGCGTGCCCGGCGAAATGCCCAGCCTACCCAGTAACGCCTCCAATGCCGGTACCGTATTCATGACATCCGGAACGCCATTGCGTTCGACGCGCCAGCCATCCTTCTTGTAATCGGTGAAGGCGGCACCGGGAATATGGGCGGTCAGAAACTCGCCGGGCAATCGCCCGACATCGACGATCCTGACCGCTTCATTATTCATCTGAGCGGCCACCCAGTCCGCCGTGACCAAGGGCTGGGCCATAAGGGGATTAGGAAGGAAGTGGAGGAGTAATAGAAAGGCAAGCAGGCGCATCACATGTCCCCGGCTTTCTGAATGCCGTAGCGGCGCATCTTTTCCCACAGGCTTTTTCGTGAAATGCCCAGAAGCTCTGCCGCCTGTCCAACCGCCCCCTGGCAGCGATCCAAGGTCGAGCGAATAACGTCACGCTCGGTCTCCTCGACGGCGGCCTTCAAGGAGATATTCTCGGCGCTGGCAGACTTCTCGCGCTGAAGAACTGATGAAAACAGATCATGCACTTCGAGACGTGATCCGTCGCACAAGGCGACGGCACGCTCGATCATGTTCTTCAATTCCCGCACATTGCCGGGGAACGGCCATTGTTTGAGCCGAATCTCCGCCTCGGCGGACAGGCCGGAAATCCGCTTGTTCATCGCTTCGGCGTAATCATGAATGAAGCGTTTAGCCAGGAACAGGGCATCTTCCGGTCGCTCACGCAAGGGCGGTATATCGACGCGAATGACGTTAAGACGCCAGAACAGATCGCTGCGGAAACGGTCCTGGGCAATGGCGGTTTGCAAATCGACCTGAGTGGCGGCTAGGATGCGCACGTCCAAGGGGATGGTTTCCGATCCGCCCAGGCGCACGATCTCGCGCTCTTGCAAAACGCGCAACAGCTTGACCTGGGTTTCAGGCGGTATTTCGGCGATTTCGTCCAGAAAGATGGTGCCGCCGTCGGCCTGTTCGAAACGCCCCTGGCGGCGTTTGTCGGCCCCGGTGAAGGCCCCTTTCTCGTGGCCGAACAATTCGCTTTCCACCAGATTGGCGGGGATGGCCGCGCAATTGACTTTCACGAAAGGTTTGGCGCGCCTGCGGCTATTGTGATGAATCATGTTCGACACCACTTCCTTGCCGACGCCGGACTCGCCGATAATCAGCACGGAACTGTCCAGTGGCGCTATGCGGGCGATCAGCCGTTCGACTCCCCGCATGGCGGCGCTGGTTCCCAGCAATCCTTTACCGGGCTGGAAGGGATTTTCGATGCCGTTCTGATTCAGTTTAAGATGCTCTCTGGCCTCAGTGATGCCGCCCAGAATGCGGTGGACCGTCGCAACAAAGCCGTCCAGCTTGAAGGGCTTGGTCAGATAATCGGTCGCCCCGGCCTTGACCAGTTCGACGGCGTCGGGCACCGATCCATAGGCTGTCATCAGCATGACGGGCACGCCGGGAAGGGCCGCCGAGATTTCGTGGAAGAAATCGCGCCCCGAGCCATCGGGCAAACGGATGTCGGTAATCACCATATCGGCATGGCCCTCGGTCAGGAACCGGCGAGCCTCGGCAACCGTTCCCGCCGTCACCGCTACGATGCCTTCCATTTTCAGGCAGTCGGCCAGCGACAGGCGCATGATTTCATCGTCCTCGACCAGCAGGACGCGAAAACCAGATTGCTCCTGCGCCACCACTGTCATGCAGCCCCCGAAAGAAGCGATTGCGCGACGGCGCGGGACGGCACCTTAATCCTAAACAGGCTGCCCTTGCCGGGCTCGGACTCGACCTCGATTTCGCCATTCATGCGCGTCACCAGCCGGTAAGTGATCCAAAGACCCAGTCCCGTTCCCGAGGAACGGGTCGTAAAAAAGGGATCGAAAAGATGCGCCAGAACGTCCTCTGGAATGCCCACGCCATTATCCTCGACCTCTATCAGCAGCTTGTCTCCATAAATCTGGGTGCGGAAGGCCACCGTTCCCTTTTCACCCACAGCCTGCACTGCGTTGCGCAGAAGATTATGCACCACCTGCTGAAGATGGCCGCAGTTGACGCAAGTCGATTCGTTGATCTGGTTCGACCATAATAGCTGAATCTGCCGGTCGCCGATTTCCGCCACGATCAAGTCCTTGACGTCCTCGACGCAGCCGCCATCGCCCCAGGCATCGGCCTGATCCGTGCGCAACTCGGCCAGCAGGCCCTGCACGATGGCTTGGATGCGGTTAAGACCGCGCTCCAGCATCGGCAAATAGCGCTGGACCAGGGCCTCGTCACCAGGCTTCTTGCGCAGGATGTCCAGGCAGTTCAGCATGCCGCCCAAGGGATTGTTCACTTCGTGGGCGACACCGGCGGCAATGCGGCCCAAAGCGGCCAGCTTCTCGCTCATCGCTAGCTGCTGCTCCAACTGTTTCTTGCCTGCCAACTCGCCGGTCATGCGATTGAAGGATTCGACCAACTGGCCGATTTCATCCTTATCGCGCGGCTTGACGGGAATCAAACGCGTGAAATCGCCGCGCCCAACCGTATCCATGCCGCTGGCCAGGGCGTTCAAGGGACGGATCATGCGCCTTGAAATATAGGCCCCCAGCAGGCTGCCCACCACCGCCAAGGCGATGGCGATGCCGAAAATGATGGCGGCGGCGGCAAGCGTACGGGTATTGATTTCCTCGGTCGATAATTGAAGAACAACGACGCCAACCACCGATCCTTCCGACTGAACCGGAACGATGCTTTCCACATAGCCGCCCTTCTCGGTCTTGGCGATGTGGATGTGCGGCGCATTCACTTCCAGCACCTCGCGCAACCACTTGCGCTGTTCGGGATTGGCGCCCAGCAAGGGCATGCCGACAGGGTTGGCCTCGGGATTCAAGTGGGCCAGAACGCGCCCCTCGGTATCCAGCACAAGACCACCCAGAATGCTTGGCGCATTGCCGTCGGGGTCTGTCGGCGCCGTCATCGATTGCAGCGACTTGTACAAGCCCCAATAATCGTTGCGCAGCACAGCCTCATAGGCGACGCCGGCGACGCCGCGTGCGATGACCAACGCCTTTTCTTCCAGATTCTCGCGGATGCGGTCGCGCTCTTGCACCACGATCGCCATGCCAACGGTAATAGCCACCCCGACCACCACCGCCGTGATGGTCAGCGGCAGCTTGACAGAAAGGCTCCAGGTTCTGGGATGGCTGAAGGTCACGGTTTCCCGCCCTCGATCATGCGTTGTGCCACGGCGCGGATGCTGTCGAACAATGCAGGATTTGCCTGAGAAAAGCTGTCGAGTGACAACTCGCCCAGAAGCGCTCGCCCGTCGATATCCTCGCGCATGCCCAGAATGGCCGCCTGCATGCGCCGTTTCAGTTCCTGGTCGGCGCCGCTGCGCATCACCAATGGGGGAAAACCGAACTTCTGCGAACGGATGATGATTTTGGTGCGTTCGGTTACGGCCGGTCTGGTTTTTGCCATGAACTCCCAGACATAAGAATCGACGGCCCCGCCGTCGGCCACCCGGTTGGCGACGGCTTCCACGGTTTCGGCGTGGTTGTAGGTGAAGAAGGTCAGGCGGTAGAAACTGTCGGGAAGGGCGCCCGTACCCGTCAGCAAATAGCGTGGCACCAGATAGCCGGAATTTGAATCGGGGTCGGAATAGGCGAAGACCTTGCCTTTCAAATCAGGCAATGACGTCGCATGATTGTCACGGTGAACGATGATGTAGGAACTGTACAGTGGCTCGCCCATGAAGACGGGTACGGCCATCAGCTCCAAAAATTCGGGCTCGCGCTTCTGGACATAGGGATAGCCGCAAATCCAGGCGAAATCGATTTCGCCGGTTTGCAACAATCCCATGATTTCCCGGTACGAGCGGCGCTGCACGAAACGCACCGGACGGCCAATTCTTTGTTCGAGATAATGGCGCCAGCGCTCGAAGAATTGCAGATTCTCGCGCACGACGACGGCGGTCAGGCCAAAACGGACGGGACGTTCCTCCTCGGCCGCCCAAAGCGGGCGGGCAAGCATCGAAGCGCCCAAAAGCGCCAGGGTCCTGCGTCTGGTGACTAGGCCAGCCATCGTCCTCCCATCCCTCTTATTGCCGCAAGGTCATTTGCGCCTTGCTGATCGTCACCTGCCTGGGATCGGGCTCTTCCAGGGGGCCGGGGCGGAAACGGTAGACCAGTTCCGCCTCGATCACTTGGACGCCATCGCGCCCGGGCCAGGGCAACTCAAGATTAACACCAATGTCGGGGGCAAGAGTAGCCTCTTCCCACGCTCCATCCGGGCCTTTCAGCCAGCCGAAACGTCTGGTTTCCCGCCAGCGTTCGCTTTTGTCACCCCCTAAACCCCTGACGATCAGCCAGACCGAACGTCCCGTGGTTCCCCCAGGCAGTGCATGGCCGGTCCTTGGCCGGACGGCGGCAACCAGAATCTGCTGCCCGTTTTCCTGACGCAAAGCCAAGTGAAGCCGAGCCGCCATTGATAGAAATTCGGTATTGGTGGCCCCCATGATGGCATGGGTACCCCCGCCAAGTTTTACATGGCAGGAAAGGCAATTCAAGTTGCGCTGCGCCGCCAAACTTGACTTGTGGCGGCGGACTGTCGATTCACCCGGCGCATCGTGGCAGCGGGCGCAGACATCCGGCACCTTCAAACGGGCATAGGGATGCGGTCCGTTTCCATGGCAGTCGGCACAGACAACCCCTGCCGCCTGCGATGGGGCATGGCAGGAAAGGCATTCGGGATTCTGCTTGGCCTCGCCCCATTCCCTTTTGAAATCATCCGACCGCGCGGCAACCGCCATGGCTGTTGCCGCGAAGTGGCGCTGAATTTCGATATGGCACTCGGAGCAATCTTCGTCTGCCAAGGCAGGAAAAGCAGTCAGCAGCAGGATTAGACCAATCAACCATCTCATTCCCGCACCTGGGCCGGCGAGTTTATTTCGCACAGCCCCCGGGGAATGATGAAAGGCGTCGAGCCCGGCTTGATATGTCCCGAGGCGGGGATTTCGACCGGCAACCCTGCCGCCTGCCAAGCCTCGAAGCCGCCATTCAGAATGCTTATCTTGTAGCCATAGGGGGACAAGCGTTCGGACCAACTCCTTTTAAGATAAGAAGTAGCGCCCTTCTTCAAAATCAGCACCAGTGGGCCGCTTCCAGTGGAGGGCAAAAATCCCTTGGGCTCGCGCCCGGCATTGATGGCGCCAGGCACGGTTCCCAGCGCATACTGGTCGCGCCCGCGGGCATCCAGAATAAGTGGAGGCGCTGGCGACACCAGGGCGTCAGCTACAGAGTCCGGCGACACGTAGCTGAATTCCTGTTGCGCCAACGCCTCCCCGCCAAACCAGAGGAATGGAGCGAGGAAAAGAAAGAGGATAAGCCGGTGAGGAGTAATCAGGCGGCCTCTCCTTCTGTTTCCTGGGGAGATGTTTCCTCAGGCGGCGGTTTCAGAAGATCCGCTATCTCCTGAAGTCCCAAATTCATGCTGGCGGCTTCTGAACAAAGAGCGCCAAAACACCCCCCTTCGGCCACCAGCCGTTCAAAATGCACCATTTCCGTCGCGCCGCCGGACATCAGAATCCGGCCAGAAAAAAGGCGCTTGGCTTTTTCCAGAAGGTCGAGGTCGAATCCCTTGGCCTCGACGACCGCATCCGGCGATTCAAAAAGAATGGCGTCAAAGCCAAGCTGAGCGGCCTTGGCCAGCCAGTCCGAGAGATATTGGTCGCCATCCTCGATGCGATAGGTCTTGTAGGTCGTCATATCGGGAACATAATAACGAAAGCCATCATCCGAATAGCGCTGCCCCAAGGAGAAAGTTGACGATGGTTTGTGGGCAACGGCGCTGGGCAAGACGTTCTCGTCGGGAAACAGGTCGCGCAACTTGGCCGCCGCATCCAAGCCTTGTTCTGCCAGCCAGAACACATTCTCCCGCCCCACCCAATCCGGCGATGTCGCCGGACTTCCGCGCAGCAACAACAATGGCAGAGCCTGCGCCTTTTCCGGCGCTAGTTCCTTGGCCGAAGCCCGCAGGCCGCCAGCGCCGCTCCAATCGAAATCCAGGGTCTGGCAGTCGATGATGAAATGGGTCATGCATCCTCGGCAATCTTGGGGTTGGCGCGCTCGCGCCGCAAAGAGGCCATCATTTTATCCGCCACCTCGGCAATGGCCTTGGCGGAAGGGCTTTGCGGATCTCGAAGAAGGAAGGGAATGCCTGCGTCTGTCGCGGCGCTGGCTGCCGGGTCTAGCGGCACGGAACCAAAATAGGCGACATGGCGCTTCCTGGCCAGGGGCTCGACGATGCCGCCCGCAAACAGGCGGTTGATCTTGCCGCAGCAGGGGCAGACATAGCCGTCCATGTTTTCGACGACGCCGAACACCGGCACGTCATATTCGTGGAAGAGGGCGATGGCCCGTTCGGCATCCACGGCGGCCAGGCGCTGCGGCGTGGAAACGACGACGGCGCCTGTAACCGGAAGACGCTCAAGAAGCGTGATCGGAATGTCGCCGGTGCCGGGCGGCATGTCGATCAGCAGAATGTCAAGACTCGGCCAAGCGACATCGTAGACCATCTGCTCCATGGCCTGAGCGATCAGCGGCCCCTTCCAAACCAGCCCGGCTTCGGGCGCCAGCAGATTGCCGATGGACAGCGAATGGATGCCGTGGCGCTGCTTGGGCATGGCCTTGCCCTCGGGCGTTGTTTCCACGCCGTCGTCGGTTCCCAGCAGCAAGGCGACTGACGGCCCATAGAGATCGGCGTCGAGCACGCCCACCACCTTGCCCTGGCAGGACAAGGCCGCCGCCAGATTGACGGTCAGGGTCGATTTGCCGACCCCGCCCTTGCCGCTGGCAATGCAGATAATATCCGCAACGCCGGGAACAGGCTGTTGAAGTGCGAAAGAAAGCGTTGAAGCGCAGCCGCTCATGCCAGCACCCTTTCAGGAATCCGGCTGGCCAACTGACCTGCCAGCGCCGCAATGGCCTTGGACGAAGCCGTGTCGGGTGCGGCGATGACATAGGGCACACCAGCATCGCCGGTCAGCGACAAATCTGGAATGAAGGCGATGGAGGCCAGCAGCGGCAAGCCTGTTTCATCCGCCAAGGCCTGGCCGCCCCCTTGCCCGAACAAGGGAATGGAATGGCCGCAGGTGGAACAGGCGATGGCGGCCATGTTCTCGACGATTCCCAGGCAAGGCACGGCCAGATCGGCGAACATCTCCATGCCGCGCTTGACGTCGATGAGGGCGATATTGCCTGGCGTGGTCACGGTCAAAACGCCCGACAGATGGGCATGCTTGGCTAGAGCCAGATGCACGTCAGAAGCGCCGGGCGGCAAATCGACGACCAAAACGTCCAGATCGCCCCAGGCGACTTCGCTTAGCAGCAGCGGCAAGCCTTCATCGATCAGCGAGCCGCGCCAAGCCAGGGCCTTTTCCGGCGGCAATAGAAAACCCAGCGACATGACCTTAACGCCATGCGCCTGAAGGGGTTCGATCCTGCCGTTCACTTCTTCGGCCCTTCCTGACAGACCGAAGAGCGTTGGCATCGAAGGGCCGTAAACATCAGCGTCGAGCATGCCGACTTTCAGCTCCCTTAGGCCCAGCGCTACCGCCAGATTGGCGGATAAGGTGGACTTGCCGACCCCGCCCTTGCCGCTATGGACGCCCAAAACGAAGCGGGCGACCTTGGGGCTGTCCGAACTGATGATCGATTTCGGGCGTGGCTTGACGATGACGCGCTCGACACCGGGCAAAGCCTCGACCATGGGGGCGAGAAACTCGCCCAACCCTTCGGCATCGTTATCCGGGATCTTGTCGGGGTCCAGCAGGACGCGCACCACCGGCCCCGTTGCTACCACGTCGTAAACCAGGCCGGAAGAAACGATATCCGGGCCGGTTGGTCCCAGGGTGACGCTTTTCAGCGCCGCCAGAACCGTTTCTTCCACCGTGACCACATTCATTCCTTGGTTCCTTCCAAATAGCGCGTGATGATCTCGGCTTCCTCATCGTCGATCACCTTGTCCGCACCGTTCTTGGTCCGCATGGTTCGCACGATTCCTTCCATGTCGTCCTTCCTGTACTTCGTCAAATCAGGCAGCTTGTGGCAGTTGCCGCACCGGGCCTTGAAAAATTCCTCCGGCGTGCGCGGCAATGTGATCCACCACCAGGCGAAGCCCGCCAGAGCCAATGCCGCCACCACGGACGAAAGCCATTTCCAACGCACTCAACCTCCCAGCATCGCCATCCAGGCGGTATCGACATCCACTTCATTTGAGCATGCCGGGCAAATGGCTTCCTCGGTCGCCCGGAACGGTTGGCCACAACGCTCGCAGCGGCCCAACTCGCAGCGGGCCAGCACATGACGAAGTTCCGTCGCCATTTCCCAATTCGTCACGGCATTGGCCGAGATCGCCCCTTCCGGGCAGATTGCCGTACACAGACCGCAATTGGTGCAGGCCAGCACTTCGTAATCGATGCCTTTCCAACCGGGGCCATGCGCATGGCCCAGGGCTCCGGTCGGGCAGCGTTCGGCGCAAATGCCGCACTGGGTGCAGGCATCGGAAATCCGGCGCGCCATAAAAGGCAGCAGCGCATTTTCCTTCCACGTCAGGGCGTTGCCATTCTCGGCCAGGGTCTGCTGATAGGGATCGACCCTGCGCTTGAACTCGCCCGGCACGAATATGCCCGCCTCTTCGATGAGGTTTCCCGCCGCCGCAGGCACCAGCCAGGAAATGTTCGAGACCGCCCTGGCCCCGGCCAACCGGAGGAAGTTGCGCCGATTGGCCTGCACCTGATCGAGATGCTGGCTGCCCTTGCTTTGGGCTTCTTCGCCCGGCCTTGACCAGCGCATGACGCGACAACCATCGCCGAACCAGCGCTTCAACACTTGTGAAATAGCTGATGCGTGGTTCTTGGCGTCGGCCCTGGAACATTCCTGGCAAAGTGGCCGGCCATGCAAAATCAGGTCGCGCTGGCCGCCCTTCGTCGCCACCGCCGCCAGGCGGGCATCAATGACCAGATGGCAGGGAATAACGATGCCGCCGCCGCCATCGCGGCTTTCCGAACAATGGACATGCAACTCATCCATCTGGGCCGCCGCTTCCAGAAAGCTGGCCGGATCAAAGACCGACAGACGAAGCGCCGCAGAAGGGCAGACCGGAACGCAGGCGCCGCAGGTGGTGCAATCGGCCTCGTTCAACTCGATGACGCCGATACCAGGCTTGATAGCCCGGACCGGACAGGCTTTCTCGCAGGCCGTACAGATGACCCTGCGCGCCCTGGAATTGACGCACAAATCCGGTTGGTCCAGCAGATAGCTGGCCCTGAACATGTCGCTGGCCTGGTCGCGGCTGGCCGCTTTCATGTCTCTTCCTCCGCGCCCAGCTTGCGCCCCAGCCAATGGGTCAAGGCCACCGCTGTCAGCAAATTTGTGGCCAACGGCACGTTGTTGAGATCACAGGCGCGATAAAAAGGCGCTATCTCGGGCTCGGAACAACCCGACGACAAGGGGTCGCGCAGGAAATAGACGGCTGCCACGGAATTCGAACAGACAAGGCCGCAAAGCTGAATTTCGCCGCCCTTGCTGGCCGGAAAGACCGACGTGACCTCTAAACCGACTTCCGTTTCGATCACGGTTCCCACCTCGACGGTCGAGAGCAGGCGATAAGATTCGAAAACAGGCTTCTCCTTCTTCATCAGCTTGACCAGCGCCGGAAGATGGCGTTTGTGGGCCAGCAGGATCAGGGTCCGGAACTCAGGCATGACGGCGCACCCCTTCCAAGGCGGCCTGCGCTTTTTCTTCTATCAGGCATTGATAAAGATGGGCGTGGGCCTGCGCCAGTCGGGCGATGGCGGCCTCGACGGTTTCCTCGCGGGCCAGTTCCTCGCGCAGGCCATTCAGGGTGACGGGATAGATGCAGTCGTCAATGGCCCTGGCCAAAATTACTGGATCGCCCCCCTGAATCGTGAAGCCATGGACACCGTCGGCGAAATAGGCCGCCTCGACGCGGTCGGTCCTCAGCACCGGCAGCCGGAAGGCCGCCGCCAGATCGGTCAGCGGGCTTTTGCACTGTTTGGCGTAGGGCATGACCATAAGATCGCAATTGGTGAAAAGCTCGCCCACTTCCTCGGCCTCGATATAGCGCCCGATAATGGTCGTGCGGACATGGCGTGAAAGCTGGTCAAGAGCCTCTTTCTCTTCCTGACGAAGGACTCCCTCCCCCGCCACGATCAGATGCAATCTTTTATCCTTCTTCAGTCTGTCCAACGCTTCCAGCAAGAATCCAAGGCCCTTGCGCGACGAACCATGACCGAAATAAAGCAGGCGGACTTCCCCATCCGTTCGGGCCGGCAACTCGGAAAGCAATTTTCTCGCGGCCAAGGGATGGGCCAGCAGATTGGGGCTACCCGATAGCGATGCGATACGCTCGCTGCCAACGCCCAGCATCTCCTCCAACCCCCATGCCAGATGGGAATCTCGAGCGACGATCCTATCCACCAGCCGATAGAATAAATGAAAAAGGGGGGTCGATAGCCAGCGCCTGCGGTGCGGCAGCAAGTTATGGGGCGTATAGACAACGCCGACGCCCAGCCGCTTTAGCCATAAGGCGAACAACGAGGCCATCAAGGGCTGGCCGACCCACTGGAAATGGACGACATCCGGTCTGAACCAACGGACTTGGCGGGCCAGGCACAGCCATCCTGCCAAGCCTGAATTGAGACAGGCTGACTTGGCAAATGGCAAGTCCCAGGCCGACAATTCGTCGCGTATCCCTGTGACCAGGACCACCCCATGCCCAAGCTCGTCAAGGCCAAGTGCCAGGGCATGCGCATAGTGGCACAGGAAACCGCGCCCTGAACCTTCAACCAGGAGAATGCGCCGCCGGACGCTCATCCCCTTTCCTCCTTTTATCTACAAGCCGGATGCCTTCCTGAAGCCAGGATCCTTGGCGACAACGACAGGTCCCCTGGCATTCTTCTCGGAAAGTTCGCGCAAACGCCTGGGAGGGACGATCTGCGTCAGTTCGTCCCACAGCACGCGTCCCGTCAGATTCATCATCCGCTCGTAAAAAGGATGTTCGGCCGCTTGAGCGGCTGTTCGGCACCATGCGGGCACCCACTCGCCCATTTCCTCGATCAGGAAACGCTCCCGGGTCTCGTGAATGACTTGCGCCGCAGCCGCATCTCCCCTATCCAGGGCATCGGCCTCGCGCTCGAACAGAGCGGAAACGAACGACATCATCACGCCCGCATGATCCGGGAACTCGCCGCTGAAACGGTGCGTGAAGACAAATCCGTTCTCGCGATACCAGTTGGCGGCGCGGTCGGCTGGCTCTTGAAACATCTTTCCGGTTTGGAACACCGAAGCGTGAGGCGAGATGGCGCCCGGCTGGACAAACAGGGCCGTATATTCAACCGCTAAATCCTCGACGACCTTGGCGGGATCGCCCGTCAGCAGGTCTTCGGGAACTTCCGCACCAGCCTCGGCCAAGGGTTCGCGAAGCTCA
The DNA here is from genome assembly GCA_016215555.1 of Rhodospirillales bacterium. Lineage (GTDB taxonomy): Bacteria > Pseudomonadota > Alphaproteobacteria > Rhodospirillales > WMHbin7 > WMHbin7. The sequence goes on along the minus strand of JACRJC010000003.1, from coordinate 22,149 downwards.
CCCCTCAAGCTATCCAGCAATGGCTGATCGACTTCATACTCGATAACGCGCGCCAGCAGCTTGAACAAAGCCCCCTGGGCCCCGCATTCATCGCGCCAAACGCCGTCAACAACCCGTTCAATCAAGGTTTGCATGTCATACTCCTCACTAACTTTCCGCCGGAGAAAGATCACGACGGCGGCAACCAAGGCTGCCGCCATCGCTTAGAGTGGAAGGAGCTACTTAGTGGCCGCCACCCGCCTTTGGCGCGGGCAGACTGTTCCAGTCAATATCGACCTCCTTGTGATTGGCCCTGTGCATGTCGCCCGTATAGGCGTAGCGCAGGGTTTCCTCATAGTCCTTCATCGCTTCTTCAAGGCTAACCTTGACGTCGCCGTACTTGTCGCCGGCCTGAGCCTTGGAGACGGTAACGACTGTGTCGAACCAGCCCTGCGAACCACCGATGGGATCGACCTGAAGACGGATAATGGGATTGGGGTGGACTCCCTTGTCGTCCCACCACACGTTGTTGTCGATGTCGGGATCGTTGCCGGCGACATATTCAGCCTTGTCCTTCAGCTTCAACTGGGCCAGACGGCCATAAGCGCTGTGGCCGCAAGCCGTCGAAATCGCCACCACGTCGGGATGAATGCCCTCGGTGACATGCGCCCGGGTCACGATGTAACCCAAGCTTGAAGTGACGCGGATCAAGTCGCCATCGGCGATGCCTTTGGCGGCAGCCGCCTTGGGGTTAATCCAGGCCGGGTTCTTGTGGTAAAGCTCGGCCAGATATTTGACGCCCGCCGTGCGGCTTTGCGTATGGACATTGACCTTAAAAGTGGTCAACACCAACTCGTCGGCCTTCTTGCCACGGGAAGCCAGGCGCTTATAGACCGGCATCGGATTGAAGCCATATTTCTTATAGCTCTCTTTGTAGATCTCGATCTTGCCGGAACCGGTGCCGAAGCCGGCATAGTTCTTGCCGTTGATGCGCACGCCGATGGTCTTGCCGCCCTTCTTGATGGCGCCATTGGCCTCGACGGAGGCGCCATCCATGGCCGCAGCCGACAGCTCCTTCATATGCAGGCCGTATTCAGCCGGCACTTCGTCGCCGTTCTTGTCGACGATCTGATTGGTGACCGGATCGATCTTGCCGTATTTCGGCCAGACGCCGTTCTTTTTCAGATAGTCGTAGCCGCCATCTTCCTTGAGGCCGGGAATGCCCTCGAACTGAGCGCGAACCCATTCCTCGCCGTTCTTGAACGGGAAGTACTGCTTCATGCCCAACGAACCATCGGCATCGACCTTGTTGATGATCTGCAGCAGCGATTCCCGGAACTCCTGGGTATTGCCCAGGGGCTTGATGACTTGTTGGCGGATGCCGATCCAGGGACGCAGGTCGCTGGGCATCGAATCCGGATCGTTGCGTTCCAGATAGCTGGTGTCCGGAATGATGAGGTCGGCGTACTGAGCGGTTTCAGACATGTAAGGGCTGAACGAGGCGAAGAAGGGCAGAAGCTTCTCGTCCTTGTACATCGCTTCCCATACATGGCTGGAAGGATAGGTGTAGGCCGGATTGTCGTAATAAGTCATCAGCACCGACATCTTCACCTGGCCCTTCATGATCTGATAGGGCAAGTGGGTCGAGACTTGATGGCCTGCCAGCGGATATTCCGGCGGCTGGCCGAGGATGCTGGGCGCCTTGCCGCCCGGCGGTTTGGGACCGGGTTGGTTGTAGCCCATGCCGCGCGGCAGGCAGTAGCCGCCTTTCTTCTCGACATTGCCAGTAATCACATTCAGCATCTGGATGGCGGCTTCCTGATAGGCGCCGTACACATGCTTGCAGGGACCGCGATACGAGAAGGTGGTCGCCGGCTTGGTGGTGGCGTATTCACGGGCGATGCGCCGGATGTCCTTGGCCGCAATGCCCGATTCCGCTTCCGCGAATTCCGGCGGGTACGATTTCAGATGGGCGATCAGCTGTTCCGGCGTCACATTCGTCCAGTTGCGGATGAAGGCGTCGTCATACAGCTTCTCGTTCATGATGACGTGCGCCATGGCCAGAACAATGGCCACGTCGGTGCCGGGGAAGGGCGCAAACCATTCGTCGGCCACCGCCGCCGTGTTGCCCTGCCTTGGGTCGAAATAGACCAGCTTGGTCTGGTTTTGCGTCTTTCCGTCCATCAGGCGCTGGGCCAAAGGATTGTGGAAATAACTGGCTTCCACGACGTTGCCGCCGAAGATCAAGGCGTATTTCGTGCTGGCGAAGTCGGGATATTCGATATCCGGCCCCCAGCCTGGTTCCAGGCCTATTTTCTTGGACGATTCGCAAATGTTGGTGTGTCCGACCTGTCCGTTCGACCCCAGCGCCGCCATGAAGCGCCCGCGGGCGCCGCCGGAACGGTCGCGTCCCCACTTGAAGACGATCTCGTTGCGGATGGAGGGATCATTGGCAGCGTTGGCGCGGTCGATGACCCCCCTCAGCTTGGAAGCCAATAGCGTTGTCGCCTCGTCATAGGTGATGCGCTTCCACTTGCCTTCGCCACGTTTGCCCGTGCGCAGCAGGGGCGTCATGATGCGATCCGGGTCGTAGGTATGCAGGAAACCGGAATTGCCCTTGGCGCACAGCTTGCCACGGTTGCCCGGATGATCCGGATTGCCCTCTAACTTCACGATGCGGCCATCCTCGACATAGGCGATGCCGCCGTCTTGGATGTTGCACACCATGCAGGTGTAGGGCACCGCCTCGCGCAGCTTGCCGGTGACGGGCGAGAAATCTTTCCCACCCAGTTCCTGCTCCATCGCTTGCAGGCGGCTTGCGCCCAGTGCGCTTGCGACGGCAGCGGTCGATCCACCCAGCTTCAAGAAGCCTCGGCGGCTCATTGGGAAATGCTTGTTCATGGCAACGTCCCTCTCTCTATCCGTTGTCGTTCGCTTAGTAGTAAAGCTGCGGCAGCTGACCGGCGACGAGGAGAACCTCGCGCACCATGAAAGCTCCCACCATGCTGGCGACGCCCGCCCCGATCAGCATCGTCGGTTGACGCCCGACCGCCGGCAGAGCCAGCATGCCCAGCGGCAGCAGAATGCCGATGACGAAGGTGAGCAACCAAATCTGCGTGCCATACTGGCTGTTCAGGATTTCCCAACCCTGCTGCATCTCGCCCGAACCGTAGAGCAAGGACACCACTAGGCCGAGGAAGAGGGCGAAGGTCGTGGCCACAGAAGCCAGAAGAATGGTGTGCAGAATGGCCATGGCGTCAGCGTTGGTGACGCCGCGCACCTTGGCGATGATGGCGATCATGGCGGTGCCTGAAGAAATGGACAACACCGTGAACATCACCGGCATCCAAGGCGTCGCCCAAACTTCGCGGGTTGTGTTCACCATCAGATCAAGGCCGGTGTAAAGCGGCATCGACAATCCGAGCAACGAGCCGACGATGGCCAGCGGCTTGAGCAGATCGTTGCGGTTGCCCATGTTCTTGGCCCAATAGAAACCAGCGATGCAGGCCGTGAACAGAACCAGGAAGACCGAGCCCCAGGACAGAGGCGAGGTCCAATGGAAGTAGATGATGGGATACAGGAAGCGCCCTGGCTGCCCAAGGTCCATGATCAGCAGGGGCGCGCAAACGCCAACCACGATCAGGCCCACGGCAAGCCCGGGGGTTTGAATGGCGCGTAACGATTCGAACTTGCCGCCGAACAGATCGGGCGCGGTGGCAAGTGCGTAAGACATTCCGGCCATGCCGATCAGGAAGAAGTAGACCGACAATTCAGCGCCCCAAGGCGCAATGTGATACCAGCTATATTCGAACATGATTCATCTCCCCCTTACAGGACGCCGCCGAAGAACTGCCGCCCTTTGTTGTGGCGGTAGAACGCCTCCGCGTCTGCCTTGGCGGCATAGGACGCGGGAGGACTGGACAGCTGGTCGGTGATTTTCTGCGTCGGCTGGATGTAATAGACCTGCGGCTTGGTGCCCTTTTCGGGCTTCAGCACGGCCACGGCCTTGGTCGCCACCAGCTTGCGGACTTCACTGTTGGGATCGTTGAGATCGCCAAAGATGCGCGTCCGTCCCAGGCAGGTCTGCACGCAGGCAGGAACCAGACCGTTGGAGACGCGATGTTCGCAGAAGGTGCATTTATCGACCACGCCGCCGATCTTGACCCGGCTGCGGTTGTTGGGCAGCACGTGACGCGCATTGTAGGGGCAGGCCGCCATGCATGTGCGGCAGGCAATGCAGCGCTCGTAGCGTTGCAGCACATAGCCTTCCTCGTGTTTGTAGGTTGCCTCGGTCGGACAATTGCGCACACAGGGCGGATTGTCGCAGTGATTGCACAGGCGGGGCATGAATTGGCGTTTGGTGTTGGGATATTGGCCCAAGTCCTTGACCTTGACCGTGGTGCGCCATACGCCCAACGGCACGTCATATTCGGCCTTGCACGCGGCGACGCAGGCCATACAGCCAATGCACCGCCTAAGATCAACCACCATCGCCCAGCGCTTTTTCCCCGCCACGCCTTCCGATGGATCGGCCTGAAGCCCTATCGCCATCTGCTTCCTCCCTTGGTTTATTGCACCTGCTAGCTCTGGCATGGCGTGCCAAAGCGGATTGGGACTTCATTTGCGAAAAGCGTGCCAACTGCGAAGCCCAAAGTTTTTGCAGATTTCATTCAAACGCGCATGAGTTCGATGTTACCGAATCTTCACATCGAATCTGCCGCTGGGCTCCGGCCGTTACCATTCGGTAACATGATGCGGCGCACAAAATGATACGGCTTTCGCTAAACCGATCTTTTTCAAAGTTGGCAAGAATTTGGCAAGGACAGAGGCAATTTTGGTTTCAACAGCTTATATGAAAAGAAAATGATGCAAGACAGCCTGGGCCGCCAAATCACCTATTTGCGGGTTTCCGTCACTGATCGCTGCGACCTGAAATGCAGCTACTGCAACGTCCCGGGCCGCCATCTGCTTGACCGGCGAGAAATCCTGGCACTGGAAGAGATAGAGCGGATTTGCTCAGTCTTTGCCGACCTGGGTATCGAGAAAATACGCATCACCGGCGGCGAGCCCCTGGTTCGGCGCGGTGTCGTCGATCTGATCCGCCATCTCACGGCGCTGCCCCAACTTCAGGAAGTCACCCTGACGACCAATGGAACGATGCTCGACCGCTTAGCCCCCGATCTGGCTAAGGCAGGCATCAAAAGAATCAACGTATCGCTTGATAGTCTGGATAGCTCACGCATTCAAAGCATCACCGGTCGCAACGTATTGGACAACGTTCTAGGCGGCATTTCGGCGGCACGCGACGCAGGAATCAAGGTCAAGATCAATATGGTGGTTCTGGCCGACACCACCGATGGCGAGATCGACGCCATGATCCGCTGGTGCGGCATGAGCGGGCTGGACCTCACGCTGATCGAGGTCATGCCGATGGGTCCCGCCAAACCTGTTTCGCCCGCCACGCACAAGACGCGGCGCGGGTATCTGGAACAGCGCTGGAGCCTGAACCCGCTTTGCGAGAATACCGGCGGCCCGGCGAAATATGTGCGGGTGGCCGAAACCGGCGGCAAGCTGGGCTTCATCACCCCCATGAGCGCCTGCTTTTGCGAAGGCTGCAACCGGGTGCGCCTGACCAGCAACGGCCTTCTTAAGCTGTGCCTGGACAGAGGGGAATCCATCGATCTGCGTTCCATCCTGCGCACAGGCGGCAGTGACGAGGAGGTGGCGCAAGCAATCATGACGGCCATTCAAGGCAAGCCCCCGGGACATGATTTCCTGGCTGCCTTGAACCAAGCAGGTTCCGTTCGCTCGATGAGCGCCATCGGCGGGTGATTCCGCGGGGCAACATGATAGGCACCTTATGCAACGACACGCTGATATGCGGTGTTACTGAATCGTAACTCACCTTTGTCACGCCTAAAGAGAACGCATAAATCACATCAGCAGACAAAACAATCGGAGGGTAACATTGCGGCCGGCCCCACTTCCATCTTCTGAAAAACTGCGTCAGGCCCAAAATCTGCTTAAGTCACTTTGCAACGAGAGGCGGCTGTTGTTGCTGTGCCATTTAACCAAGGGGGAGAGGACGGTCACGGAACTGGTCGAATTTGTCGGGGTTTCACAATCCTCGATATCTCAGCATCTGGCCAGGCTGCGCACGGATGGCTTGGTCAAATGCCGCCGCCGGCCCAGACCATCCATTACTCGCTGAAGTATCCTGAAGCCATTGCCCTGATCGCCACTCTGTATCGCGTCTATTGTAGAAGAACATGAAGCTGTTTTGCGCAGGATCGACCTAACACACTTTTTGACTAGAATCATCATGATTAAGTTACGAGTTGCCAAGGGCTTCTTTTGTACCGCAAACTCATTGCGATTTCTTGAGCAATGGTGGGAACAACAATGGCAAAGAAGCAGGGCAAAGCAAGTATCCGTCTTCGGATTGTGCTGGAGCCGGATATCGCCATCGGCCCTGGAAAGGCGGCACTGCTTGAGGAAATCGACAAGACGGGATCAATCTCCGCGGCGGGGCGCAGCATGTCAATGAGCTATAAGCGAGCCTGGTATCTCGTTGATACCATGAACGGCTGTTTTCGCCAGGCCCTGGTCGAGGCGACCAAGGGAGGAAAGTCCGGAGGCGGCGCGATCTTGACGCCCCTTGGCAAGGAGACCCTGGCCCGTTACAGACGCATGGAGGCGCTGGCCGAGAAGGCCGTCAGCAAAGATCTGGCGCTCATGCGCCAATCGCTTGTCGATATTTCCAAATGAATATATCGCTTGACCGCGCCCCCACTGGCTTGATACTTATCGATATAGCCGCTTTGACATAACGCCATCCAGGTCTGCAAAGCAAAGGATACATGAAGCACAACAAGCTAACTGTCTTTGGCAGCGGCGCTGTCATCGGGGCGCTGGGCGGGCTGATCGGCCTGGGCGGGGCCGAGTTTCGCCTGCCTCTGCTGATTGGCGCTTTCCGTTTTGCCGCCCTCGAGGCGGTCATCCTCAACAAGGCCACGAGCCTTGTCGTTGTGGCTGGCGCCTTGTTGTTCCGGACGCGCACGATCTCCATCGAAACAGTGGCCTCCCATTGGGATGTCATTCTGAATCTTCTGGCGGGCAGTCTGCTGGGGGCATGGCTTGGCGCGGGTTGGGCCATCCGCCTCAAATCCGAAACACTTTATCGCGTCATAGCCATTCTGCTTGTTCTGATCGCAGGCGCCTTGCTGTTCGGACACGATGCAGCCAGTCATGGAGGGATGTTGCCGCCAAGAATTGCTCAAATTTCCGCAGGCGTTTTGACTGGCTTTGGAATTGGCATGGTGGCGGCGCTTTTGGGGGTTGCCGGCGGCGAATTGCTGATCCCAACCTTTGTTCTCTTGTTCGGCCTGGACATCAAACTGGCGGGCAGCCTGTCTCTGGCTGTCAGCCTGCCAACCATGATCGTTGGTTTTGCCCGCTACAGCCAAGACGGGAGTTTCGACGTCTTGAGACGAAATCGCGGCTTCCTATGGATGATGGCTGCAGGCTCGCTTGTCGGCGCCTTCATCGGTGGGTTGTTGCTGGACGCGGTTCCAAGTGCCGTCCTTCTACCCCTGTTGGCGGCAATCCTCGTCCTATCGGCCATCAAGGTCTGGCGTCATTCCTGACCACGGCGGTAAATACAGTTGGCAACTTGCGGCGACTTGACACCACACATTGTTTCCATAATACTCGAAATATGGAAACATTAACCGCCGCCGAATTTTTGGCCGCCCTGGGCCACGAAACCCGTCTGGCCATCTTTCGCCTGCTGGTCGAGGCGGGCCCCGAGGGGGTGAACGCCAGCGCCATTGGCGAGCGGTTGGAATTGGCCCCCGCCACGCTTTCCTTCCATCTGGCCCATTTAAGCCGGGTCTGCCTGATCAAGGGCAAGCAGGAAGGTCGTTTCATTTTCTATTCCGCCGACTTCACCGTCATGGACGATCTGCTGGCCTTCCTCACTCGCAATTGCTGCCAGGGAAAATCGTGCCTGCCCAAGACAGCGAAGCGATCCTGCAAGACTGCCCCCACCCGCATCAAGGCTAGAAAATCATGAGCGACCTCAAAACCGTCCTTGTCCTCTGCACGGGGAATTCCTGCCGCTCGCAAATGGCCGAGGTCATTCTCAATCACGATCTGAACGGCCATGTTCGCGCCCTCTCGGCTGGCACCCGGCCTCAGCCCAAGGTCGCCGACGGCGCCATCGAGGCTTTGAAACTTGCTGGCCTTCCCGTCGATGGCCTTTACCCCAAGGATGTCGATGCCGTCATCGGCGAATCCATCGACCTGGTCGTTACCGTCTGCGACAACGCCAAGGAAACCTGCCCGATCTTCCCGCGCCCGGCGGCGAAGATTCATCTACCCTTCCACGATCCCCACGGCGAGCCATTGGAGAGTTTCGTCGCCGTGCGCGACGGCATCCGCGCCCGTCTGGTTCCGGCAGTCCGAGATACCTTGAAACTTTCCGCAAGCCTGTAACGAAACCCCTTTCCCTGTCGTCCAAGGAAATGACACCTCACTTTGAATGGAGTTTCTTATGGACGAGCAAATGAAGGAACTGGTCGCCATTGGCGCCTCGGCGGCGGTGAATTGCCACCCCTGCATCGACTATCACCTGGCGGAGTGCCGCAGACTCAACCTTGCAACCGACGAAATCCGTGCAGCGATCGAGGTTGGCCTGAAGGTCAGCCGCAATGCCTCGGCGAAGACCCGTGAAAAGGCGGACGAACTATTGAGCAGGGAAAACGTGACGATGAGAGGCGAAAGTGGCTGCGGCTGTAACGCTTAAGGAATTGGCTGCGCACCGGCCAAAGGTGCGCAGTTTCCTTCTTCGCATGACACGGGACGAAGGCTTAGCCGACGACCTGGTGCAGGAAGCCTTGCTGCGGGCTGGTCATGCCCTGGGCAGCCTTCGTGGTGAAGCAGCACCTGACACCTGGCTGTCCGCCATCGCCCTTAATCTGGCGCGGGACCATTTTCGCGCCTACAAGCGAAAGCCGCCAACCGCCAGCCTTGAAGAGGCGGACGAAGTTCCATCCGGCGATCAGCCGGAAATGCAGACTTTGCAGGCCGAGATGTCCGCTTGCATCCTGGGCCATATCGCCCGCTTGCCGAAGCGGCAAAGCGAGGCGGTTCTACTTTTTCATTTCGCGGGCCTTAGCCATCAGGAAATGGCGGCCCCGCTAGGGACGTCCGAGGGCAACGCCAGGGTCATTCTTCATCGCGGCTTGTTTTCGTTGCGCGCCAGCCTGACTGCGGATTGCCATCTCAACTTTGCAGACGAGATTCCTTGCGAGCGGCGCGAGACGGCATAGAAACCGCCTAAAGCACCAAACCTTTTGAACGCAGGAGAAAATCATGACCAAGCTTGAAGTCTACGATCCCGCCATGTGCTGCTCGACCGGCGTCTGCGGGCCCGAGGTCGATCCCGCCCTGGTCGCCTTCGCCGCAGACCTGAAATGGCTGGCCGAACAGGGCGTTGCCGTGCAGCGTTACAATCTGGGCCAGGAGCCGCAGGCCTTCGCCGCCAACCCGATGATCGTCAAGGAAATGGAAGCCGGCATGGACCGCCTGCCGATTATCGTGATTGATGGCCAGATCGTCTCGACAGGCGTTTACCTGACCCGCGATCAGTTGGCCAAGAAACTGAATCTTGACGCCAGGACCGCGGCGGAGCCGCAAGGCAAGGCATCCTCCTGCTGTTCGCCGAAATCCGGCTGCTGCTGACGAGGACGCCATGGCTTTGCCTGATCTGGTTACCCGTTATGCCTTCTTTACCGGCAAAGGCGGCGTCGGCAAGACGTCGCTGTCCTGCGCCACCGGCCTGGCCTTGGCCGAAGCAGGGCGCAAGGTGCTGATCGTCAGCACAGATCCCGCCTCGAATCTCGACGAAGTCCTGGACACCGAACTGTCATCGACGCCAACCCCGATCAGGGGTATCGACAAATTGTTCGCGCTGAACATCGATCCCGAAGCCGCCGCCCAAGATTACAAGGAACGGATGGTGGGGCCTTACCGGGGCGTCCTTCCCCCAGCCGCCATTGCCAGCATGGAAGAACAGTTTTCAGGCGCCTGCACGGTGGAAATCGCCGCCTTCGACGAATTTGCCAAATTGCTGGGCGGGCCGTCGGCGACCAAGGGGTTCGACCATGTCATCTTCGACACCGCCCCTACCGGTCATACGCTGCGCCTGTTGACCCTGCCCTCGGCCTGGAGCGAATTCATCTCCTCTTCCTCGGGCGGTGCTTCCTGCCTGGGACCGCTAGCCGGGCTGGAAAAGCAAAAGGCGCTTTATGCCGCCACCGTCGACCACCTCTCCAACCCCAAGATGACGACCGTTATTCTGGTCAGTCGCCCGGAAGGATCAGCGTTGCGCGAGGCCGAACGCACCCGGGGTGAATTGGCCGAACTTGGAGTAACCAATCTGCGCCTGGCCCTGAACGGCATTATTGTTGCAAAAACGCTGGGCGACGCCATCGCCGATGCAATGACGGTACGTGGCCAAGCCGCCATCGCCCATATGCCCGAGGGGTTGACCGGTCTTCCCCGTTCCGATACTCCCTTTCTGCCCCGGGGAACAACTGGACTGGGCGCTCTTAGAAACCTGATTTCGCCCAAATCCATGGCCCTGCACCAGCCTTTACCAGGCGCGCCGATCGAGCTTCCGCCGGGATTGGACGCCTTGATCGACGACATCGCCCTGCAAGGCCACGGCGTCATCATGACGATGGGCAAGGGCGGTGTCGGCAAGACCACCATCGCTGCAACCATTGCCATGTCCCTGGCCAGGCTGGGCCATCAGGTGACTTTATCGACCACCGATCCGGCGGCCCATGTCTTTCAGGCCGTCAAAGAGCATGTGCCGGGGTTGGATATCGCCCGCATCGATCCCGAGCGCGAAGTCGCCAACTACCGGGACGAAGTGCTGGCAAAGGCGGGCAGCGGCCTTGATGCGGCGGGCCTTGCCATGCTGGAAGAGGATTTGCGTTCGCCCTGCACAGAGGAGATCGCCGTCTTCAGGGCCTTCGCCAGAACCGTCGATGAAGGCAAGGATCGTTTCGTCGTTCTCGATACCGCACCGACCGGCCATACCATCCTGCTGCTGGATGCCGCCGAATCTTATCACCGCGAGGTTCTGCGCACCCAAGCCGACATGCCAGAAGCCGTGCGCAGCCTGCTGCCACGGCTGCGCGATCCCAACTTCACCAAGACCATCATCGTCACCTTGGCCGAGGCAACGCCGGTTCACGAGGCCGAGCGCCTGCAACAGGACTTGGCTCGGGCAGGGATTACCCCCTATGCCTGGACGATCAATCAAAGCCTGCTGGCCAGCGGCACCAAGGATCCGCTGCTGGCAGAACGCGGACAATATGAGAAGCCCTTTATAAGGCGCGTGATAGAGGAGCTTGCCAGCCGCACGGCGCTGATTGCTTGGCGCCAGTAAGCCAAAGCGGCATTGAGCCGATACTTGCTCTGGCACGACGTCACTTTGCAGGAATCTGACAGAACAAGATTTTGCCTGCCTACCCCGTGCTTACCCGGCCAGTAAGGCGCAACCTGCCTTAAAACAAGACACCCGCCAAGCCGTTGACTTGGCGGGTGTTTTCTTGGTGAGCGCGGCGGGGATCGAACCCGCGACCCTCTGATTAAAAGTCAGATGCTCTACCGCTGAGCTACGCGCCCTGAAAGGGTTGGGGCCTGATACCCCTATTTGGCGTCGGCGGCAACCCGCATTTTGACGATCCGGTCTGGATTATCGACCGCCCCGTTGGCGTTGCGGTTGCCCTTCTTGATCATATCCACGAATTCGATGCCTTCGACGACGCGTCCCCAGATGGTGTATTGGCCATCCAGGCTTTGGCAGCCCGTTTGCGTGAAACAGATGAAGAACTGGGCGTCGGCGCTGTCGGGATCGGCGCTTCTGGCCATCGAGACAGTGCCGCGCACATGGCGTTCGCGCGAGAATTCGGCGCGCATTTTTCTGCCCGACCCGCCGGTGCCGTCGCCGTTGGGATCGCCGCCCTGGGCCATGAAACCGGCGATGACGCGGTGGAAGGTCAGCCCGTCATAGAATTTCTGCCGGACCAGTTCCTTGATCCTGGCGACGTGGCCGGGCGCCAGATCGGGGCGCATTTCGATAACGATGCGGCCATCCTTGGTGTCGAGATACAAGCTGTTCTCGAGATCGAGGGCCAGGGCCGGGCCGGTCCAGGCAAAGGCCATAAGGGCGAAAACGGCAAGCAGTTGACGCATGTGAAGTCTCCCGGTTGTCAGACGGCGTCGGCGGCGACGGAAAGGCTGACGATGCTGTCCGGATCATCGACCGAACCATTGTCGTCGTCGCTGCCCTTCTTGATCTTGTCGATGAATTCCATGCCTTCGGCGACCTGGCCCCAGACGGTGTATTTGCCGTCCAGGAAGCGGGAATCGTCGAAGCAGATGAAGAATTGGGAATCGGCGCTGTCGGGGCTTTGCGCCCGGGCCATCGAGCAGGTGCCGCGCACATGCTTCTCGCGCGAGAATTCGGCCATCAGCTTCTGGCCCGAACCGCCCATGCCGGTGCCGGTGGGATCGCCGGTCTGGGCCATGAAGCCATCGATGACGCGGTGAAAGACGATGCCGTCATAGAACTTGGCCCGGACCAGTTCCTTGATGCGGGCGACATGGTTCGGCGCCAGATCGGGACGCAGTTCGATAACCACGCGCCCGTCCTTCAATTCGAGATGGAGGGTGTTTTCCAAATCGCGTTCGGCAGCCATCAGTCAATCTCCTTTGAATTCTTGAATCGTTCGACCAGTTTTTCCTTGACCCGGGGCGACACGAAGGGCGCGATATCGCCGCCCAACCGCCCGATTTCCTTGACGAAACGCGACGAAATGAATTGGCAGCGGTCGCTGGCCATCAAGAAGACGGTTTCCATCTGCTGATCCAGCCTGGCGTTCATGCCGGCCATCTGGAATTCATATTCGAAGTCCGAGACGGCGCGCAAGCCGCGCACGATCATGGCCGCCCCCACCTGCTTGGCGAAATGCATCAGCAGATTGTCGAAAGGCCGCACCTCGATGACGACGCCGTTGGTGTTCTTCAAAGCCCCCACTTCGTCGGCGATCAGTTGCGTTCGCTCTTCGACCGTGAACAAGGGCCCCTTGCCCGCATTCACGGCCACGGCGACGATCAGGCGGTCGACTACCTTGGTGGCTCTGAGGATGATGTCCATGTGACCGTTGGTCACCGGATCGAAGGTGCCGGGATAGACCCCAATGCGTTCAGGCATCGCCGTTTTCTTCCTGGACTGTTTCTGACGAGGGTTCTTCTTCTCCCGTTTCTTCTTCTGATTCAGATACTTCGTTTTCGTCGGCCGGCAGGCGCGACACCGACACCACCTTTTCGCCCTCGGCCACCTTGATCAGGGTCACGCCCTGGGTCACGCGTCCGGCGATGCGGATGCCTTCCACCGGCAGGCGGATGATGGTGCCGCCGTCGGTCACCAGCAGCAGATGGTCCATGGCCTCGACCGGGAACGAAGCCACCACCTGGCCGTTGCGTTCCGAACAGTCGATATTGGCGATGCCCAGGCCGCCGCGACCGGCGACGCGGTATTCATAGGCCGAGCTGCGCTTGCCAAAACCGTTTTCGGTGACGGTGAGGATGAATTCCTCGGTTTCGGCCAAACGGGCGTAAAGCTCGGGCGACAAAAGCGCTGCGTCGCCATTGTCGGTTTCGCCCCCCTCTTCGCCGCGCTGTCGCTTGCTGATTTTCAAATAGGCGTCGCGGGTCGGGGGATCGAAATCGACATGCTTCAGGATCGACATCGAAATCACCCGGTCGCCCTCGGCAAGCTGAATGCCGCGCACGCCAGTGGAATCGCGGCCCTTGAACAGGCGCACACCCTCGACCGGGAAGCGGATGCATTTGCCCGAATAGGCGGCCAGCAGGACATTGGCGTCCTCGGTGCAGGGGGCGACGCCGATCAAACGCTCGCCCTCGTCCAGCTTCATGGCGATCTTGCCGTTGGCGCGCACATCCAGGAAGTCGGCCAGTTCGTTGCGGCGCACGCTGCCCGACGAGGTGGCGAACATCACATGCAGATGCGCCATCGATTCTTCGTCTTCCGACAGCGGCAGCACGGTCGAAATGACCTCGCTATCCTTGAGCGGCAACAGATTGACCATCGCCTTGCCCTTGGCCTGCGGCGTGCCCAGCGGCAGGCGGTAGACCTTCATCTTGTAGACGATGCCGGTCGAACTGAAGAACAGAATGGGAGCGTGGGTCGAGGCCACGAAGACCTGCGACAGCACGTCTTCTTCGCGCATGCTCATGGCCGAGCGGCCCTTGCCGCCGCGCCGCTGCGCGCGATAGGCGGCCAGCGGCACCCGCTTGATATAGCCCGATGCGGTGACGGTCACCACCATGTCTTCGCGCTGAATCAGATCCTCGATGTCGGATTCGAATTCGAGATCCTGGATTTCGGTGCGCCGGGGGGTGGCGAACTCGTCCTTCATGGCCACCAGCTCGGCGCGGATGATGCCGTACAGCATGTCGCGCGATCCCAGCACGGCCAGGTGATGGGCGATCTCGCCGCCGATTTCGGTCAGCTCGGCGGCGATCTTGTCGCGTTCCAGCCCGGTCAGGCGATGCAGGCGCAGATCGAGGATGGCCTTGGCCTGGGCCTCGCTTAGGCGATAGCAGCCGTTCACCACCTTGCGGTCGGGTTCGTCGATCAGCTTGACCAGCGGCTCGACGTCGAAGGCTTCCCAATCGCGGCTCATCAGGCGCTCGCGGGCGGTGGCGGGATCGGGAGCCTCGCGGATCAGCTTGATGACGGCGTCGAGATTGGCCACGGCAATCGCCAGGCCGACCAAGGTGTGGGCGCGGTCTCGGGCCTTGCCCAGCTCGTAAATGGTGCGCCTTGTCACCACTTCCTCGCGGAAGGCCACGAAGGCGACGATGATGTCGAGCAGCCCCATCATCACCGGCTTGCCGCCGTTCAGCGCCAGCATGTTGACGCCGAAGCTGCTTTGCAGGGGCGTGAATTTGTAAAGCTGGTTCAGCACGACGTCGGGCACGGCGTCGCGCTTCAACTCGACCACCACCCGCATGCCGTCGCGGTCGGATTCGTCCCTGAGATCCGAGATGCCCTCGATGCGCTTGTCGCGCACCAGTTCGGCCATCAGTTCCAGCATGCGCGCCTTGTTGACCTGGTAGGGCACTTCGCTGATGACGATGGCCAGCCGGTCCTTGCGGATTTCCTCGATCTCGGCCCGGCCACGAACCACCACCGAGCCCCGGCCGGTGGTGAAGGCCGAACGAATGCCGGAACGGCCCAGAATGATGCCGCCGGTCGGGAAATCGGGCGCTAGCACGATCTCCATCACCTTCTCGATGGTGATCTTGGGATCGTCGATATAGGCGCAGCAGGCGTCGATCACCTCGCCCAGATTGTGGGGCGGAATGTTGGTGGCCATGCCGACGGCGATGCCGCCGGCGCCGTTGACCAGCAGATTGGGAAAGCGGGCCGGCAGAACCGTGGGTTCCTCGACCGTGTCGTCGTAGTTCGACTGGAAATCGACGGTTTCCTTGCCGATATCGTCGATCAGGCTGTGCGCGGCCTTGGTCAAGCGCGCTTCGGTGTAACGCATGGCCGCCGGCGGATCGCCGTCCATCGAGCCGAAATTGCCCTGGCCGTCGATCAAGGGCAGGCGCATCGAGAAATTCTGCGCCATGCGGACCATGGCGTCGTAAATGGCGCTGTCGCCATGGGGGTGATATTTACCCATGACGTCGCCGACGATGCGGGCCGATTTGCGGAACGGCTTGTTCCACTCGTAGCCGCTTTCGTTCATCGCATACAAGATGCGCCGGTGCACCGGCTTCAAACCGTCGCGGACATCGGGCAAGGCTCGGGACACGATCACGCTCATGGCGTAGTCGAGATACGAGCGCTTCATCTCCTCTTCGATGGTGACGGGCGCGATGTCGTGGCCAGGCGATACGGGCGGAGTGGCGGTCACAAGGGTACCTTATCACTGCAAAACAGATCAGAGGCATAGCCCCTTTCCGGGCCAAAATCCAGTCCCTTTTGTGTCCGCCAAGCCACTGTAAATGCTGGCGTTTTTTGGGCAATTTCGGGCCCGCCCGGACCTGGAGCGAAAAGGCGGCTGAATCGAGGCTGTTTCGCCATCAAAACTCGGATTAGAGTGGCCGCCAGCAGGGGAGCAGAACCGACATGCCAGCCGAACGCGCACTTGTAACCATCGCCCTGGGCGACGCCTACCGACGCTTGTTTCACGACAAGGCCGAGGCCGGCTGGAAAGCCTATTGCGACCGCCACGGCTTCGATCTGGTGGTGTTCGAAATCCCCCTCGACACCAGCGCCAGGGCCACGGCCCGCTCGCCGGCCTGGCAGAAATGCCTGATCCTGGAACGCCCCGAAATCGCCTCCTACCGCCAGGTCTGTTGGGTGGACACCGACATCCTGATCCGCCCCGACGCCCCTTCGGTCTTCGCGCATGTCCCCGAGGACAAGGTCGGCTCGGTCGATGCCTACGGCGTCCCGACGGCGGACATCTATCAAGACATCCTGGCCCGCCTTTATGCCGGCTGGCGCGAAAAGAACCTGTTTTTCATCGACAGTCCGACCCCGGAAAGCTTCTATCGCGCGCGAAGCCTTCCGCGCGCGGCGTCACGCGTCATGCATACGGGCGTCATGGTCGCTTCGCCGGCCCGGCATGCCGGCCTGTTCCGCCATGTCTACGACGCCTACGAGGATATCGACGGCAAGGCGACCAATTACGAATGGGGTGCTTTGTCGCTGGAAGTGGTGGAGCGCGGTCTCGTCCATTGGCTCGATTATCGCTTCAACCTGATCGTCTGCGACGAGATCGAGCATCATTACCGCTTTCTGCACCGCAATCTTTTCGCCCCTCTTCTGGCCCCGGGGCAGGAGAGCGCCGCCCAAGCCCTGCAGAATATCGTGCTGGCGGCCTGCCTGAAGGAAATCTATGCCAACGCCTTCTTCATGCATTTCGCGGGCTTGCCCGACGCCATGGCCGCCTTCGACCCCTGAGCGGCGGGAATTGCGACATCGCTTATGCCAGCTTGCAGGCCTCGTTGAAATCCAGCCGGGGATTGCGGGGATGCAATTTCGACGCATCGCCATAGCCGATATTCATCAAGAGAAAGGATTTCACCCGTCCTGCGGGGAAAAAGGCGGCATCCAGCTTGCCCGAATCGAAGCCGCCCATGGGGCCGAGATCGAGCCCCAGCCCCCGGCAGGCGAGCAGAAAATAGGCGGCCTGCAGGGTGGCGCTTTGGCGCGCCGTCGCCTCGGTCGTCTCGGGCTTGCCGGCAAACCAGCTTTTGGCGTCGGTCTGCGGGAACAGGCGAGGCAGGGTTTCGGGAAAATCGAGATCGAAGGCGCAGATGGCGGTGGCGGGCGCGGCCATGGTCTTATCGACATTGCCGGGCGCCAGGCAGGGCTTCAACCTCGCCTTGGCCTCGGCGCTTTTCACGAAAACCAGGCGCAGGGGCTGGCAATTGGCCGCCGTCGGCCCCATCTTCGCCCTATTCCAGGCCTCTTCCAACAGCGCGTCAGCAACTTCGCGCTCTTGCCAGTGCGAATGGGTGCGGGCCTGCAGGAACAGCAAATCGAGAGCGGCGGCGTCTTGCGTCATGGCATCTTTCCTTTCACGGCCAAAAGGCTATAGATTGACGGCATGAAACGCAAATTGCTTCTTGTCCTGGCCTTCCTCTTCCTCCTGCCATCTTTTCAGACGCGGGCGGCCGACCATGCCGTGGTCGTCATGTATCACCGCTTCGGCGAGAACAACATTCCCAGCACCAATATCCGCCTGGAACAGTTCGAGGCCCATTTGAAGCATCTGAAGGACGGCGGCTATCTTGTATTGCCGCTGTCGCAGATCGCCGAAGCCCTGGCCAGCGGCAAGGAATTGCCGGAAAAGGCGGTCGCCATCACCATCGACGACGCCTATGCCTCGGTCTACAAACATGCATGGCCGCGCCTGAAGGCCTATGGCTTTCCCGCCACCTTGTTCGTCACCACCAAGGATGTCGATGGCGGCTCGAAACTGTATATGACCTGGGAGCAGTTGCGCGAACTGGCCAAAGACGGTTTGGACATCGGCAATCATTCGGCCACCCATCCGCACATGGCGGATATGAAGCTTGATGACGTGCGCCAGGAATTCGAACGCTCGCAGCAGCGGTTCAAAGAAGAGCTGGGCTTTGCCCCCAATCTGATGGCCTATCCTTATGGAGAGGCCAGCCTGGCCGTCATCGATATCGCCTGGCGGGCCGGTTTCAAGGTCGGTTTCGGCCAGCATTCCGGCGTCGTCTTTCAGGGCGGGCCGCTGTTCTATCTGCCCCGCTTCGCCCTCAACGAACATTACGGCGATCTGGATCGCTTCAAGCGCACGGTCGATACCCTGCCCCTGCCCGTCACCCAGATTCTGCCCGCCGACCCGGCCCTGAAAACCGCGCCCAGCCAGTTTGTCCTGACCTTGCGGGACGATCCGCCCAAGGGCCTGCATTGTTTCGACGCCGTCGGCACCCCGGCCAAGCTGGAGATCGATGGCCGGACGGTTACGGTGCTGCTGCAAAAGCCCTTCGGGCCCGGACGGGGCCGCCTGAGCTGCACGGCGCCGGCCAACGGCAATCGCTGGCACTGGTTCGGCCATCAGGTGGTGGTCGCCCCATGAAAGCCCCCAGCCTCGACGATATCGAAGAGATGGCCAGGCGGGAACTGGCCCGCCTGCCCGCCGAATGGCAGGGTTTCCTGCAAGGCGTGGCCATCCTGATCGCCGATTTCCCCGACCAGGAGATCGAGGAAGAAATGGAGCTGGAAAGCCCCTTCGATCTATTGGGCCTGTATCAGGGTGTCGATCTCGGGCACGAGCATGGCGGCCATGTCGCCACCGACGTCAACCGCATCTTGCTTTACCGCCGCCCCATCCTCGATTACTGGTGCGAAACCGGCGAGGATCTGGCCCATGTCTTGCGCCATGTCCTGATCCATGAAATCGGTCATCATTTCGGCCTCTCGGATGACGACATGGAGCGCATCGAGACTGAAGCATGAGGATGTTGATTTTCCACGCCCAACAAGGCTAGCTTCTCTCCCATGAAACATGCCTTTTCCATCGCCGCCATCCTGGCCCTGGCGGGCTGCGCCGCGCAACCCGCTTCGAAGGCCTGGATTCATCCCGACTGGGGCTCCAGCTATACGTCGCGCGATCTGTCGGTCTGCCGCAAGCAGGCCGACGAGGATCTGGGCCGCAAGATCGGGCGCAGCGATCCGACCGAGCGCGATCCGGCGGGCGGCCCAAGCTCGTCCCGCCAGACCGACGCCATCCAGAACCGCTATGATTTCGACCGCTATGTGACGAACTGCATGACGGCACTGGGCTACAAACGCGCCAAGGCCGCGAATTAGAGTTCAAGGCCCTATGGGGGTTCACGCAGCTATCCATAATCCGCTGGAAACGCGCGCGGAGTTTTCAGGATTGCCGTCACCACCAAGACACGAAGACACCAAGAAAACGCCAAGGTCTTTTCCTCTCCTTGGTGTCTTGGTGACTTGGTGGTTCAAAAAAACTGGCGAATTCCGATCAGGCTGGTTAGATCGAGAATGTCTTCAAATGCGTCCTAGCCCTAGAATTCAGGGACTGTCGTCGTAATTGGGCTGCTCGGCGCGGTCGCTCATGCGCCGGCCCAGCAGCAGGGTCCAATAGGTCTGGCCGTCCTTGGCCCGGTCCATCCCCACGCCGGCTTCGCGCATCTCCGCCAGCAGCATGTTCTTGCGGTGCCCGGGACTGTCTTGCCACAGGCCCACGGTTTCTTGGGCTCCGATCAGGCCGCAAGCCAGATTCTCGGCCGCTAACCGGTAGGCATAGCCCCGGCTTTCCAGACGGGTTTGCAGCGACGAGCCGTCAGGCCCCTGGTGCGACAACTGCCCCCAGGCCGCCAGTTCCCTGGCATAGTCCTGCGCCGCCTTGGACAGGTTGGGCTCGAAGCGCAAGCTGGGCAGGCCGTGCTCGCGGCGCAGGGCATTGACGCCGGCCAAAAGATCGAGCGCGGCGTCGGTCTCGGCCCTTGCGGAAAAGCCGGTCAACAGGGCCAAAAAAACGAGAATCAAGCGCAGCATGGGAACAAGATACCCCCGATTCATGCTATGAGACAATCATGAGCGGCATGAGCGACAATCTTGCCCAGCTTGAGGCAGCCAACCGTCTGGCCGACCAGGGTTTGACCCGGGAAGCCATGGAGCTGCTGGCGTCCCTGGATGGCTTCGGCCCGGCGCATGCCAATCTGGCCCTGTTGTTCGAACAAAAGCAGGATCTGCCGGCGGCGCTGCATCACCATCGCCAGGCCGCAGCCCTGATGCCCGCCCATGCCCAGGTCTGGTTCAATGCCGCAAACGCGCTGGAACAGGCCCGCCAATATGGCGAAAGCGAGGCCGCCTGCCGCCAGGCCATCGCGCTCAAGCCGGATTTCGCCGAAGCCTGGCACAATCTGGGCAATTGCCTGCAGGAACAAGGCCGGGTCGCCGAGGCCGACCGGGCTTTCCGCCAGGCTCTGACCCTGCGACCCGGTTTCGAAACCGCCCTGTCCAGCCATCTGATGAATTTGCATTACCTGCCCGAGGCGACGCCCGAGGCGATTTTCGAGGCTACGAAACAGTGCGCCGCCCATTTCCTAGCGCACGATCATTTAACCCCGAGTCACCCAGGTGACTTGGGGTTAAACGTGAATCGTTCGCTAAAACAAATTTCTAGAGCAGATTCACGCGTGAAACCTGAGCCGTTTAATGGCTCAGGTTTCTTCCGATCTGCTCTAGGACAAGCCAGGATCTGGCCGGACGGGAAGCGCCTGTCCCGCCCCTTGAAGATCGGCCTTCTTTGCGCCTATGTGCGCCGCCATCCCTTGGGCTCGCTGGCCGTGGCAGGGCTGGAGCGCCTGGATCGCAAGCGCTTTTCCCTGACCGCCTATGTCAATCAGTCCAGCCTCGATTCCTCGGCCCAGCGCCTGCGTGCCGCCTGCAACGCCTGGCGCGAGATCGGACATTTAAGCGACGAGGCGGCGGCTAGGCAAATCCAGACCGACAAGATCGACATCCTGGTCGATCTGGCCGGCCATACGCGCGGCCACCGGCTGGGGGTCATGGCCCTGAAACCGGCCCCAGTGCAAATCCACTGGGGGGCCGCCTATTGGAACGGTCCGGGCCTGCCCGCCATCGACTATCTGCTGACCGACCGCATCGAGGTTCCGCCCGACCATCCGCCGCCGCTCTTGGAAAGGCCGCTATATCTGCAAGATAGTTTCGCCTGTTTCCTGCCGCCCGAAAACGCGCCGCCCATTGCCGCCTTGCCGATGCTGGAGCGAGGCGCCCCCAGCTTCGCCAGCTTCAACCGGCTGGCCAAACTGAATGACGGCGTGCTGGCCCTGTGGGGCCGTTTGATGGCGAAAGCCCCCAAGGGAGCGCGGCTAATCGTTCAGGCCCACGCCTTCGACGATATGGCGGTGCAGGCGCATTTCCTGGAACGCCTGGCGGTTCGGGGCATTGATGCCACCCGGGTCGAACTGATCGGCGCCCTGGCGCCTGACGATGTGCTGAGAGCCTATGCCAGGGCCGATATCGCGCTCGACAGCTTCCCCTGGTCGGGTTCGATCGTGACGCTGGAAGCGCTGTTCATGGGCCTGCCGGTCGTCACCTGGCCCCATCCAACGATTGCCGGGCGCCATTCGGCGAGTTTTCTGACCACGCTTGGCGAAACCGGCTGGATCGCCACGAATGAAGACGCCTATATCGCCAAGGCCCTCGACCTGGTTGCGGATGCCAAGCGTTTGGCCGGAATTCGCCAGGGCCTGCGCGACCGCCTGCGGGCCTCGCCCCTGTGCGACGCCCAGCGTTTCGCCGGAAATCTGGAAGCGGCGCTGCTGTTGGCCTGGGAAGGTTAGGACCAAGACCAATTGGCGGTTTATCGCATCTATCCATAATGGCTCTTCGACGTTTGCTGTGGAATTGGGTTTGATTGCCGACATAGTTCTTACCTCATGCCTTCCGGAGGGCCGAAGGCCCGTCTCGAAGGATGGGCATCGACAAAATGCCCCACCCTTCGAGACGCCTGCGTGCCG
>JACRJC010000062.1 GCA_016215555.1 Rhodospirillales bacterium | reverse complement strand
GTATCCCTCCGGCGTGGGCCGCCTTCTGTAATCCGGTCATTTCGTCGATTCTGCCGTGATCTTTGGTGGAACGGGGAGATGAGAAGTGTCCACAGAACCTGTTATGGACACAAGTTCGACTGGGCGTCGGCGTCGGCGCAATCGCTCGTGGCCTGAGGCGTTGAAGCAGGAGATCGTTACGGCATCTCTCGCGCCTGGGTCTTCGGTTTCGGCGGTTGCAAGACGCTATGACGTGAACGCGAACCAGCTGTTC
Source organism: Rhodospirillales bacterium (assembly GCA_016215555.1). Taxonomy (GTDB): domain Bacteria; phylum Pseudomonadota; class Alphaproteobacteria; order Rhodospirillales; family WMHbin7; genus WMHbin7. The sequence goes on along the minus strand of JACRJC010000062.1, from coordinate 2,368 downwards.
GGTTGGCGGAAGGCCTTTCGCGATGGTTCGCCCGCCCAGGCCGATCCGGCCACTCCGCAGTTGGTCCCGGTGATTGTAAGCCCGGAACGGCAGGACGATGCAACGCCAGCTCTGACTGATCCGGGGATAATAGAGATCGATTTGATTGGCAGGTATCGCCTTCGCGTCGGCAACGGCGTCGATGCTGGAGCGCTTCGGCTTGTCCTCGATGTTCTGGAGCGGCGATGATCCCGGTTCCCAGTCATGTGCGGGTCTGGCTGGCGGTGGGGCGCACGGACATGCGGCGCGGCATGAACGGCTTGGCGCTGTTGGTTCAGGAAGCGATGAAGCGCGATCCTCATGCCGGTGATCTTTACGTCTTTCGTGGGCGCGGCGGCGACCTGATCAAGATCATCTGGCACGACGGGCTGGGGATGTCGCTTTACGCCAAGCGGCTGGAGAAGGGGCGGTTCATCTGGCCGTCACCCGCCGACGGCGTGGTGTCGATTACGGCTGCGCAACTGGCCTATATGCTGGACGGTATTGACTGGCGCAATCCGCGTTCGACCTTCCGCCCGGAGCGTGCGGGATGATGCGTTCGGGTGCGCGCATTTTCTTTTGTTTGCCGTCGTTTTTTGCAGGCAAAATGGGCCGATTTGTGATTCAATTTCGGTCATGGATTTTGCGGCTTCTGACCTTCCGAACGACATCGAAGCGCTTAAATCGGCGCTGGTCGCGGCCAGGTCTCATGCACGGCATATCGAGACGGAACTGACGGCTGCAAGGGCTAGGCTCTCCAACGATCAGGCCCTGATCGCCCATCTGAAGCTCCAGATCGCCAAGCTCAACCGCGAGCGTTTCGGGCAACGCTCGGAACGCAGCATCCGCCTTCTCGATCAGCTCGAACTCCAACTGGAAGAGCTGGAGTCATCGGCGACCGAGGATGAACTGGCCGCCGAGACCGCCACGGCCGAAGCCACCAATGTCGCCGCCTTCACCCGCCAGCGCCCCTCGCGCAAGCCGTTGCCCGAACATCTGCCGAGGGAACGGGTCGTCGTTCCCGGCCCCACCTCCTGCGCCTGCTGCGGTTCCACGCGCCTCGCCAAGCTGGGCGAGGATATAACCGAGACCCTGGAGGTCATCCCCCGCCAGTGGAAGGTCATTCAGCATGTGCGCGAGAAGTTCTCGTGCCGCGATTGCGAGACCATCGCCCAGCCGCCAGCCCCCTTCCACACGATCCCGCGCGGCCTGGCCGGCCCCAGCCTGCTTGCCATGATCCTGTTCGAGAAGTTCGGCCAGCACCAGCCGCTGAACCGCCAGGCGGAACGCTATGCGCGCGAAGGCGTCGATCTCAGCCTATCGACGATGGCCGACCATGTCGGCGCCTGCTGCTCGGTTCTGGATCCGCTGTTCAGGCGCATCGAGGCGCATACCTTGAAGGCCCAGCGCCTGCATGGCGACGACACCACCGTGCCGGTGTTGGCCAAAGGCAAGACCGATGTCGGGCGATGCTGGGTCTATGTGCGCGATGACCGTCCCTTTAAAGGCCAAGACCCGCCATCGGCTCTGTTCTATTACTCGCGTGATCGCGGCGGGGAACACCCGCAAGCCCATCTGGCCAACTATGCCGGAATCTTGCAGGCTGATGCCTATGCGGGCTATGGCAAGCTCTATGCGCCGGATCGCAAGCCAGGCCCCATCGCCGAAGCCCTGTGCTGGAGCCATGCCCGGCGCAAGTTCTTTGAACTGGCCGATCTTGCCGCTTCGGCCAAGCGCAAATCGAAGGGTAAGAAAACATCCGTCATCTCGCCGCTGGCGCTGGAAGCGGTCAAGCGCATCGACGCCCTGTTCGCCATCGAGCAAGAGATCAACGGCCTGGGCGCGGACGAGCGTTTGGCGGTCCGCCAAGAACGCAGCCTGCCCTTGGTCGCCGCTCTCGAATCCTGGATGCGTGAAGAACGCGCAAAGCTCTCGCGGCACGCCGAGGTGGCCAATGCCATGGACTATATGCTGAAGCGCTGGGACGCCTTCGCCAGATTCTTAAGCGACGGACGAATCTGCCTGACCAACAACGCGGCGGAACGAGCCCTGCGCGGCATCGCGCTGGGGCGCAAATCCTGGCTGTTCGCAGGTTCGGATCGCGGAGGCGTTCGCGCCGCCACCATGTACAGCCTGATCGTCACCGCCAAGATGAACGACGTCGATCCTCAGGCCTGGCTGGCCGACGTGCTGGCTCGCATCAACGATCACCCGGCAAGCCGCATCGACGACCTCTTGCCTTGGAACTGGAAATCCGGCGCCGCCTTGGACAGAAAAGCGGCATAAACTTGGCGGCGATATGCCGAGCCCCATCAATCGTATGCGGTCGCGTAGCTCACCGGATGGTTAC
>JACRJC010000061.1 GCA_016215555.1 Rhodospirillales bacterium | reverse complement strand
TTGCGCCGACGCCGACGCCCAGTCGAACTTGTGTCCATAACAGGTTCTGTGGACACTTCTCATCTCCCCGTTCCACCAAAGATCACGGCAGAATCGACGAAATGACCGGATTACAGAAGGCGGCCCACGCCGGAGGGATACCTTGGATAATCCCCTGCGGGCGATCGACTTCATCCAAGAAATCCGCGACCATTGCCAAGCCATTGCTAAAACGCCCGAGGCTTTTCCTCTGCGCGACGATTTATTGCCCGGCATCCGCATGGCCGTGCATGAACGCTATCTGATCTTCCATCGGTTGGACGGCAAGGAAATCCGCATCGAACGCATTCTGCACGGGGCGCGGAATATCGAGAGCCTGATCGAGGACTAGCCCCTACCCCACCAATTTGCGCATATCGTTGTGAAGCTGCCCGTTGCTGACGATGACGGTGATGAACCGCCCTTCTTGCTATTTTGCCGCCAAGCGCGAGAACGCCTCGCCTAAGGGCTTGGGCAGCCCCTCGATAAAAGCAGCATCCAAAGGATATTGCGGCAGCAAATCGCGCAGAACATCCCAAAGCAGAAGGGCTTGGTTTTCGTCGCGCGGGCGCTGCAAAGGGCCGCGGTCGGAACGAGCCGACAACCACAATTTATGCAGCATCCAGGTGCGGGGATCGGGAACCATGATCGGCGCGGGAAGGCCCCGACTGTCGATCACCAATGTCTCGACCAGAGGGCAGTTGACCAGCCAGTTCAGCCCTTGAATGGGCGCAGGCTCCAATCCCTCGGCGGCCAGTTCCGGCAAAGCTGGCGGCGCCGGTTTGCCTAGCCGCTCCTCGGCCCTAATCAGATCGACAAGAAAGCCTTTGGCGTTGGCCAGGCGGTAGCGGCTGCCCCCGAAGGGCTCGAAGCTGCGATCAGCCTTTTGCAGCAATCCCAGCACGGTTTTTTCGCCATCGCCGGGCAAGGTCATTTTCAGTTTGCGCCTTGCATCCAGCAACAAGTCGATATCCTGCGTCGCCAGGCTGGAAGGAGGAAGGTGAACGCCCGCCAGAGATTCATAGGCGAACAAGGCATAGGTACCGACGATGCGCACCTTGCCCAGCAATCCGGCCTGATCGAGAAGCCGCAGAATCCTGGCCGGCAACTCGGGAACGCGCCCCAAACCGATGGCTCGGGCCATCGCCGATTGCGTCTTCAACTCATCCCATGAAGCCTTGACGCGCTCCTGCGTCCTTTCCCGGCCAAAAACAAAGGCTTCATGAACGGCTTCGGTTTCAGGGGAACGACGCCCCAGGCCTTTTTCAGAAGTGCCGATTTTGCGGAAAAGATAATCGATGCCGCTTTTCTCGCGCCAACGCATCGAGCCGGCAAACCGGCATGATTGATCGCGCGCATTCTCGCGCCAGACGGCATAGGCTTGGCGCAAATCGATCAGGACGCGACGCTGATTATCGTCAATATGTTGATATAACAGCATTTCCCACTCACCATGAAGAATATGCATGGTCTAGTGGGAAATTTATTATAAACAATGGACTAAGTCAATAAGCGGGAGGAAACGCCCCTACCCCACCAATTTGCGCATATCGTTGTGAAGCTGGCCGTTGGAAGCGATGACGTCGCCGCGTTCCATCATGGCGTGGTCGCCCTTCATGTCGGTGACGGTGCCGCCCGCTTCCCGCACCAGGATGATGCCGGCGGCCATGTCCCAGGGCTTGATATTCTCTTCCCAATAGCCGTCGAAACGCCCGGCCGCCACATAGGCCAGATCCAGCGCGGCCGAGCCCATGCGCCGCACCCCGGTCGAAACCGCCAGCACGCGCCCGACCTGGGCCAGGGTGACATCGTGATCGGGTTTGCCCTTGAAGGGCAGGCCGGTGGCGAACAGCGATTCATCCAGCTTCTTGCGCACCGAGACCCGCAGGCGCCGCTCGTTCAGCCAAGCGCCTTGCCCCTTCTCGGCCCAGAACATTTCGTCGCTGATGGGGTTGTAGACGATGCCCGCGATAATCTCGTCATCCTTGACCGCCGCCAACGAGATGGCGAAATGCGGCAATCCGTGCAGGAAATTGGTGGTGCCGTCCAGGGGATCGATGATGAAGACATGCTGTCCATCGCCCTTCTTCTCGCCGCCCTCTTCCAGCAGAAAGCCCCAACGGGGACGGGCCTTCGACAGTTCCTCGACCAGCGAGCGCTCGGCATTCAGATCGGCGGTGGAGACGAAATCGGCCGCCCCCTTGACCGAGACCTGCAAATGCTCGACCTCACCGAAATCGCGGACCAGGCGCCTGGCCGTCTTGCGGACGGCGGCTTCCATTACATGCATCAAGGGCGAGCGTGCGGCCAACGGATCAGCCCTTGAAACGTTCGACGTAGGCCATTTCCGTGGTGTTGACGACGACCTTCTCGCCCGATTCCACGAAGGGCGGCACCATGATGCGGATGCCGTTGCTCATCTTGGCCGGCTTGTACGACGCCGCCGCCGTCTGGCCCTTGACCACCGGATCGGCTTCCACCACTTCCAAAATCACCGTGCTGGGCAGCGTAACGGAAACCGGCGAGCCTTCGACGAAATCCACCGTGATCTGCATGCCGTCCTGCAGGAAGGGCAGTTGGTCGCCCAGCATGTCGTGCGGCATATTGAACTGCTCATAGGTTTCGCCGTCCATGAAGGTCAGCATGTCGGAATCGCCGAACAGATAGGTGCATTCCTTTTCCTCGACCGAGCATTTTTCCACCGTGTCGGCGGTGCGCCAGCGTTCGTTGGTCTTGGTGCCTGTGCGGATGTCGCGCATCTCGACCTGGATGAAAGCGCCGCCCTTGCCAGGCTGGATGAGCTGAATCTTCAACACGCCCCACTGGCGGTTGTTGTGCTCGATGATGTTGCCGGGACGAATCGTATTGGCGGCGATTTTCATGGGTCGGTCCGATGGTTGGGGGGCCTGATTTCGGGCCGGAACCTATCAGGTTCAGGCTTATAGGGCAAGTTTTGAGGAACTATCTGAGATTTCAGACGATTTCGGCGGGGATTTTTCCCTCGCCGCCGGGCCGGTCCAGGATATAGACCGGCAGCGCCAGCCCCGAAAGCCGGGGCCTTAAGCCCGCCATCAGGACGCGGCCCTCGTCCAGGCCAAGGCGGAATTGCGCGGTGCCGGGCACGCGGTCGGGATGATGCAAATAATAGGGCTTCACCCCCGCCGCCAGCAGTGAGCGGAACAAATCCTCCAGCTCCTCGACCTTGTCATTGACGCCCTTCAGCAACACCGATTGCGACAATATGGGCACGCCAACCAAGCGCAGGCGGTTGAATCCTGCCCTGGCCTCGGGCGTGATTTCCAGGGCATGGTTGACATGCGCCAGCAGATAGACCGGTTTGGGCAGACGGCCCAGCAGGCGGGCCAGGGATTGCGTAACCCGCCCCGGTGCGGCCACCGGCACGCGCGAATGGATGCGCAGGCTGTGCAGATGGGGCATGGCCGCCAACTCGGCCAGCAAGCCGCCCAGCTTCTTCAGGGGCAGCATCAAAGGATCGCCGCCGGTCAGAATCACTTCGCGGATATTTGGATGCTTGCGGATGTAATCCAGCGCCTGTGCCAACAGTTCGGGCTTTGGCCCCTTGCCGCCCACCCGGTCGCGGCGGAAACAAAAGCGGCAATGAACCGGGCAGGCCCATGTGGGCACCAGCAACACGCGGTCGGGATGGCGATGAACCAGACATTCCGACACTGAATATTTCAGATCGCCGATGGGATCGGACAGATCGTCGGGCGCTGATTCTTGTTCTTGCGCCGAGGGTGTGAATTGACGGGCAATCGGGTCCATGGGATCGCCCGGATCGATCAGCGCCTGGAAGGCGGGGGAAATTTTGCCGGGGAAATCTGTGCGCGCCATCGAAGCGGGTGCCTTGCGGAAAGAACGAAAATAACGGATATAGAGTTCGCTCACCCTTCGAGACGGGCGCAATGGCGCCCTCCTCAGGGTGAGGCTCCTTTCACCTCATCCTGAGGAGCGAAGCGTCTCGAAGGATGAGGTCAATGCGGAATGGATTTCAAGCACAAGATGCATGACGCGTTCCTGGCCCTGATCCTGGGCATCATCGAGGGATTGACCGAATTCCTGCCTGTTTCGTCGACCGGCCATCTGATTCTGGTCGGCGACATGCTGGGCTTTCGCTTTCCCGGCAAGACCTTCGAGATCGTCATCCAACTGGGCGCCATCCTGGCCGTCTGCGTGGCCTATTGGGGCCGTTTGTGGGGGGCCGTGAAGGGATGCGTTGCCGGCGACGCCCCGTCTCGCCATTTCGTCACCTATATTCTGGTCGCCTTCCTGCCCGCCATGGTCATCGGCGCGGTTGCCTATAAATACATCCGCCAACTGCTGGACAGCCCGGTCACGGTGGCGGTGGCGCTGATTCTGGGCGGCATCGCTATTCTTGTCATCGAGCGCTTGATCCGCACGCCCAAGGTTCATGCCATCGAGGATTTCGGCCTGCCGATGGCGGTGAAGATCGGCCTGTTCCAATGCGTGTCGATGATTCCCGGCGTTTCGCGCTCGGGCGCCACCATCATGGGGGCGCTGCTGATGGGGGTGGAGAGGAAGACGGCGGCGGAATTTTCGTTCTTCCTGGCCGTGCCGACCATGACGGCGGCCACCGCCTATAAGATCTACAAGGACTGGCCGCTGCTGTCCTTCGAGAATGCCGGTCTGATCGCCATCGGATTTCTCTCCGCCTTCGTGGTGGCGCTGCTGGTGGTGAAAGCCGCCGTCCGTTTCGTGGGCAGACACGGCTTTGCCCCCTTCGCCTGGTACCGCATCGGATTCGGGCTGTTGATGTTGGGGTTGTTAGAGAGATAGAAGTAGAGCTCAACCGCAAGCAACAAGTCGGGCCACGGCCTTGCCGCGCCTTGTGATGACGATGACCTCGCCCAAAGCCACGCGATCAAGCAACTGACCTAAGTGAGCTCTAGCGTATGAGACCGTCACGAAAGTCATTGCATCCGGAAACCCCATAAAAGCCATCCAATCATCAAACCAAGCGCGGTCGTAAGCGAATGCTTAACCAGCTCCTTTGGAAGTTGGCCAAAAAGCCAACTTCTATAAGATGCCCACACACCTTGATGGCAATAGATCAGGTTCGATCCGACAAATCCTCTGAGAGCCATTTTTTTCAATTCAGCAATGTGCCGAGGGAGCTGCTCTTCAATATTTTTAGAAATTTCTGCCAATTCATTTCGCTCAAGTAAATGTCGCGACATATTTGTGACGAAGATCACAGATGTTTCCTCCACCATACCCATTACATGTTGCGGAGAAAGAGTGTTTGCGGCACAAAATTTTAATGCAACTTCAAACAACCTATCAATAGCACTCTTGGACTGACGCAAGACCTCACAATTGAGTACATGAACCGGCGAACCAACTAAAGCCAAGCCTCGATGTGCAGTTTGAACAACGTGCTTGGCAATTATGTGAGAGATTGCGACGTGCAAGGCACTACGCTCACGCTCTAAAATCGCTTCCAGGCCTTCATCCAAGGACAAAAAGACACCTCCTATGCTTCCGCCAGATCGAGGCGGCGCTTGATGCGATCGACGTCTTCGCGCAGGCGATCAAATTGGGCCTGAAGATGGGCGCTGACTTCGGCATCCAGGGCTTGATCGCGGCGCATACCCGCTGTCGAGGCCTGTAGTTCATTGAGACGCAACTTCACCTCGCGCGTGTCTTCGCGCAAAACGCCGACATCCGCCCGGATGGCGCGAAGATGTTCCAGCACAAGGTTTTCAACGTCAGTCATGGGAACAAATGTAGGACAAATCAATCGGCAATGCAAGCGGCAGATTGATCTACGCCGTCGGCTGCTGCTGGAAATCGTCGAAGTCCTTGGGCGATGAGGGCTCGACGGTGACGCCGCCGACGCGGGCCGAGGGAGGGCCTTCGCGGCACAATTTCAACATGGTTTCGACTGCGGCATCCGAACCCTGGAAGACCGCTTCCACCGTGCCGTCGGCCCGGTTGCGCACCCAGCCTCTCAAACCCAGGCGACGCGCCTGTTCGACCGTCCAGCCGCGAAACCACACGCCCTGCACGCGCCCTGAAATCCGCACATGAACGGATTTAAGGCCTGCCATGTCAGGCGAATTCGATGATGATCTGGTCGACGGCCAGACTGGCGCCGGCTTGCGTATGCAGCTTTTTCACCACGCCGTCGCGCTCGGCCTTCAGCACATTCATCATCTTCATGGCCTCGACGACGGCCAGTTCCTCGCCCACCTTCACCTCCTGTCCGCCGGCCACAGCCAGCGAAACCAGCAGCCCCGGCATCGGCGAGAGCAGATATTTCGACATGTCGGGCGGGGCCTTGGTGGGCATCAGCTTGGCCAACTCGGCCTGCTGGGCGGTGTAGACCATGACGTCGGCCTGGCTGCCGGCATGGAACATGCGCCAGCCCACCTGCTTGCGGTCGATCTGCACCGACACCGGCCTTCCGTTCACCGTGCCCTCGAACAAGGGATGGCCCAGAATCCAACTGTCGGAACGCACGGACAATTTCTTGCCCTTCAACAAAACCGTCCAGCCGGACTCAAGGGCGGCGATGGAAACCGGATAGCTTTCCTCGCCCAGCTTCACCACCCAATCGGCGCCGACCTTCATCTCATGACCGGGCAACTGGCCGGAAATGGCGGCGTTTCTTTGCGCATGGGCGAAATGCACCGAGGCGGCGACGGCGACCAGAATGGCCGGATCCTCGGGCGGCAGATCGGAAGCGTTGAAGCCGTTCTTGTATTCCTCGGCGATGAAATTGGTGGAGAGACGGCCTTCGACGAAACGCTGATGTCCCATCAGCGAGGCCAGGAAGGGAATATTGTGCGAGACGCCGCGAATATAGAAACGGTCGAGCGCTTCTCGCATGCTGGCGGTGGCTTCGACGCGGTTGCTTCCATAGGCAATCAGCTTGGCGATCATCGGATCGTAGAACATGCTGATCTCGCCGCCCTCATAGACGCCGGTATCGACGCGCACGGAATCGCTTTCCGCGGGCGGGTTGTAGCGCACCAGACGCCCGGTCGAGGGCAAGAAATTCCTGAACGGGTCTTCGGCATAGACGCGCGCTTCGATAGCCCAGCCGTTGATCTTGATGTCGGCCTGCTTCATGGGCAGCTTTTCGCCCGCCGCCACCCGGATCATGCATTCGACCAGATCGATGCCGGTAATTTTCTCGGTCACCGGATGTTCGACCTGCAGGCGGGTGTTCATTTCCAGAAAATAGAAATTGCGCTTGGCATCGACGATGAATTCCACCGTACCCGCCGAAACGTAATCGACGGCCTTGGCCAGGGCGACGGCCTGCTCGCCCATGGCCTTGCGCGTCTTGGCGTCCAGGAAGGGCGACGGCGCCTCCTCGATCACCTTCTGATGGCGGCGCTGGATCGAACATTCGCGCTCGGCCAGATACAGCGTGTTGCCGTGGCTGTCGGCCAGAATCTGGATTTCGATATGGCGCGGCTCCTCGATGAATTTCTCGACGAAAACGCGGTCGTCGGCGAAACTGGATTTCGCTTCCGCCGTCGCCGAGCGGAAACCTTCGCGGCATTCGGCATCGTTCAAGGCCACGCGCATGCCCTTGCCGCCGCCGCCCGCCGAGGCCTTCACCATCACCGGATAGCCGATGCCCTGGGCGATCTTCACCGCCTCGTCGGCGTCTTTAATCACGCCCAGATAGCCGGGCACGGTTGAAACGCCGGCGGCCTTGGCCAGTTTCTTGGATTCGATCTTGTCGCCCATGGCGCGAATGGCCTTGGCGCCGGGGCCGATGAAAGCGATGCCGGCCTTGGCCAGTGCGGCCTGGAATTCCTGCTTTTCCGACAAGAATCCATAGCCCGGATGCACGGCCTGTGCGCCCGTCTTTTTGCAGGCATCGACGATCTTGTCGATCAAAAGATAGCTTTGCGCAGACGGCGGCGGGCCGATATGCACGGCCTCGTCGGCCATCGCCACATGCAGCGCATCCTTGTCGGCGTCGGAATAGACAGCAACGCTTTTGATGCCCAGCTTCTTGCACGATTTGATGACGCGGCACGCGATCTCGCCCCGGTTGGCGATCAGAATCTTGTCGAACAAGGGCCCGGCCTTGGCCTTGGCGGCCTGCGCGGCGGGCTTGGTCTTGGCCTTCGCCTTGGGGGCGGGCTTGGCGGTTTTCTCAGTCATCTCATCCTCTCAAACTTTTATGCTAAACTTCCCGCCTCATCCTGAGGAGGCGGCGAAGCCGCCGTCACGAAGGATGAAGGTGGCGTCCAATCTTGAACAAAGGCGTTCTCCTCTCGCTCGACCGCTTCGGAGAAAAGAATGTCGCAGCTCACGTCAACGAAACCGTAGCGATCATGCGCTGAAGGGGAAAAGACGTCATCAGGGTAGTAACCGAATTTCATGAACGCCTTGGCTCTTAGATACCAGGCGAAGAATGGGTATTCGTCACACATCTGGTCGGCAACGGGATGAACGGCTACAAGACCGGCACTCTGGGTGGCGTGACAGGAATCATAAGCGGCGTGCAACGTCTGGGGCCTGTCGATATATGGAAATTTCCCCGAGTAGAGGTGATGCACGCTCCAGCCGTTTCGGCTACCGAATCTCTTGGGTCTCTCGCCGCCCGCAATCCTGAAAGAGGCTATCGCCGGTCCGTTAGTTCTTCTGTCTAAGGAAACGCCACTGCGTCTAGCGATGTCCGCTATCGTATCTGGATAGGAGTGATATTTAACGTTTCGCGTCGCCCCTTCCCATAGAAGAACGGCACGGGAAGGCCAGCGAATGAAATCGTCGATGCTTCCAAGCACAAGCCCCACGACGTCTTTGTGAGCTACCGGCTCCAGAATCGATGCCTCCTCTTTCGCCCATGCATCGATGTCCCGCATGTCGCAAGGCCGACGCAGAACTGCGGGAGAATCAAGATTGGAGCGATTATTAGTTTTGCGCATCTGTTCTCCCCGACAGCGCGTTATTCTTCACGTTCCTCTTCAGCCCAGCGCCGTTAGGCCTCTTTTCGCCTTGTCGCTTAGCCAACACCATTAATTTCACGACGTCTCCGTGGATCAGGGCTTCTTTCTTAGCTCGGCTCCAACCTTTGAGTTGACGCTCTACGGCAATGCAGTCTTCGACCCTTTCGAACTCCTGACTGTACACAAGCGCCACCGGACGGCGCTTAGCTGTATACCCTCCATAAGTGCCGGCATTATGTTCAGCGATTCGCAACTCAAGCCCCATCCTTGCCGAGCCGACATAGTAGCTGCCATCCGAACATCGCACTATGTAGACAAATGCAGACATCTATCTCCTCAATGATCCGGCCCTCACCCTTCGAGGGCCGCTTCGCGGCCACCTCAGGATGAGGGGCGTTGTTACAACGGGATGTTGCCGTGTTTCTTCCACGGATTGGCCAGTTTTTTCTCTTTCAGCATGGCCAGCGAGCGGCAGATGCGTTTGCGCGTCTCCTGCGGCTCGATGACGTCGTCGATGAAACCGCGATGGCCGGCGATGAAGGGATTGGCGAACTTCTGGCGGTATTCTTCCGTGCGTTCGGCGATCTTGGCCGGATCGCCGATATCCTTGCGGAAGATGATTTCCACCGCCCCCTTGGGGCCCATGACGGCGATTTCCGCCGTCGGCCAGGCGAAGTTGACGTCGCCGCGCAAATGCTTGGAACTCATGACGTCATAGGCGCCGCCATAGGCCTTGCGGGTGATCAGGGTGATCTTGGGCACCGTGGCCTCGGCATAGGCGTAAAGCAGCTTGGCGCCGTGCTTGATGATGCCGCCATATTCCTGCGCCGTGCCCGGCATGAAGCCCGGCACATCGACGAAGGTTAGGATGGGAATGTTGAAGGCGTCGCAGAAGCGCACGAAACGCGCGGCCTTTCTGGAACTGTCGATATCCAGGCAACCCGCCAGCACCATCGGCTGATTGGCGATGATGCCGACCGAGCCGCCTTCCATGCGTCCGAAACCGATGATGATGTTCTTGGCGTAGTCGGGCTGGACCTCGAAGAAATCGCCCTCATCGACGACCTTCAAGATCAGCTCTTTCATGTCGTAGGGCTTGTTGGGATTGTCGGGAATCAGCGTATCCAGGCTTTTTTCCAGCCGCTCGGCGCTGTCTTGCGTGGGCCGCACCGGCGGACTCACGCGGTTCGAGGCGGGCAGGAAATCGACCAGCCGGCGCACCTGCAACAGCGCCTCGACATCGTTCTCGAAAGCCATATCCGAGACGCCGGATTTCGAGGAATGGGTGGCCGCCCCCCCCAGTTCCTCGGCGGTCACGGTTTCATGCGTCACCGTTTTCACCACATCGGGGCCGGTGACGAACATGTAGGACGAATCCTTGACCATCATGATGAAGTCGGTCATGGCCGGCGAATAGACGGCGCCGCCGGCGCAAGGCCCCATGATGACGGAAATCTGCGGCACCACGCCCGAGGCCAGCACATTGCGCTGGAACACTTCGGCATAGCCGGCCAGCGAGGCCACGCCTTCCTGGATGCGAGCGCCGCCGGAATCGTTCAAGCCGATCACCGGCGCGCCCACCTTCATGGCATGGTCCATGATCTTGCAGATCTTCTCGGCATGGGCTTCCGAAAGCGAGCCGCCGAAGACCGTGAAATCCTGGCTGAAAATGAAGACCAGGCGGCCGTTGATGGTGCCGTAGCCGGTGACCACGCCGTCGCTGGGGATGGTTTCCCTGTCCATGCCGAAATCATGGCAGCGATGTTCGACGAACATGTCCCATTCCTCGAAGGAACCGGGGTCGAGCACCAGCAAGATGCGTTCGCGCGCCGTCAGCTTGCCTTTGCTGTGCTGCGCGGCGATGCGCTTTTCGCCGCCGCCCAGACGGGCGCGGGCGCGTTTCTCTTCCAGTTGCTGGATGATTTCGTGCATGGCTTGGACGTCCCTGCTTTTGCTTGGCTTCGATTTTGACTTCGAGCCTACCGGATACCCTGCCCCGGCGCAGCATGCAAGAAAAATGGGCGGGGAATTAACCCCCCATCAAGGTAGGTCTTCATCCATCCAATTGATTGAGCGCTAACCAGGCGCCAGGATGGGCACTGGATTCACCGATTCGGGGTCGATTTCGTCGCCGATCCGGGGCAGAACGACGGGATTCAAGAGGTTGCGCAAGTAAAGAACGGCGCCGTCCCGGTATTCCGGACGGATGAAGGACCAACTGCACCACAATCCGCCCCGGGGCTCATAGGAAATGATATCCTCATCGTCGAGGGCGCGCATCAGAGCCTGGGCCAAATCCTCGGCAGCGGCGACATAGACCCATTCGGGCTTCACCCCCTTGTGCCAGATGACATAGACCCCGCCCTGGCCCGGAAGGCCGATCTGATCCGGCTCGAGCCTGGCCAAGCGGTGAAAATGCCCCTTGGCCGAACGGGCCCAGGCGGGATCCACCGGCGCCGCGCCGGGGTCTAGGTCATTGTCCGATCCAGAGAAAAACCGCATGGGCGTCCATCCTCAATGCCAATCCATCCCCCCTATCCGAATATGGGAGAGTAAACGGTCCAATGCCAAAAATTTCTTAACGCCGGACTTCTGCGATAGGGCATGACAGACGGATCAAGTCGAGCTATCCTTTGACCGATTTCAGATTTCTATCAGGGGAAGAACTCCATGTCGCAGATCCTTCTCAACCACATTCAGGGCTTGCTCAACAATCTTGGCCGTGACATCCAGAACATGGCCGATTCGCAAAGCGACTCGCAGCAGAAGCTGTTCGACGCCCTGGACGATATTTCCGCCCATCTGCTGGCCAGCCAAGCCATTCTGTGCGCGCTGATGGCCAAGACCCCGGTCGATCATGCCGAGGTCAAGAACTGGATCATCGAGCGGACCAAGCAGTTCAACGAGGGCGGCAGCGAAAAAGCCCTGGCCTTGGCCGATTTTCTGCTGACGGGCAAGATTCCCGAGTGATTGAGGCGGACGAAGTCATCCGCCTTCTGGGGCTGAAGCCCCACCCGATCGAAGGCGGATGGTTCGACGAGACATGGCGCGCCGGGGATATTCTGAACCCGGCGATGCTTCCGGGCCGCTATGTCGGCCCAAGAACCACTGGCACGGCCATCTATTATCTGCTGACCGAGGGCGCGGTTTCGGCCCTGCATCGCCTTCAAAGCGATGAAATCTTTCATTTTTATCTGGGCGATGCGGTCGAGATGCTCAAGCTTCTGCAGGATGGAAGCTCGGAAATCGCGGCCCTGGGGCCCGACCTCGCCGCCGGCCAGCGCCCCCAAATCCGCGTCCCCGCCGGGGCCTGGCAGGGGGCTCGCCTGTTGCCGGGTGGACGATTCGCGCTGATGGGTTGCACGGTCGCTCCCGGCTTCGATTACGCCGATTACGAACACGCCACCGACATGCAGGCCCTGCTTTCAGGCTGGCCGGACCAACAGAAACGCATCGAGGCGTTGCTGCGCCCCGCGGCTTCATAGAACCGCTCCTTGATATCCCCTATTCGCACCTGTGATGGGAAGCGGTTGATTATTTTTTGATGCATGTCAAAAAATGAAAAGCCTCATGCAAGACCCTAGAGAACATACGGCCTTTCTTAAACTTTATAAAATTCCAATCAACCTAAGAATAGTTCTGACGAACCTATCGAATCATCTATAATTTACTTTAGATATGTCTGATGTGCGCAAATGACATCTCGTAAACCCCTGAGCGATGCGTTAAATTCATATCAGGAGAATCAACCGGTCAACCGGTTACCCGCCTGGAGGGAAGTATGACTGTCAAGCTGAAGGTGCTGCTGATCATGGCGGCAATCCTGTTGGCCTCCATCGTTTCTTCAAGTTTTGTCGTTTCCCGTCTAATGGCGCAAAAGCCGGTTCTGGAAACCATGGAAGGCGATGTCGCCAAGGTTTCGAATTTCGGCGTTCCGCTGCTTGACGCCATCCGTGAAGCCAAGTCCGACGTCCAGTCGATGCGCAACGCCTATTTCAACGCGGCGCTGACAGGCGAGGCCGAGAGCTATCAACGCGGCCAGGAATTCGGCGCCAAGTTCCAATCCGACGCCGAGGCAGCCCGCGACTATGCCAAGGAATTGGGTCTGGACGCCATTTCGTCCAGCATCGAGGAACTGATGGGCGAACTGCCGCCCTTGATTCCGCTAGGCCAGGAAATGGCCGAAACCTTCCGCGTCAGCAAAGCCAGGGGCGGCGAATTGCTGTCGCAATTCACCGACAGCAGCGAAGCCATCATCGCCAGGCTGGATGAATTGGCTTCCGAGATTCAAGGCGAAACCTTCAATCGCATGTCGGATCTGGCCAATGTCGCCGACGACATGCTGAAGATGGGCGACCGGCTCATCTTTACCATGCTGATTGCCGCCGGCACAGCCTTGCTGATCGCCGGCGCCGGCGGCGGTTATCTGTATTTCATGATCGGCCGCCTGCTGGCCTATGTCGAAAAGGACATCGACTTCGTGATGGCCAAGGCGCCCGCCGACAGCCTGCATCTGCATCCGGAGCGCCGCGACGAATTCGGCAAAATCGCCAAGGCGCTGCGCATCTTCCTGGACAAGCTTTTGGAAATGGACCGTTTGCAGACCGAGCGGCGCGAAACCGAACGGCGCGCCGAGGAAAAGCGCCAGGCCGACATGATGGATATGGCCAACAAGCTGGAAGACGAAGTCGGCAAGGTCATCGGCTGCGTCGCCCAGGCGGCCAGCGGATTGCAGACCACGGCGCAAGACATGTCGCATGTCGCCAACGACACCAGCCACCGCGCCACCGACGTCGCTCATTCGTCGGAACAGGCATCGGCCAATGTGCAGGCGGTGGCCAGCGCCGCCGAGGAATTGTCGGCTTCGATCAACGCCATTTCTCATCAGGTCGAACAATCGTCGCATATCAGCCAAGCCGCGGTGCAAGAAGCCCAGCGCGCTGATGCGATGATTCAGGGCCTGTCCGAAGCCGCGCACCGCATCGGCGAAGTCGTCAGCCTGATTAGCGACATCGCCTCGCAGACCAATCTTCTGGCCTTGAACGCGACGATTGAAGCGGCCCGGGCCGGCGAGGCCGGCAAGGGATTCGCCGTCGTCGCCAACGAGGTCAAGAATCTCGCCAACCAGACCGCCAAGGCGACCGAGGACATCACCCAGCAGATTTCCTCGGTTCAATCGGCCACCGACGATGCCGTCGAAGCCATCCGCGGCATCGCCAAAACCATCGGCCAGATCAACGAGATCGCGGCCAGCATTTCGGAATCCGTCGAGCAGCAGGGCTCGGCCACCGGCGAGATCGCCCGCAACGCCCAACTGGCGGCCATGGGAGCCAAGGACGTTTCGGAACATATCGTCGAAGTGCGCCAGGGCGCCGAGAGCACAGAAACCTCGTCGGACAGCGTTTTGTCAGCTTCCTCGGAACTGGCCAAGAACGCCGAAAAGCTGCGCAGCCAGGTCAATGGTTTCCTGGCCCATGTGCGCAGGGGTTCGGCGGCGTAGGGTCCAGCGGTCAGCGGTCAGCGAATGACAAAACACGGCTCCGCGACGCGACGCGCGGAAAAGGGTAAGCACGATTCCTCACCCTGAGGAGCGCGCTGCGCGTCTCGAAGGGTGAGTGAAGGAAAGAACAGAGCATCGACAGCCCCCATCCTTCGAGACGGGCCTTCGGCCCTCCTCAGGATAAGGTAAAATTCATATCGACTGTCCGGCCAATTCCTTAGCATGCGTCGAAGAGGCAAAATAAAGGGGTTGGATGAAATTCCAACCCCTTTTTTCCTGACAGCTGAAAGCTGATAGCTGACAGCTTAGTTCTTGCTCTTATCGACCAGCTTGTTCTTGCCGATCCAGGGCATCATGGCGCGCAGCTTCTCGCCGATCACCTCGATCGGATGCTCGGCGTTCCGGCGGCGCGTGGCCTTGAAGCTGGGCTGGCCGGCCTTGCACTCCAACACCCAATCGCGCACGAAGCGGCCCGACTGGATGTCTTCCAGCACGCGCTTCATCTCGGCCTTGGTCTCAGGTGTGATGAGGCGCGGACCGGTGCGGTAGTCGCCGTACTCGGCGGTGTTCGAGATCGAGTAGCGCATGTTGGCCATGCCGCCCTCGTAGATGAGATCGACGATCAGCTTCACTTCGTGCAGGCATTCGAAATAAGCCATCTCGGGGGCGTAGCCGGCTTCGGTCAGGGTTTCGTAACCGGCCTTGATCAGTTCAGTCAGGCCGCCGCACAGCACCGCCTGCTCGCCGAACAGGTCGGTCTCGCACTCTTCCTTGAAGCTGGTCTCGATGATGCCCGAACGACCGCCGCCGACGGCGGAAGCATAGGACAGAGCGATTTCCAGCGCGTTGCCCGAGGGGTTTTGGTCAACCGCCACCAGACAGGGAACGCCGCCGCCCTTCAGATATTCGCCGCGCACGGTATGACCGGGGCCCTTGGGAGCGATCATGAAGACGTCGATGTCGGCCCGGGCTTCGATCAGCTTGAAATGGATGTTGAGGCCGTGGGCGAAAACCAGCGCCGAGCCCGGCTTCATGTTGGGAGCCAGATGGTCGCGGTAGAGATCGGCCTGCAATTCATCAGGCGTCAGGATCATCACCACGTCGGCCCATTTGGCGGCCTCGTCGGGCGTCATGACTTTCAGCTTCTCGCCTTCCGCCTTCTTGGCCGAGGCCGAGCCGGGGCGCAGGCCGACGGCCAGGTCCTTGACGCCGGAATCGCGCAGATTCAGCGCATGGGCATGGCCCTGGCTGCCATAGCCGATGATGGCCACCTTCTTGCCCTTGATGAGGCCGAGGTCGGCGTCGCGGTCGTAATAAACGCGCATGAAGGGTACTCCCTTTTTCAGTTCTTAAAGTTAAAGCGGTTGCGTGCCACGGGCGATGGCGACGACGCCGGTGCGCGACACGTCGACCAGGCCCAAAGGTTCCATCAGATTGACGAAGGCGTCGATCTTGTCAGACCGGCCCACGATCTCGAAGACGAAGGATTCGTTGGTGGCGTCCACGGTATGGGCGCGGAAGATGCCGGCGATGCGCAAGGCTTCGACGCGCTTGTCGCCGATGCTGGCCACCTTCACCAGCGCCAGTTCGCGCTCGACCGCCGGCCCATCGGTGGTCAGATCGACCACCTTATGCACCGGCACCAGACGCGACAATTGCGCCTTGATCTGCTCGATGATCTGGGCGGTGCCCGAGGTCACGATGGTGATGCGCGACAGATTCTCGCGCGCCGCCACTTCGGCCACGGTCAGGCTTTCGATATTGTAGCCGCGCCCCGAAAACAGGCCGATGACGCGGGCCAGGACGCCCGGCTCGTTATCGACCAGCACGGCGATGGTATGGCGGCGCGCATGCGGATGCTTGGCTCCTGTCATCGTCCCCTCCTACACCAGAACCATGCCGTCTTCGCTTGACGGATTCCCGGCCTCGTCCTCGGGCCCCATCAGCATCTCGTTATGCGCGGCTCCGGCGGGGATCATCGGAAAGACGTTCTCCGAAGCGTCGGTGCGCACATCCAAGATGAAGGCGCCCGGCGTCTCGATCATCTCCATGATGGCGTCATCGAGATCGGCGGGCTTGTCGACGCGCCGTCCCTTGTGGCCATAGGCCTCAGCCAGCTTCACGAAATCGGGATGCACGTCCATATGGCTTTCGGCATAGCGCCCGCCATGCAGCAGTTCCTGCCACTGGCGCACCATGCCCAGATACTGGTTGTTCATGATGAATATCTTCACCGCCAGACGCTCTTGCATCAGCGTCGCCAGTTCCTGGATGTTCATCTGGATCGAGGATTCGCCTGCGATGTTGACCACCAGCTTGTCGGGGAAGGCCACCTGGGCGCCCATGGCCGCCGGCAGGCCGAAGCCCATGGTGCCAAGCCCGCCCGAGGTCAGCCAATGCCTGGCCACGTCGAACTTGGCGAACTGGGCGGCCCACATCTGATGCTGACCGACTTCGGTGGCGATGATGGGATCCTTGGCCTTGGTCAGTTCATACAGGCGCTCGATGGCGTATTGCGGCTTGATGACCTTCTTGCTGCGGACATAACGCAGGCAATCCTTCGAACGCCAGCCGTCGATGGTGCGCCACCAGCTTTTCAGCGCCTTCTCGTCGATATGAAGCTGCTTGGCCTTCCAGACCCGGATCAGGTCTTCCAGCACATGGCCGACATCGCCGACGATGGGCACATCGACCATGATGTTCTTGTTGATCGACGACGGATCGATATCGATGTGAATCTTCTTCGAATGCGGCGAGAAGGCCGAAGTCTTGCCGGTGACGCGGTCATCGAAACGAGCCCCGATGCAGACCATGACGTCGCAGCCATGCATGGCCAGATTGGCTTCATAGGTGCCGTGCATGCCGACCATGCCCAGGAATTGCGGGCTCGATGCCGGCGCCGAACCCAGCCCCATCAAGGTCTGGGTGAAGGGAAAGCCGGTCATCTTGACCAATTTTCCCGCCAAGTCGATGGCGGCATTGCCGGAATTGATGACGCCGCCGCCGAAATAGAGAATCGGTTTCTTGGCGCCGGCCATCAGCTCGGCCGCCTGTTCGATGGCAGACATCTCGCCCTTGACCTTGGGCATATAGGTCTTGTGGCGTACCTTGCCGACACCGACATATTTGCCCTTGGCGGTCATCACATCCTTGGGCAGATCGATGACCACCGGGCCGGGGCGGCCGCTTTTGGCGACATAGAAGGCTTCGTGGACCACGCGGGCCAGATCATTGACGTCCTTGACCAGATAATTGTGCTTGGTGCAAGGCCGCGTGATGCCGGTGGTGTCGGCTTCCTGGAAAGCGTCGTTGCCGATCAGGCTGGTCGGCACCTGGCCGGTCAGACAGACCATCGGCGTCGAATCGAGCATGGCGTCCAACAGGCCGGTGACGGCGTTGGTCGAGCCGGGGCCCGACGTCACCAGAACGCAGCCCACCTTGCCGGTGGCGCGCGCATAGCCTTCGGCGGCATGGACGGCGGCCTGTTCGTGGCGCACCAGAATATGGCGCAGCCGGTTCTGCTTGAATATCTCGTCATAGATCGGCAGCACGGCGCCGCCCGGATAGCCGAACACGACCTCGACCCCTTGATCGGCCAAAGCCTTCAAAAGGATTTCCGCGCCGTTGATATCCTGCTCGTGACTCATTTCTCAGTGAATCCATCATGCTAAGGAAGGGCGAAAGACTAGTGTGGTGGTATCGAAGTTCCTACGATCATGCTGCACCGCGTTCAGGAACTTTGAAACCAGAAACCACACTAGCAATCAAATGGTTGCTAGTGTCCTTGTCGATCCGAAAGTTCGTAAACCACCAGATTTCCGATCACACGAACTTTCGGATCGGGACACTAGACTTTAGATTCTAGCCGGTCAACAGAAACCCGCGAAGAATCGGAAAGATTTTTGGCCACAGACTTTCCGAAAATTGCGCGGACAGGACATGGCTGGGTTGCATCTGGTGCCTGAACCAGGTCACCTGACGCTTGGCATAGTGTCTTGTCGCGGCCTGCGCCAATTCCACAGCCTGATTTTGGGATATCTCGCCCTTGAGGCAGCGGATCAATTCGCGCAAGCCCAGGGCGCGCAGGATCGGCGATGGGGCTGGGGCGTTCTGGAAAACCCTGGCCTCGTCCCAGGCCCCCGCCTTCAGCATTGCCAGGAATCTGGCATCGCAGGCCTGATACAGCGCCGCGCGCTCGGGCATGACGAAAAGAGAAATGAAGCGGGCGGGAAAGGGCGTGCCCCGCCCCCCCTGCCAGTCGGCCAGCGAGCGCCCGGTGGCCTGGATCACCTCCCAGGCCCGGGTCACACGCTGGGTATCGGTGGGACGCAGACGAGCCGCCATGACCGGATCGGCTCGGCTTAAACGCGCATGCAGGGCAAAAGCGCCGATTTCCTGCGCCAGATCACGGGCGGCTTGGCGGATGGGTTCGGGCAGATCGGGCATGGGGGCCAGGCCTTCGATCAGCGCCTTAAGATACAGGCCGCTGCCGCCGGTCAGAATCGGCAGCAAGCCTTTCCCATGAATGGCGGAAATTTCCGCCGCCGCCAGCTTGGCCCATTGGGCGGCGCTGCAAACCTCGTCTGAAGTCAGAACCCCATACAGTCGGTGCGGCACATAGGCCTGATCGGCGTCGCTGGGGCGAGCCGACAGGATGCTCAAATCGCGATACATCTGAATCGCGTCGGCATTGACGACGACGCCGCCGAACGCATCGGCGGCCAGCATCGCCAGGGCCGACTTGCCCGACGCCGTGGGACCGGCGATGACCAGGACCCTTTTGTCGCCTGGCTCAGTCAAGCGGGTTCGAGACCATGCCGTCGGCAAGCTTGGGTTCGAACCAGGTCGATTTGGGCGGCATGACGCGATTGGCGTCGGCCACCGCGACCAAATCGTCCATGCTGGTGGCGAACAGCGCGAAGGCCGCCGCCATCTCGCCGCTATCGACGCGCTTTTCCAGCTCGCCCAGGCCGCGCTTGCCGCCCACGAAATCGATGCGCTTGTCTTTCCGCAAATCCTCGATGCCGAACAGCGGCGCCAGCACCAGATCGGTGAGCAGGCTGACATCCAAAGATTGCACGGGGTCGAGCCCCTGAGGTTCCTGCTTCAGCGTCATCAGGAACCAGCGGCCCTTCAGATAGAGGCCGATCTGGCGCCTGGCCTTCGGCTTGACCTGGCCCTTGGTCTCTTCCAGCATGAAGGTCTTGCCAAGCTTTTCCAAAAGCTCGGCCTCGCTCATGCCGTTCAGATCCTTGACCACGCGGTTATAGTCGAAGATGCGCATCTCATCGATGGGGTAGGAAACCACCAGGAAGGAATTATGCGCGGCCTCGTCGCCGCCCTTGCCGGCCCGGGCCTTGGCGACGCGCGAAGCCGCGGCCGAGCGGTGATGGCCGTCGGCGATATACACCGCCTTCTCGGCCTCGAAAGCCTGGGTGATGGCCGAGATGTCGGCATCCTGGTCGATCACCCACAGCGCATGGCCGATGCCGTCATGAGCCGCGAAATCATAGGCGGCGGGCTTGGCGGTCACGCTTGCGATGATGTCGGACACGGCCTTGATCGGGCGGTGGGCCAGCAGCACCGGGCCGGTCTGGGCGTTGACGGCGTCGATCTGGCGCACGCGGTCGTCTTCCTTGTCGGGGCGGGTGAATTCATGCTTGCGGATGCGGTTGACGTCATAGGCCGCCACCGAGGCCGCCGCCACGATGCCGGTCTGCACATGGTCGCCCATCTTCAGGCGATAGGCGTAATAGCAGGGCTTGGCATCGCGCCGGATGACGCCCTCGGCGATCATCTTCTTCAGATTCTCGGCCCCCTTGGCGTAAACCTCGGGCGCATAGGCGTCGGTGCCCGGGGCCAAATCGATCTCGGGCTTCGAAATATGCAGGAAGCTGTGCGGCTTGCCCTTGGCCAGTTCGCGGGCCTCCTCGGTGTTCAGCACGTCATAGGGCGGGGCGGCGACCTGGGAGGCCAGTTCAGGGGCGGGACGCAGGCCGGGAAAGGGGCGGAAAAGGGGAAGAGCCACGGAAGAAGCCTCCAAGTTTGGACAGCGCTGTCTATCTTGTCGCAAGGCCCTATGCAAGGGGTTGCAAGACCCTTGCCATCGTTTAGACTAACTCAATGCGCTTCTTCGCTTTTCTTACCCTGTTCCTTGCCCTTGCCCTCCCCGCCCAGGCCCAGGCCCCGGCCCAGGGCCAGGTGCGCGCCCAGGGCAAGGCCTTGACGGATGCCCCGGCAGCACCCGCCGCCCCGGTTCAGGTCAATCCCGACAAGCCCCCCGATTTCCGGGCCGAATTGCGCACCATCTTGATGGAGCTGACGCTTTACGCCCATAAGCGCAACAAGGGGTTCCAGGTGTTGCTGCGCGACGGGGCGGCGATTCTGGAAAAGGACCGCTGGGAATTCATCCTGGAAGAGGTGATGGACCCCAAGATCGACGACGAGAAGCGCGTTCCCATGCATGGCCTGCTGCGTCCGCTGGCCAGGGCCATCGACGGGGTGGTCGAAGACGGACTGTTCTGCGCCGACCAGCCCCCCAAGGAAAAAGCGATTCGCTTAAAGACCCTGGCCGAGTTCCAAAAGCTGGGCAAGCGCGTTCTGACCATCGATTTCTGCACCCAGCAATCGCAGGCCGAGGCCCTGGCCGGAGCGCGCAAGATGAAAGCCCTGCCCTACATCGCCACCGACATGACCGAGCCGACCGACATTCCAAGGGGCCGTCCGCATGACGAAAATCCGCGCCCCATCGCCAGCCTGGACGAGGCGCGCAATTTCCTGGCGGTGCTGGATACGCGCCGTTTCGGCCCCAAGACCAAGGCCGTGCTGGCCCTGGTCGATACCAATCAGGACGCGCTGATCTTGGATGTCGGCCAGGGGACGAACCAGGAGCCGCTGACCAAACAGGAAATCTATCAACTGAAGTTCAAGAAGATCGGCAGTCCCCGCAAGGTGCTGGCCCGCATGCCGCTGACCTATGCCCTGGCCGGCGCGCCCTATTGGAATCCGACCTGGCGCGAGGGCGATCCGGCCTGGCTGGTGGCGACCGATCCGGCGAATCCCGACCGTTTCACCGTCGATTACCGCCATACCGAATGGAAAGACATCCTGGGCCGTTATTTGAAATGGATCATGGATCTCGGCTTCGACGGCGTGATGTTCGACGAGTCCAGCGGCTGGCGCCATTTCGAAACCATCTATCCGCTGGATTGAAGGGCCGGAACCATGAATTCACCCTCTCCCCTGGCCGGAAAGGGTGGCGAACGAAGTAAGCCGGGTGAGGGGTATGTCAGGCGTATCGAAACTAAGTGTCCGCAAATTGAAAAGCCTTGGCTCCTTGACGTTTCGAGTGGAATTGCCGTCTCTCGTGGTTACCTGGAGCAATATCCATCAACTTGAGGATAACGCCACTTTCCATTATCCCCCGGAATGGCCGGCGGCATTTTCATGGCCGCGTTCACCACCAAGACACGAAGACACCAAGAATGCGCCAAGCTCACTTCGCCTCCTTGGTGACTTGGTGCCTTGGTGGTTTAAATGTCTAGGAATGCCACTTCCAGTACCGAAGAGACAAAATAATATGACTCCTCGACGCTGCAACTGGAAATGGGTAAACAAGATTCCTCACCCTGAGGAGCCTGCGGCACGCAGGCGTCTCGAAGGGTGGGGCATTTTGTCGGTGCCCATCCTTCGAGACGGGCCTTCGGCTCTCCGGAAGGCATGAGGTAAGAACTATGTCGGCAATCAAACCCAATTCCACAGCAAACGTCGAAGAGCCAATAATATTTGGCGCCTCATGCGCAATCACTTGCTTCTCAGTCACATGAACCCCACCCCTCACCCGGACGCTTCGCGTCCACCCTCTCCCGCCAGGGGAGAGGGTGAAAATGCCGTCCCATGACCGCGCGCCGCCATCATCTCGACGCCGCCGCCATGGCCATCCTGGGTCTGCTCTGCCTGTTGTGGGGCTTGCAGCAGGTCAGCATCAAACTGGCCAATGAAGGCGTTACGCCCATTCTGCAGGCCGGCATCCGCTCGGGCGGGGCCACGCTTTTGCTGTGGATATGGATGACGGTCAGAGGCCAGAAATTGTTCGAGCCCGACGCCAGCCTGAAGCCCGGCCTGATCGCGGGCCTGTTGTTCGGCGTCGAATTCCTGTTCATCTATTGGGGCCTGTCCTACACCACGGCGTCGCGCAGCATCATCTTCATCTATACCGCCCCTTTCGTGGTGGCGCTGGGGGCGCAGATTTTCCTGCCCCACGAAAAGCTGAAGCCGATGCAGTTGGCGGGGCTGGGCTGCGCCTTTGCGGGCATCGTCACCGCCTTCGCCGACGGGCTGTTCCTGCCCTCCGCGCCTATGCTGCTGGGCGATCTGTTCGCGCTGATCGGCGCCCTTCTCTGGGGCGCCACCACCATCCTGGTCAAGGCCAGCGTGCTGGCCCGCATCGCCCCCGCCAAGACGCTGTTCTATCAGTTGGCGGTGTCGGCGCTGATCCTGCCCCCGGCCTCGTTGCTGATGGGCGAAGCCGGCATCACCCATCTGACGCCGCTGATTGTCGGCTGTCTGTTGTTCCAGACCGTCATCGTGGCCTTCGCCAGCTATCTGGCCTGGTTCTGGCTGGTCGCCCACTATCCGGCGCCGCGCCTAGCCTCGTTTACCTTTCTGACGCCGCTGTTTGGCCTGGCCGCCGGGGGTCTTGTCCTGGATGAGCCCATCACGCCCTTGCTGATATTGGCCCTGTGTCTGGTCGCTTCGGGCATCTGGCTGGTCAACCGCCCGCAAGGAGGCAAAGCCTGATGCTGAAACCGAGGCATTCCTACGAAGAGGCGCTGCGCAGCTTTAGCTGGCATATCCCCGGAAATTACAACATCGGCGTCGATGCCATCGACAAGCACACCCTGCCCGGCGCCGACGCCAACCGCACCGCCTTGATCACCGAACTCGAGAATGGCGAGGTCGGACGCTACAGCTTCGCCGACCTCAAGCGCCTGTCCAACTGCCTGGCCAACGCCATGCAGGGACTGGGCGTGCAACAGGGCGACCGCGTCGCCATTCTGCTGCCGCAATCCCTGGAAACCGCGCTGGCCCATATCGCAACCTACAAGCTGGGCGCCATCGCCGTGCCGCTGTTCACGCTGTTCGGAGAGGATGCGCTGCTCTATCGCCTGTCCGATTCCGCCGCCCGGCTGGTGGTGACCGACGTCGCCAATCTCGACAAGGTGATGAACCTGAAATCCGAACTGCCGCGCCTGGAAACGCTGCTGGTGTTGGGCTCGCAGAACAAGGCCGGCGCCGTCGATTTCTGGGCCGCCATGATGAGCGCTTCCGACCAGTTCACGCCGATGGCCACCAAGGCCGACGATCCGGCGCTGATCATCTACACCTCGGGCACCACCGGCAGCCCCAAGGGCGCGCTGCATGCGCATCGCACCCTGCTGGGCCATCTGCCGGGCGTGGAATTCCCCCAAGATTTCTTCCCGAAATACGGCGATCTGTTCTGGACGCCAGCCGACTGGGCCTGGATCGGCGGATTGCTCGACGTCTTGCTGCCGGCATGGCACCACGGCGTGCCGGTGCTGGCGCATCGGGCCCGCAAATTCGATCCCGAATTCGCCATGCATCTGATGGCCAAGCACGGCGTGCGCAACGTCTTCTTGCCGCCGACGGCGCTGAAGCTGATGCGCCAGGCGGGAAATTTCACGGCCAAGCCGCGTTTGCGCAGCATCGGTTCCGGCGGCGAGACGCTGGGCGAGGAATTGCAAGACTGGGGACGCGCCACTTTCGGCGTCACCATCAACGAATTCTACGGCCAGACCGAATGCAATCTGGTGGTCGGCAATTGCGCCTCGGTCATGGAGGTGCGCAAGGGCTCGATGGGCCGCGCCATTCCCGGCCATACGGTCGAGATCGTTGATGACGAGGGCATTCCCGTCCCCATCGGCCAATCGGGCAACATCGCCGTCTTGAAGGGCGATCCGGTGATGTTCCTTGAATATTGGCACAATCCCGACGCCACAACGGCGAAATTCGCCAATGACTGGCTGCTGACCGGCGACACCGGACGGCGCGACATCGACGGTTATTTCTGGTTCGAGGGCCGGGCCGACGACGTCATCACCTCGGGCGCCTACCGCATCGGCCCCGGCGAGATCGAGGATTGCCTGCTGCGCCACGAAGCCGTGGCCATGGCCGCCGTCATCGGCGTGCCCGACCCCGTGCGCACCGAAAGCATCAAGGCCTTCGTGGTGCTGAAACCCGGACAAGCGCCCAAGGGCGAACAGGCCGAAACCGATCTCATGCATTCCATCCGCAACCATGTCAAAACCCGCATGGCCCAATATGCCTACCCGCGCGAGATCGAATTCGTGAGCGAATTGCCGATGACCGCCACCGGCAAGATCAAGCGCAAGGATCTGCGCGAGATCGAGCAAGCCAAGCGCCAAGACAAGGGATAAGTTTTTCGGCTCTTCGACGTTGGAAGTGGAATTGATGGCTGGGTTTTTCCTCAAACGACTTGCAGGGAAGCCCACCCCATCCTTCGAGACGGGCCTTCGGCCCTCCTCAGGATGAGGTAACCCTTTGTATTTACATAGTCCTCACCCTGAGGAGCGCGCAGCGCGTCTCGAAGGGTGGGCAAAAGAATGCGTGCGGATTCCATTTGTCGCGTCGAAGAGCCAGTTTTTCTTCGGGCATCCTATAATAATGGTTGGGGATGCATCCCAGCCCTGCCGCGCCTATATTTTCTCCAAAGGAGATTCGGCATGACGAAAACCATCGACTATTATTTCGCCCTGGTCTCGCCCTGGAGCCTGATCGGCCATGAGCGCCTGATCGGCATGGCCAGGCGCCACGGCGCTGATATCCGTTTCAAACCGGTCAATGTCGCCAAGATATTCCCGGCCACCGGCGGTTCCATGCTGAAAGACCGCCATCCGTCGCGGCTCGCCTATCGTCTGGTCGAACTTCGGCGCTGGAACGAGCATTTGAACTTCGGGCTCAACATCCAGCCGAAATTCTTCCCCGTCCCCGACAAAATGGCCTCCTGCCTGACCATTCTGGCGGGCATGAAGGGGCACGATATGGGGATATTGGCCCTGGCCTATATGCAGGCCGTGTGGAAGGACGAGCGCGACCTTTCCGATCCCGCCACCGTCGCCGCCATCGCTTCCGAACAAGGGCTCGACGGTCCGGCGCTGTTGGCGGACTCTGCCGACGGCTCGCCGGCTTTCAGCCAATGGGAAGCCAATACGCAAGAAGCCCTGGAAAAGGGCGTCTACGGTGTCCCCTGGTATGTTTTCGAGGACGAACCCTTCTGGGGGCAGGACCGTTTGGACTTTCTGGAGCGGAAACTGGCTGGCGCCTGACGGCGGCCATTTGTCGAATCATGTCGCAACCGCTTGATTTTCAAGAAAATCCATAAAATTTTATCCATGTGACGTTCGTCACAGCGGACTAGGATGAAGCAGCGCATGATCGCTACTGGATACAGGTTGTCGTACCGGTGGATGTTCCAACGGTAGCCCGCCCCCGCGGGTGACGAAACCACCGCTTGGATGGTCTTCCGTGTCGCTGGCCGGTATCCTTTTCCCTCAAGAGCAAACTTGGGCCGGGTTCATCCCGGCCCATTTTTTTGCTTTGGTGGAGCGGGTTCCTTTGACGAGCGGTAATAACAAAGCTTTTTTTGTGGTTATATACATCGAGCGAAGAGGTTGGTTTTTTCCGATTTAACGTATATCAAGAGGCGGGGACGTGGAGTAACCTTAGGCATTCTAGGGACAAGGGTATGCCCAAAACCATCCTCATCGTCGAGGACAACGAGCTGAACATGAAACTGTTCAGCGACCTTCTGCAAGCCCACGGATTTGCCACCGTGCAAACCCACGAAGGGGCAAATGTGATTTCGCTCATGAAACAGCACCACCCGGATCTGGTGTTGATGGATATCCAACTGCCGGAAATCTCGGGCATCGACGTCACCAAGATGATCAAGGCCGACCCCGACCTACGGTCCGTTCCAGTCATCGCCGTCACCGCCTTCGCCATGAAGGGCGACGAGGAGAAGATCCTGAAGGGCGGCTGCGACGCCTATATCACCAAGCCGATCTCGGTCGGCACCTTCATCGCCACCATCCAGCAATATTTGAAATAGGCTCTTCGACGTTTGCTGTGGAATTGGGTTTGATTGCCGACATAGTTCTTACCTCATGCCTTCCGGAGAGCCGAAGGCCCGTCTCGAAGGATGAGCATAGACATGATGCCCCACCCTTCGAGACGCCTGCGTGCCGCAGGCTCCTCAGGGTGAGGAATCTTGTTTACCCATTTCCATTTGCAGCGTCGAGGAGCCTTAAAATAGCGGCGATTACCCGCCCGTGGCGCTCATGGCGCGCACGGCGCCCGGCCCCGCCGACAGGGTTCCGCCGGCCACGAAATCATGCCCCTGGGGCTTGACGGCCAAGGCCTTCAAAATGCGGTCCTTGATGGCCTGATCGGACTCGCCCGAACGCAGGGCCTCACGCAGATCGATTCCGTCCTCGCGGCCCAGGCACAGATGCAGCCTGCCGGTCGAGGTCAGACGCACGCGATTGCAAGTCTCGCAAAAATGCCGGCTTAGGGGGGCGATCACGCCCAGCCTGCCGCCGGTCTCCAGCACCCGAAAGTAACGGGCCGGGCCGTTGGTGCGTTCGTCGGTTTCTTGAAGATGGTAGCTGAGCGACAGGCGGTCGAGCGCCGATTCCAGCGGCAGATAGCGGTCCGAGCGGGCGTCGCCCATCGGCATGGTTTCGATCAGGACCAGATCGCAGCCCAGCTTGTGCCCCCAGGCCATCAGCCTGGGGATTTCATGCTCGTTGACATCCTTCATCAGCACGCAATTGAGCTTGACCTTAAGGCCGCAGCCGCGTGCTGCCTCGATTCCCTGCACGACCTTCGACAGATCGCCGTGCCGGGTGATGGTCCTGAAAACCGCGACATCCAACGTATCCAGAGACACATTGACACGCTTGACGCCGGCCTTGGCCAGCCGGGGCGCGAATTCGGCCAATTGGGTGGCGTTGGTGGTCAAGGCCACTTCTTGAAGCCCCTGCCCCAACCGCTCGCCCAGACGGTCGAACAGCCATTCCACATTGCGCCGCACCAATGGCTCGCCGCCGGTAACGCGCAGTTTCGCCACCCCCAGGCCGATGAAGATGTCGCACAGGCGCAGCAATTCCTCGAGCGCCAACAGTTCCTTGCGCTCGACGAAGCGGGTTTCGTCATTCATGCAATAGGAACAGCGCAGATCGCAGCGGTCGGTGACCGATACGCGCAAATAGTCGATCCGGCGTCCAAAAGCGTCTTGCATGATCCGATGCGCCCTCTCTCTCCAGGGATATGGGAGACAAAGAGAGACTTACCACTCCTCCTGGGAAAAAACCTTGACGAAAGCCAGATTCACCTACCCGGCAACCACCTTGATGGTCTGGCCCGGCTTCAAGGGCTGACCGGGATCGAGATCGTTCAGCAGCTTGAACCAGTCGGGATTGAATTCGTTGAAGGGCATGTTGGCTCCCAGCCGCTCGGGCGTGTCGCCCTCATGGGCCTTGACCACGATCAGGCGCAGGGGCTTGACCTTCGCCGCCTCCTCGGCGCTTAAGCGCTTAAAGCTGTAGGTGGTGCGTTTGAAATCCTCGTCATAGAGGTGCGACTGGCTGCGGGGGGTGACAAACATGAAGCGATAGATCTGCTGGGCGTCATAGCGAATAGCAAGAAGGCGGACATTCACCGTCTGGCCGTTGGATTGCGCCTGGGTCTCGCCGGTCGCCGCCTCCATGCCGTTGACGGTGAAGTTCTCGAGACCGGAAATATTGGCCTTGGGCGCCCATTCGCGCCCGACATAGCCGGCCATGCTGCCGCTGCCCTTGGGCTTGGCGCCGTCGAAGATGATGATCGCCCCCTTGGGATGCGACGCCACCACCTTGGACGGGCTGTTGGACATGCGGAATCCCTTGGGAATCTCGAAGCCGAATTTCAGGCCGGGATGCAGGAAGCTTTGCCCCTTCATCATGCCCTGCTCGGGATCGTCGCCGAACAGCATACCGTTGATGAGGTCGAGATAGCGGTTGCGGTCATAGCGGGGATTGGCCAGCTTCAGGCTTTGCAGCCGATGTTCGGCGGCATCGACGCGTTCCTTGGTTTGGGGGTGGGTGGCCATCATGTCGAACTGATCGACCGCATCCTCGCTTCGGCCCGCCATGCGGGCCTGCAACTGGGAATGCTTGCGCAGACTGGCCAGGAAATTGACCATCGCCTCGGGGCCATAGCCCGAGCGGGACATATAGCGATGGCCCAGCACATCGGCTTCCATCTCGTGTTCGCGCGAATAGGACTGCAGGAAAGCCTGGGCGCCGTACTGGGCGGCATTCATCAGCCCCTGTCCGGCCGACCCCGCCCCCACCGCCGACAGGCCGATGGCCGCCGCCATCAGGCCGATATTGGCCGCCATGCCGGAACTGTAGCGCTGGGCCGAATGCCTGGCCACCACATGGCCGATCTCATGGCCGACCACGCCGGCCAGCTCGGCCTCGTCCTGGCACAGGGCCAAAAGCCCCCGGCTGACGCAGACATAGCCGCCGGGAAGCGCGAAAGCGTTCACAATATCGGAATTGACGACCGTGAAGGTAAATTTGGCGTCCGGTGTTTCGGAATGTCGCAAAAGCTCGTTGCCTAAAGACGTCACATAGCTTTTGATCCGCGAATCTTGATATTCGCCGCCGAATTCCTTGATTAATTGGGGAAATTGCTGATTGCCGACCCGCTTTTCTTCTTCCGGCGACATGAAGCCGGTAAAGTTGGACTGACCGGTGGCCGGGTTGACCGAACAACCACTTAGGCACCAGGGCGCCAAGCCGGCCAAGGCCGAACTGGCCATGAAAGCTTTGACAATCTTGCGGCGTCCGTAAACCTGACATTCGCACATGGGGCGTCACCCTTTCCACTATTGCATGCCCCGCATGTTAATACGCGAGGCCGTCAATGCAAACTTTCCCTCGACTTCGAGGTGTAACATCCCTATTTTTCTTGAAACATTGTGGCCTTTTTCCGGCGGAGTTTTTGTGAACGTGCGCCCAATCGAGATTTTACTGGTCGAAGACAATATGGCCGACGCCCGTCTTGTGGTTGAAGCCTTCAAGGACTCGCATGTCCTAAACAGCATCAATCATGTCCTGGACGGCGCCGACGCCATGGACTATCTGCGCCGCCAGGGATCGCACGCCCAGGCCGGACAGCCCGATCTGGTGCTGCTCGACCTCAACCTGCCCAAGAAGGACGGCCGCGAGGTGCTGGAGGAAATCCGCAAGGACCCCAAGCTGCACCGCCTGCCGGTGATTGCGCTGACCACCTCGGAATCGGAAGCGGACATCCTGCGCTGCTACGAGTTGGGCGCCAACGCCTACATCGTCAAGCCCGTCGATTTCGACAAGTTCATCGCCGTGGTGCAGTCGATCGGCGTGTTCTGGCTGCAAATCGTGACTCTTCCCAGCCACCTTTAATCAGTCCGGGGCCATGCAGTTTCTCGACTTCGAAAAGCCGATTGCCGAACTTGAAGGCAAGATCGAAGAATTGCGGCACCTGACCGATGCCGGCGACATCAACATCGCCGAAGAGGTCGCCAAGCTGAACGCCAAGGTCGAGAAGCTGTTGCGCGCGACCTATGCCAAGCTGACCCCTTGGCAGAAGACGCAGGTGGCGCGTCATCCCGAACGCCCGCATGCCTGCGACTATGTCAGGGCCCTGATCGAGGATTTCGTGCCGCTGGCCGGCGACCGCGCCTTTGCCGACGACAAGGCGGTGGTGGGAGGGCTGGGCCGCTTCAGGGGCCGCTCGGTGGTGGTGATCGGCCTGGAAAAGGGCTCGGATACCGACAGCCGCATCCGCCACAATTTCGGCATGGCCAAGCCCGAAGGCTATCGCAAGGCCAAGCGCTTGATGAATCTGGCCAACCAGTTCGGCCTGCCGCTTTTGTCCTTCGTCGATACGTCGGGGGCCTATCCAGGCGTCGATGCCGAGGCACGGGGCCAGGCCGAAGCCATCGCGCGTTGCATCGAAACCGGGCTTGATCTGCGTGTCCCCTACATCGCCTCGGTGATCGGCGAGGGCGGATCGGGCGGCGCCATCGCGCTGGCCACCGGCAACGTCATTCTGATGCAAGAACACGCCATCTATTCCGTCATCTCGCCGGAGGGCTGCGCCTCGATCCTGTGGCGCTCGGGCGACCAGGCACGGGAAGCCGCCGACGCCCTGAAACTGACCGCGCAGGATCTGCTGAAGCTGGGCGTCATCGACCAGGTGGTGCCCGAGCCTCTGGGCGGCGCCCACCGCGCCCCCGAAACCGCCATCAGGAACTTAAGCGAAGCCATCGAAAGCTCGCTCAGAGACCTCTCGGGGCTTGAAGGCGGCGTGCTGCGTAGCCGCCGCCGGGAAAAATTCATCGATATGGGCCGCGCCGCGCCGGGGCATTGATTGCCCAACCTGTGACCCTCGTCACTTTCTTGCCTTAATTTCGTCCGTAATCTCGCCACCATCGGGCCGCTAGAATGGCGGCCAGCGACGAACTCGAACCGAGGGGGGATTTGACGATGACGAATTTCGAACGATTCTTGGTGGCGGCCTGGCGCTTTATCAGCGGCTCTCCGGCCCCTCAACGCTATCAAGCGTGAAGGCGGCGGCGATCAGGGCCTTGGTATAGGGGGCCTGGGGATTGGCGAACACCGCCCCGGCTTCGCCCTCTTCCACCACCTTGCCATCCTTCATGACCAGAATGCGGTGCGCCAGCGCCTTGACCACGCGCAGATCGTGGCTGATGAACAGATAGCCCATCCGATAGCGCTGCTGCAGTTTCAACAACAGATCGACGATCTGCGCCTGCACGGTCAGATCAAGGGCGCTGGTCGGCTCGTCCAGGACCATGAATTTCGGTTTCAGCGCCAAGGCGCGGGCGATGGCGATGCGCTGGCGCTGACCGCCCGAGAATTCATGCGGATAGCGGTCCATGGCCGAAGGGTCCAGCCCGACTTCGCTTAAAGCCTCGGCGATCAGGCCGCGCCGTTCGGGAATGGTGGCCCCGATGCCGTGCAGCGCCATGCCCTCGCCCACGATGTCGGCAATGCTGAAACGCGGACTAAGCGCGCCGTAAGGATCCTGGAACACCACCTGCATGTCGCGCCGCAGCCCCCGCAGGTCGCGCCCCGAAAGCTTGTCGATGGCCAAGCCCTTCAGGCGGATCGCTCCCGTCGATTTTTCCAGGCGCAGCAGCGCCATGCCCAGCGTGGTCTTGCCCGAGCCCGATTCCCCCACCACGCCCAGCGTCTCGCCCTCGCGCACGGTGACGTCCACCCCGTCCACGGCCTTGATATGGCCGACCGTGCGTTTGAACACGCCCTTCTTGATCGGAAACCAGACCTTGATGCCCGCTCCCTCCATCACTGTCTTGGCACCGCTGCTCAGAGATGCCGGCGCCCCCTTGGGCTCGGAAGCGATCAGCTTTTGCGTATAGGGATGTTGGGGGCTGGAAAATACCTTCTCCATCGGCCCGCTTTCGACGATCTCGCCCTTGGTCATCACCGCCACAAGGTCGGCCATGCGCCGGACCAGCGTCAGATCATGGGTAATCATCAGCAGCGCCATGCCGAAGCGGGCCTGCAGATCCTTCAACAGTTTGAGGATCTGGGCCTGGATGGTGACGTCCAGGGCCGTCGTCGGCTCGTCGGCGATCAACAGATCGGGTTCGCCGGCCAAGGCCATGGCGATCATCACCCGCTGGCGCTGGCCGCCGGAAAGTTCGTGCGGCAGCGCCGTCAATCGTTTCGAGGCTTCGGCCAGGCCCACCAGTTGCAGCAGCTCGATGACGCGAGCCTCGGCCTCGGGGCCTGTCATGCCCTTATGCACCTTAAGCATCTCGCCGACCTGGCGTCCGATGCTGTGCAGCGGGTTCAGCGAGGTCATGGGTTCCTGGAAGATCATCGCCACCTTGGCTCCGCGATAAGGGCGCAGCGCATCCTCGGAGGCGTTCAGAAGCTCCTGGCCCTGAAAGCGGACGGAACCCGAAGGATGCCAGGCGCTGGGATAGGGCAGCAGGCCCGGGATCGACAGCGCCGACACCGACTTGCCCGAGCCCGATTCTCCCACCAGGGCCAGCGTCTCGCCCTTTGAAAGGGTAAAGGAGACGCCGCGCACGGCTTTGACCTCGGACTCGCCGCGCCCGAAGGACACCGACAGATTCTCAACCTCGACCAAGGCCGTCATGTGCGCGACCTTCTGGGATCGAAGGCGTCTCGCACCGCCTCGCCCACGAAGACCAGCAAGGTCAGAAGCCCGGCCAGCACCACGAAGCCGGTGATGCCCAGCCAGGGCGCTTGCAGATTCTCTTTGCCCTGGCGCAACAGATCGCCGATCGAGGCCGAGCCCGGCGGCAATCCAAGACCCAGGAAATCCAGCGCCGTCAGCGCCACGATGGAGCTGGACAGAATGAAGGGCGTATAGGTGAAGGTGGCGACCATGGCGTTGGGCAGGACATGGCGGAACATGATGGCGACATCCCCCACCCCCAGCGCCCTTGCGGCCCGCACATAATCGAAATTGCGCCCGCGCAGGAATTCGGCCCTGACCACGCCGACCAGCGCCGTCCAGGAAAACAACAGCAAGATTCCCAGCAGGGTCCAGAATCCCGGCACCAAGACCGAGGTGACGATGATCAGGATGAACAATTGCGGCAAACTGCCCCAGATTTCCAGGAAACGCTGGAACAACAGATCGACGCGGCCTCCGAAATAGCCCTGCACCGCGCCGGCGACGACGCCGACCAGCGACGAGACGGCGGTCAGCAGCAGGCCGAACAGGATCGAGACCCGCAAACCATAGATCAGACGGGCCAGCACGTCGCGCCCCTGATCGTCGGTGCCCAGCCAATTCTCGGCCGAAGGCGGCGCCGGCGCCGGCACCGGCAGATCGTGATTGATGGTGCCGAAACTAAAGCGGATGACCGGCCACAGCGCCCAGCCCTTGTCATCGATACGCTCTTGCAGATAGGGATCGCGGTAATCGGCGTCGGTGGGAAAATCGCCGCCGAAGGCGGTTTCGGGATAATCGACCAGCACCGGGACATAGAAGGCGCCGTCATAACGCACCAGCAGCGGGCGGTCGTTGGCGATGAGTTCGGCCAGCAAGGTCAGCGCGAACAAGGTCAGGAACAGGGACAGCGACCACAGGCCGCGCCGGTTCTCGGCGAACTGGCTTAAGCGTCGGCGGGTGATGGGATTTAGTTTCAAGCGCATGGCGGCCAAGTTTACCCAAGCTTGGCCGGGACGAAAGCCCAAATCGCCATAGGATCGGCATGCCTGGAAAGTCACTACATACTGCTACAATTCCTTATGAATCATTGACATGGCATATATTGCGGTTGTGCTGATTTATTTCCTTGACTAAATCCCGCAATAGGGTTAATTGTTAGTTAACGCAATTCAAGGATGTGGTGACGAGATGAGCCTTCTATTTCGGGACAACGACCCTTTGGCCCCCCTCGGCGAAAGCCGGCCTCAGGCTTTCAGTCCGGGCGAAATCCTTCTTGGCCAGATGGAACCTAAAAATCCCCCTC
>JACRJC010000059.1 GCA_016215555.1 Rhodospirillales bacterium | reverse complement strand
TCGTCGATCTCCAGGCCGCTATCAACCGCTTCCTCCAAGATACAAATTTCAATCCCAAGCCATTCAACTGGAAAGCCGACCCAGATAGAATCATCGCCGCCGTCAAACGTGGGCATCAAGTGTTAGATTCGATCCACTAGCATGGCTTCCTCCAAACGCAATGATTGATGTAATGCAACGCTTTGTTCGATTGGCTGCGCAATCATCCCTCTTCGACATGCGTAAAGCAATTTTTTTCAATGCTTCCGTGAGCACCTAATAACAGCGCCCAAAAAGAATACTTATATTGACGTTTACGTAAACGTCATATATGATGACGGCAAGTTGGGAAATTCCGGCATCGATTTGATCTCGTCCTTTCAGGGAGGACCGCATGGCCAAGACGACCGCAGTCAAAAAGGCAAAGCCCAAACCGAAGGCAACACCGGCGCCCGCCGTCACCTACAAGGGCGCTGTCTTTCCCTGGCATTGCGATCATGTCGGGCATATGAACGTCATGCATTACGTCGGCAAGTTCGACGAGGCGACCTGGAATTTCTTTGCCGATCTGGGGCTCTCGCCCGCCTATTTCCGCGACCATCATTGCGGCATGGCGGCCGTGCAGCAGAACATCACCTACAAGCGCGAACTGGTGGCGGGCGAGGTGGTCGAGGTGCGGACCCGCCTGATCGAAATGCGCGAGCGCGTGATCCGCTTCGAACATGTGATGATCGAGCGTGGCAGCGGCGACGTCGCCGCCGTCTGCGATCTGACCGGCGTGCATCTCGACCGCCGGGCCCGCAAATCGATCCCCTTTCCCGCCGAGATTCTAGCCAAGGCCAACAAGCCATGAGCCGCGCCGATTTCCAACCCGCCGATGCCAGCTTTGCCGAACGCGTTCTGAAAAGCTTCAACAAGCAAGGCATTATGGCTCATATGGGAGCGTCGATGCCGGTGATCGAACCCGGCTATTGCGAAATCCATCTGCCTTTCAAAGCCGATCTGACGCAGCAGCACGGATTCTTCCATGGCGGGGTCATCGGCATGATCGCCGATTCGGCGGCCGGATTCGCCGGCTACAGCCTGACCGGCGCCGATGCCGGCGTGCTGACCATCGAATACAAGATGAACATCGTGGCCCCCGGCGACGGCGAGTTGCTGATCGCCGAAGGCACGGTCATCAAGCCCGGGCGCAATGTCTCGGTCACCAAGGCCGACGTCTTCGCCGTCAAGAACGGCAAGCGCAAGCTCTGCGCCACCATGCTGCAATCATTGGCCGTGCGCACGGGCATCCCGGATTTTTTGGGGTAATATAATTACGGTGACAGTATATAATTACGGTGACAGTATACTTGATTCGCCCGCGCAATTAATTACGGTGACAATTACGGTGACAGTATACTTAATTCCTTAATTCACTTTGGGCGGATTAAGGAATTAAGTATACTGTCACCGTAATTGTCACCGTAATTGCGGCGCAATTGTGACGCCGGCATTATCAGGCTTTGGCTTTGGCCCAGTCGTCGATCAATTCCAGGAACATCTGGCCGGGGATGGGGCGGCTGTACAGCCAGCCCTGGGCGATATGGCAGCCCGAGGTGCGCAGGAATTCGCGCTGGCCGTGGGTTTCAACACCTTCGCCGACCACCTTCAGGCGCATGCTGTTGGCCATGGCGATGATCGATTTCACCAGTTCGGCGTCGCCCTCATTGTCGCCCAGATCCTTGATGAAGGAACGGTCGATCTTCAGCGTGTCGAAGGGGAAGCGGCGCAGATAGCTGATCGACGAGAAGCCGGTGCCGAAATCGTCGATGGCGAAACCCACGCCCAGCAGTTCCAACTCCTGGATGATGGCCAGCGTTTCCTGGGTATGTTCCAGCAGCACGCTTTCGGTCAGTTCCAATTCCAGGCAGGCGGCGGGCAGGCCGCTATCCTCGAGCGACTGACGCACGATTTCAACCAGCATGCGTTTCTGGAACTGCTTGCCCGAGATGTTGACGGCGACGAACACTTCATGGCCGGGGCGCTGCCATTTGGCGGCCTCGCGGCAGGCGGTGCGCAGCACCCAGGCGCCGATGGACAAGATCAGCCCGGTCTCCTCGGCCAGCGGTATGAAATTCTCGGGCGAAACCTCGCCCAGCACCGGATTGGTCCAGCGCAACAGGGCCTCGGCCCCGACCAGGCGGCCCGTGCCGCTATCGACCAGCGGCTGGTAATGAACCTGCAATTCCTCACGCTCGATGGCGTGGCGCAACTGCGCCTCCATGCGCATATGCTCCAGCGCCTTGGCGTTCATCTCGGGCGTGAAATAGCGGAAGATGCCTTTGCCCTCGCGCTTGGCGCGGTACATGGCGGCGTCGGCGTTGCGCATGAGCAGCATGGGATCGCGTTCGTCGTCGGGGAAGAGGGCGATGCCGATGCTGCCGGCGATATAGACTTCGTGGCCGCCGACGTCGAAAGGCTGGTTGCAGACGGAGAGAATCTTCTCGGCCACCACCTCGGCGCTGGTGGTGTCGCCGAGATCGGGGAGCAGCAGCACGAATTCGTCGCCGCCCAGGCGGGCCACGGTGTCGCCCTCGCGCAGGCAATCGACCAGGCGCAGCGAGGCTTCCTTCAGCAACAGGTCGCCGGCGGCATGGCCCAGCGTGTCGTTGACCTTCTTGAAGTCGTCGAGGTCGAGCAGCATCAGCGCCACCTTGCGGCCATAGCGATGGCCCTGGGCGATCGCCTGCTTTAAGCGGTCCATGGCCAGGACGCGGTTGGGCAGGCCGGTCAGCGCGTCGTAATTGGCCTGGCGGACCAGCCGTTCCTCGTATTCCTTGCGGATCGAGATGTCTTCCTTGACCGAAATGTAATGCGTGATTTCGCCCTTGGGGTCGCGGATCGGCGAAATGATGGCGTGCTGCCAGAACAGCGTGCCGTCCTTCTTGCGGTTCAGCAACTCGCCCCGCCATTCCTTGCCCGAGGAAATGGTGGCCCACAGGGCTTCGTAGATGGCGAAGGGCGTACGCCCCGATTTCAGGATACTGGGTTTCTGGCCGATGACTTCCTTGGCCGAATAGCCGGAAATATGGCAGAAGCGCGGATTGACGTATTGGATGACGCCCTGGGCGTCGGTGATGACGACGTCGGCGGGACTTTGCTCGACCGCCTGCGACAGATGCCGAAGCTTCTCTTCCGACTGCCTTCTTTTGGTAATGTCGCGGGCCGTGACCGAAAAGAAGTTACGGCCCTCCTGGCGCCAGCGTCCGACCGAGAATTCGACCGGAAATTCGCGCCCGCTCTTGCGCAGACCAAAGGCCTCGATCGGCTTGCCGGTGAAATTATGCCGGTCCTTGTCATGGGCCAGGCGCTTGACCCAGGCGGCGTTGACGGCGTGATAGCGTTCGGGGATGAGGCGGCTGAGCGGCTGGCCGACGATCTCCGCCTCGTGATAGCCGTAGATTTTCAGGGCGCCGTCGTTCCAGGAAACGACCTTTCCCGCCTCGTCGAAGGCGATCAGGGCGTCGGGGGTCGAGCGGGCGACGGCCAGGAAATGGTCCTGGGCGGCGCGACTGGCTTCCTCGGCCCGCTTGCGGTCGGTGATGTCGCGCCAAACCGACTGCATGGCCCGGTGGCCGCCATAGGTGGTCATGCCCATCGTCGATTCGACCTCGACCGTGCCGCCGTCCAGCCGATGCAGCTTCATCTCGACCAACGGCAGGGGCTCGCCCCGGGCCAGCAGGCGCAGGCGCTTCGAGACCAGGTCGTGATTGCTTTCGTCGATGATATCGACGATCGAGCGCCCGATCAGATCCGTGGTCGTGGCCGCCCCCAGCATGATCTGGGCCTGGCGGTTGGAATAGACGATGGTGCCGCCCTGATGGACCAGGATGGCGTCGGGCGCCAGTTCGACCAGGCGGCGGAAGCGCTCCTCGCTTTCCTTCAGCTTGGTTTCGGCATTGCGGCGCTCGGAAATGTCGGTATAGGTGGTGATGAAGCCGCCATTGGGCAGAGGCCGGCCCTGGATTTCAAGAACGGTGCCCTCGGGCGTCGTGCGCTCGACCAGATGAGCCTCGAATTTGGCCGCCCTCTCCACGCGAAAGCGCACCGCCTCGTCGATGTCGCCATCGCCGTATTCGCCGTTTTCGGCATTGTAGCGGATGAAGGTTTCGAACGGCGTGCCGGGCTGCGCCAATTCCTTGGGAAACTTGTAAAGCTTCAGGAATTGCTGATTGAAATAGACTAATTTCAGATCGGCGTCGAAGACGCTGATACCCACATCAAGCTGGTCAAGGCTATCTTTCAGCAAGGTGCTCGTGCCCGAATCAATTGTCGAAGCGTCCAAAGGCAGGCCTTCCCGAGAGCTTTCTAGGTTTTTGTCTTTTTGCTTCCGTTTCCCGATCAGGCAGAAGTCGGGCCGGAAATTATGGAAGGATCATGAAGAATCCATGACTCCTTGGCAAGGCCCGTTTGGATGTCATTCGACGCAATTCGACCTATGAGCGATGACGCAGTACGGCAAGAACAGCTATCAGCACATAAGAGATGAAGGCAATAACAGCGGCGAAAGGAGCCAGCGCCTCCAGTCCCATCGCAGCCGTCACGCCACCTGTCCCAAATCCGACGAGCATGGCGAAGAGGGCATGGGTAACAATATGGGGCAGCGGGGCGATCCCGATGACGCATGAAACGAATTCATCCCACATGTCGGTTTAGCCTTCTCGCAATCTTTTCCAGCGGTTCCACAGCGCCAAGACGATCTAAGGCCGTTACGCAATAGGCGGCAAAGCCGCAAAGACCGGCGAAAAGTGGCAAAATTTCGGCACCAGCTTGATCTGCCCATACGACACAAAGGCCCCCGCAAACCAGCACCGCCATAACATGCGCTGACCCGGCAATATTGTTTAAGACGATCTCGGCGATCAGGGGTAGGGGCACGGCGACAACCTCAAGATGAATGGGATGTTGGATGTGCCGTGTAAGATAATCAAGCAGAAGCTGTCTAAGCGGGGCTATTGACGTTTACGTAAACGTAATTTATTCTTGCCGAGACTCTGGCAAGCCGCTGGCTTAGCCTTGCGCCAAAGCCTGCGTCATGCGCAAAAAACGGCATCAGGAACGAGGAAACCGACATGATCCCCAACGCCTATCCCACGCTCGATTTCCACCTCGGCGAAGAGATCGAGATGTTGCGCCAGTCGGTGGCTGATTTCTCGCAGGCCAAGATCGCCCCCCTGGCCGCCGAGATCGACCGTTCGAACGAATTTCCCATGCATTTGTGGAAGGAATTGGGCGATCTGGGCGTGCACGGCATCACGGTCGAGGAGGAATATGGCGGCGCCAATATGGGCTATGTCGCCCATGTGGTGGCGATGGAGGAGATCAGCCGCGCTTCGGCCTCGGTGGGCCTGTCCTACGGCGCGCATTCCAATCTGTGCATCAACCAGATCCGGCGCAACGGCAACGCCGGGCAGAAGAAAAAATATCTGCCCAAGCTGATTTCCGGCGATTTCGTGGGCGCCTTGGCCATGAGCGAGCCGGGGGCCGGTTCCGACGTCGTTTCCATGCGCCTGAAAGCCGAAAAGAAGGGCGACCGCTATGTCCTGAACGGCAGCAAATTCTGGATCACCAACGGCCCCGACGCCGATGTGCTGGTCGTTTACGCCAAGACCGACACGACCGCCGGCGCCAAGGGCATCACCGCCTTCCTGATCGAGAAGGGCTATAAGGGGTTCAGCGTCGCCCAGAAGCTGGACAAGCTGGGCATGCGCGGCTCCAACACCGGCGAGCTGGTCTTCCAGGATTGCGAGGTGCCCGAGGAAAATGTGCTGGGCCAGATCGGCAAGGGCGTCAATGTGCTGATGAGCGGGCTTGATTACGAGCGCGCCGTGCTGTCGGGCGGACCCTTGGGCATCATGCAGGCCTGCATGGATGTGGTGATTCCCTATGTCCACGAAAGAAAGCAGTTCGGCGAGCCCATCGGCACCTTTCAGTTGATGCAAGGCAAGCTGGCCGACATGTACACCACCTTGAACGCCAGCAAGGCCTATGTCTATGCCGTGGCCAGGGCCTGCGACGCCGGCCAGACGACCAGGAAGGACGCCGCCGGGGCCATCCTTTATTCCGCCGAAAAGGCCACCTGGATGGCGCTGGAAGCCATCCAGACCCTGGGCGGCAACGGCTATATCAACGATTATCCGACCGGACGGCTGTTGCGCGACGCCAAGCTCTACGAGATCGGGGCCGGAACCAGCGAGATCCGGCGCATGCTGATCGGGCGCGAATTGTTCAACGAGACGGCTTGATACGCGAATGAAAAGTAGCTACTTTGTCTATAGTAGCTACTTTGGAGGCAATTATGCGCAGCATGGCGGCGAAGGAAGCCAAGAACCATTTCGGCGAGTTGCTGGATACGGCCAGGCGCGAACCCGTGACCATCGAAAGAAACGGTCGCCCGGTGGCCGTGGTCTTGTCCATCGAGGATTTCAAACGCTTCGAAGAGATTGAAGATGCGGTGTGGGGCGAGCGCGCCTTGGAAGCGGATAAGGACGGTTATGCCGGGATCGAAGAAGGAGAAAAGCTCTTGAAGGAGTTTTTGGGTGCTAAGACTTAACCCCTCTAGACAAGCTACGAAGTTCTTGAGAACCGTGCCAGAAAAACACGCGCGGCAGATGCTTCAGAAGATACAGTCACTACTGGTAGACCCGATGCCCCCGGATGCAAAACCGCTTAAGGGACACCCTTTCATGAGAACCGATTCGGGCGAATATCGAATCATTTACCGAGTCGAAGAAGATGAGCTGCATGTCGCTTTGATCGGCAAGCGGAACGACGACGAGGTATATCGGCTTTTGCGCCGGATGACATGAGTGGAAAATGATGGCAACGGCTTCAGAAACCCTAAAAGGCGGGAGAACTTGCGACGATGGGCGCTGTGAAGCGGCCTCGGCCAAGCAAGAGCCGAAGCCCCGTCTTATTTTGCGCCCCATGGGGCTGTTAAAAGGTCAAATCTGGATCGCCCCGGATTTCAACGATCCGCTGCCAGATGACGATCTGACGTTCTTCGAATAGCTCTTCCATCGCCTTCAAGCCTTACGCCGTCGAGACAATCTGGTAAACATAGACGAACAAGAACAGGAGTTACGCACCATGTCATCCGATCCCATCGTCATCGTAGGAAGCGCCCGCACCCCCATGGGCGGTTTTCAGGGCGACCTCAAGGATGTGACGGCCCCCCATCTGGGCGCCGTCGCCATCAAGGCCGCAGTCGAGCGCGCCGGCGTCAAGCCCGAGGATATCGAGGAAGTCATCATGGGCCTGTGCCTGTTCGCGGGCCTGGGCCAGGCGCCGTCGCGCCAGGCCTCGCGCTTCGCCGGCCTGCCCGACAGCGCCGGCTGCACCACCATTTCCAAAATGTGCGGCTCGGCCATGAAGGCCGCCATGCTGGCCAACGATCTTCTGATCGCCGGCACCAACAAGGTGATGGTGGCCGGCGGCATGGAAAGCATGACCAACGCCCCCTACATTCTGGAAAAGGCGCGTTCGGGCTATCGCATGGGTCACGGCAAGGTCTACGACCACATGTTCCTGGACGGGCTGGAAGACGCCTATGACAAGGGCCGGCTGATGGGCACCTTCGCCGAGGACACGGCCCAGGCCTATCAATTCACCCGTGAGGCCCAGGATGAATTCGCCATCGCTTCCACCAAGCGGGCCCAGAAGGCCATCACCGAAGGCTGGTTCGCTTCCGAAGTGGTGCCGGTGACGGTCAAGTCGGGCAAAAGCGAAAGCCAGGTCGTGCAGGACGAACAGCCCCTGAAGGCCAGGCTGGACAAGATTGCCGGCCTGAAGCCCGCTTTCCGCGAAAACGGCACGGTGACGGCGGCCAATTCCTCCTCCATCTCCGACGGCGCCGCCGCCCTGGTCATGATGCGCCGGAGCGAGGCCGAAAAGCGGGGCATCGCGCCCCTGGCCGTCATTCACGGCCACGCCACCTTCTCGCAGGCCCCGGCCTGGTTCACCACCGCCCCCGTCGGCGCCATGAAGAACCTGCTGGACAAGGTGGGTTGGCAGGTCAAGGATGTCGATCTTTACGAAATCAACGAAGCCTTCGCCATCGTCACCATGGCCGCCATGCGCGATCTCGACCTTCCGCACGACAAGGTGAACGTGCATGGCGGGGCTTGCGCGTTGGGCCATCCGGTCGGCGCCTCGGGGGCTCGGATCATCGTGACTTTGCTTGCCGCGCTCAAGAAATACGGCCTCAAGAAAGGCGTGGCGTCCTTGTGCATCGGCGGAGGTGAGGCCACCGCCATGGCTGTGGAGCTTGTGAACTGATGACCCGCACTCTTATTTCCTCCGGTTCGCCCTTCGAAGAAATCATGGGCTATTCCAGGGCCGTCGTGGCCGGCAACATGATCTATGTGGCCGGCACTTCGGG
The DNA here is from genome assembly GCA_016215555.1 of Rhodospirillales bacterium. Lineage (GTDB taxonomy): Bacteria > Pseudomonadota > Alphaproteobacteria > Rhodospirillales > WMHbin7 > WMHbin7. The sequence continues at coordinate 21,436 of JACRJC010000059.1, read as the reverse complement.
CTTCGCCAACGGACAGATCGCCGACGATGTGGTCGAACAGGCCGAAACCGCTTTTCAAACCATCGCGACCGCCCTGGCCAAGGCCGGATCTTCGCTCGACGACGCGGTGCGGGTGGTGGTGTATCTGACCAACGTCGCCGACTTCGAGCGCGTGGCGCCGGTGCTGGGCAAGCATCTGAAAGTCTCGAAGCCCGCCAATTCCACCGTCGTCGTATCCGCCCTGGTCGATCCAAGGATGAAGGTCGAAATCGAAATTACCGCCATCAAACAAGGATAGGTGCCGATTGCCGACGGTTTTCATCACCGGAGCATCCCGAGGATTGGGGCTGGAATTCGCCCGCCAGTACGCGCAAGCCGGCTGGCGGGTGATCGCCACTTGCCGCAATCTTGGCGGTTCCGAGGGTCTGCCGGGCCTGCCGGGCGTCGAGACGCATGCGCTGGACGTCACGGATTTCGAGGCGATGAAGGCGCTGGCCGTCAAGTTTGAGACTTGTCCCATCGACCTGTTCTTGTGCAATGCCGGCATCTTCGGGGGCGATCAGGAATTCGGCGAGGTCGAGCCCCAAGATTTCGCCCGGACGCTGAACACCAATCTCATCGCCCCCACCATGCTGGCCCAGGCCTTCTGGCCGCAGGTGGCGGCCAGCAAAGGCCGGGTCATGGCCTTTCTGTCCAGCCGCATGGGCTCGATGGAAGACAACAAATCGGGCGGCTATTACATCTACCGGGCCAGCAAGGCGGGGCTGAACGCCATCGTCAAATCGCTGTCGGTGGATCTGGAAGCCAAGGGTATCTTGGCGGTGGCGTTGCATCCGGGCTGGGTCAAGACCGACATGGGCGGCGAGGTCGCCCTTTTGCAGCCGTCCGACAGCATCGCCGGCCTGCGCCAGGTGCTGGCTGGGCTGAGCCAGAAACATTCCGGCAAATTCCTGAACTATGACGGCCTGGAGATACCCTGGTGACCCCATCGCAAATCGACCGCCTGATCGCCGGCTTCAAGGGCTTCAAGGCCACTTATTACGAGCAGCGCCCCGAGCGCTTCCAAAGCCTGATCGAACGCGGGCAGAATCCGAAAACGCTGGTCATCGCCTGTTCCGACTCGCGCGCCGATCCGGCGATTCTCACCAACGCCGAGCCGGGCGAGTTGTTCGTCATCCGCAATGTCGCCAATCTGGTCCCGCCCTACCAGCCCGACGGCAAGGTGCTGGGCACCAGTTCAGCCATCGAATTCGCCGTGCGCGATCTGGCCGTGCGCCATATCGTGGTCCTGGGCCACTCGAACTGCGGCGGCATCGATGCCCTGCAGCGCGTGGCCAGGGGCGAAGAACCCGAGCGCGAATTCCTGGCCAATTGGGTCTCCATCGCCTGCAAGGCGCCCGGCTGCCAGGGCACGGGCGACAATAGCGCCGACCAGATCGGACGCGACGCCATCGTCATTTCCCTGAACAACCTGAAATCCTTTCCCTGGCTCGCCGAACTGCACGCCAAAAAGGAATTGTCGCTGCACGGCTGGTGGTTCGACATGAATCAGGGGGCGCTTTGGGCCTATAACGAATTCAAGGGTTCGTTCGAGGTGCTGGCATGAAGCTATCCGAACAGCAATCCATGATCCGCGACATGGCGGCCGGTTTCGCCGCCGAGAGGCTGGCCCCCTTCGCCGCCCAGTGGGACAAGGAATGCCGCTATCCCGCCGAAGCCATCGCCGAAATGGGCCAGTTGGGCCTGCTGGGCATGCTGCTGCCGGAAGTTTGGGGCGGCGCCGAGGCCGACCATGTTTCCTATGCGCTGGCGCTGGAGGAAATCGCCGCCGGCGACGCCGCCTGTTCCACCATCATGAGCGTGCATAATTCCGTGGGCTGCATGCCGATCTACAAATTCGGCAGCGAAGACCAGAAGCGGCGCTTCCTGCCCGAGATGGCCAAGGGCGAGAAGATCGGAATCTTCGCGCTTACGGAACCGCAGGCCGGCTCGGACGCCGCCAATCTGAAAACCAAGGCCGTCAAGGACGGCAATTCGGGCTATATCTTGAACGGCACCAAGCAGTTCATCACCTCGGGGCGCAACGGCCAGGTCATGATCGCTTTCGCGGTCACCGATCCGGCGGCAGGCAAGAAGGGCATCACCGCCTTCATCGTCCCCACCGACACGCCGGGCTATCGGGTTTGGCGGGTCGAGGAGAAGATGGGTCAGCACGCTTCCGACACCTGCCAGGTTCTGTTCGAAGACATGCGCATCCCCGTGGACTTGCGCCTGGGCCAGGAGGGCGAGGGCTACAAGATCGCGCTGTCCAACCTGGAAGGCGGGCGCATCGGCATCGCCTCGCAGTCGGTGGGCATGGCCAAGGCGGCGCTGAAGATCGCCATCGACTACGCCAAGGAACGCACCGCCTTTGGCAAGCCAATCGCGCAGCATCAGGCCGTGGCCTTTCGTCTGGCCGACATGGCGACGCAGATCGACGCCGCCCGCCATCTGGTGCTGGAGGCGGCCCGCCTGCGCGACGACGGCCTGCCCTGCCTGAAAGAGGCCAGCCAGGCCAAGCTGTTCGCCAGCGAAATGGCCGAGCGCGTGGTCTCGTCGGCCATCCAGACTCTGGGCGGCTATGGATATCTGTCCGATTTTCCGCTTGAACGCATCTATCGCGACGTGCGGGTGACGCAGATCTACGAAGGCACCAGCGATGTCCAGCGCATGGTCATCGCCCGCGCGCTGTTGGAAGAGTGAGGAGGCGACATGCCGGGAATCAAGCGCATCACGCTTCGCAACTTCAAATCCTTCCGCCATCTCGATTCCTTCGAGATGCGCCCCATCAACATCCTGATCGGCGCCAACGGATCGGGCAAAAGCAATTTCCTGTCGGTGTTTGAGCTTCTAAGGGCGGCGAGCCGGCATGACATCTATGGTTACGTTGCACAAAAGGCCGGAGCATCCCGTTTCTTGTTCAACGGACCGACTATATCCACAGAAGCCTCAACTGAACTTGACTACGGCTCGTTCAGTTGGACTGCGACCTTACGACTTGCAGAAAACAACAGGTTTGATGTTTCTGAAGCGTTTACAAACAATACCTCAACAGGTGCAGATGAGCTTCTGGCCACGGAATTCGATGCAATTTCCTACCACTTTATGAACACCGATTGGAATTCACCGCTTCGCCTCAGCACCTCCGACATTCATGATGTCGATTATCTTAAAAAGGACGGCAGCAATCTGGCGGCCTACCTCCTTTGGCTTAAGAGGAAACACCGCGATCATTTCAGCATGATCTTGAGCGCCATCCAACTCGTCGCGCCATTCATCCTTGACATAGACCCGCGTCCTTTGCGCGACAACGAGCGTTTTGTCGAGTTTCGCTGGCGTCAAAGGGGCATGGAAGACGATCTGTTCGCCTATCACCTGTCCGACGGAACATTGCGCTTCATTTGCCTGGCGGCGCTTCTTCTCCAACCTGAACCGCCAGCCCTGATCATCATTGATGAGCCGGAGCTGGGGCTCCATCCCCACGCCATCACCATCCTTTCCGGAATGCTGAAAGCCGCTTCAGAGAAGAGTCAGGTGGTGCTGGCCACGCAATCCGAACTCTTGATCGGCGTATTCGAGCCGGAAGATGTTATTGTCGTCGAACAGGGCGACAGTGGCACGACGCTTAAGAGGCTGGATACCGAGCAACTCCAAGATTGGCTCAAACGCTATACGCTTGGCGATCTGTGGCAGAAAAACATTCTTGGCGGGTGCGCATGACATTCCGCCTGATCCACATCCTGGCCGAAGGTAAAACGGAGCAGATATTTATCGAGAAAAGTTTGCGCCCTCATTTCAGAAACTTGGGCACAGATCTGGCAATTACCCTGGCAAGGCCCGGTAGATCTGCCGAAGCGACGGGCGGCGTTCGAATCTATGAAGCTATTAGAAGCGATGTGATTGGCATGTTGTCCGAGAGAGGAAGTCCGTTTGTGACAACCATGATTGATTATTACGGCAGGCCCACCAATATGCCTGGCAACGATTCTTTGCCCGATGGCACGCCAAGGGATAAGGCCATTTATCTTGAAAGCAAATGGGGCGACGATATCGGTTATTCTCAGCGCTTTGTACCACATTATGCGTTACATGAATTTGAAGCGCTTATGTTCTGCGATCCCGAAGCCATTGCAAGCGCCACCCCGGGAATTGACAACATGGCGGGCCTGAGAGAAATTGCCGAATCAGTTGAAACGCCAGAAGATATCAACGACAGCCCTGAAACCGCCCCATCAAAACGGCTTGAAAAATTTCTGCGTTACAAGAAGGCGCTTCACGGGCCCTTGATTGCGCAGAAGATTGGGCTTCCCATCATTCGAGCCAAATGCCCTCACTTCAACGAATGGCTTACCAAACTGGAAGGCCTGCGATGACCGCCGCCATCGATTTCTATTTCGACTTCTCGTCGCCCTACGGCTATTTCGCCCGCCACGGCATCGATGCGCTGTCGGCCAGAACCGGGCGCCCGATCGTCTGGAAGCCGATCATGATCGGCGCCGCCTTTAAAGTATCGGGCAACCAGCCCCTGATGAGCCAACCCCTGAAGGGCCCCTATTGCGTCCGCGACTGGGAGCGCTTGGCGCGGCTGTACGACATTCCCTGGCGGCTGCCCGATCCCTTCCCCATCGCCGCCCTGCCGGTGTCGCGGGCCTTCTACTGGATCGAGGCGACGAAGGGCCCCGAATTGGCCTGCCATTTCGCCAAGGCCGCCTTCGACGCCTATTACGGCAAGGGGCTCGACATTTCAAAGCCGGAAGTTGCCGCCGATCTCGGCCAGTTGCACGGCATCCGGCGCGACGACCTGCTGGCGGCGATCCAGGACGCCGCCTGGAAGAACAAATTGAAGGAAGAAACCGACAAGGCCATATCGCAAGGCGTTTTCGGCTCGCCCTTCTTCATCGTCGATGGCGAGCCGTTCTGGGGATTCGACCGCATCCCGATGCTGGAAGAATGGATCAAGCGAGGGGGGTGGTAGAATGACCGTTCTGAAATCCCAGCTTTCGCCCCGCGACCCCGAGTTCAAGGCCAATCTGGCCGCCATGCAGGCGCTGTCCGCCGATCTGCGCGCCAAGGTCGCCGAGGTCAAGCGGGGCGGCGGCGAAGGCCCCAGGAAAAAGCATCTGGAACGCGGCAAGCTGTTGCCGCGCGAACGCATCCGCCAATTGCTGGACATGGGTTCGCCCTTTCTGGAATTCTCCCAACTGGCCGCCTATGGCATGTATGACGGCGCCATCGCCTCGGCGGGCATCATCACCGGCATCGGACGCATCCAGGGCGTCGAATGCGTCATCGTCGCCAACGACGCCACGGTCAAGGGTGGCACCTATTATCCGCTGACCGTGAAGAAGCATCTGCGCGCCCAGGAAATCGCCCTCGAGAACAATCTGCCCTGCGTCTATCTGGTCGAATCGGGCGGCGCCAACCTGCCCAACCAGGACGGCGTCTTTCCCGACCGCGATCATTTCGGGCGCATCTTCTACAACCAGGCCAATTTGAGCGCCGCCCGCATTCCGCAGATCGCCGTGGTGCTGGGCAGTTGCACCGCCGGCGGCGCCTATGTGCCGGCCATGAGCGACGAAGCGGTGATCGTGAAAAACCAGGGCACCATCTTTCTGGGCGGGCCGCCCCTGGTCAAGGCCGCCACCGGCGACGTGGTGACGCCCGAAGAATTGGGTGGCGCCGATATTCACTGCCGCATTTCGGGCGTGGCCGACCATTACGCCGAGGACGACGCCCACGCCATGGCCATCGCCAGGCGCATCGTCGGCACCTTGAACCGCCAGAAATCGATGCCGCTTCTGGTGCGTGAGCCCAAGGCCCCCTTGTACGACCCGGCCGAGCTGGGCGGCGTCATTCCCACCGATCCCAAGAAACCCTATGACGTGCGCGAAGTCATCGCCCGCCTGGTCGATGGTTCCGAATTCGACGAGTTCAAGCAGCTTTACGGCACGACGCTGGTCACGGGCTTCGCCCATCTGATGGGCTATCCGATCGGCATCGTCGCCAACAACGGCATTCTGTTCTCGGAAAGCGCCCAGAAGGGCGCGCATTTCGTCGAACTTTGCGCCCAGCGCGGCATTCCGCTGGTGTTCTTGCAAAACGTCACCGGCTTTATGGTCGGCAAGCGCTATGAGGCCGGCGGCATCGCCAAGGACGGCGCCAAGATGGTGACCGCCGTGTCCTGTGCCAAGGTGCCGCGCATCACCATGATCACCGGCGGCAGTTTCGGGGCCGGCAATTACGCCATGTGCGGCAGGGCCTATAGCCCGCGCTTCTTGTGGCTGTGGCCCAATTCGCGGGTCTCGGTGATGGGCGGCGAGCAGGCGGCCAGCGTGCTGGCCCAGGTCAAGCGCGACGGACTGGAAGCCAAGGGCGAGAGTTGGAGCAAGGAAGACGAGGAGGCCTTCAAGAATCCCATCCGCGAACAGTACGAAACCCAGGGCCATCCCTATTACGCCTCGGCCCGCATCTGGGACGATGGCATCGTCGATCCGGCGGATTCGCGTACCGTGCTGGCGCTGTCGCTGTCGGCGGCCTTGAACACGCCGATCCCCCCCAGCCCCTTCGGCGTCTTTCGGATGTAGGCCATGAGCGACACCCTGATCGTCACCATCCAAAATGGCCGGGCCGACGTGGTTCTGAACCGGCCCGGCATTCACAACGCCTTCGACGATAGGCTGATCGCCGAGCTGACCGACGTCTTCGAACAACTGGGCGGCGACAAGACTGTGCGCGCGGTCGTGCTGTCGGGCGCCGGCAAAAGCTTTTCCGCCGGCGGCGACTTGAATTGGATGCGCCAATTCGCCAACTATTCCTTCGACGAAAACGTCGCCGACGCCAAGAAGCTGGCCCGGCTGATGCAGGCGCTGGATGAAATGCCCAAGCCCACCATCGCCCGCGTTCAGGGTGCCGCCTATGGCGGAGGGGTCGGGCTGGTCGCCTGCTGCGACATCGCGGTTGCCGTGCCTGCCGCCGGCTTCTGCCTGTCCGAGGTCAAGCTGGGCCTGATCCCCGCCGTGATTTCGCCCTATGTCGTCGCCGCCATCGGCGAACGCGAGGCGCGGCGCTATTTTCTGACCGCCGGGCGCTTCGACGCCGCCCAGGCTTTTCGTCTGGGGCTGATCCATGAATTGGCCGAAGACGAGCGCCAGATGGACGAGATCATCGCCGGATGGGTCGGACAACTCATCGCCAACGGGCCCGAAGCCGTCGCCGCTTCGAAGGAATTGATCCGCGCCGTCGCCAGGCGTCCGACCGATGACACCCTGCGCGACGAGACGGCCAAGCGGATCGCCGAACGCCGGGCCAGCCCGGAGGGCCAGGAAGGTCTAAGCGCCTTCCTGGAAAAGCGGAAACCGTCATGGCCCTAGAAGACTCGATCCCGGATGGCCCGATAAGCAGGCGCGCCCTGGCCGTCTCCTGGCTGGTCATGACCTTTGCCGTCATGCCGCTATGGATCTGGCAAGATGGCCGCTATGGACTTTTGAAGGCGGGCTTCTTCGCTTTGTTCTTCGCCTATGTCTATAAGATCAAGCGCAACACGCTGGATACGGCGGTTTTCGCCTTCATCATGACCGGCCTGCATCTGTTCTCGCGCCAAGTTGTCAGCTATCACCAACTGGTCATCGACGCCTATCCGCCCGAGCTGCTGGTGCTGCTGGCCCACGCCGCGCTGACGCTGCTCTCGGCCTGGCTGATGAGCTGGCTGTTCGATCTGAGGCACACGCCCGGCCCCACCTATACCCGCCTGGCCGCCTATTACATGATGTTCTATTTCGCCGAATTCATCTGTCACGCCTTGGTCGTCATGTTCTGGCAGGACCGGCCCTTTACCCTGCGCCACCCGCAGCAATATGCCCTTCTGCTGCTGGCGCCGCTGGCGCTGTGGTGGCTGGGCTCGAAGCTGATCCTGCTCGTGAACCGCAATATTACCCCCTTCAAGGCCGAAGCGTCCTGGAAACGGCGCTTCCGCGATTTCGAAAACACCAGGGCCGTGGTTTTTTCCTGCCTGGCCCTCTATGCCGCCGGCGTCGTTTGGTTCGGCTTCGTTCATTTCGCCATCGCAAAATTGGGCTTGGCCGATCACTACGTCATCGCCCAGGGCTGCGCCGCCATCCCCGCCCTCGGCGATTTCATGCTGCACGCGCTGTCGGCCAGCGTTGGCTGGGGCGATTCATGCCTGGTTTCGGCCTCGCTGGCGTCCCGGGCCACGAACTATCTGCAAATCACTCTTTCCCTGTTTTTGCTGCTGGTGTTGGTTCAGGCCCTGGCCTTGGCCTTAAGCGCTGAGCGGCAGGCCGAACCGCCCAAGAAACCGGAGTAGACGATGCGTATCGATTCGCTTCTGATCGCCAATCGCGGTGAAATAGCCTGCCGGATCATCCGCACCGCCAGGCGCATGGGCATTCGCACCGTCGCCGTCTATTCCGATGCCGACAGGAACGCCCTGCACGCCAGCCTTGCCGACACGGCGGCGCATATCGGCCCCGCCCCGGCCAAGGACAGCTATCTGTCGGTCGAGGCCGTCTTGAAGGCGGCCAAGGACAGCGGCGCCGACGCCATCCATCCCGGCTATGGCTTTCTAAGCGAGAATGCCGATTTCGCCGACGCCGTGGTCAAGGCCGGTCTGGTCTTCGTCGGTCCGCCCGGAAACGCCATGCGGGCCATGGGCTCGAAGTCGGAATCGAAGCGCCTGATGGCCAAGGCCGGCGTGCCGCTGGTGCCCGGATATCACGGCACCGACCAAAGCAACGCCGCCATCGAGCGCGAAGCCGTGCGTATCGGCTTTCCGGTTCTCATCAAGGCCTCGGCGGGCGGCGGCGGCAAGGGCATGCGCGTCGTCACCAAGCTGGGCGAATTGGAAGGCGCCATCGCCTCGGCCAGGCGCGAGGCCAAGGCCTCGTTCGGCGACGACACGCTGCTGGTCGAGAAATATCTCTCCCAGCCACGGCATGTCGAAATCCAGGTCTTTGCCGATATGCAGGGCGACGCCGTCTATCTGTTCGAGCGCGACTGTTCCTTGCAGCGCCGCCATCAAAAGGTGATCGAGGAAGCGCCCGCCCCCGACCTGTCGCCTGACTTGCGCGCCCGCATGGGCGAGGCGGCGGTGGCGGCGGCCAAGGCGGTGGGTTATGTCGGCGCCGGCACGGTCGAATTTCTGAAGGGCGAGGGCGACAACTTCTTTTTCATCGAGATGAACACCCGCCTGCAGGTCGAGCATCCGGTGACGGAAATGATTACCGGCGAAGATCTGGTCGAATGGCAATTGCGCGTGGCCCGGGGCGAGAAGCTGCCCAAGACGCAAGCGCAATTGTCGCTGCAAGGCCATGCTTTCGAAGCCCGCATCTATGCCGAGGATCCAGCCAAGGATTTCCTGCCCGCCACCGGTCGTCTGATCCATCTGCGCCCGCCCCAGGAATCGGCCCATGTGCGCATTGACAGCGGCATCCGCCAGGGCGACGAGATCGGCATTCATTACGACCCCATGCTGGCCAAGCTGATCGTCTGGGACGAAAACCGCAGCCAGGCCCTGGCGCGCCTGCAATCGGCCCTGGCCGGTTACGAAGTCGTGGGGCTGACCACCAATCTCGGCTTCCTGTCCAAGGTCGCAGCACATCCCGCCTTCGCCCACAGCGCCGTCGATACCGGCTTTCTGGACCGCGAGCGCGAGAGCCTGATCCCCGGCCCCGAGGCCGCCCCCGGGCAGATTCTCGCCCTGGCCGCCCTTGACGTCCTGCTGGCCCATACCGAGGAAGCCAGGAGCCGGGCCCGGCACTCGTCCGATCCCTATTCGCCCTGGCATGCCGCCGACGGCTGGCGGATGAACGACGACAATCATCACGATCTGATCTTCAAGCAAGACGGTCGGGACGCCCTGGTGGTCGTTCATTATCACGGCGCGTCCTGGCGCATCGATCTGCCCGGCGGCGCAAGCTTGAACGCCACCGCCTTGCGCGCAGCCGACGGCGACCTGATCGCCGAACTGGACGGACGGCGATTGAAGGCCAGGATCGTGCGCCATCAGCAGCAACTGACCGTCTTCGCCGAAGGCGGCTGCCATCAGATGGAGCTGTTCGATCCCATGGCGCTGGCGGCCAACCGCGATTCGGCGGGCGGCAGCCTGACGGCGCCGATGCCGGGCAAGGTGACGCTGGTCCATGTCAAACCGGGCGATGCCGTGACCCTTGGCCAGCCCTTGATGGTGATCGAGGCCATGAAGATGGAGCACACCATCAAGGCCCCAATCGATGGCGTCGTCGCCCAGGTGAATTTCGCGCCCGGCGACCAGGCCAGCGACGGCGACGTGCTGATCGCCTTCAAGGAGGAATGACATGCGCCTGCCAGCAAATGTCCGTCTGGTCGATGTCGGTCCCCGCGACGGACTGCAGAATGAAGCCGAGCCCTTCGGCATCGAGGACCGCGTCACCCTGATCGACCATTTAAGCGCCGCCGGACTGCCCTCCATCGAGGTCGGCAGCTTCGTCTCGCCGAAATGGGTGCCGCAGATGGCCGGCACCGATTTGGTGCTGGCCAACATCATTCAGCGCAGCGGTACCGCCTATCCGGTGTTGACGCCCAATCTGCAGGGGTTCGAAGCGGCCCTGGCGGCAGGGGCCAGGGAAGTCGCCATCTTCGCCGCCGCCAGCGAGACTTTCTCGCAAAAGAACATCAATTGCGGCATCGCCGAAAGCCTGGAACGTTTCCGTCCGCTCTGCGCCCAAGCCGCCGGGAAAAACATCCGCGTGCGCGGCTATGTCTCCTGCGTGCTGGGCTGCCCTTATGAAGGCGCCGTCGATCCTGTCAAGGTCGCCGATGTCGCCGAGCAATTGTTCAAAATGGGTTGCTACGAAATCTCGCTGGGCGACACCATCGGCACCGGCACGCCCGGCCGCGCCCAGGCGGTGGTGGCCGAAACCGCGAAACGCCTGCCGCTGGCCCAACTGGCCGCCCATTTCCACGACACTTACGGCCAGGCGCTGGCCAATCTGCTGGCGGTGATGGAGATGGGGATCAGCACCATCGACTGTTCCATCGCCGGGCTTGGCGGCTGCCCCTATGCCAAGGGCGCCTCCGGCAATGTCGCCACCGAGGACGTGTTGTACATGTTGAACGGCCTGGGCATCGAGACCGGGGTCGAGATGGAATTGCTGCTCGTGGCCTCGCGCTTCGTTTCGCAAAGGCTGGGCCGCCCCCCCGCCTCCAAGGTCGCCCGCGCTCTCTCCTGCGGTTGATTGTCTGGGCCCGATCAGCGTTTGAGTGCTTATACAACTAGGCCCAAGGGGCCGCGCGCCCAATGGCGCGTAAGCCTAGGGCGCTGGAAGCGCCCGCACGGCGCCTGAGTGCTTATAATAACGCCAACACTTCTTGGCTGCCGTCCCAGATCATCTTGACGGCGACGAACAGAATGACGATCAGGCCGACATAGGCGATCCAGTGATAGCGCTGCAGCAGCCGGGCCACGAAGGACGCCGCCAGACCCATCAGCGCCACCGACAGGGCCAGGCCCAGAATCAGCACGCCGGTATGCTCGCGGGCGGCGCCGGCCACCGCCAGCACATTGTCGAGCGACATCGAAACATCGGCGACCACGATCTGGGTCACGGCTTCCTTGAAGCTTTTGCCGGGCTTGGTTGCGATATTCGCATCTTCCAGCGCCGCCTCGGCCTCGGCCTCTTCCCTGGCGCTGCTTCTGATCTCGCGCCACAGTTTCCAAGACACCCACAAAAGCAGGATGCCGCCCGCCACCATCAGGCCCACGATCATCAATAGCTGCGAGGTGAAGATGGCAAAGACGATGCGCAGCAGCGCGGCAGCGATGATGCCCCACAAGATGGCCTTGCGCCGTTGAAGGGCGGGCAGGCCCGCCGCCGCCATGCCGACGACGATGGCGTTGTCGCCGGCCAGGGCGATGTCGATCATCACCACCGACGCCAGGGCGATCAATTCGGACAGGAAGGGCAGATCGGGCATGGCTGCGACTTCTGCCCGCAGACCGCCCCCCTGTCAAGCGCCGCCATTCCAAATTCCCTGATTCTGCTTTATATTATCCGCGACATGATCGAAGGATTCGTACTTTTGCTGGCGGTTTTACTGTCGGGCGCCTGGCTTTTGGGCGCCGGCACCTATGTCGATGGCCATATCGGCTGGGGAAACCTGACTCATCAGCATCCGACCGAACTGGCCGCCCTGATGGCCGGAATCTTCGCGCCCCTGGCCCTGTTGTGGCTGCTGGTCGCCTATTTCCGCCAGGCCAGCGCCCAGCGCCAACTGGCCTTCGCGCTCAAGCAATTGCATTGGCAGGCCCGCAAATCGGCCGAGCAGACCGAAACCGTCGTCCGCTCGCTGGCCGAAACCCAGGAGCACGAGCGCCATGCCGCCGCCCTGGCCCTGACCGACCGGACGCTGGCCGATCTGCAATCCTTGGCCGCCCGCCTGGCCGTCGGTTTCGGGCGGATCGAAGCCAGCCACTTGCCGGTTTTCTGGCGGGCCAGCCGGGCGGGCGACCGGTTCTTGTTCTTTCGAACCCTGCTGGGCTCCGAATCGGCGCTTGACGATACACGGGCCGATCTGATCGGCAGGCTGGGCACGGCACCCGATTTGAAACCGCTGATCGTCGATTTCATCCAGATGCAGGACCGGCTTGCCGATTTCGCCACCAAGAACGCCATCCATCCGATGCTGCGGGATGCGTTGGCGCAAGGCCCGCCGGCCAAGCTTTCCAGCCTGCTGCTGTCGGTCTTGCGGGCCGAGCCGCCGACGCCCCAGGTCCAGCCGGCGCCGGCCCAAAGCGCCAATCCCAGCGCCGCCCTGATGGCCCATCAAGTGGCCAAGGTCTTGTGGCCCGAGGGCGCCTTGCCGGCGCCGTCGGCAGCCCAGCCGCCGCCCGCCAATCATGAGGCCGCCGCATCTCCCGCCCCGCCAAGCCCGGCCCCCGAAGGTGAAGCCAAATCGGCCAGCGGCAATGTCATGCCCTTCAGCCCGCTGGCCCCGGGCTTTCCGCGCCATCCGGGCTCATGAGCAGCCTGATCGCCGATTTCCTGAAGCGTTTGTTCACCCCCCCGGTCAAGGCCGGGCCGGTCCAGGCGGCACCGGATGACGGCGTCCCTGCCCCCAAGGTGCGGGAATTGACGCCCGAACGCAGCGCCCTGATCGCCGAGGCGATGCGCATCTACCGCCAGAAGCAATCGCTGCTGGCGGAACTGCCCGACATCCAGCGCGAAGCCCTGACCTATATCGCCATGAAGGCGTTTCTTGGCCAAGCGCCCGGCGCGCCCAAAAAGAAGCCGGACGGCAAGGCATGAAGACCGATATCGCGCATTTGGCGGAAAGGGTCAGAAGCGGCGAGCGGCGCGCCCTGGCTCGCGCCATCACTCTGGTCGAATCGACCAGGGCCGACCATCAGAACGATGCCCGCGACCTTTTGGAGCGCCTGCTGCCCTTCACCGGCCAGGCGGTGCGGCTTGGCATCACCGGCGTGCCGGGAGCCGGCAAATCGACCTTCATCGAGGCTTTCGGCCTGTATCTGGTCGGCCTGGGCCACAAAGTGGCGGTGCTGGCCGTCGATCCTTCCAGTCCGCGCTCGGGCGGCTCGATTTTGGGCGACAAGACCCGCATGGAGGACTTGTCGCGCCATCCCCAAAGCTTCATCCGCCCCTCGCCCTCGGGCGGTTCGCTGGGCGGGGTCGCCAGGCGCACCCGCGAAGCCATGCTGGTCTCTGAGGCCGCCGGTTTCGACGTCGTGATCGTGGAAACGGTGGGCGTCGGCCAATCCGAGACCGCCGTCTCCAGGATGGTCGATATGTTCCTGCTGCTGCTGGTGCCGGGCGGCGGCGACGAATTGCAGGGCATCAAGAAGGGCGTGGTCGAACTGGCCGAGGCGCTGCTGGTCAACAAGGCCGATGGCGATCTGGCAAGCGCCGCCGAGCGGACTAGGCGCGATTATGCCAACGCCCTGCATCTGCTGGTCCCCGCCCATGACGGCTGGGCGCCGCCGGTCTTGAAGGTTTCGGCCCTGGAAGGAAGCGGCATGGACCAGATCTGGTCCATGATCGGCCAGTTCCGCCAGACCCTGGGGCCCGACAATCTGGCCCGCAAAAGGGCTCTGCAAGCCAAGGATTGGATGTGGCAGGCCATCGAGGACGGGCTGAAGGAGCGTTTTCACGCCCATCCGGCCATCGCCGGCCATTTGAAAGCCCTGGAAGACAAGGTCCTGGCCGGCCAAGCCAGCCCCACCGCCGCCGCCCAGGAGCTTCTTCACCTCTTTTCCGCGAGATGAGGCGCCCGGTGTCCTTGAAAATTCTTCCGTCTCCCCTTTTCTTTCCACAATTCAAGGGCTAGTCTCTAGCCTTGATGAGGGGTTTTTAAGAATGCTCAAAGAGCCAGATGCCGACGTTTTGAAGCGCGAATTCGTGCGCTTGTTCGGCCATATTCAGAAAATCCGCCAGGAGCTTGCGGCGCTTGGCCCGGCCAGCGCCGACGAAGACCATTTCGGCGGCATGGCCGACCAGTTGGACGCCATCGTCGAGGCGACCGAGGAAGCCACCAACACCATCATGGGCGCCATGGAAAGCATGGAGAACAACCTGTCCAGCCTGAAGGGCATGGTGGCGGGCGAGGAGGCGCACCGGCTGGTCGCCGGCACCGAGGACGAAATCGGCAAGGTCTACGAGGCCTGCTCGTTCCAAGACATCACCGGCCAGCGCATCACCAAAGTGGTGAAATCGATGAAATTCATCGAGGAGCGCATCACCAGCATGCTGGGCATGTGGCGCGCCGACGAATTGAAACAGGTGGCCGGCGACGTCAAGAAGGAACTGACCGAGGAGCAGAAGCTGCTCAACGGTCCGCAGCTCAAGGGCCAGGGCATCAAGCAAGACGATGTCGATAAGCTGTTCAGCCAGGACGATATCGATAAACTTTTTGGTTAACGCTCAAGCGCCGCGTGCTTCGCACGCAAATATTGTCCGCCGGCGAAGCCGGCAGGCTCACCTCCGGTTCGCTTGGCTCCCGCAGGGATGGAACCCGAAGCAAAGCCCTTGGCGGCGTATTTGAACGAAGTTCGGGAACCTGGCGTCCGTTCTTGATTTATTCCCTTGACGCCCAAGCCCTAAGCGCGTAGAAACCCGCCTTCCTATCGATGTCAAGGTTCAGGAGCAGGTATCATGTCTCGTCGTTGCGCCATCACCGGCAAAGGCGTTTTGGCCGGCAACAATGTCAGCCACGCCAACAACAAGACGCGCCGGCGCTATCTGCCCAATCTTCAGGAAACCGCCACCTACAGCGAAATCCTGGGTTCCATGGTCAAGCTGCGGGTGTCGATGCAGGGCCTGCGCACCATCGAACATAACGGCGGCCTGGACGCCTATCTGCTGGGCACGGCCAACACCCGCCTGACCGCCGACGCCCTGAAGGTGAAGCGCCAGATCGAAAAGGCCAAGGAAGCCAAGGCGGCCTAAGCCCCCTTCCTGCCCGCGAATGCCAAAAGGCCGGGTTTCCCGGCCTTTTTTGTCAGTCGGTCGATACCACATCGGTATCGTTTATATTGACATTCAGCTAAAGTGATACTAGTATCTTATCAACCCGGGCAGCCTCTTTTGCCCGAGCGTTGTGCTATTCTCTTGTTTTTATAAAAGCTATGGAGGGTTGGTTGCTTAAAGCATTTAACAGCAAAGGGTTGATTGAGTTGTTTGAAGAGGGCGATACACGCCGGATAGACAAAAGATGGCACGCCAAATGTTTAAAAATTCTCGATCTGTTGGATATGGCAAGCGATCCGGGTGATCTGGAAAAATTGCATGGCTTTCATCCCCTCAAGGGGGAACGGCTTGGGACATATGCGATGTCCGTTACCGCAAACTGGCGGGTCACATTCCGTTTTGATGAAAACCACGTCATCGACATCGACTTAGAGGACTATCATTAATTCCGGAATAAGAGAGACAAACCTTGGAGCCCCCCGTGTACAAAAGAAACCGAGCGCCGACACATCCTGGCATCCTTCTGAAGGAATTTTTCCTTGAGCCCAATGGAATTTCCGTGCTGGCTTTTGCCTCCGCAGCAAGCCTTTCCCGCAAGCACCTGTCGCAGATCGTCAACGGCCACGCGGCCATTACGCCGGATACGGCGGTGCGGATCGCCGCCGTTGTTGGAAATACCGCCCAGTTCTGGATGAACGGCCAGATCGCGCTCGATCTTTGGCATGCCGAGCGGAAACTGGCGGAAGGAAAGCCGGTTCGACGC
Source organism: Rhodospirillales bacterium (assembly GCA_016215555.1). GTDB lineage: Bacteria > Pseudomonadota > Alphaproteobacteria > Rhodospirillales > WMHbin7 > WMHbin7. Next base: position 5,179 of record JACRJC010000059.1, on the reverse strand, counting down.
AACGCCTTTGCGCCAAAGCGCCGGGACGAAGCCGCTTAAACCCTCAACCTCGCCGCCACCGAATCGAAGCTTTCCAGCTTCGCCAACGGACCCAGGGCGGCCAGGGTCGGACGCGACGCCAAAAGCCGCTTGGCCGCCTTGGCGACGCTGCTGGCATCCACCGCTTCGATCATCTCCACCACCTCCGACGGCGGTATCGGACGGCCGAAGACCTGCATCTGGCGGGCCAGCACCTCGCAGCGGGCCGAGGTGCTTTCGAGGCTCATCAGCACGCTGGCCTTCAACTGCGCCCGGGCCCGCATCAGTTCCGATTCGTCCACCGGCTCGCACATTTTCACGATTTCCTCGCACAGCACCGGCATCAATTCGCCCAACCGTCCGGGATCGGTTCCGGCATAGACCGAGAACAGCCCGCCATCGACATAAGACGTGGTATGGGCGAAGACGGAATAGGCGAGGCCTCGCTTTTCGCGCACTTCCTGGAACAGGCGCGACGACATGCCGCCTCCCAGCAAAGTCGCCAGCACCGAAACGGCATAGTAGTCGGGATCGGCGTAATCGATGCCGGCCAGTCCCAGCACGACATGGGCCTGTTCCAAATCGCGCTCGGTCCGCGCCTCGCCGCCCCGATAGCTGGCCGGATCGGATTTCGGCGTCTGGGCCGGGCCCAGCCTGTCGAACTGGCGGGCCACCATCTCGGCCAGGACATCGTGCTCGATCTTGCCGGCGGCGGCCACCATCAGGCGCGGCGGGCCGTAATGCTTGCGCATATAACCCTGCACCGAATCGCGGCTTAGGCCCTTGACGATCTCTTCCGTGCCCAGCACCGGACGGCCCAGTCCCTGGTCTGGAAAGGCCGCGGCCTGGAAATGGTCGAAGATGATGTCGTCGGGCGTGTCTTCGGCCTGGCCGATCTCCTGCACCACGACGTCGCGCTCGCGCTCCAACTCGTCCTCGGCGAAGGTCGAGTGCTGCAGAATGTCGGAAATGATGTCGAGGGCCAGGCCCGCATCTTCCTTCAGCACCTTGGCGTAATAGGCGGTGTGTTCGCGCGAGGTATAGGCGTTCAGATGCCCGCCGACATTCTCGATCTCTTCGGCGATGGCCCGGGCCGAGCGCTTCTCGGTGCCCTTGAAGGCCATATGTTCCAGCATATGGGCCACACCGTTGATCTCGGGCGACTCGTGACGTGTGCCCGCTTCCACCCATACACCCAGGGTGGCGGTTTCCACTCTGTCCATGGTGTCGGTGACCAGCTTCAGGCCCGGCCTCACCTCTTCGATGCGGACACTCATGACGCCACGCGGGCGCGAATCATATCTTGCACCGCCGCCAGATCGTTGGGCGCGGTTTCGAAACGCTCCTTGCGGCTATGCAAATCCTTCAAACGTTCGGGCAAAGCCGGGCGCAATCCGATGGCCGCCTCGATGGCGTCGGGGAATTTGGCCGGATGGGCGGTGGCCAGCGCCACCAGGGTCGAGCGTTTGTAGTCGTGGCATTCAAGACCCGCCGCCAGGCCGATGACGCTGTGCGGGTCCAGCACTTCGCCGGTCAGCTTGTGGATGCCCTTGATGGCGGCCTTGGTGGCGGCGTCGTCGAAGCGCCGCCCTTCGAACAGGGCCTGAATGGCCTTCAAGGATTTTGCGGGCAGGCGGTATTCGCCCGAGGCCCTGAAATCGTTCATCAGCTTTTCCACGGCGCTTCCGTCGCGGCCCAGGGCCAGGAACAGCAGGCGCTCGAAATTGGAGGAGACTTGAATATCCATGCTGGGGCTTAAGGTGGGAACCACCTCGCCCATTGTCATCGCCCCCGAAGTCAAAAAGCGGGTCAGGATATCGTTGGAATTCGAGCCCACCACCAGATGATCGATGGGCAGGCCCATCTTCTTGGCGGCGTAACCGGCAAAGACATTGCCGAAATTGCCCGTCGGCACGGCGAAGGTAAAGCTGCGCTCGGGTGCGCCCAGCGCCACCCCGGCGGCGAAGTAATAGGCGATCTGGGCCATGATGCGGGCCCAGTTGATCGAATTGACCGCCGAGAGATTCATCGAATCCCGAAAGGCCTGGTCGTTGAACATCGCCTTCACCAGATCCTGGCAATCGTCGAAACTGCCTTCGATGGCGATGTTCAAGACATTGGCTTCCTTGACCGTCGTCATCTGGCGGCGCTGCACCTCGGACACCCGGCCCTTGGGATGCAGGATCACGATATCGACGCATTTGCGGCCCCGGCAGGCCTCGATGGCCGCCGAGCCGGTATCGCCCGAGGTGGCGCCGACGATGCACACATGCTCGCCGCGCTTGGTCAGCACATGGTCGAACAGGCGGCCCAGAAGCTGCAGCGCGAAATCCTTGAAGGCCAGGGTCGGGCCGTGGAACAGTTCCATCACCCACTGATTGCGCCCGACCTGGCGCAAGGGGGCGACGGCGGCGTGATCGAAACCGGCATAGGTATCGGCGCACATCTGCACCAATTCGCCGGCCTTCAGGCTGCGCCCGACGAAAGGCTGCATGACCCTGGCCGCCAATTCGGGATAGGACAGACCCCGCATGGCCTTGATGTCGGCCTTGGTGAAGGCGGGCCAGCTTTCGGGCACATACAGGCCGCCGTCGCGGGCCAGGCCCGCCAGCAGGACATCCTCGAACTTCAAAGCCTTGGCCCGGCCCCTGGTGCTGACATATCGCAAGGTTTCAATCTCCTTGAAAAGGTTTGGGACAATAGCCCGTGTCCTCTGGACTGCCAAGAACCTGATGCTAAGGTAGATGGAACAAACAACCGACGAGACGCCCCATGAACCAGCCCCTGTGGACCCCCTCTCCTCAGCGTGTCGCCAAGGCGGCCGTGACCGCCTTCGCCAAGGAGGCCGAAAAGCGCTTCGGCCACGCCTTGCCGGACTATTCGGCTCTGCATCTTTGGTCGGTGGAACGGCCCGAGCAATTCTGGGATCTGATGTGGGATTGGGCCGCCATCAAGGGCCAGAAGGGCGGCAAGGTCGTTGAAAACCTGGACAAAATGCCGGGAGCACGCTGGTTCCCCGAGGCCAGGCTCAATTTCGCCGAGAATCTGTTGCGCCGGCGGGACGAGGCCGACGCCATGGTTTTCTGGGGCGAGGACAAGGTCAAGCGCCGCCTTTCCTACAAAGGCCTGTATGACCAGGTGTCTCGCATGATGGCGGCCATGAAGGCCATGGGCATCAAGGAGGGCGACCGGGTGGCGGCCTATCTGCCCAATCTGCCGGAAGCCCCCATCGCCATGCTGGCCGCCTCGGGCCTGGGCGCCATCTGGTCCTCGGCCTCGCCCGATTTCGGCGTTCAGGGCGTGCTCGACCGGTTCGGCCAGACCGAGCCCAAGATTCTGTTCGGTGTCGATGGCTATCATTACAACGGCAAGACCCACGACTGCCTGGGCAAGCTGCGGGAGATCGCCGCCGGCCTGCCAAGCCTGCAAAAGCTGGTCATCGTGCCCTACACCAATCCCCAGCCCGATCTGTCGGGCCTGCAAAACGCCGTCCTGTTCGAGGATTTTCTGGCCCCGCATCCTGCCCAGGAAATCGTCTTTCAGCGTTTTCCCTTCGACCAGCCGCTTTACATCCTGTTCTCGTCGGGCACCACCGGGGCGCCGAAATGCATCTGCCACGGCGCCGGCGGCACGCTCTTGCAGCATATGAAGGAACATCTGCTTCATTGCGACATCAAGCCAGATGACCGCGTCTTCTACTTCACCACCCTGGGCTGGATGATGTGGAACTGGCTGATGACGGTGCTGGCCAGCGGGGCCTCGCTGATGCTGTATGACGGCTCGCCCTTTTATCCGTCGGGCAATATCGTTTTCGATTACGCCAGCGCCGAGAAATTCACGCTGTTCGGCACCTCGGCCAAATGGCTGGACGCGGTGGCCAAGGCAGGTCTTGAGCCCGCCAAGACGCACGATCTTTCCAGCGTGCGCCTGCTGACCTCGACCGGCTCGCCGCTATCGCCCGAAGGTTTCGAATTCGTCTATAAATCGATCAAGGAAGATGCCTGCCTGTCCTCGATTTCTGGCGGCACCGACATCGTTTCTTGTTTCATGCTGGGCAATCCGGCCCTGCCCGTCCATCGCGGCGAAATCCAATGTTTGGGCCTGGGCATGCGGGTCGAGGTGTTCGACGACGAAGCCAAGCCGGTTTACGGCGAAAAGGGCGAACTGGTCTGCACCAGAGCCTTTCCCTCGATGCCGGTCGGATTCTGGAACGATCCCGACGGCAGCAAATACCACAATGCCTATTTCGCTAAATATCCCAATGTCTGGTGCCATGGCGACTGGGTAGAAATCACCCCCACCGGCGGCGTGGTGGTGTTCGGGCGCTCCGACGCCACGCTCAATCCCGGCGGGGTGCGCATCGGCACGGCGGAAATCTACCGCCAGGTCGAACAGTTGCACGAGGTGGTGGAAAGCCTGGTCATCGGCCAGGACTGGGAACATGACGTGCGCGTCGTGCTGTTCGTTCGCCTGCGCGACGGGCTTGCGCTTACCGACGATCTTCAGAACGCCATCAAGAAACGCATCCGCGACAATTGCACGCCCCGCCATGTGCCGGCCCGCATCGTGCAGGTGGCCGACATTCCGCGCACCAAATCGGGCAAGATCGTGGAATTGGCGGTGCGCGACGTCGTGCATGGGCGCTCGGTCAAGAATATCGAGGCCCTGGCCAATCCCGAGGCTCTTGATTTGTTCAGGGAGCGGCCCGAATTGAAGGGATAGGTTTCCCTGCCAGGAGGGCGTCATGGAGCCCGTTGCCGCCGCCAGAACCCCCTATGCCGTCGAATTGGAAGCCGGAACGGTTTATGTCTGGTGCGCCTGCGGGCGCAGCCAGACCCAGCCTTATTGCGACGGCTCGCACAAGGGAACGGGGATCGCGCCCAAGGTCTTCAAGGCCGAGAAAAGCGGCACCGCCTATCTGTGCGGCTGCAAGCGCTCAGCCAGTCCTCCCTTCTGCGACGGCACGCATAAGACTCTGGCTTAGAATGAATTATGATAAACCGTCATGGCTGGGCTTGACCCACGGCTGTCCGGTTTAAATTTGGCGATGGTATCGAAAACCGCAGGTATTGCGCCTCACATAGAAGAAACGGGCCTTCAGGACTTGAAAAAGCGCCTCACCCTGAGGAAGCCGCGAAGCGGCTGTCTCGAAGGGCGAGGC
>JACRJC010000002.1 GCA_016215555.1 Rhodospirillales bacterium | reverse complement strand
TCCATCGTCGATCTCCAGGCCGCTATCAACCGCTTCCTCCAAGATACAAATTTCAATCCCAAGCCATTCAACTGGAAAGCCGACCCAGATAGAATCATCGCCGCCGTCAAACGTGGGCATCAAGTGTTAGATTCGATCCACTAGTTATCTTTCAGTTTTCCATAAATTGTGCCTTCAGATGACAATGTTAGCATTGCTTGCGAAAAATGGGAGTAAAATTTCTAAAGATTTTCAGCAGCTATAATGCTTGGATCAGTTTGCGAGCAGCAAAAAACCGCCTCGTATTATAATCAATGCTTTTTCAATCCATTAGCACTCTAACGGCCCGGCATCATATGAACAAAGCGCCATCAGGCTATCTACGCTACTGGGGCAAGGCCCAGCCGGACGGCGACGCAGCCAGCGGATGGCACCCGGCGGCCTATCACATGCTGGATGTGGCGGCGGTTGGCGTTGCTCTTCTTTCCCAGGACCAGCGCCTTGCCAAACGGCTGGTGGCACTTTCCGGACTGGCCGAACCGTCAGTGAAGCGCTGGCTGTTCTTGTGCCTAGCCCTGCACGATCTTGGCAAATTCTTTCCCTACTTTCAGAACAAGGTGCCCGAGCTTCATGAGTCCGCTTTTGGCCCCAAGCCGTTCAGAGGCTCTCCCTCTCGCCATGATCGCGACGGCCTGCTGTTCTGGGACAAGGTCCTACAAAAAGACCTAGATATGCTGGCCAGTGCCGTAGCGTCCGCGCAACAGTCGCCCAAGCTGGTCTTGCGTACCATCGCACCTTGGATCAAGGCGGCCCTTTTTCACCATGGCCGCCCATGGGGAGCCGAAGACGCAGTGCTGTCCGACCGCTTACGCGAACCCTTCGCAACCGACGCCAAGTCTTACGTCGCCGACATCCTGACTCTGGCGAATGGGATCGGAGAGGCGGCAAGTGAAATTCCCGCCTTGCCGCAAGCCCAAGCCAGCTGGCTGGTGGCCGGGCTGTCGGTTCTGTGCGATTGGCTTGGCTCGAACAAGGTCTGGTTTGACTACCATTCACCCAGCCTCAGCCTTGCCGACTATTGGCGACAATATGCAATTCCAAACGCGCAGAAAGCCATCCAAGAGGCACACGTCCTGGCCGCCCGCCCCTCGCCCAGCCTGGTGATCACCGATCTGCTGCCGACCTCTGCCCAGCCGTCGCCGCTTCAAGACGCCGTGCAGGAACTAGAAACCGGAGACGGCCCCGCGCTGATCATCATCGAAGACCAGACGGGGGCTGGCAAAACTGAAGCTGCGCTTCTCCTGGCAGGACGCATGATGGCGAAGGGTCAGGGCGATGGCTTGTTCATCGCCCTTCCCACCATGGCGACCGCCAACGCCATGTACCGGCGCTGCGAGAAACAATACCGACATCTGTTCGCGCCCGAAGTCGATCCCACCATCGTTCTGGCCCATTCGAAGCGCGACTTGGTATTGAACGGCCCGCAAGTGACGGCAACGGCTTCGCAAGGCGATGAAGCGGGAACGGCGCAAATCGCCGCAAGCGCTTGGATATCCGATGACCGGCGCAAATCGGCGCTGGCCGATTGCGGCATCGGCACGGTCGATCAGGCGGTGATGGCGGTTCTGCCCAGCTTCCATCAGTCGCTGCGCTTGGCGGGCTTGGCGCGCAAAATTCTGGTGCTTGATGAAATCCATGCCCATGACCCTTACCTGGGCGGCTTGGTGGCGGGCCTGTTGCGTTTTCACGCTGGCCTTGGCGGCAGCGCCATCTTGCTGTCGGCAACCTTGCCAGCCGAACAGAAACGCCGCTACGCCAAGGAATTCGCCGAAGGCGCAGGCTTTATGGCCGAAAACGTCGCGGCATGTAATGATGCCTATCCGCAGATCACCCTGATCAACGCCAGTCAAGCTGACAGAATTGCCGTTGGTCCGCGCCATGGCCTTGGCCGATCCGTGACAATAGAGCGACTGAACGACGAACAGGGCGCGATCAAGCAAATCGTCGCCGCCGCCCAGTCCGGTCAAGCCGTGGCCTGGATTCGCAACACGGTGGCCGACGCGGTGCGGGCGGCGGAACAACTGCGCCAGCATCTTCCCGTTCACCTGTTCCATGCCCGCTTCGCCATGGGCGACCGGCTGGAGCGCGAAAGCCAAGTGGAAAGGCTGTTCGGCAAAGATTCAACGCCCGCTCTGCGCCAGGGACAAGTGCTGGTCGCCACCCAGGTGGCCGAACAAAGCCTCGATATCGATTTTGACCTGATGGTCAGCGACCTCGCCCCCATCGACAGCCTGATCCAGCGCGCCGGACGATTGTGGCGCCACGCCAGAGCAGAACGAGAAGGACAGCCCCGCCTGCTCCTCCTCTCGCCCGACCCAACTGGCGAGATCGACGCTGCCTGGTATGCCCGCCTGCTGCCTAAGGCGGCGCATGTCTATCAAGACCCGCTTGTCTTGTGGCGCACGGCGCGTGAATTGATGGAGCGCGGTGCCCTGATCCTGCCCGAGCAGGCCCGCGACCTGATCGAAACGGTCTATGATGGCGACGATGGCAACGCCCCTCAAGCCCTACAAAAAAAGCATCTGGAAGCCGAGGGCAAAGGCTGGGGCGACCGGGCCACCGCCAACGCCCACCTGCTGCGCCCCGACAAAGCCTATGACCAGCCGAACGCCATCTGGGATGACGAGATCCGCATCCCCACCCGCCTTGGCGAGCCGCAATCGCTGCTTCGCCTCGCCCGCTGGCAGGATGGCCGCTTGTCGCCCTGGTGCGCTGGCGACGACGCCAAGGCTTGGCGCTTGAGCGAAGTGACGATGATGCGCCGATACGTTGCCGCCGAGGCCCCGCAGCAAGACCCGGCCTTAATAAACGCCATCGAGCAGGCCAAGCGCCACTGGCCCGGCCCGCAAGACGCGGCCCTGCTAATCCCGCTTTCTCCCGGAACCGACGCCTGGACCGGCCAAGCCCTGAATGGCCGGAACCAGCAGGTTCAGTTGCGCTACCACCCCGAAACGGGGCTGGAGATCGGGCAGAAAAGTGATTAAACTCACCCCGTTCCTCTTTTCGAAGGGGCTGAACCGAGTGTTAGGAAGTTTGCCTACAAGATATTGGGCTTTCCCCGCAGCAGCGGGGCGATATGCTGGAGGGGGTTTTTCTAAGAGTGTAAGGAAATTTGTTATACAAAATATATCTTGACACCACCCCCTTCGCTAACTAATCTCCGGGTCATCAAGCCTGACCCGGAGATTTTCATGCGCATCCACCCAACTGGTATACGAGACATAATAAGTTAATACCGCGATTAAGGCGGTTAATGCTCAGTGTCTATTGCATAAGCTGTATATTCCAGCACAGTATCTACCCTGAGATCAAAGGGGGCTGCATGACCACAGAACCATTCAACCTCATTCACGAGGCCTGGATTCCCGTTCGCCGCTTGGGCGGAGCCATGCAGTGGATCGCCCCTTGGCAGATCACAGACGGGCGGAGCGGCCCCGACCCCATCGTCGCCCTCGACTGGCCGCGCCCCGATTTCAACGGCGCCTGCCTGGAACTGCTGATCGGCCTACTGACCACCGCCATGGCGCCCAAGGATGAAGACGGCTGGACCGCCCTTTGGGAAAACCCGCCCGCCCCCGAAACCCTGAAATCTGCGTTCGAACCCCTGGCCTTCGCCTTCAACCTGGATGGCGACGCCCCGCGCTTTCTGCAGGAATTGGGAGGGATGGACAGCCCCACGCAACGCTCGCTGGCTTCCTTGCTGATCGACCAGCCGGGTGAAAAGACCATCAAAGACGGTAAAACCCTTTTTATCAAAGAAGCCCGGGAGATGGCTCTTTCGCGAAATTTGGCAGCAATGGCACTTTACACTGTGCAAGCCTATTCTCCTGAGGGTGGAGCTGGCTTTTTCACTTCGATGCGGGGCGGCGGCCCATTGACCACCCTGGCCATCATGGACCCCAGGAACGGCCCAACCGCGCTTTGGCACCTGCTTTGGACAAATGTGCCGGTTGCCGATTGGCCTGATTGGCGGGCCAAACCGGAACAAGTCTTTCCCTGGCTGGCCGCCACGCGTGGTTCAAAAACCCACCCCGTCACCACGCCCGAACATGGCCATCCGTTGCAGGCCTTTTTCGGCATGCCGCGCCGGGTGCGTCTGATTTTCGAACCCGCCCAGGGCCGCGATTGCGACCTTGGCGGCCCAGCCGATGCACGTCTCGCCACTGGCTGGCAAACAAAACAGTACGGCATCAAATACGATGGCTGGGTACATCCGCTGTCGCCCTATGTCGCCAAGGCGGGTGCCCCACCTTCGTCGGTCAAGGGCAATCCCGGCGGCGTCACTTATCGCCATTGGCTGGGGCTGGTGGTGGCGGGCGGCAACGACAAGGACAAACGCTTGCCCGCAAGGTCCATCGCCACCGCCATCGAGCGGGCGAGCGATGCTTTTCCGGAACGCGTGCGCCTGCTGGCCTTCGGTTACGACATGGACAGTATGAAGGCCCGCTGCTGGTATCAGTCATCCATGCCGGTGCCGATGCTGAAGGCGGGAACCGACCGCGAGCTTTTTGAAACACGCACAAAGCAACTGGTGGCGGCGGCGGAACTGATTTCGGGACTGGTGCGCTATGCCATCAAACAGGCCCAGTTTTCGCGCCCCGCCGACGCGCCCGGCGATTTTTCCAGCCTGGGCGAGCAGTTCTGGCGGGGCACAGAACAAGGGTTCCTTGGCCACCTGTCGCGTCTGGCCAACGATCCGCAAGATCAAGATGAAACAATCCGCAAAGATTGGATGAAATCCCTTGTCAGCGCCGCCATCAGGCAATTCGACGCCGCGGTACCAACGCTGGGCATCGAGGATGGCGCCATGAAGCGCGTGGTCAAGGCGCGCAGCCTTCTGCTCTTCAAGCTCCATGACGGCGGTCTGGAAAAGGCGCTGGGACTTGAAGCCCCCGAACGCAAACCGAAACCGAAGAATCCCAAGAAGAAGGAGGCCGCATGAACACCGCGACGCCAGATATTGGCGCCCAGGCCTATGGCTGGTGGCGCACGCTCAACCCGGAAAACGGCCCTGTCAATCGGGGCGCATTGGCCCGTTTGCGCCGCGCCGACGATCCAGTCGAACTGGCCTTCATCGACGAAGCGGCCAAGCTATCGCGCCGCCTGCAGGCCGACACGCCGGAAGCGATGATGAAGGCGGCCCGCATCGCCCGTCTGCTGGCCCATGTCCGCGACAACGCATATCTCAAGGTCGCCCGCGCCATTGGCCCGCAATCCGGCGACGAAAGCGCCGTGATGAGCGAGGCCCGCTTTCGCCGCCTGTTGCAGGCCAGGGACGACGAGGATCTCGACCGGCGTTTGATCCGCGCCGTCAAGATGCTGAAGGGAACCGTCAACGTCGCCGATATCGCCAACGCCGTCTGGTGGTGGAACGAACGCACGCGCCGCGACTGGGCCTTCAACTATTTCAACGCGCCGCCTCCCGAAGCCGATCAGGCTTCGAACGCCGCCTGACCCCATCAAGACATTCACAGAAGGATTTCACCATGACCACGTTCTACCAGCTTCACCTGCTGACCTCGTATCCGCCCGCCAATTTGAACCGCGACGATTCCGGCCAGCCCAAATCGGCCATGATGGGCGGCGCTTTGCGCGCCCGCGTCTCGTCGCAATCCTTGAAGCGGGCTTGGCGCACCAGCGAACCCTTTGAAACCGCTTTGAAGGGCCATGTCGGCACCCGCACCAAGCGCTTCGCCGAAGTGGTGCAAGAAAAGATGAAGGCGGCAGGCAAGGACGAAAAAAAGGCCCTGGAGGCCGCCGCCAAGGTAGCCGCCGCCTTCGCCACCATCGACAAGGACAAACCCATCTATACTGGCCAGTTGGTGCATCTGTCGCCTGACGAGATGGCGGCGGTGGAAAGCATCGCCGACCGTTTGGCCAAGGGTGAAGAGATCGACATCGCCACTGTAACCCTGCTGGGCGGAGCCGAAGGAGCCGCCGATATCGCCATGTTCGGGCGCATGCTGGCCGACAAGCCCGATCATTCGGTCGAGGCCGCCGTGCAAGTGGCGCACGCCATCACCACGCATCGGGTCGCGATTGAGGACGATTACTTCACCGCCGTCGATGATCTGAAGACCAAGGGCGAAGATGCGGGTGCGGGCCATGTCGGCGAGCAGGAATTCGTGGCCGGCCTGTTCTACATGTATCTGTGCGTCGATTTCGATTTGCTCAAGGAAAATCTGGGCGGCGACGAGGCCCTGGCCCGCACGGCGATCAAAGCCCTGGCCGACGCCGCGCTGAAGGTTGGCCCCAAGGGCAAGCAGGCCAGCTTCGCCAGCCGCGCCTACGCCATGTATGCGCTGGCGGAAAGGGGATCGCAACAGCCGCGCAGCCTGTCCACGGCTTTCCTGAAGCCAGTTTCCGGCGCCGACATGCTGACCGATTCCATCACGTCGCTGGAAAAAACGCTGGGCCAGATGGACAAGGCCTACGGTTCCTGCTCGGACGCCCGCTATAAAATGAACGTAGCCGCCGATGAAGGAACGCTGGAGGGATTGCAATCCTTCCTGGGTCAACAACCATGACAGATTTTCTGATCTTTCGCCTTTACGGGCCGCTGGCCTCGTGGGGCGACATCGCGGTCGGCGAGCGACGGGCGGGCTTCGCCAGGCCCAGCAAGTCGGCAGCCCTGGGCATCGTGGCGGCTGCCTTGGGCATCAAACGTTCTGACAGGGAAGGCCAGAAGAAATTGGCCGAAGGATATGGCTTTGCCGTGCGCGTCGATGCGCATGGGCGGCACTTGCGCGATTACCACACCGCCCAAACGGCGCGCATGGCCGACGTCAAGAAACTGCTGAAGAACGATCCCAGGCCGTTGACCCGCAAGCGCCTGCTTTCGATCAACGATCCCGAGACCATCTTGTCGCAACGCGACTATCTGGCCGACGCGCTTTTTACCGTCGCCCTGTGGGAACGGATGGGCGCGCCTAACACCTTGGCGCAAGTCTGCAGCGCTTTGACACAGCCGAAATACGCCCTTTATCTTGGCCGCAAATCCTGTCCCTTGGCTCTACCCCTTTCGCCCGAGGTCATCGAGGCAAGCGATCTTCTGGAAGCGCTGAAACTTTATGCCCCGCCAGAATTCGAGCTTGGCCGCGATGCCACTGCCCTGTTGGCCTGGGAGGACGATGTGGTGCCAGAAGCGCCCATGCAGCAAGTGCAACGGCGCGATTCCGTGCGCGACCGCTCGCGCTGGCTGTTCGCCGAACGCCAAGAGAAAGAGATGTCCTTGAACGTCCGGGGGACCTGACATGCATATCAGCCGCCTTTTTCTCAAGCGCGATCCGTCAAGCCTTGGCAAACTCTCCGCCCTTTTGCAAGGCGGGCTGGATGCTGGCCGCTCGCACCGACTGCTCTGGACGTTGTTTCGCGACGGCGCCGATGCGTCGCGCCCGTTTTTGTTCAGAAGCGGCGACGGAAATCAGGTCGATGGCGATTTCATGACCATCTCGTCGGTTCCGCCCAAGGACGAGGCTGATCTGTGGCGGATCGAAAGCAAGCCCTTCGATCCGCATATCGCCAAGGGCCAGTCGCTTGCCTTCAAGCTGCGTTTGAATCCCATCTTGGAAAGCAAGGGCAAGCGCTACGACGTGGTGGCCAAGATCAAGCGCGAATTGGGGCCATCGGGCCAGCGCGCCTTTTCCAACGACGAAATCTGGGAGATGGCCGCCAAGCGCTGGCTGGAACCCAGGGCCGAACGGCTGGGCGTTTCCTTCAAGGCCCTGCGCGCCGACGCCTATCAGCTTCACCGCTTCGATTACGAAAAGAATGGGGTTGAAAGCAAGGTCAGCTTCGCTTCGCTGGATGTTTCCGGCCTTCTGAAGGTGGAAGAGCCTGAGGCCTTGAAAGCGGCGCTGCTGTCGGGCGCGGGCAAGGCGCGCGCCTGGGGGTGCGGCCTGCTTCTCGTGAAGCCCGCCTAAGCCCAGTGCCATGGCGCTTCCGGGTTTGCCCCCGCCGAAACCCATTCCGCTCAAGGAGCGGCTGCCGCTGGCTTATGTCGAGCGCGGACGGCTGGATGTCATCGACGGCGCCTTTGTCGTAGTCGACAAAAATGGCGTGCGCACCCATTTGCCCGTGGGCGGCATCGGTTGTTTAATTCTGGAACCGGGAACGCGGGTCAGCCATGCCGCCGTGGTGCTGGCGGCCAGGGCCGGTTGCCTGTTGCTGTGGGTTGGCGAAGCGGGCGTTCGCCTATATGCCGCAGGCCAACCGGGCGGCGCAAGATCCGATCGCTTGCTGTATCAGGCGCGTTTGGCGCTGGACGAAACGGCCAGGCTTAACGTGGTGCGCAAGATGTACGCCATGCGCTTTGGCGAGGATGCCCCCCTGCGGCGCAGCATCGACCAATTGCGCGGCATCGAAGGTTCTAGGGTGCGCACGATTTATCACAATTTGGCGCGCCTGCACGGCGTTGCCTGGAAGGGTCGCAATTACGACCACGAGGATTGGGAAGGCGCCGATATCGCCAATCGCTGTCTAAGCGCCGCCACGGCTGCGCTTTACGGCATTTGCGAAACCGCCATCCTGGCGGCGGGTTACGCTCCGGCCATCGGCTTTCTGCACAGCGGCAAGCCGCAGGCCTTTGTCTACGACATCGCCGACATCTGGAAATTCGAAACCGTGGTGCCGGTGGCTTTCAAGATTGCCGCCAACGATCCCAAGGAACCTGAGGGCGAGGTACGCCGCGCCTGCCGCGACGTTTTCCGCAAAACGAATTTGTTGGAAAAGCTGATCCCCAGCATCGACGAAGTGTTGGCCGCCGGAGGATTGGAAATGCCCGAACCGCCGCCCGAGGCTCAACCCGTCGCCTTCGAAGACAAACAAAGCATCGGCGATGTTGGTCATCGTGGTTGAAAACGTCCTGCCCGCCTTGCGCGGACGTCTGGCCGTTTGGCTATTGGAAGTGCGTGCCGGCGTTTACGTCGGGGTTTATGGACGGCGCGTGCGCGAAATGCTGTGGGAGCAAGTGCTGGGCGGCCTGGGCGAAGGCAATGCCGTGATGGCCTGGGCCGCACCCAACGAATCGGGCTTCGACGTGCAGACGGCAGGCCGAAACCGGCGCATCCCGGTCGAATTCGATGGACTGACCCTGGTTTCTTTCTTTCCGCCCGAGGGGGCCGAGAATGAAGAGCCGGACGACGAACCACCCTCAACGACAGGTCGGAATCTGCCTCGGCCGTGATTGAGGGAATAGACCGAAAATTCCCCGGTTTTTTCGGTGCGCTGTTTGACATTGTAAATATTGTTGAAATACAATGCTGTCTGGGAAGACCATTCCCCGCACGCGCGGGGCTGAACCGGTGACATTGATGCCTGGGTTTCAAGCGAACTCCCATTCCCCGCACGCGCGGGGCTGAACCGATCTGATGCAGCCTTCTGCCCCGCAATCGCATCCATTCCCCGCACGCGCGGGGCTGAACCGTCACGTTGAAAAAGCGTCTGGATGTTCAAACGCCATTCCCCGCACGCGCGGGGCTGAACCGGGATCGAAGGCGACTGCAATTTCGCCAATATCCCATTCCCCGCACGCGCGGGGCTGAACCGGCCGAAGCGGCAAAGTCTTTCCTTGCACATAGCCATTCCCCGCACGCGCGGGGCTGAACCGTCAGTATCGTTGCCGTGCCGGCGGACACCACGCCATTCCCCGCACGCGCGGGGCTGAACCGCTCTTTGACCTTGGCCGTATAGGCGTCTTCAGCCATTCCCCGCACGCGCGGGGCTGAACCGGCCGGTCAGAATGAATCCGATGGCCCGCAGATCCATTCCCCGCACGCGCGGGGCTGAACCGGTGATCAAACGCACCTTCTTGCCCCACAGCGCCCATTCCCCGCACGCGCGGGGCTGAACCCAAGCCTTGCCGGTAGCCGCCATTTCGCGCAGCCCATTCCCCGCACGCGCGGGGCTGAACCGGGAGGAGGAGCATCCGAGCAACGAGAAGACGCCCATTCCCCGCACGCGCGGGGCTGAACCGGAGGGATGATGACAAAGATTCCCCAAGACGACCCATTCCCCGCACGCGCGGGGCTGAACCGTCCCCTACGACTTATGGGCCGAACAGGGCTTTCCATTCCCCGCACGCGCGGGGCTGAACCGCGCTATCTGAAATCGTGCCGCCATCACCAGGACCATTCCCCGCACGCGCGGGGCTGAACCGGGCATTGCCACGCTTGAAATGGAAAACCTTTTCCATTCCCCGCACGCGC
>JACRJC010000058.1 GCA_016215555.1 Rhodospirillales bacterium | reverse complement strand
CTTGGCAATGTCTAAGCCAATGGTGCTAATCTGCATGACGGACGGCCCCCTCTGTTGTGGCGTTGCGATACGACCACGTTATGGCACTTTGATGCCGTTGAGCAGGGGCCGTCCACACCATCAGGATGAGGAAAAAGGGAAAGGTCTGAATTTAAACCGGACAGCCGTGGGCTTGACCCGGCCATCCACGTGATTAACCGCAGAGGACGCTGAGGAAGACGCAGGGATCGCTTTTTCTGAGGCTTCTCTGCGCACTCTGCGGTTTATTCTTTCCCATTGCTGGGACAAGGTCCAACTGGATGATGCTGGACTCCACTTGCTGGGTCGAAAGGCATTTTTATTGAAGGCTCCAAGGCGTGGATGCGCGGATCACGTCCGCGCATGACGAGAGAGCTAGCGGCGCCAGAAGCCGCCTTTGCGCTCGTCTTCCTCATCCTCGTAGAAGCCCTGGGCGGCGCCCTTGTGGCAGGCCACGCAATTGGCCTTGCTTTTCACCTTGGGGCTTTTGAAGGCAGCGGGATTCACTTCGCCGGGGCGGTGCTTTTGCTGCCAGCGCCCGGTTTCGGTGATGCGCAGGGGCGTCTCGCCGGCGCCGATGCTGGCGGCGACGCGGCCCGATTCCTTGCCCGGCGCAACGCCGGCGGCATTCTGCATCAGATAGGCCTCGATGCGGGCGCGGGCGGCTTCGGGCAGCGTGGCGTCGTCGCCGAAATGGTTCGACAGTTCCTTGGGCTCCATCAGCTTCTTCCAAGACCGCGCGGGCAGGAATTCCGGCTGGAAGGCCATGTGGCAGGCGCTGCATTCCTTGGCCGTCAGGGGATCGGAAATCACCTGCACGCGCCGCCCGCCATCGGCCAGGGCCGGCAAGGGCAGCAGAACGGCGAGAATAATGGCTAGCTTTCTCATGGCAACCTCCTATTGACCGATCATGAAGGTGATGAAGTCGCCCTTTTCGCTGGCCGTGCAGTCGCGGCCCAGCACCTGATTGCAATTGCGCCCGAACCATTTCTCGACCTCGGCGGGATCGGTATAGCGGGCCGGATTTCTGGAAATCGCCATCGGCTTGATTTCCTTGCCGGCCTTGGTCTGGCCGCTGCCCTTGGGATCTTGGGTGTGGCAGGTGGTGCAGGACGACGTTTCCGGCTTGCCGCCCGCATGCTTGCCCATGAACATGGTCTGGCCCTTCTCGGCCGAGAAGCCTTTGAACGCCGGATCCTGTTGCTTGGCCTGGGTCGAGAATTGGTCAAGAATGGCCTGGCGTTCGCCACTGGCGAAGGCCGGACCGGTCATCAGCAGGGCGCTCAGCGAAGCAAGGATCAGACGTTTCATCATGGCTAGTTTATCTCCTCGGGAATGGCGATGCCGCCGCGCTTGAATCCGCCGCGCACGGCATCGACGTGACAGGCCTGGCAATTGGCTTTGCCGCCGACCAGCTTGGTTTTGAACACATTTTCTGGGATCTTGCGGTGGCGGCGCTCCCAGAAGGCCGACTTGGTGATGCGCAGCGGCTCTTCTGTCTTCAGGCTGGCGGGGATGCGCTGGCCGGCTTTGCTGTCCCAGCCCAGATCGGCGCCCTTGACCAGCCAGTCGCCGATCTCGCGCGCCTTGTCTTGGGGCAGGGAGGCATCGTCGCCGAAATGATCGCCCAGATCGGCCATGATCAGCTTCCAAGACGAGGACGGCAGCAGACTGGGATGATGGGCGGTGTGGCAGGAGCCGCATTCCTTAACGTAAAGCGGCGGAATGCCGAGGGCGGGTACCCCCAGGGCCGGTTGCAGCGACAGATTGAGCATGGTCAAGCCCAGCCCGGCCACGATCAGCGACGACAGGATGACGGCGACGGCGGAGCGGGGCGTTTTGGGCGCGCCTGCGGCTCCCAAGGCCTCGGCATGCGGCTCTTTCTTGCCATGGATCATCGAACCGATCAGGCTCTCTTTGAGCAGGACGCTTTCCAACAGCACGCCAGCCACATGCAACCCGGCCAGAACCAGCAGCAGATTGGTGAGCGTCTCATGAATTTCCTTGGCTTGGCGGCCCTGGGCGAAGGTCAGGAACGGAGCCAAGGGGCCAGCCTTGTCGAAGCCGCCCATGGTGGCGATGCCGCTTAGGCAGACACCCAGCAGCACCAAAAGCAGGGCCACGATCATGGCGCCCCCGACCGGATTATGGCCGACGAAGCGCAAGGGCTTGCCGGAAAACAAGGATTTCAGATGGGCCAGCATCGGGCCGGGCCCCCGGACAAAGCCTCCGAAACGCATATGCTCGGAGCCGAACAGGCCCCAGAAGAAGCGAAAGACCAGCAGCGCGCCGACGGCGAAGCCCAAAGCCTCGTGCAGCCCCAGCCAGGCCGGGGGGCCGACCTGGATAATCAGCCAGGCGCCTGCCACCGAGGCCAGCAACAGCCAGTGGAAAACGCGGATCTCGATATCCCAGACATGGATGGGCTTGTTCGTCATGTGGCTACCTTTTCACAATCAAGCTGAAAGCAAACTGAACGCAAAATACCGCTGGTTATTTAACCAGAAATTGACGACTTTGCTCGAAACTGGCACTGAACCGGCAAGGCTTTCCGACCGTCGCCTTGCTCTTATAGTCCCTTCGTCCCATATAGGAAGCATGTTGCGCCGCCCCCTGCCCCTGCCCCTGCCCATCCTTCTCCTGGTTCTGCTGACCCCGGCCGGCTGCGGCGCGCCCGACACCCAGACGCGCGAACTGGCCCGCTTTTCGGTGGTCTATGACCGCTATGTCGATCCGCAAGCCGCACCCGCCCAGCGGCGCGGCCAGATGGATATTTTCCGGACCGCGCTCAAGCGCGTGAGCGATCTTTACGTAGCGCCTTCCGACAGCAAGCTTTTGATCGACGCCGCCATCAAGGGCGTGGAAGAGATGAAGCCCAAGCCCGCCTCGGTACCCCCCAACGAATTGGTGGAAAAGGCGCTGGGCACCATGCTGTCCAGCCTGGATCCGCATTCCAATTTCCTGACCCCCGAACAGTACAAGGATCTGTCCTCCAGCACGCGCGGCGAATTCGGCGGCCTTGGCATCGAAATCGCCATGGAAAACGAAGAGGTGAAGGTGGTGTCGCCCATCGACGGCACCCCGGCGGCCAGGGCCGGACTGAAGACCGGCGACATCATCACCCATATCGAAGGCGAGCCGATCAAGGGCCAAAGCCTGAGCCAGATCGTGCGCAAGCTGCGCGGCAAGCCCGATACCGTGGTTCGCATCACCCTTAGGCGCGATGCCGGTTCCTCTTTCCAGGTGGCGATCACCAGGGCCATCATCGTCGTCAAACCGGTGCGCTGGCATCTGGAATCGAATGTCGGCTATCTGCGCCTGACCACCTTCAACGAACATGCCGACGAGGAACTGCGGCTGGCGGTGGCGGAAATCCAAAAACAGGGCGGATCCCAAATCAAGGGCTATATCCTTGATCTGCGCAACAATGCGGGCGGCCTTTTGGATCAGGCGGTCAAGATTTCCGACGATTTCCTGAACGACGGCGAAGTGGTGTCGGTGCGCGGACGCAAAAGCGGCGAGGAGCATTACAAGGCCCGCGCCGGCGACGTGACAGGCGGGCGCCCCCTGGCCGTGCTCATCAATCCCGGATCGGCCTCGGCCAGCGAGATCGTGGCCGGGGCGCTGCAGGACCATAAGCGCGCCGTGCTGCTGGGCACGACATCCTTCGGCAAGGGCAGCGTGCAGACCATTCTGCCGCTTGACCATGGCGCGGCGCTGAAACTGACGACGGCGCTTTACTACACGCCCGCTGGCCGCTCGATCCAGGCCCGCGGCATCGAACCCGATCTCATCATCGCCGGCGATCCGGCCGAGGTGAAGCGCGAGGCCGATCTTGCCCAGGCCCTGCCGGCGCTGGAAGCCAAGGGACCGCGCGCCATCGCCCAGTTCTCGGAAAACATCTGCCCGCCCGCGCAAGATCCCAAGGACAAGCTGTTGGGTTGCGCGGTCTCGCTTTTGGAAGCCGGCGGCCTGCAGCAGTTCATCGCCCTTCGCAACGCCCAGGCGGCGGCGCATCCCCCGCCCGCAGCGCAATAGTGCCCGATTTCTCCCTGGAGTTGGCGGCGGGGGGCATCGTCGCCGGCATCGACGAGGCGGGACGCGGACCCTGGGCCGGACCCGTCGTCGCCGGCGCCGTCATTCTGGACCGCAATCTGATTCCCCCGGACATCGCCGCCAGACTGGACGATTCCAAAAAACTGTCGCATGCCAAGCGCGAAGCCTTGTTCGAGCCCCTGATGACGGGCGGCTGGGCCAAGGTCGGCATCGGTCTGGCCAGCGCCGCCGAAATCGATTCCTTGAATATCCTGAAGGCGACGTATCTTGCCATGATGCGCGCCCTCGAAGCGTTGGGCGAAAAGCCGTCCCTGGCCCTGGTCGATGGCAACCGCGTCCCGCCCCTGCCCTGTCTTGTCCAGACCGTGGTCAAGGGCGACGGCATTTCCTTGTCGATCGCAGCAGCCTCGATCTGCGCCAAGGTGACACGCGACCGCATCATGGGCGAGTTGGCGCAGCTCCATCCAGGCTATGGCTGGGAAAGCAATGCCGGCTACGGAACCGCAGCGCATCATGAGGCTTTGCGGCGTCTGGGGGTGACGCCGGAACATCGGCGCAGTTTCGCCCCCGTGGCAGCGCTGGTAGGCAAGCCCCAGCGACGACTCTAGATATGGGCTTAAAAACAAAGACTTGACGGCGACTCTGGCTTGAATCACAGTCCCCGCATGCAGAAGCTTCCATTGAATCAAGTCCTTGAAGGGGACTGCGTCGAGCTGATGAACGGATTGCCGCCAGGCTCCGTCGATCTGGTGTTCGCCGATCCGCCCTATAATCTTCAGTTGCAGGGCGACCTTCACCGCCCCGACAACAGCAAGGTCGATGCCGTCGATGACGACTGGGACAAGTTCGCCAGCTTCGCCGATTACGACCGCTTCACCCGCAACTGGCTGAAGGCCGCGCACCGGGTCTTGAAACCCGACGGCGCGCTGTGGGTCATCGGCAGCTATCACAATATCTTTCGCGTCGGCGCCATTCTGCAGGATCTGGGCTTCTGGATGCTGAACGACGTGGTGTGGCGCAAATCGAACCCCATGCCCAATTTCAAGGGCACGCGCTTCGCCAACGCCCATGAAACTTTGATCTGGTGCGCAAAATCCAAGGAATCCAAGGTCACCTTCAATTACGACAGCATGAAGGCCCTGAACGAAGGCCTGCAGATGCGCTCCGACTGGACGCTGCCGATCTGCAACGGGGGCGAGCGCCTGAAGGTAAATGGCGAAAAGGCCCATCCCACGCAAAAGCCGGAGGCGCTTTTGTACCGCGTGCTGATGGCGACGACGCGCCCCGGCGAAGTGGTGCTGGACCCCTTCTTCGGCACCGGCACCACCGGCGCCGCCGCCGTGCGCCTGGGCCGCCACTTCATCGGCCTCGAGCGCGACAATGATTACGCCAATCTGGCCCGGGCCCGCATCTCGGGCCTGACCCAGGCCGCCGAAACCGAATTGCTGATCACGCCCTCGAAAAAGACCGAGCCGCGCATTCCCTTCGGCATTCTGGTCGAACGCGGATTGCTGATGCCGGGCCAGGTGCTGGTCTCGCCCGACAAGCGCCATACCGCCCGCGTGCGCGCCGACGGCACCTTGATTTCCGACCGCCATCGCGGATCGATCCATCAGGTCGGCGCCCTGGTGCAGGGCGCTCCCGCCTGCAATGGCTGGACTTATTGGTTCTTCGAACCCAAGAAGGGCAAACTGGCTCCCATCGATCTGTTGCGCCAGCAGGTCAGGGACGAGATGGTGGCGGGTTAATTCCCATCTCATCCTTCGAGACGCTTCGCTCCTCAGGATGAGGAATCCACCCACCCTCACCCTGAGGAAGGCCGAAGGCCTGTCTCGAAGGGTGTCGGCTAGTCGTTCCGCTCCAGCGTCTGTCCGGCCAGATAGAGCGAGCCGCAGATCAGCACCCGCGACGGCGTGCTGGTGGAGGCCACCAGATTCGCCAGCGCCGCCTCAATGCTTTCGCCGGATTCGGCCAGCAGCAGTCCCTCGGCCTTGGCGGCAGCGACGATGTCATCGGGGGCGATGAACTCTTCCCCTTCGATCGGCACCGCGACCAGTCGTTCGGCCCGGGCCGCCAGCGGCTTTAAGAATCCCTTGGCGTCCTTGCGGGCCAGCATGCCGAAAACCAGCAACAGCGGGCGGTCTTTCCAGTCGCGGGCCTGCAGGGCGATGGCCTTGGCGGCATGCGGATTATGCCCGCCATCCAGCCACAGCTCCCAGCCAGCGGGCAGCAAGTCAACCAACTTCCCGCTCTTCAGATGCTGAAGCCTGGCCGGCCAATCGACCGTTGTCAAACCCAGCGCCATGGCGGCAGGCGGAATCTCGAATCCCTCCAGCCGTTCGGCGGCGGCCAGGGCCAGCCCGGCATTGTGCAGCTGGAACGTGCCATGCAAATGGGGGGCTTCCATCGGGCCGATGGGGCCCGACTTGCCCTGGAAAACCACGCCCTCTGGATGAGTGCGCAGGAACCAGTCCTTGCCCTCGATCCACATCGGCACCCCGAAGGACAGCGAACGCGCTTCCAGCACCTTCATGGTGGCGCGCTCCTGCTTGGCCGTGACGCAGCCGACGCCGTATTTCATGATGGCGGCCTTCTCGGCGGCGATGGCGGCCAGCGTGTCGCCCAGATAGTCCATATGGTCCATGGCGATGGGCGTCAGCACGGTCAGCAGCGGACGCTCGACGACATTGGTGGCGTCCAGCCGCCCGCCCAGCCCGGTTTCCAGAATCACGATGTCGGCGGGGGTTTCGGCAAAGGCCAGAAAAGCCGCCGCCGTCGTCGCCTCGAAGAAGGTGATGGGCTGATTGGCATTGGCCTTTTCGACGCGCAGCAGGACGTCGCGCAAATAATCGTCGTCGATCGGCTTGCCGGCCAGGCGGATGCGCTCGTTGAAGCGGACCAGATGCGGCGAGGTATAGACATGAACCCAATAGCCCGCCGCTTCCAGAATGGCGCGCAGGAAAGCCGTCACCGAGCCCTTGCCGTTGGTGCCCGCCACATGCACGACGGCGGGCAACTTTTTGTGCGGATCATTCAGCGCCGCCAGCAGCCGCTGTATCCTGGAAAGGTCAAGATCGATCTCGACCGGGTGCAGCGTCCTTAACAGCGACAGCAGAACGTCAGGCATCGGCCCTGACCAGGCGCAGCACCTCGGCGGCGGGCCCCTTGTTGCGCAGCAGCGAGAAGATGCGGATCAGTGTGTCGCGCAATTGGTGGCGATGGAGCACCATATCGACCATGCCATGCTCTTCCAGATATTCGGCGCGCTGGAAGCCTTCGGGCAGTTTTTCGCGGATGGTGTTCTCGATGACGCGGGCCCCGGCGAAACCGATGACGGCGCCGGGCTCGGCGATCTGGATGTCGCCCAGCATGGCGAAGGACGCCGTAACGCCGCCGGTGGTGGGATCGGTCAGCAGCACCAGATAGGGCAATCCCTTTTCCTTGACCTTGTCGACGGCCACGGTGGTGCGCGCCATTTGCATCAGCGACAGAACGCCTTCTTGCATGCGAGCGCCGCCCGAGGCCGGAATCAGCAGCAAGGGTGAATCTTGAATCACCGCCAGCTCGGCCGCCGCCACGATGCCCTCGCCGACGGCGACGCCCATCGAGCCGCCCATGAATTCGAAATCGAAACCGGCCACCACCACATTCTGGCCGCCCATGCGCCCGTGGGCGACGATGATGCCGTCCTGCTCGCCGGTGCGGGCGCGGGCTTCCTTCAAGCGGCCGGAATAGCTTTTCAGATCCTTGAAGCGCAGCGGATCGTCTTGTGTGCGCATCAACTCAATGCGCTGGAACAATCCCTCGTCGAACAGCATGGCCAGACGGCGCTTGATGGGCAGGCGCAGATGGCTTTGGCAATGCGTGCAGACATTCCAGTTCTTTTCCAGATCGCGATGGAAGACCATCTGGCCGCAACTGGGGCATTTGTGCCAAAGATTGTCGGGCACATCCTTCGACTTCACCAGCTTTTGGATCTTGGGCCGGATATAGTTCGTCAGCCAGTTCATATGAATTTCTCCCGCTTCCCTATTTCCGCGCCGTGCGAACGCCCTTGGCCAATTCGGCCACGAAATCATGCACCAATTTGACGTCGCCCTTAGCCACCCGTTCCACCACCGCCGAGCCGACCACCGCCGCATCGGCATGTCTTGCCACCGCCGCCGCCTGTTCGGGCGTCTTGATGCCGAAGCCCACCGCCACCGGCAATTGGGTATGCGACTTCAGGCGCTTGACCGCTTCACCCACCGCCGCCTCGCTGGCCGAGACGGTGCCGGTGATGCCGGTGATCGAGACATAATACACGAAACCCGAGGCCTTGTTCAGCACCACCGGCAGGCGGTCGTCATCCGTGGTCGGGGCGGTCAGGAAAATGAAATCGATGCCGGAACGAGACAACGGCGCCAGTAGTTCGTCGGCTTCCTCGGGCGGCAGATCGACGACGATCATGCCGTCGACGCCGGCCTTGGCCGCTTCCTGGGCAAATCTTTCGGGCCCATAGATATAGACCGGATTGTAATAGCCCATCAGCACGATGGGGGTCGCCTGATCGGTCTGGCGGAAATTGCGCGCCATCTCGAGCACGCCCTGCAGGGTCATGCCACCGGCCAGGGCCCGCTTCGAGGCTTCCTGAATGGCCGGTCCATCGGCCATGGCGTCGGTAAAGGGCATGCCAAGCTCGATGATGTCGGCCCCGGCTTCGGGCAAGCCGTTCAAGATGGCCTGCGAGACCGAAGCACTTGGGTCGCCCGCCGTGGTGAAGACGACAAGCGCCGCCCGGTTCTGGGCCTTCAGATCGGCGAAACGTTGGGAAAGGCGGCTCATCCCACACCTCCCTCGCCGCGGAATTTCGCCACCGTGGCGATGTCCTTGTCGCCGCGTCCGCTTAAATTCACCACCATCAGATGATCCTTGGGCAAAGTGGGCGCCAGTTTGGCGGCATAGGCCAAGGCATGCGCCGATTCCAGGGCCGGAATGATTCCTTCCAGCCGCGTCAGATTGACGAAGGCGTCCAGCGCCTCCTCGTCGGTGGCCGAGACATAGGTGACGCGGCCCGTCTCCTTCAGCCAGGAATGTTCCGGCCCGATGCCGGGATAATCGAGACCGGCGGAAATGGAATGGCCCTCTTCGATCTGGCCGTCCTCGTTCATCAGAAGATAGGTGCGGTTGCCGTGCAGCACGCCCGGGCGTCCGCCCGCCAGCGAAGCCGCATGTTCCTTGTCGAGCCCATGGCCAGCCGCCTCGACGCCGTAGATGGCGATGGTTCCGTCATCCAGGAAGGGATGGAACAGGCCCATGGCGTTCGAGCCGCCGCCGATGCAGGCGACCAGCGAGTCCGGCATGCGGCCTTCCTGCGCCTTCATCTGTTCCTTCGTTTCCAAGCCGATCACGCATTGAAAATCGCGCACCATGGCGGGATAGGGATGCGGGCCGGCCACGGTGCCGATCAGATAATATGTGTCCTCGACCCGGGCCACCCAATCGCGCAGGGCTTCGTTCATGGCGTCCTTCAAGGTGCCGGCGCCCGCCGTCACGGGCCGCACTTCGGCCCCCAGCAATTTCATGCGATAGACATTGGGAGCCTGGCGCTCGATATCGGTGGCGCCCATGAAGATGCAGCAATCAAGCCCCATCAGCGCGCAGGCGGTGGCGGTGGCGACGCCATGCTGTCCGGCCCCGGTCTCGGCGATGATGCGCTTCTTGCCCATGCGCTTGGCCAGCAGAATCTGGCCCATGCAGTTGTTGATCTTGTGGGCGCCCGTATGATTGAGATCCTCGCGCTTTAAGAACACCTTGGCGCCGCCGAATTGTTCGCTCAGGCGCTTGGCGAAATAGAGCGGGCTGGGACGGCCCACATAATGGGTCAGCAGATGCGACAGCTCACCCGTGAAAGCGGGGTCGCGCCTGGCCTCGCCATAGGCCTTTTCCACCGACAAGATCAGCGGCATCAGGGTTTCGGCGACGAAACGGCCGCCGAAAATGCCGAAATGGCCGCTGGCGTCGGGGCCGGAACGCAGTGAGTTCTTCAAAATCTCAGACATCGTTGGTCACTTGAAATTGAGAAAAGACATGGCGGAAATGTTCAGGAATCGGCACTGGCCGCTGACTGGCGCGATCGACGAAGACATGCACCCAATGGCCGGTGGCGGCGGCCTCGACCGCGCCTTCCTCGAACAGGCCCAGGCCATAGCGCACGCTGGTGCGGCCCAGATGTTCGATGCACAGCGTGGCGACGATATTGCCGGGATAGCTGAGGGGCTTTAAGAACCGGCATTGCGATTCGGCGGCGAAGACCAGCACCGGCTCGTCGAAACCGTGAAAGCCCGCCTTCTCGGCCAGGAATTTCAAGATCACCGCCTCGTAATAGCGGTAATAGAGCACATTGTTGATATGGCCGAACATGTCATTGTCGGACCAGCGCGTCGGAATGCTGATCCGATAAGGAAAATGTTCGAGCGTGGGAATCTGTTTCGTCATGCGTCTATTGCGCCGTCCAGCCGCCATCGACGGGCAGCGAAGTGCCGGTCATGTTGGATGCGCCGTCCGAGCACAGGAAGACGGCCAGCGCCCCCAACTGCTCGGGACTGGTGAAGCGAAGCGAGGGTTGCTTTTCGGACAAGAGGCGGCGTCCGCTTTCCTCGATCTCGAGATTGGCGGCCTGGGCGCGGGCGACGATCTGCGCTTCCACCAGCGGCGTGCGCACCCAACCCGGACAGATGGCGTTGCAGGTGATGCCGGTCTGCGCCGTTTCCAGCGCCACGGTCTTGGTCAGCCCGACCAGCCCATGCTTGGCCGAGATATAGGCCGCCTTGTTGACCGAGGCGACCAGCCCATGCGCGGAAGCGATGTTGATGATGCGCCCCCAATTCTTCTGCTTCATGCCGGGCACGGCGCTGCGGATGGCGTAGAAAGGCGCCGACAGATTGATGGCGATGACGGCTTCCCATTTCTCGGGCGGAAAATCCTCCACCGGCGCCACATGCTGGATGCCGGCATTGTTGACCAGAATGTCGCAGCCACCCAGCTTGGCCTGCGCTGAAGCGATCATCTCGGCGATCTGCAAGGGCTTGGTCATGTCGGCGCCGTGATAGAGCACCCTGACCGCGAATTCCTTCTCGATGCCGGCGCGGATGGTTTCGATCTCGGCCGCATCGCCCAGACCGTTCAGCATCACATCGGCGCCCGCACCGGCCAAGGCCCTTGCGATGCCCAGCCCGATGCCGCTGGTCGATCCGGTGACGACGCCAACTTTTCCCTGAAGCGACATGCGGCTATCTCCTGCAAACGAAACGGGGGACCATCCGACAGGACAGTCCCCCGTTATACCCAATCGAAACCCTATAATCTAGGCTTCGGCTTCTTCTTCGGCTTCGGCCGTGGGGCCCGAATCCTGGCCCTTGGCCTCGGTATCGCGATCAACCAACTCGATCATGGCCATGGGGGCGCAATCGCCATAGCGGAAGCCTGCCTTGATGATGCGGGCATAGCCGCCCTTGCGGGTCTTGTAGCGCTCGGCCAGGGTGGTGAACAGCTTTTCGACGATGACCGTGTCTTGAAGCTGCGACAGGGCCTGGCGACGGGCATGCAGGCCGCCCCGCTTGCCCAGCGTGATCATCTTCTCGGCCAGCGGACGCAGATCCTTGGCCTTGGGCAGCGTGGTCTTGATCTGCTCGTGCTTGAGGAGCGCCACGATCATGTTGGCGAACATCGCCTTGCGGTGTTCGCTGGTGCGGTTGAGCTTACGTCCGGCGACGGCATGACGCATGGTCTGCTACTCCTCTCAAAGCCTGGCCTTCCAAGGAAGGTCCGATTGCGCTTCTTGCCGCCTCGGGAATTCCCTAAAGCACGGCAAGGATGGATCACCACGATCCCATAAAACCCACTCTCATCCTTCGAGACGCTTCGCTCCTCAGGATGAGGTAATCCTCTCTGCCTCACCTGAGGAGGGCGCAGAGCGCCCGTCTCGAAGAGTGAGCAAATGTTTAGTACGGCTCTTCCAGCTTCTTGGCCATGTCCTCGATATTCTCGGGCGGCCAGCCGGAGACTTCCATGCCCAGATGCAGGCCCATATGCGCCAGCACTTCCTTGATCTCGTTCAAGGACTTGCGGCCGAAGTTGGGCGTGCGCAGCATCTCGGCCTCGGTCTTCTGGACCAGATCGCCGATATAGATGATGTTGTCGTTCTTCAGGCAGTTGGCCGAGCGGACCGACAATTCCAGCTCATCGACCTTGCGCAGCAGATTCTTGTTGAAGGGCAGGTCGTCCTTGCTCTCTTCGTCGGTGCTGTGGGTCGGTTCTTCGAAATTGATGAAGAGCTGCAACTGGTCTTGCAGGATGCGCGCCGCCAGGGCCACCGAGTCCTCGGGCGACACGGCGCCGCTGGTCTCGACCTTCATCGACAGCTTGTCATAGTCGGTGACCTGGCCGACGCGGGTGTTCTCGATCTTATAGGCGACCTTGCGCACCGGGCTGAAGATGGCATCGATGGGGATAAGGCCGATCGGCGAATCCTCGGGCTTGTTCTGGCTGGCCGGGACATAGCCCTTGCCGGTCTGAACGGTCAGTTCCATCGACAGCTTGGCGCCTTCGTCCAGCGTGCAGATGACCAGATCGGGATCCATGATTTCGATGTCATGGCCGGTCTCGATCATGCCGGCGGTGACTTCGCCGGGGCCGATGGCGCGCAGCATCATGCGCTTGGGGCCTTCGCCATGCATGCGAAGGGCCAGGGTCTTGATGTTGAGCACGATGTCGGTGACGTCCTCGCGAACGCCGGGGATCGACGAGAATTCATGCAGCACGCCGTCGATATGGATGGCGGTGACGGCGGCGCCCTGCAGGGACGACAGCAGAATGCGGCGCAGCGCATTGCCCAGCGTAGTGCCGAAGCCGCGCTCTAAAGGTTCGGCGACGACGGTGGCGACGCGCCTGGGGTCTTCACCCCCCTCGACCTGAAGCTTGTTGGGCTTGATCAGTTCCTGCCAATTCTTCTGAATCACGAGCGGATCCTCATGCTGAAGTTACGCCGGGATCTGCCCCGGCAAGGCGGATCAACCAGCGGCCAGAACCAAGACGGCCCTGGCCGTACCAAAAAAAACTTAGACGCGCCGGCGCTTGCGCGGACGGCAGCCATTGTGCGGGATCGGCGTCACGTCACGAATGGCGGTGATCGAGAAACCAACGGATTGAAGGGCGCGTAGCGCCGATTCGCGCCCGGCGCCGGGGCCGGTCACTTCCACTTCCAGCGTGCGCATGCCGTGCTCTGCCGCCTTCTTGCCGGCGTCTTCCGCGGCCACCTGGGCGGCGTAGGGCGTCGATTTGCGCGAGCCCTTGAAGCCCTGAACGCCCGCCGAAGACCAGGAAATCGCATTGCCCTGGGCATCGGTGATGGTGATCATGGTGTTGTTGAAGCTCGCATTCACATGCGCCACACCCGACGTGATGTTCTTGCGTTCGCGACGGCGCGGACGCGCGGCTGCGGGGTTTGCTGCTTTTGCCATGTCCCGATCCTAAATCCTGAAACCCATAAACCTACTTGGTGACTTTCTTCTTGCCGGCAATCGCCACGGCAGGCCCCTTGCGGGTGCGGGCGTTGGTATGCGTACGCTGACCGCGCACCGGCAAGCCCTTGCGATGACGCAAGCCGCGATAGCAGCCCAGATCCATCAAGCGCTTGATATTCATGGAGACCATGCGGCGCAAATCGCCCTCGACCTGATATTCGCGGTCGATGAGTTCGCGGATGCGCAAAACCTCGTCGTCGGAGAGGGTGTTGACCCGGCGTTCGGCGGTCAGACCAACCTTGCCGCAGATTTCCTGCGCCTTGGCCTGGCCGATGCCATGGATATAGGTGAGCGCAATCAGCACCCGCTTGTTGGTCGGAATATTGACACCCGCAATACGAGCCAAGGCCCTGTCTCCTTCTTAAATCCACCGGCTGTCGAGGCCGCCAAATCGTCTAACACACTGACAAAACGCCAAACCTCCACGGCCCGGAGGTTTCCCAGCCGTGGAAGGTGCGGCATTATAGGCGTGATTTCACGCCTGTCAACTGACTCTCTCCATCCTGTCAAGGTCTTTCTTGTTCCCCGCCAGCCGCCCCCCGCGCAATGCGCGGATTCATATTTTGCCGATCTTGTCGGCGTGGCGGCGGCCAAGGGCGCGCAAGCGCCCGCCCGGCGAGGGACAAATTAAAGACTTCCCAGAACGCCCATGATGCTCTTCGTCACATCGTCGATGGCCTGGGTGCCATCAACAACCTTCAGGATGCCGCCCTTCTCGTAGAAACCCACGATGGGGGCGGTCACGTCATGGTAGGCGCCCAAGCGGGTGCGCACCGTTTCCTCATTGTCGTCCTTGCGGCGCGAGAACTCGGATGCGCCGCACTTGTCGCACACCCCGTCCTGCTTGGGCTTCTGGAACTTGTCGTGATAGCCGGCGCCGCACTTGGCGCAGGTGTAGCGCCCGGTGATGCGTTCGACGATGAACTGGTCGGGGACGCGGATTTCGATGGCCCCATTCATCGGTTGCTGGTTCTCGGCCAGCATCCTGGCCAACGCTTCGGCCTGCGGGATCGAGCGCGGGAACCCATCGAGGATGAATCCCTTGGCGCAGTCCGGCTGCTTGATGCGGTCGGCGACCATGCCGATGATGAGGTCGTCGCTGACCAGTTGGCCAGCTTCCATCACCGCCTTGGCCTTAAGGCCGATCGGCGAACCGGCGGCCACGGCGGCCCGCAGCATGTCGCCGGTGGACAGTTGCACCATGCCGGTGGCTTCTTCGATGCGCTTGGCCTGAGTGCCCTTGCCGCAACCAGGCGGCCCTATGAGAACGATACGTTTTGTTGCATTCATTGACGAACTCCCTTGAGTTTTGCCTTTTTGATGAGGCCTTCATATTGGTGCGCCAACAAATGCGATTGTATTTGAGCCACCGTATCCATGGTCACGCTGACCACGATCAGGAGGCTGGTGCCGCCGAAATAGAACGGCACCGAATATTGCGAGATCAGGATCTCGGGGAGAATGCTGACCAGCGACAGATAGATGGCGCCGATCACGGTCAACCTGGTCAGAACGAAGTCCAGGTAATCGGAGGTGTTCTTCCCGGGGCGGATTCCGGGAATAAAACCTCCGTGCTTCTTCAAATTATCCGCGGTGTCTGCCGGATTGAAGACGACGGCGGTGTAGAAGAAGGCGAAAAAGACGATCAAGGCCGTATAGATGGCCAGGTACAGGGGATGGCCGCGGCCCATCAGGGCGTTGAAGGTGGTCAACCAGTCGGGACCGCCGCCCTGGGCCGCCGAGAAGCTGGCGAAGGTGGCCGGCAGCAGCAGCAGCGAACTGGCGAAGATGGGCGGAATCACGCCCGACGTGTTCAGCTTCAAGGGCAGATGCGAGCTTTCGCCGCCATACATCTTGTTGCCGACTTGCCGCTTCGGATATTGCACGATGATGCGCCGCTGGGCGCGCTCGACGAAGACGATGACGCCGATGACCAGCACCACCATGACCATGATGGCGATGATAACCAGCGCGTTCAAGGCGCCGGTGCGGCCCAGTTCCAGGGTGCCGGCGATGGCGCTGGGCAGTTCGGCGACGATGCCGGCAAAGATGATGAGCGAGGTGCCGTTGCCGATGCCGCGCGCCGTGATCTGCTCGCCCAGCCACATCAAGAACAGCGTGCCGCCAACCAGCGTGGTCACGGTCACGAAGCGGAAATGCAAGCCGGGATCGAGAACGGCGGCGCCGGTGCTGCCGGTCATGCCCTCAAGCCCGACGGCGATGCCATAGGCCTGGAAGGTGGCGACGACGACGGTGAGATAGCGGGTGTACTGGTTGATGCGCTTCCTGCCGGTCTCGCCTTCCTTCTTCATCGCTTCCAATTGCGGGCTGACGGTGGTCAGCAACTGCATGATGATCGAAGCCGAGATGTAGGGCATGATGTTGAGCGCAAAAATGGTCATGCGCGACAAAGCGCCGCCCGCGAACATGTCGAACATGCCGAGAATGCCGGCGCCGCGCGCGTTGTTGAACAGATCCTGCAGGATGCGCGGATCGACGCCGGGCAGCGGAATATAGGTGCCGAGACGATAGACGACCAGGGCTCCCAACGCGAACCACAGCCGCTTCTTGAGATCGGTGGCCTTCGAAAAGACGCCCCAATTCAAGCTGGCGGCCATTTGTTCGGCGGCAGACGCCATGTGTTTTTCGCTCCCGGTTAGGCGGCTTGGGCGGGCAGCACCAGCTTGCCGCCCGATTTTTCGACAGCGTCCTTGGCGGCGGCGCTGGCCTGCGCCACTTCGATGGTCAGCTTGGTCTTGAGCTCGCCCTTGGCCAACAGCTTGACGCCGTCCTTGGCGTCCTTGAAGAAGCCGGCGGCCTTCAGGCTTTCGGCATTCACCGGCTTGGCGCTGTCCAGACGACCGGCCTCGACGGCCTTTTGCAAAGCGCCCAGATTGACGGCGACATATTCGGTCGGGAACGGATTGGTGAAACCGCGCTTGGGCAGACGGCGATAGATGGGCATCTGGCCGCCTTCGAAGCCGGCCACGGCGATGCCGGTGCGCGCCTTCTGGCCCTTGACGCCCTTGCCCGAGGTCTTGCCCTTGCCCGAGCCGATGCCGCGGCCAAGACGCTTTTTCTTGCGGGCGGCGCCCGCATTGTCGCGCAATTCGTTGAGCTTCATTGTCCCGCTCCTAGCCCAGTTCCTCGACGCGCACCAGATGATGCACGACGGTAATCATGCCGCGAACGGCCGGCGTGTCTTCCAGCTCGGAAACGCGGTTCATCTTGTTCAAGCCCAGGCCGACCAATGTCTGGCGCTGCACCGGAATGCGCCCGATGGGGCTGCCGATCTGGGTGACGCGCAGCTTCTTGCCTGCTGCCTGCTTTGCGGCCTTGGCCATGTCTTACGCCTCCTTAGCGGCAGCCTGGACGCCGTCGCGGCGCCCGGTGATGTCGCCCACCTTCTTGCCGCGCTTGGCGGCGACGGCGCGCGGGCCCATCAGGCCCTTCAGCGCCGCGAAGGTCGCCTTCACCATGTTGTGGGGATTGGCGGTGCCCAAGCACTTGGCCACCACGTCCTGCACGCCCATCGTCTCGAAAACGGCGCGCATCGGACCGCCGGCGATGATGCCGGTGCCGGGCGGGGCCGAACGCAAGATGACGCGTCCGGCGCCGAAGTCGCCGCGAATGTCATGATGCAGGGTGCGGCCTTCGCGCAGGGCGACGCGGATCAGATTGCGCTTGGCCTGCTCGGTCGCCTTGCGGATGGCTTCCGGCACTTCGCGGGCCTTGCCCGTGCCATAGCCGACGCGGCCCTTCTGGTCGCCGACGACGACCAGGGCCGCGAAAGCGAAACGGCGTCCGCCCTTCACCACCTTGGCGACGCGGTTGATGCTGACCAGCTTGTCGATGAATTCGCTTTCCTCGCGCGAATCCCCATCGTTGCGCTCGCCTTGACGCTGGCGCCCGCGCTGCGGGCGCTCGGAGCGTTCACCGCGTTCGCCGCTGCGGGGAGACCGGTCGGAATTGGGTGCACGTGCCATAAGCCAGATTCCCTTGCCTTATTAGAAGTTGAGGCCGCCTTCGCGGGCCGCCTCGGCCAGGGCCTTGACCCGACCGTGATACATATAGCCGCCGCGATCGAAGACCACGTCCTTGAGACCGGCTTTCAACGCCCGCTCGGCAAGCAATTTGCCGACCTGGGCCGCCGCCGAAGCGGTGGCGCCGGTCTTCAGATCCTTCTTCAGATCCTTGTCCAGCGTCGAGGCCGAAACCAGCGTGACGCCCTTGGCGTCGTCGATGATCTGGGCATACATCTGCTGACCCGAGCGGAAGACCGACAGACGCGGACGCCCGTAGCCCTTCTTGCGAATCTGGGTCCGGGTACGCGCCTTGCGGCGTTCGAAAAGGAACAATGCGTTCGCCATGTCCGTCGTCCTTACTTCTTCTTGCCTTCTTTGCGAAGAATGGTCTCGTTATCGTACTTGATGCCCTTGCCCTTGTAGGGCTCGGGACCGCGATAGGCGCGAATTTCGGCCGCCACCTGACCCACACGCTGGCGATTGGCGCCGGTGATGGTGATGGCGGTCGGCTTTTCGCAAGCGATCTGAATGTCGGCCGGGATCGGATAGACCACGTCGTGGCTATAGCCGAGCTGCAACTGCAGATTCTTGCCCTGCACGGCCGCACGGTAACCGACGCCGTTGATTTCCAGATTGACCTTGAAGCCCTCGGCGACGCCCTTGACCATGTTGTTGATGTTGGCACGCGTGGTGCCCCACATCATACGCGACTTCTTGGTCTCGTTCTTGGGCGCCACCCACACCTTGCCGCCGTCGATCTTGACTTCGACGTCGTCGGTCAAGGGCAGCGTGGTCTGGCCCAGCTTGCCCTTGGCGGTCAAGATCTGGTCGGCAATGCTGACGGTTACGCCCGAGGGCACCGTCACGGGATATTTTCCAACGCGCGACATCGTTCCCCCTTAGAAGACCTGGCAAAGCACTTCGCCGCCGACATTGGCAGCTCGCGCTTCGGCGTCCGACATGACGCCCTTGGGCGTCGAGAGGATCGAAATGCCAAGGCCGTTATAGACCTTGGGCAGATCCTTGATCTTCGAGTAAACGCGACGGCCCGGCGTGGAAATGCGCGAAATCTCGCGGATGACCGGCTCGCCCTCGTTGTATTTGAGCTCGATGGTGATCTCGTCGATGCCAGGGCGGCAGTTGGCGCGGCCATAGCCGCGGATGTAGCCCTCGCGCTTCAAGACGTCGAGTACGTTCTCGCGCAATTTCGAGGCGGGAGCCACGACGGAGGCCTTGCGGGCCCGTTGTCCGTTGCGAATCCGCGTCAGGAGATCGCCAAGAGGATCGGTTAACGACATAGTTCCTGTTCCTCCTTACCAGCTTGACTTGACCATGCCCGGAATCTGACCCCAGTTGGCCAGATCACGTAACGATATGCGGCACAGCTTGAACTTGCGGTAGTTGCCCCTGGGGCGTCCCGTCAGTTCGCAGCGCAAACGGAAACGGCTGGCGGCGCCGTTGCGCGGCATTTCTGCAAGTTTCATCGAGGCTTCGAAGCGCTCTTCGGCGCTGGCCTCGCGATTCATGACGATCGCCTTCAAGCGGGCGCGCTTCGGCGCCTGGTTCTTGATCATGCGAACGCGCTTCTTGTTCTTTTCAATGGAACTGAGTTTAGCCATATCCCGAGTCCCTTTGGATCAATTGGCGAAAGGCATGTCGAAACCCTTGAGCAGCGCCTTGCACTCCTCGTCGGACTTCGCGGTGGTGACGATGGCGATATCCATGCCCCGGATCTTGTCGACCTTGTCGTAGTTGATCTCGGGGAAGATGATCTGCTCCTTCAAGCCCATGTTGAAGTTGCCGCGGCCGTCGAAGCCCTTGCCCGCTAGGCCGCGGAAGTCGCGGATGCGGGGCATGGCGATATTGACCAGGCGGTCCAGAAACTCCCACATGCGTTCGCGGCGCAGCGTGACCATGCAGCCGATGGCCATGCCTTCGCGGATCTTGAAGCCGGCGATGGCCTTCTTGGCCTTGGTCACCACCGGCTTCTGGCCGGTGATGGCGGTCAGTTCGGCGACGGCCAGATCGATCTTCTTGGAATCGGCGCTGGCTTCGCCAACGCCCATATTGACGACGATCTTGGTCAGCCTGGGCACCTGCATGACGTTGGCGTAGCCGAACTGCTCTTTGAGCTGGGCCTTCACCTTGGTCTCGTAATGGTCCTTGAGGCGGGGATTTGCCATGTTCCTCATCCTCTCCTTAGCGATCGATGGACTCGCCGGTGCGCGAGCTTACGCGCACCTTGCGGCCATCCTCGAGAATCTTGAAAGCGACCCGGCAGGGCTTGCTGTCCTTGGGATCGATATGAGCCAGGTTCGACAGGTGGATGCCCGCCTCCTTCTCGACGATGCCGCCGGGATTGGTGGCGCTGGGCTTGGTGTGGCGCTTGACCACATTGACGCCCTGCACGAAGGCACGGCCGTCGGTGGGAACCACGCGCAGCACATCGCCCTGCTTGCCCTTGTCCTTGCCGGCGAGGACGACGACGCGGTCGCCTTTTTTAATCTTGGCAGCCATCACAACACCTCGGGAGCCAGCGAAATGATCTTCATGTACTTCTTGCCGCGCAGCTCGCGCGTCACCGGCCCGAAGATGCGGGTGCCGATGGGCTCGCCTTGCTTGTTGATCAGCACGGCGGCGTTCTTGTCGAAGCGGATCGCGGTGCCGTCGGCGCGGCGAATTTCCTTGGCGGTGCGCACGATGACGGCGCGATGGACGTCGCCCTTCTTCACGCGGCCCTTGGGGATCGCCTCCTTGATCGAGACGACGATGACGTCGCCGACGCCGGCGAAGCGGCGCTGCGAACCACCCAGCACCTTGATGCACATAACCTTGCGTGCGCCTGAATTGTCGGCCACGTCCAGGTTGGACTGCATCTGGATCATATCGTTATTCCTTCCTTGTCCTTAGGCCTTGGCGGACTGGGCGTCGTCGGCCAGCACTTCCCAGGTCTTGGTCTTGGAGATCGGCTTGGTTTCGCGGATGCGCACCACATCGCCCATCTTGCACTGATTGTTCTCATCATGCGCATGGTACTTCTTCGAGCGCTTGATGAACTTCTTGTAGATCGGGTGCATGACGCGGCGTTCGACCTTGACCACGATGGTCTTGTCCATCTTGTCGCTCACCACCACGCCTTGAAGAATGCGCCTCGGCATCTTTCGTTCTCCTTACTTGGCCGCTGCCTGGGCCTTTTGGCCCAGAACGGTCTTGATGCGGGCGATCTCGCGGCGCACCTCGCGCACGCGGGACGTATTCTCAAGCTGGCCCGAAGCCTTCTGAAAGCGCAGATTGAACTGCTCCTTCTTCAGGTTGACCAGTTGGTCCTTCAACTGGTCGGGCGTCTTGGCACGATGATCGGCAGCCACAGTCATCTTATGCCTCCATCATGCGGGTAACGATTTTGGTCTTGATCGGCAGCTTGGCGGCGGCGAGCAGGAAAGCCTCGCGGGCCACGGTGTCGGAGACGCCATCGACTTCGAACATGATGCGGCCCGGCTTGACGCGCGCCACCCAGAATTCCGGCGAACCCTTGCCCGAGCCCATGCGCACTTCGGCGGGCTTCGACGACACCGGCACGTCGGGGAAGATGCGAATCCACACGCGGCCCTGGCGCTTCATGTGGCGCGTGATGGCGCGGCGCGCGGCCTCGATCTGGCGGGCGGTGACGCGCTCGGGCTCCATCGCCTTCAAGCCGTGCGAGCCGAAGTTGAGCGAGGTGCCGCCCTTGGCCAGGCCCTTGATGCGGCCCTTGTGGGCCTTGCGGAATTTCGTGCGCTTTGGACTAAGCATGGTTCTAACCCTTTACGCGGTCACTGGGCGAGCCGTGGTCTGGCCTTCAAGGGCCTGACGTTCGGTCGCCATGGGGTCGTGCGCCATCACCTCGCCCTTGAACACCCACACCTTGACGCCGCAGGTGCCGTAGGTGGTCTTGGCGGTGGAGACGCCGTAATCGATGTCGGCGCGCAACGTGTGCAGGGGCACGCGGCCTTCGCGGTACCATTCCATGCGCGCGATTTCGGCGCCGCCCAGGCGGCCCGAGCAGTTGATGCGGATGCCGAGCGCGCCCAGACGCATCGCCGACTGAACGGCGCGCTTCATGGCGCGGCGGAAAGAGACGCGGCGCTCGAGCTGCTGGGCGATGTTCTCGGCGACCAGGCGGGCGTCGAGCTCGGGCTTGCGGATTTCCAGGATGTTGAGGCTGACTTCGCCGCCCGTCATCTTGGACAATTCCTTGCGCAGCACCTCGATGTCGGCGCCCTTCTTGCCGATGACGACGCCGGGGCGGGCCGAATGCAAGGTGACGCGGGCCTTCTTGGCGGGGCGCTCGACCACCACCTTGGCGACGCCGGCCTGGGCCAGACGCTTGTGCAGATATTCCTTCAGCTTCAGGTCTTCCATCAGCATCTTGCCGTAGTCGGCGTCGGCGAACCAACGCGAATCCCACGTGCGATTGATGCCGAGCCTCAGGCCGACCGGATTGACTTTATGACCCATCAGACCTTCTCCTTGCGCTCACGCACGATGACGGTGAGGTTGCTGAACGGCTTCTCGACGCGCCCCGAACGTCCGCGGGCGCGGGCATGAAACCGCTTCATGACCATGCCCTTGCCGACGAAAGCCTCGGCCACCACCAGGCGATCGACGTCGAGCTGGTGATTGTTCTCGGCGTTGGCGACGGCCGACTGCAGCACCTTCTTGACATGGCCGGCGACGCGGCGCTTCGAGAAAGTGAGCTGCGACAGCGCCGTGGCCACTGTCTTGCCACGGATGGTTTCGGCGACCAGGTTCAGCTTCTGAGGGCTGGTGCGAATGCTGGCAGCGAAGGCCTTGGCTTCGTTGTCGGCCAGATCGCGTTCGACGGCTTTCTTGCCCATGGTTACTTCCTCTTCGCCTTCTTGTCGGCGGCATGGCCGTGGAACGTGCGGGTCGGCGAGAATTCGCCGAACTTGTGGCCGATCATGTTTTCGGTCACCAGCACGGGGATGAACTTCTGGCCGTTGTAGACGCCAAAGGTCAATCCCACGAATTGGGGCAGAATGGTCGAGCGGCGCGACCACATCTTGATCACTTCATTGCGGCCCGAAGCGCGCGCCTTTTCGGCTTTCTTGAAAAGAAAGCCATCGATGAACGGGCCTTTCCATACCGAGCGAGTCACGGTCCCGTCTCCTTATTTCTTCTTAGCTTTGTGACGGCTGCGAACAATCATGCCGTCAGTGCGCTTGTTGTTGCGAGTCTTCTTGCCCTTGGTCGGCTTGCCCCACGGGGTCACCGGGTGACGGCCGCCCGAGGTGCGGCCTTCGCCGCCGCCATGCGGATGGTCGATCGGGTTCATGGCCACGCCGCGCACGTGCGGGCGCTTGCCCAGCCAACGCTGGCGACCGGCCTTGCCCAAGGAAATGTTCTGCTGGTCGGGGTTCGACACCGCGCCGACCGTGGCCTTGCATTCGCCGCTGACCAGGCGAAGCTCGCCGCTCATCAGCTTGATCTGGGCCTGGCCGCCATCCTTGCCGACGAGCTGGGCATAGGTGCCGGCCGAACGGGCCATCTGGCCGCCCTTGCCTGGCTTCAGCTCGATATTGTGAATGATGGTGCCGACCGGCATGTTTTTCAGCGGCATGCAGTTGCCAGGCTTGATGTCGGCCTTGTCGCCCGACAGCACGACGTCGCCGACGCTTAGACGCTGCGGAGCCAGGATATAGGAAACCGTGCCGTCCTCGTACTTCACCAGGGCGATGAAGGCGGTGCGGTTGGGGTCGTATTCCAAGCGCTCGACGGTGGCCGGCAGATCTTGCTTGCCCCGCTTGAAATCGATCAGGCGATAGCTTTGCTTGTGCCCGCCGCCCCGGAAACGCACGGTGATGCGGCCGTGATTGTTGCGTCCGCCCGACGAGGTCTTGCCTTCGGTCAGCGTCTTTTCCGGCTTGCCCTTCCACAGACCCGAACGGTCGACCAGAACCAACTGGCGCTGGGCGGGCGTGGACGGTTTGAAATTCTTGAGTGCCATGGCGTCAGATTCCCGTCGTCACGTCGATGCTCTGACCCTCGGCCAGAGTCACCATGGCCTTCTTGACGTCCGAGCGGACCGCCTTCTTGCCACGGAAGCTTTTGGTTTTGCCCTTGGAAACCAGGGTGTTCACCGCCGTCACCTTGACGTTGAAGATGCCTTCGACGGCGGCCTTGATCTCGGGCTTGGTGGCGGCCAGGGGCACGCGGAAAGTCACCTGCCCGTGTTCCGAGCCCATGGTGGCCTTTTCGGTGATGACCGGCGAACGCACGATGTCGTACATGCGCTCCTTCGAGAGCTTAACGAGGGGCTTGCGGCTCATTTCAGACGGGCCTCCAAAGCTTGCACGGCGTCCTTGGTCAGAACCAAAGTGTCGCGGCGCAGGATGTCATAGACGTTGGCGCCCTGGCTGGGCAGCACGTCGATGCCGACGATGTTGCGGGCGGCCTTGGCGAAACCCTCGTCCACGGCCAGACCATCGACGATCAGCGCCGAATTCCAACCCAGCTTGGTAAAGCGCGAAGCCAGATCCTTGGTCTTGGCGCTTCCGATGCGGGCGACGTCCAGCACCACCAGCTTGCCGTCGGCGGCCTTGGCCGACAAGGCGGCCTTCAGCGCCAGCTTTCGGACTTGCTTGGGCAGATCGAAAGCGTGCGAGCGGGGCTGCGGTCCGAAGATCACGGCGCCGCCCCGGAACTGCGGGCTGCGCAGCGAACCCTGACGGGCCGAACCCGTGCCCTTCTGCTTGAAGGGCTTCTTGGTGGTGCCCGAAATCTGCGAGACGCCCTTGGTGGCGTGCGTGCCGGCCTGGCGCTTGGCCAACTGCCAGCGCACCATGCGGGCCAGAATATCGGGGCGCTTGGGAAGGCCGAAGATCTCGGGAGCGAGATCGATCGAGCCCACCGTGGCGGCATCCAGGTTGATGACGTCGCACTTCATGGCGGCTTAGTCCTTTGTCTCTTCGGCGGCTTCGGCTGCGGGGGCAGCTTCGGCGGCGGCGGCCTTGACCGCGGCGGGGAAAGGCACGTCCTTGGGCAGCTTCTTCTTGGCGGCGTCCTTGATCAGCACCCAGGAACCTTCGGCGCCGGGAACATTGCCGCTGATCAGCAGCAGGCCCTCGGCGTCGTCGGCGCCCACCACCTTCAGATTCTGCGTGGTGATGCGCTTGTCGCCCCAATGGCCGGCCATCTTCTTGCCCTTGAAGGTCTTGCCGGGATCCTGGCGATTGCCGGTCGAACCATGCGAGCGGTGCGAGATCGACACGCCGTGCGAGGCTTCGAGGCCGCCGAAATTCCAGCGCTGCATGACGCCGGCGAAGCCGCGGCCCTTCGAGGTGCCGGTGACATCGACGAACTGGCCGGCGATGAAATGGCTGGGCAGCACTTCCGACCCGACGGGGACCAGGGCGTCGGCGGAAACGCGGAATTCGACCAGCTTCTTCGAGGGCTCGACCTTCGCCTTGGCGAAGTGGCCGCGCAGCGGCTTGTTGACGTTCTTGACCTTGGCCTTGCCGATGCCCAGCTGAACGGCGGTGTAGCCGTCCTTGTCCTGGGTGCGGTTGGCCACGACATGGCAATCCGTCACCTTCAAAACCGTCACGGGCACATGGGCTCCGTCTTCGGCGAAGATGCGGGTGATGCCAAGCTTCTGGGCGATGAGACCGGTACGCATAGCCGTGGTTCCGTTCCTAGAGCTTGATCTCGACGTCCACGCCGGCGGCCAGGTCGAGCTTCATCAGCGCGTCCACGGTCTGGGGAGTGGGGTCAACGATGTCGAGAAGACGCTTGTGCGTGCGAATTTCAAACTGCTCGCGCGACTTCTTATCGACGTGCGGGCTGCGGTTCACCGTGAACTTCTCGATGCGGGTGGGCAGCGGGATCGGCCCGCGAACCTGGGCGCCAGTCCGCTTGGCGGTATT
The DNA here is from genome assembly GCA_016215555.1 of Rhodospirillales bacterium. Taxonomy (GTDB): domain Bacteria; phylum Pseudomonadota; class Alphaproteobacteria; order Rhodospirillales; family WMHbin7; genus WMHbin7. Next base: position 482 of record JACRJC010000058.1, on the reverse strand, counting down.
GACGATCTCGCGCGTGGACTGGTCCAGCACGCGGTGATCGAACGCCTTCAAGCGGATGCGGATGTTTTGGCTTTCCATGATCGAATGCCTTCCTTCTACCCTACCCAAACTACTCGATGATCTTGGCGACGACGCCGGCGCCAACCGTGCGCCCGCCTTCGCGAATGGCGAAGCGCAGGCCTTCGTCCATGGCGATGGGGGCGATCAGATCGACTTCCATGGCCACATTGTCGCCCGGCATGATCATTTCCACGCCCTCGGGCAGCTTGATGGTGCCGGTCACGTCGGTGGTGCGGAAATAGAACTGCGGACGATAGTTCGAGAAGAACGGGGTGTGACGGCCGCCTTCTTCCTTCGTCAAGATATAGGCCTCGGCCTTGAACTTGGTGTGCGGCGTGATCGAACCGGGGGCCGCCAGAACCTGGCCGCGCTCGATGTCTTCACGCTTGGTGCCGCGCAAGAGAGCGCCGATATTGTCGCCG
>JACRJC010000060.1 GCA_016215555.1 Rhodospirillales bacterium | reverse complement strand
TGCGCCGACGCCGACGCCCAGTCGAACTTGTGTCCATAACAGGTTCTGTGGACACTTCTCATCTCCCCGTTCCACCAAAGATCACGGCAGAATCGACGAAATGACCGGATTACAGAAGGCGGCCCACGCCGGAGGGATACGCCGCTTCCGACCAGGCGTTGGAAAATGATGAAGGCGCGGTCGTGATCCTTGGGATCCATGCCGATACCGTTGTCTTGAACCAGCACCACCCAGTCCGAACCTTCGCGCCGGCAAGACAGCTCGATACGCGCCGCAGCGTCCTTCCTGCGATATTTGACGGCGTTGCCGATAAGATTCTGAAACAAGCGCACCAATTCCATCCAATGGCCGCGGATGCTCGGGAAATCTTGGGCCACCACCACTTCGGCCTTGGTCTCGGCGATCGATACCTCAAGATTGAGCAGGCTTTCCTTGATGATCTCGTTCAGATCGACCTGTGCGATCGGCTCGGCATTGCGCCCGGTGCGGGAATATTCCAAAAGCCCCACGATCAACTGGTCCATGCGCCTGGCGCCGCCGACGGCATAGCCCATGAATTCCTTAAGGTCACCCTCCAGCGCCGGGCCCAGTCTTCGTTCGATCAGCTGCAGATAGCTGGTAACCATCCGCAAGGGCTGGCGAAGATCGTGCGAGGCGACATAGGCGAACTGCTCGAGCTCGACATGCGAGCGCGCCAGCTCCTCGTTGATCCGCCGCTTTTCGGTGATGTCTTCCTTGACACCCAGATAGTGGGTGATGTCGCCTTTGGCGTCGGCGATGCTGGTAATCGACGCCTGTTCCCAGAAAATGTCGCCATTCTTTTTCCTGTTGCATAACTCGCCGTGCCATTCGCCGCCGCGGGCAATGACGCCCCATAGTTGCCGGTAGGTCTCGGGCAGGGTCTTGCCCGACTTCAGAAAACGCGGATTTTGCCCCAGCACTTCCTGCAAGTCATAGCCGGTTATTTCCAGGAATTTGGGGTTCACATATTCGATATCGCCGTGCACGTCGGTAATCATGATCGAAACCGGGCTTTGCTCGATGGCGCGGATCAGCTTGCGGTGCTCGCGCTCCAGGCGCACGCGCACCGTCTCGTCATGGATCAGCGAATAGAGGATCGTCCTGCCGCTCAGGCGGATGGGACCGGAATGGACTTCGACATTGCGCAACTGTCCCGAGGCCAGGCGATGCCTGAAATGAAAATGCGAGCGCTTGTCTTCCCTGGCCCTTTCCATCTCATGGGCGACTTCTTCCCTGGTCGCCGTGTTGATGCCGGAAATATTCATCCGCTTTAGCGTTTCTTCGTCATATCCGTAGAATTCGGCCGCCGCCGGATTGGCATCGACGATGTCGCCGCTTTGGGGGTCGATCAGCAGCATCGGCACTTTCGAGCCGGCGAACAGATTATGGTAGCGTTCCTCGCTTTGGCGCAGTTCTTCCTCGGCCCGTTTGCGGCCGCTGATGTCGGTCACGCTGGCCACCCGCACGGGAATGCCGTTATAGACCACATTGGCGCCCTTCAGTTCGGCGGGGAAGAGCGTGCCGTCCTTGCGCAGACCCTCGACCTCATAGGGTTCTTCGCGCTTGTCCTCGACATGCCGGTGAACCGCCGCCCGCGAGGACGGCGTCAACAACATGTCGAAACCCAGGCCGATCAGGGCGCCCGGCGCATAGCCGAACTGGCGGCAAAAGGCGGGGTTGGCGTCGATGATTTTCTTGCCGTCATGGATGATGATGCCGACCAGGGTCAGGTCGGTCATGCGCCGGAAGCGTTCTTCGCTGTCGTGAAGCTGTTTGACGGCCAGCAGGCGGGCTTCCAGCGTCTGATAAAGGAACAGCATCAGAAGGCCAAGGCCGATGCTGACCAGCCCCGCCGCCGCCAGAATAAAGTTCCGCTGATCTGTATAGGGCGCAAGAACCTCGGCTACCGATTTGCCGACCACGAAATTCAGGCCGTATTCCGGCAGCTTGTAGTAGCCGTAAATTCTCTCAAGCCCATCGACCTGAGCGATGCGCGTGAAATGTCCTGAAAGCAGCGCCGCGGGCTCCTGATAAGGCGTTCCGGAAACCTTCTTGCCCATGTGCTCGTCATTATCCGGAAATCTTGCCGTAACGCTGCCGTCATCGGCAATGATGGTCAAAGCCGGAGCGCCGCCCAAATTCAGTTGCTCGTGAAAACGGACGAACAGCTTTGGGTCGGCGGAGAGCACGATGACGCCGTCGAATTTGTCACGGTCGTAGATGGCGCGCGTGAATTGGATCGACCAGCGGCCCGACACCTTCCCTTTCAGAGGCTTGCTGATGAACAGGCGGTCGCGCCCGCTGCCGACATGGACCTTGAAATGTTCGCGCTCGCTTAAGTCGATTTTTTCCTTGTCGCCGGCCTTGCGCAGATTCGAATAGGCCAGCCAGCCGTCCTTGTCGATGACGCCGATCTGGAAGGCGATGTCGCCGATATGGTCGATCTGCTTTTGCACCTGCTGGGTGAACTGCTTTTCCTCTTCGTTCCAATGCACACGCAAGTCGAACAGAACCTCGTCGAGACGCTTGAAAACCGACTTGCTGTTCTCGGCGAATAGCTGGGCCTGAAAAGCGACCGAAGTTTCGGCCTCGCGGATCAACCGCGCCCGATTGCCGCGAAGTTCGTAAAACACGGCGACCCAAATCACCGCCAGGCTTGCCGCCATCACGGCCAGCATCTGCAGGCGCAACGATCCTGTTTTCATAAAGGCTATTTTATCCCTGTTTAATTCTTGGTTGATTTATTCCAGCTTGAATGTGCGCGGCCTAATAGACAATGAAATTTTGCGAGAGGAAAAGAATGGCCCTACAAATTGTATGGAGATAGTTCTTCAAATAGAGCAATATTCATCGCGCCCAAGAATAGTAATCATAGCCTCAGTCCAACCCGACAAGTCCGCGGGCAAAGGCCAGCGGGTCGAACGGTTGCAAATCATCGGCCTTTTCGCCGACGCCGATGGCATGGACGGGCAGATTGAACTTGTCGGCCAAGGCGACCAGCACGCCACCCTTGGCTGTGCCGTCAAGTTTGGTCAGGATCAGCCCCGTCACATCGACCATGTTTTTGAAGGTCTCGACCTGGTTCAAGGCGTTCTGGCCGGTGGTGGCGTCCAGCACCAGCAGCGTGGCGTGGGGTAGGGCCGGATCGCTTTTTTTCAGCACGCGCACGACCTTCTTCAGTTCTTCCATCAGATCGGTCTTGTTGTGCAGACGTCCCGCCGTGTCGATGAACAAGATGTCGGCGCCATCGCTTTTGGCCTGGGCCACGGCATCGAAAGCCAGGCCGGCGGCGTCGGCCCCGGCATCGCGGGCGATGACGGTCGAGCCGGTGCGCTCGCCCCATACTTTCAACTGTTCGACGGCGGCGGCGCGGAACGTGTCGCCGGCGGCCATCATCACCCGCCGGCCTTTGGCTTTCTCCAGCGTCGCCAGCTTGCCGATGGTGGTGGTCTTGCCGGTGCCGTTGACGCCGACCACCAGCACCACCTGCGGCTTCAAAGCGGGATCGATGGTCAGCGGCTTGGCCACCGGCTCCAGCAGTTTGGCGACGTCCTGGGCCAGATGGGCGCGCACGGCCTGATCGGAAACGCCCTGCTCGAACCTGGCCTTGGACAAGGATTGCGTCAGGCGGTAGGCGGTGGCGGCTCCCAGGTCGGAGGCGATCAGCAATTCCTCGATGCCGCCCAGCGTCACCTCGTCGAGACGGCTTTTGGTGACCAGATCGGCGATGCCCTGCCCCAACTGCTTCGAGCTGCGCGACAGCCCGGACTTCAAACGCAAAAGCCAACTCATGAAACCAAATGCCCCCGCAATGAATTCGACTGAACGCCGTCGATGCGCACGGTATCAAGTCTGCCCGGTCTGCCGCCCTCGTAGCAAACCGGCAGATAATGCGGGCTATAGCCGCGCCCTGGTTCCTCGGTCAGCACCTGCACCTCGCCGCCGGCAAGTCCTTGCATCATGCGCTGGCGCACGCTCTCGCCCGCCGCCCGCAACTGGGCGGCGCGTTCCTTGACCACGTCGCCCGGCAAGCGCTGCCAATTGGCCGCCGGCGTGCCGGGCCGGGCCGAATAGGGAAAGACATGCAGATGGGCAAGGCCCAACCTGCCGATCAGGGACAGGGTGGTCAGATGGTCCGGCCCGGTTTCGCCGGGAAAACCGGCGATCAGATCGGCCCCCAGCGCCACATCGGGCAGGGCCTGGCGGATCGCCTCCAGATCGGCCTGACGGTGACGCCTGGCCATGCGCTTCAGAACCGGATCGGCGCCCGACTGCACCGACAGATGCAGATGCGGCATCAATCTGCCCTCGCTTTTGAACAAATCGATCAGGCCGGGGCTGACTTCAGCCGGGTCCAGCGACGACAAGCGCAGGCGCATGATGCCGGGAACCGCCGCCAGCAGCTTGGCGATCAGTTGATCCAGCGCTCCCCAGGAAGCGATATCGACACCGGTCAGCACGATTTCGATATAGCCGGCTTCGACCAGCTTTCTGGCCTGGGCGACGATGTCTTCCAGAGCGACGGGCCGCGACGGCCCCCGGGCCTTGGGAATGATGCAAAAGGTGCAGCCATGGTCGCAGCCTTGCTGAATCTGCACGAAAGCGCGGGTCCGGCCCTCGAAGCCTTCGACCAGATGCGGCGCCAGTTCCGTCAATTCATGAAGATCGGTCACCACCAGCCGCTCGCCCCCGGCCAGCAGACCGGCATCCAGCTTGGCGGCATTGCCCAGCACGCGATCGACTTCCGGCATGTCGGCAAAGCGTTGCCCATTCACCTGGGCGGCGCAGCCGGTGACGATGATGCGGGCATTCGGGCGTTCGCGCTTCAATTTGCGAATGGCCTGGCGGGCCTGGCGCTCGGCCTCGGCGGTGACGGCGCAGGTATTGAAAATGACGGCGTCCTGAAGCCCGGCCTGGGCGGCGCGGTCCTTCAGGATTTCGGATTCGAAGCCGTTCAGGCGGCAGCCGAAAGTGACGATGTCGGCCATCAGGACAGCCTGCCCTCGGCCACCAGCGTCGCCGGACCGGTCATCAGCACATGGCCGTTTTCCAGGTAATGCAGATGCAGAACCCCGCCATCCAGTTCGATCTCAACAAGGCGCGACGTCAATCCGCGCCGATGGGCGGCCACCGCCGCCGCGCAAGCCCCCGAGCCGCAGGCCAGGGTAATGCCCGCGCCCCGTTCCCACACCCGCAAGCGCAGCCGATCAGGCCCCGGCACCGACACCAGTTCGACATTGGTGCGATTGGGAAACAGCGCATGATGTTCGATCACCGGGCCGTGCCGGGGCAGATCGACCGCCAGCGCGTCTTGCACGAAGAAGACGGCATGCGGATTGCCCATATTGACGTAAACGGGCCGGTCCAGCGGCCCTTCGCACAGATCGAGATCGGCGATATCGCGGGCCTCGCCCATATCCACTTCGATTTGGCCGTCATGCATCCGACGGCAAGGCAGCAGGCCCGACTTGGTCTCGACGACGCAGGAATCCGTCCTCTTCTCGTCGAAGAGCAAGCGGGCGACGCAGCGCGTGCCGTTGCCGCAGGCCCCCGATTCGCTGCCATCGCTGTTCAGGAAGCGGACGAACACATCGGCGGGCGGCGTTTGCGGAGCCTCGAGGATCACGATCTGATCGCAGCCGATGCCGAAATGCCGATCAGCCAAAAGCCGGGCCTGGTCCTTGCCAAGACTTAAGGGCGCGCTTCGCCCGTCAAGCACGACGAAGTCGTTGCCGAGACCATGCATTTTCAAAAAAGGCCGGTTGCGCAAATTCATGGCAGATATATAGGCCCCAAGCCCAAAACTGTCCATGCGGCAGACGCCAGGCAAATTTTGTGCATTCGAGTAATTCCTGGTTTTACGTTGCGTAGCTCCGGGTCGCTTGATAATTTTAAAAGTAAATAGCAACAATTTTATTACGGTCTTTAGGGGGATCGAACCATGCGCTTGGCTGACCTTAGAATCATCGTGAAGCTATCACTGATCGTGGCGGCGGCTTTCGTCGGCATTTCGGCGGTAGCCATTTACACGCTTATCGACGTCAAACAGACGATGCTGGCCGACCGCCAGATCAAAACCAAGGCTGTGGTGGAACTGGCCCATTCGACGGTGGCCGGTTTCGAACGCCAGGCCAGCGATGGCGGCTTAAGCCAGGAAGCGGCCAAGGAAGCGGCATTGAAGGCGCTGAGGGCCATGCGCTACGAGGGCAGCGAATATATCTGGGTCAACGACATGGCCCCGGTCATGGTCATGCATCCGATTCGCCCCGAGTTGGACGGCAAGGACTTGTCCAAGAACGCCGACCCTTCGGGCAAGCTGTTGTTCATGGCCTTCGTGCAGACGGTCAAGGACAAGGGCGAAGGTTTCGTCGATTATCTGTGGCCCAAGCCCGGCTTCGACCAGCCGGTTGCCAAGGTTTCCTATGTGAAGGGTTTCGCGCCCTGGGGCTGGGTGATCGGCTCGGGCATCTATATCGACGATGTCGCCGCCGCCTTTTGGACCAAGGCCATGAAGACAGGCGCCGTCGTCGCCGTCATCACGCTTCTGGTGGTGGGCCTGTCCATGCTGGTGGCCAGCAACACCACGCGCCCCATCGTCGCCACCACCCATGAAATGCGCCGGCTGGCCGAAGGCGACACCTCTGTCGATATCCAGGGCCGCGACCGCCTGGATGAGGTGGGCCACATGGCCAATGCCGTCCAGGTCTTCAAGGAAAACCTGATCCGCAACCGCCAGATGGAAGCCGAGGCCAAGGTCCAGCAGGAGAAAAACCAAGCCAGGGCCAGGCGGCGCGAGGAATTGACGGCAGAGTTCGACAAGGTCGTGACCGGCATGCTGACCAAGGTCACTGAGACGGTCGATCACGTCAACCATGCCTCGGATGGGCTGCATGCCTCCGCCGAACAGACCAGCCGGCAAAGCGCAGCCGTCGCCGCCGCCGCCGAACAGGCCTCGGCCAACGTGCAAACAGTCGCCAGCGCCGCCGAGGAATTGGGCGCCTCGACGCTGGAAATCAGCCGGCGGGTGCAAGAGACGATGCTGATCACCCACGAGGCCGTGGGCGGCATCAATGAAACCAACGCCACGATGGAAGGGCTTGCCAGCGCCGCCCAGAAGATCGGCGAGATCGTCAATCTGATTAATGACATCGCCAGCCAGACCAATCTGCTGGCCTTGAACGCCACCATTGAGGCGGCGCGGGCCGGCGAAGCCGGCAAGGGCTTCGCCGTCGTCGCCGGCGAAGTCAAGAATCTCGCCAACCAGACCGCCAAAGCCACCGACGAGATCAGCAGCCAGGTGGCCGGCATGCAAGGCTCGGCCGAGATGGCCCTGGAAGTCACCAAACGCGTGGCCTGCACGGTGGGCCGCGTCGATGAAGTGGTTTCCTCGATCGCCAGCGCCGCCGAACAGCAGAATGCCGCCACCCAGGAAATCGCCCGCAACGTCGCCCAGGCCTCGCAGGGGACGCGGGAAGTGACGGAAAACATCGCCGACGTTTCCGAGGCCTCGGTGGCAACCGGCAAGCTGGCCGGGGAAATGAACGGCGTCGCCGGCGAGCTTCAGTCGGAAGCAGAATCGCTAAAAAGCCGGGTCGAGAAATTCCTGAGCGATGTTCGGGCGGCTTAACGACTAGGGTCAGGACTCATTTAATGACGTTTCTTAATCCGGCAGGCCGGAACGGCATTCGTCAGCTTTTGAGCCACCAAGTCACCAAGACACCAAGGAGAGGAAATGAACTTGGCGTTTTCTTGGTGCCTTCGTGTCTTGGTGGCGAAAATGGTCCAAAAAATTCCGCGAGCGTTTCCAGCGAATTATGGATAGATGTGGGCATCCCAATTGGGTCTTGACCCTAGTTTCCAAAGGCGGCCAGAAAGGCCTGCATGTGGAAACGGGCCTGTTCCGGTCCATAGGCGTTCTGGCTTCCAACCGGGCAGGCCCGCCTAGCCAGGCAGCCGCCATCAAGACAGGCGTTGTCGGCGGTTTTCAGATAGGCCCGGCATAAGGGCAGATCATAGCGCCCGCCGTCGAACACGCCGGCCGGGCAGGCCGCCAGGCAAAGCTTGGCCTGGCAATCGGCGCAAAGTTCCTTGGGAAGGGCCGGGGGGACGGCTGCAATCCTTTCGCGCAAGCCCAGCGCGGCGCGGTAGCCGTGCCAAAGTCCGTATTCGGGATGGATCAAGGGGCCGACGGGCGATTGGGTCAAGCCTTCGGCCCGCATCGCCCAGCGCTGAAAGGGCAACCAGGGCGGCCCCTCGAAGGGATAAAGAGCGACGGCGCCCAGTTCCTTGGCCAAGGGATCGATGACACGGCGGGTCCAGCCATCCAATGGGTTGGGCTCGTCCTTTCCTTGGCGCTGGAAGATGGGCCACATCTCGCCGCCCAGATAGCCGATCAGCAGCAGGGTCTGCACGCCATCCGGCGCGCCGTCGCCGGAGCCGGGATTGAAGGCGCCGCGAATGCGAAGCCCAAATTCTGGGAGATATCTTGCTGTGCCGGTAAGCATTTTTTGTCCAAGCTGGAGGCTGCCTACATTGGAAGGCGAAATTCAAGGCCAGGCAAGGGGCGGCGCGGAAAGTTGCCGTTCCTGATTTGCATTGCAGCTACAATTGAGCATTCGAAAGAATAGTCCTTGATTTTAATCAAGCCTCTATGAATCATCGTGGCACGGTTTATAACCTCCGATAACTTGTAACGGCCCCGGCTTGCTTCTATTGTCCGGGCAGGAAATTTCGTTTGGAGGGCGCTAACATGTTCAGAACATTATCGGGACTTTCCATCACCACCCGCATCGTCGCCGTCAATGTCGTCGGCTTCGTCCTGGCCGCCACCATCATCGTCGCCGTCATTCTGGCCATCGTCTCGTCCAGCTTGGCCGAGCAGGCGATCCTAAGTCAGGAAGGCAACGTCAAGGTGCTGAACCAGATGCTGCAGGCCAGGGGCAATGGCGGGCCGCACCAGATCGACGGCAAGCTGGCCTGGGGCGATTTCGTCATCGACGGCAATCACGAGATTCCCGACAGCTTGAAACAGGCGCTTGGCATTGCCGTCAGCGTCTTCGACGGCAAGGTCAGGGCTTCGACCAACGTGGTGAATGCCGAAGGCAAGCGCGTGGTCGGCTCGAAATTTCCCGAGGGCGCCATCGAACAAACCGTGTTCGGCGAAGGCAAACCCTTCAACGGCGAATCCCAGGTCGCGGGCAGCACCTATCTTGTGCGCTATGAGCCGGTCAAGGATGCCACCGGCAAGATCATCGGCTCGATCGCAACCGCGATGCCCAAAGCAAAATTCTTCGCCATGCTGGACACCATCGCGGCTTCCGCCATCGCCGTGGCCGGCGTCATTTGCCTTGTCAGTTGCCTGGCCCTGTTCTTCGTCACCAAATCGCAGTTGGCCATCATCAAGCATCTTGCCGCCAATATGGAGCGCATTACCCGTCATGATTATTCAGGGCAGATTTCCGGGGCCGAGCGCGGCGACGAAATCGGCATCATGGCCAAGGCCTTGGAAGGTTTTCGCGAATCCCTGATCCGCGCCGACGAGATCGACAAGCGCCAGGAAGCCGAAATGGCCGAGCGCGAGCGGCACCGGACGAAGATGGATGGGCTTACGCGCAACTTCGCCCAGGCCATCGAATCCGTTGTCGATAAGGTGACGACGGCGTCGATGGGGCTGCGCCGCAGCGCCGAAGGTCTTTCCGGCGCCGCCGACATGACCCTCAACAAATCCACCTTCGTCAACCAGGCGTCTGAAACCGCATCGACCAACGTCGACTCCGTGGCATCGGCGACCGAAGAGCTGTCGGCCTCGATCGGCGAGATCAATCGGCTGGTCGGCGACGCGACGGATGTCGCAGGACGCGCGGTGGGCGAAGCGGACGACGCCAATATGATGGTTCAGGGCTTGGCTCAGGCCGCTGGCAAGATTGGCGAGGTGGTCAATCTCATCAACGACATTGCCAGCCAGACCAATCTGCTGGCCCTGAACGCCACCATCGAAGCGGCCAGGGCCGGCGATGCCGGCAAGGGCTTCGCCGTCGTCGCCAACGAAGTCAAAAGCCTTGCCAACCAGACCGCCAAGGCGACGGAAGACATTCAAAAGCAGGTTGCTTCGATCCAGGCTGAAACCGAGAAGGCCGTCGATGCCATCACCGCCATCGGCGCCACCATCGGCAATATTTCCGCTATCACTTCCTCGGTGGCGACGGCGGTTGCCGAACAAAGTGCGGCCACCAACGAAATAGCCCGCTCGGTGCAGTTGGCCTCCAGCGGCACCCGCGATGTCAGCGTCAACATTTCCGACGTCACGGCGGCGGCGCGCCAAACTGAAACCAGCGCCTCGGAAGTGTTGGTCGCAGCCCAGGATCTGGGGGATCAGTCGAGCGCACTCAAGAAGGAAGTCGAGGCCTTCCTGGTCGAGGTCCGGGCGGCGTAGCGCAAAGGTAGAGGTTACTTCTTCTCGCCGATCCGGGGCTCGGTGCCGGCCAGCAGGCGTTCGATATTGGCCTTGTGGCGAAAGAAGCCCAGCGCGGCCAGAACCAGGGCCAGCGCCGCATGGCGGGGCGAGGCGAAGAAATAGGCGTAAAGGGGCGACAGGCCCAAAGCCGCCAGGGCCGCCAGCGACGAGATGCGGCCCAGTTTCGCCGCCAGCAGCCAGGTGGCGATGGCGGCCAGGCCTGCCGGCCAGGAAACCGCCAGCAGCGTGCCCAGCGTCGTGGCCACACCCTTGCCGCCCTTGAATTTCAGCCAGACCGGAAAATTATGGCCCAGCACGGCGAAGAAACCGGCGATCAGAGCCATGTCTTCGCCAGCCAGTCCCCAGGCGATCAGCGCCGCCACCGCGCCCTTGGCCCCGTCCAGAATCAAGGTAGCGGCGGCCAGCTTCTTGTTGCCGGTGCGCAGAACATTGGTGGCGCCGATATTGCCCGAACCGACGGCGCGGATATCGCCCAGTCCCGCCGCCTTGGTCAGCAGCAGACCGAAAGGCACCGAGCCCAGTAGATAGCCGCCCAGAGCGGCAAGCAGGCTTTCCATTATCCCTCGCCGTCCAGCGAGAAGACGGGGCGCCCGTCAATGATGGTTTTCAGCACCCGGCCCTGAACGGGGCGGCCATCGAAGGGCGAATTCTTGGACTTCGAACGGAACGTGTCGGCCACCACTTTCCAGGGGCGGCCCGGATCGAACAGCACCAGATCGGCGGGCAGGCCCTTTTCCAGCCTTCCGGCCTTCAGGCCCAGAATGCCCGCCGGCTTGCAGGTCAGATGGGCCAGCACCTCCAGCAGCGGCAAGGCCTTGTCGTGATACAGTTCCAGCGACACGGCGAGCAGGGTTTCCAGACCCACGCCGCCGAAAGCGGCCTGGGCGAAGGGCAGGCGCTTCGAATCCTGGTCCTGCGGCGCATGATCGGACGCGATGACGTCGATGGTGCCGTCCCTCAGACCCTCGACCACGGCCTTGCGGTCGTCCTCGTCGCGCAGGGGCGGCGACAATTTGGCGAAGGTGCGCCAGCCGTTCACTTCCAGTTCGTTGAGCGCGAAATAGGGTGGTGCCGTGTCGCAGGTGACGCGCACCCCCTCGGCCTTGGCCCGGCGCACGGCCTCGATGGCTTCGGCGGTCGAGAGATGAGCGGCGTGATAGCGGGCCCCGGTGGCGGCAGCCAGCCGCAAATCGCGCTCGATCATGATGACTTCGGCTTCCTTGGGAATGGACGGCACGCCCAGGCGCGTCGCCATCTCGCCGGCATTCATGGCCCCGCCCAGGGCCAGCGCCGGTTCCTCGGGATGCTGGACGATCAGAAGATCGAAGGTCGAGGCATAGGAAAGTGCCCTTCGCATCACCCTGGCGTCGGCCAGGGCATGCACGCCGTCGGTAAAGGCAAGAGCGCCCGCCTGGGCCAGCAGGCCCAACTCGGCCAGTTCCTTGCCGGCCAGACCCTTGGTGGCGGCGGCATAGGGATAGACCTTGACCAGCCCGACCTTGCGGGCGCGCCGGGCCACGAATTCCACACTGGCCACATCGTCGATGATGGGGTCGGTGTTGGGCAGGCAGACCATGCTGGTGACGCCGCCCGCCACCGCCGCCTCGGCGGCCGTTTTCAACGTCTCTTTGTGCTCTTCGCCGGGTTCGCGCAATTGCACGCGCATATCGACCAGACCCGGCGCCAGGCAAGCGCCCTTGCCATCGACGACCTGGATGCCCGATGGGACGCGCCAGCCGGCGCTGGCCTTGAAGAGATTGGGGCCGAAATCGACGATTTCCTCGCCCTGGGTCAGAAGCGCGCCGACGGCGTCCAGACCCGTGGCCGGGTCCAGCAGGCGGACATTGATATAGGCGGTCTTAGCCATGGTTGGGCCTCGCCTGATCGAGATTCCGGGTCAGCGTTTCCAGGCAGGCCATGCGCACGGCGACGCCCATTTCCACCTGTTCGCGGATGACGCTGCGCTCGAAATCGTCGGCCACTTCGCTGTCGATCTCGACGCCGCGATTCATGGGGCCGGGATGCATGATCAAGGCGTCGGGCTTGGCTTCCTTCAGCTTGTCGTAATCAAGGCCGAAGAAGTGGAAATATTCGCGGATCGACGGGATATAGCTGCCCTGCATGCGTTCGTTCTGCACGCGCAGCATCATGACGATATCGACATCCTTCAGGCCCGCCGCCATGTCGTGCGAAATCTCCGCCCCCAGCCGCTCGGCCTTGACCGGCAGCAGCGTCTTGGGGGCGACCAGGCGCACCCGGGCTCCCATGGCGTTGAGCAAATAGATGTTCGAGCGCGCCACGCGGCTATGCAGCACGTCGCCGCAGATGGCGACCAGAAGGCCGGAAAGCCGGCCCTTGCGGCGGCGGATGGTCAGCGCGTCCAGCAGCGCCTGGGTGGGGTGTTCGTGCGTGCCGTCGCCGCCATTCACCACCGCGCAATTGACCTTGTCGGAAAGCAGCTTGACCGCGCCCGAGTCGGGATGGCGGACCACCAGCACATCGGCATGCATGGCGTTCAGCGTCATGGCGGTATCGATCAGGGTTTCGCCCTTGGTGACCGAGCTGTTGGCGACCTGCATATTGATGACGTCGGCGCCCAGCCGCTTGGCCGCCAGTTCGAAGCTGGTGCGGGTGCGGGTCGAATTCTCGAAGAACAGATTGATGATGGTGCGCCCGCGCAGCACGTCGAGCTTGCGGCCCGGACGGCGGTTCTGATCGACATAGCTGTCGGAATGGTCGAGCAGAAAGGAAATCTCCTCGGCGGTCAGACCCTGGATGCCGAGAAGATGGCGGTGCGGAAAGGCGCTGGCGTTCATAAAGCCCTATCCTAGAGAGTGGCGGGCCGTCCGGCAACCTTGCAGCGGGAAATGGCGTTTTTCTGGGGATTTTTCATCGCCATTCGGGCCTGGGGCTGGAAAAAAGCCCCGCGAATCGTTTGCCTACCCCTGATCCCTGCTTTGGGCGCCATGCCAAATGCGGATGATTTCCACGGCTTCTCCTTTGATTCGATAGACGATCACATAGGGCCAAAGCGCCAAAAGCTCGCGCGTGCCCGACACAAGACCGGGACGGCCCCTCTCTGGCAAATACTCCAGCCGGTCGCAGGCGGCGACGATCTGAACGGCTATGCGGTTGGCGGCTTGGGGATTGTCTTGCCCAATATGATCCCGAATACGAGCCAGATCCTCAAAGGCTTCCGGCGACAGGATTACGGACATTCGGGCGGCGGCAATTCGCTTTTGGTTCCCCAAGACAACAGCCAATCGCGGATCTGTTCGTAAGGGACATTTTTTCCGGCATCAAGCGAGGACAAACCATCCGCCACCGCCTGACGGAAAGCGACGGTTTCCGGATCCTCAAGAGGAATGCGGGGCGCGGACTGGCTCATGCGCGGATTATGACCTGAAAAGCAGGGTTTGTCGATATTCGCAAGCATGTAGCGCCTCTCCCCCCTTCCCTGCTAAAACATCCTCATGACCGATCTGCCTGAACTCGCCGTTGAAATCGCTGGCCTGTCCAAGACCTATGGCGGCCAGAACGGAAGACCCGCCAAGCTGGCCCTGGACGATGTTTCCATGGCCATTCCCAGGGGCTCGTTCTTCGGCCTTCTGGGCCCCAACGGGGCTGGCAAATCGACGCTGATCAACATCCTGGCCGGGCTGGTCAACAAGACATCGGGCACGGCCAAGGTTTGGGGCTACGACATCGATAGCCAGGTCCGCCTAGCCCGGCTCAGCATCGGCGTGGTGCCGCAGGAACTCAATCTCGATCCTTTCTTCACGCCCTTCGAAATGCTGGAAATGCAGGCCGGACTGTACGGCGTGCCCAAGGAACGGCGGCGCACGCAAGAAATCCTGGCCGCCATGGGTCTGGCCGACAAGGCCCATTCCTATGCCAGAACGCTGTCGGGCGGCATGCGCCGCCGCCTGCTGGTGGCCAAAGCCCTGGTCCACAGCCCGCCGGTGCTGGTGCTGGACGAGCCGACGGCGGGCGTCGATATCGAGCTTCGGCGCAATCTGTGGGCTTACGTGCGTTCGCTCAATGCCGCTGGCGCCACCATTTTGCTGACCACCCATTATCTGGAAGAGGCCGAGGAACTGTGCGACCGCATCGCCATCATCGACCAAGGCAAGCTTGTCGCCTGCGATGAAAAACCCCATCTGATGCAGCGCCTGGACAGCAAGGCGCTGACCCTGACCCTGACCCAGCCCGTCGCCGCCGTCCCCGAGGCCCTGTCCGTTTTCGCGCCGGAATTGAAAGAGGGCAATAAGCTGTTCATCCGCTATCGGCCCAGCGTCATCGCCGTCGGGCGCATCCTGGAAACGGTGCGCCAGTCGGGGCTGGAGATCGCCGATCTGTCCACCCACGAGGCCGATCTGGAAGACGTCTTCCTGGCCCTGACCCGGGCGGCGCGGGCGGAGAATCGCTTGCCATGATCCTGCCTCGTCCTGAGGAGCGCGGAGCGCGTCTCGAAGGGCGAGGCCACATCATCCTTCGAGACGGGCCTTCGGCCCTCCTCAGGATGAGATATTATATTGTCATGACTTTCCTCTCCCTTCTTGCGGCCTGTGCGCCGCATCTTGAACCGGCAGGGCCCGCCATCGCCGAACCGCGCCTGGAGGCCGAGGCCCTGGTCATGGCCGATGGCGCGAAACTGCCGCTGAGGCGCTGGTTTCCCGACGAGCCGCCCTTCGCCGTGGTGCTGGCCCTGCACGGTTTCAACGATTATTCCAAGGCCTTCGAACGGCCCGGCGCCTGGCTGGCCGAACATGGCGTCGCCGTCTATGCCTATGACCAGCGAGGTCACGGCCAGGCCCCGCATCCCGGCCTGTGGGCCGGAACCAAGGACATGACCGACGATTTGCGCGCCGCTGCGCGGCTGATCCGCCAGCGCCATCCCACGAAACCTCTTTTCCTGCTGGGCGACAGCATGGGCGGCGCCGTGACCCTGGCCGCCCTGGCTTCCGACAATCCGCCCGAATGCCAGGCCGCCATCCTGGTCGCCCCCGCCGTCTGGGGCCGCGACACCATGATCTGGCCGCAACGCGCCGCCCTGTGGCTGGCCGCGCATACGCTGCCCTTCGTCACCGCCTCGGGCAAGGGACTGGGCCGCAAACCCAGCGACAATATCGAGATGCTAAGGGCCCTGGGACGCGACCCCCTGATCATCAAACAAACGAGGATCGATGCCATTTACGGCCTGACCGATCTGATGGACGAGGCGCTGCATTCGGCGGCGCGACAGCAGGGGCCGTTTCTTTTGCTTTACGGCGGCAAGGAAGAAATCATCCCCAATGAGGCGACGAGGCGTTTCCTTGGCGGCCTGCCCCGCACCGATATTCAGGAGACGCGCTTTTATCCCGAGCATTATCACATGCTGCTGCGCGACCTGAGGCCCGAGGATGTTTACAAGGATGTGTTGGATTTTATCAAGCGGCAATGAGTTCGGCGAACTGCCGCTTGAACGCGGGCAAGGCCCGCGCGCAAACCTCCTGGTTTGCGGGAGCCTAGAGCAGATCGGAAGAAGCCTGAGCCATTAAACGGCTCAGGTTTCGCGCGTGAATCTGCTCTAAAAATTTGTTTTAGCGAACGATTCACGTTTTAATCCGCGTCACGAAGTGACTCGGATTAAAACGATCGTGCGCTAGGGCGCACAGCGCCCGCCCGGCGCCTGAGGGCAAGTTTAACGCGCTTCGAAGTCGATGCGCGGATCGACGAAGTGATAGGTGAGGTCGCTGACCAGATTGAGCAGCAGACCGATGAGACCGAAGATAAACAGAGTGCCGAACATCACCGGATAGTCGCGGTTGATGACGGCCTCGAAACCCAGCAGGCCGATACCATCCAGAGAAAAAATCACCTCGATCAGCACCGAGCCGGTGAACAGCATGCTGACCAGGGCCGAAGGGAATCCGGCGATCACCAGGAGCATGGCGTTCCTGAACACATGGCCGTACAGCACCTGATGCTGGCTTAGGCCCTTGGCCCTGGCGGTCAGCACATATTGCTTGGTGATCTCTTCCAGAAAGGCGTTCTTGGTCAGCATGGTCAGTTGCGCAAAACCGCCGATGACCATCGCCGTCACCGGCAGCGTGATGTGCCAGAAATAATCGCCGATGCGGGCCGGCCAGGACAGGTCGGCCCAGTCTTGCGAGGTCAGGCCGCGCAGGGGAAACCAATCCAGGAAACGCCCGCCCGCGAACAGTACGATCAGCAGAATGGCGAACAGAAAACCCGGCACCGCATATCCAACCACCACCGCCCAGCTTGTCGCCACGTCAAAGCGCGATCCATCCCTTGTCGCCTTCATGATGCCCAAGGGGATCGACACCAGATAGATGATCAGCGTGCTCCACAGGCCCAGCGAGATCGATACCGGCAGTTTCGAGGCCACCAGCGAGACCACGCTTTCGTCGCGGTAGAAGCTTTTACCGAAATCGAACAGCAGATAGTTCTTCATCATCAGGGCGAAACGTTCCAGGGGCGGCTTGTCGAAGCCGAACATGCGCTCGATCTCGGCGACATAGCTGGGATCCAGCCCCTGGGCGCCGCGATAGGCGCCTGCCGGACCGGTGCCGCCCGACGGCTGGACGGGACGCGCCATCTCGCCCGAGGCGCTGCCCGAAATCCGCCCCTCGGCCGACATGCCCGTGCCCTGGATCTTGGAAATCATCATTTCCACCGGTCCGCCCGGCGCCAATTGGGCGAAGCCGAAATTGACCACCATGATGCCGAACATGGTAAGCGGGATCAAAGCCAGACGGCGGATGATGTAAGCGAGCATGGCGGGGATTATCCGTCTTTCCGAATGGAGGCATCAAGCGACGAAAGCAGCGTCGGATTATAATATTTGTAGGTGTTTCTTCCCGCCGCTTTGGCCGCGTAAAGAGCGAGATCGGCATATTTGAACAGAGCGTCCTGGTCGCTGGCGTCCGACGGATGAAAAGCGATCCCGACGCTGCCCCCTATTCTGATCTGGAAGCCCATCACATCGAACTGCCGTCCCAGCGTTTCGACGATGCGTTCTGCAACATGGCTTACATCGTCGCGTGCTCCCGGCTCGAACAAAAGAATGGCGAATTCATCTCCGCCCAGTCTGGCGACCGTATCGACATCGCGGGTCAACTTCAGCATCTCGTCCGCCACCAGCTTGAGCAAAGCGTCGCCCGCAGGATGCCCGTAGATATCGTTCACCGGCTTGAATTTGTCGAGATCCACGAGCAACAGGGCGACCTGGCTTTTCTGCCGGTCCGATATTTTAAAGGCATCGTTCAGTCTGCGGCTGAATTGATTCCGGTTGGCAAGACCCGTCAAAGGGTCGGTGAGGGCCAACCGATTGATTTCAGCTTCGGCTTCTTTCCTGTCGGTAATGTCGCGGGCGACTCCCGTAAACTTAACCTGCCCCCCCAGCCGCATCGGGTTCACGGACAGATCGATGGGAAAACGGCTGCCATCATTGCGCAGAGCGATCTGTTCGACCGTTTTCCCAACCAGTCGCGTCGGGCTTCCATCCAGAAAACGCTGAATATAGCCGTCATGCGCAGAACGATGAGGATCTGGCATCAGCATCGAGACATTGCGGCCGATGACCTCGCTTTCATGGTAACCGAAAATCCGCTCTGCAGCCGAATTGAAGGTTTCGACGATGCCCGTCGCGTCAATCGTGATGATGGCGTCGGTGACGGTCTGCAGGATCGAACGAATGCGAAATTCATCCGCTTCGGCCCGGGCTGACGCCTTCGAGGCTTCCTCGTTGGCGCGGGTCAGGTTCTCCGCCAGGGCGACCGCCTGCGCGGCTTGCTGTTCCGTGCGGTCCCTTAAATCTCTCAGAACCGCGAGTTGGGCGCTCAATTCCTCATTGCTGACCGCCAGGGCCTGTTCCGCCTCGCGCCTGCGGATCGAAGTGTCCCTGAACACTTCGACGGCCCTGGCCATGGCGCCGATCTCGTTGCCTTGCGCGGTCCGCGAAACCGAAACCCCTAGATCGCCACCTGCCAGCGCCGTGATGGACCCCGTCATGTCCTGGACCGGGACAATCAGGTGGCGGTTGATGACGTAGATCAGGAACAAGCAAAGAAGGATGGTGCCCACTGCAATGAAGGCCAGGGCCAAGCCCGACGCATCCCGCGCGGCATGAATGCCCGTCGAAATGTCGCTGGCGCTCAGTTCGATGGCCTTGGCGATCTCGCGATTGATCGTCATCAGGCCGCGCAGGGCCAAGCTGTCATCGACCCGAACGGCCTTGTCGATCTCGGCGGCTGAGGCCTTCTTCTCGACCAGATCGGCGGCAATGCTTAGATTGCGCTCGTATTGATTGACGGCTCTTTCAATGTCCTGAATCGCCGCCGCCTCGCCCGGCGAAAGCGCCAGCTTCCTGTAGTCTTCGATAATTCCCTTGGCGTTGGCGATCATGCCTTCCGCCCTAAGGCGGTCCTCGTCCTTCTTCAAGATGACGTAATTCTTGAAGGCGTGGATCATGCCGCCATATCCAAGCGCCGCCCTAAGCTTGGCGGACATGGCCACCCGGCCCGACGCCAAGTCGGCCGCTCCGGTCTTGGCCAGATTCTCGCTTCTCAGAATGGCAAGGGCTCGGATACCCTTTGTATCGTCAACCGGGTAGTCAAGTTCAATTCTCTCCGAGGACAGGCCGAGGGCCACTTCCTTTGCCGCCTGCGACAGCGCCCTGCCATATTCGGTCAGCACCGACCGCAAATCCTGGACCGCCACTTCCTCGGAGGGCGTCAGCCCCAGAACGGCGTATTGATCCAACACCGCCCGCGCCGCCCCCAGCTTTTCCGTCGCCCGATTGAAGTAATCCTCTTCCTGGCGCAGGAGATAATTCTTGTAGCTGTGAACCAGCCCGCCATATCCCAACGTTGCGCGCAGTGTGAGCTCTAGACGCGATTTTTCCGCCCTCTCGGATTCATAGACACTCCAGGCCGCGTTGACGGCATCAATCCTGCCCCTGAAATGGTTGGTTCCTGCCAGAATCAAGGCCCCACCTAGAACCAGTGCCCCCACGGTCACAATGGCAATCTGCTTCAAGGTGAGATTTCTAAGCATCTTGATATCCTCTACCTTCCCCCGCCCTTCGCCCTGGCCAGCGCCTCGGCTTTTCCAGCATCGACCCACCAGGCCTCGAACTGGAAGCCCTGGCGCGGCGTCACTTTCGGCTGGCCGAACTTGTCCCAATAGGCCACGCGGTCAAAGGCGATATGCCAATGCGGGACCAGATAATGGCCCCACAGCAGCACCCGATCCAGGGCATGCACGGCATCGACCAGGGCGTCGCGGTCGGGGGCGGAAATCACCTTGGCGATCAGCGCATCGACGGCCTTGTCTTGGATGCCGATGGAATTGCGCCCACCCCGCATCTTTGCCGAATCCGAGCCGAAGAAATCGCGCAATTCGTTGCCGGGCGATTCCGAAGCTCCCCAGATATCGACCGTCATGTCGAAATCGAAGCTGTCGGTGCGGTTCTTGTATTGCGCCGTGTCCAGCGTGCGCACGCTGGCCTCGATGCCCAGCTTCTTCAAATTCTCGACATAAGGAAGGGCGATGCGCTCGAAGGCGGGCGAGCTGAGCAGAATCTCGAAAGCCACCGGCTGGCCGCTTTTTTCGTTCACCAGCTTGCGCTCCTTGACGACATAACCGGCTTCCTTCAGCAAGCCCAGGGCGGCGCGCAAATTGTCGCGCGGATTGCCGTCGCCATTGGTGACCGGGGCCTTGAATTCCTGGCTGAAGACTTCCGCCGGCAATTGCGCCTTGAACGGTTCCAGCAGCTTCAATTCGCCGGGGCCGGGTAGACCCTTGGCCGAGAGGTCGGAATTGGCGAAATAGCTGTTGGTGCGCGTGTACTGGCCATAGAACAGATTCTTGTTCGACCATTCGAAATCGAAAGCCAGGCCCAGCGCTTGGCGCAGCTTGCGATCCTGGAACAAGGGGCGGCGCAGATTCATCACGAAACCCTGCATGCCGACGGGGCGCTGGTTGGGCAGAATCTCGGCCTTCATCAGGCCCGATTTGACGCCGGGCGCGTCCTTATATTCGGTGGCCCATTTCTTCGATTCGTTTTCCAGGCGGAAATCGTACTCGCCGGCCTTCAAGGCCTCCAGCGCCACCGTGGCGTCGCGATAGATATCGATGCGGATGTGCTTGAAGTTATGCTTGCCCTTCATGACCGGCAAATCGCGGCCCCAGAAATTTTCGTCCAGCTTGTAGGTGATGCCGCGCCCGGACTCGACGCTTTCGACGCGGTAAGGACCGCTGCCGACGGGGGCCTCCAGGCTGGTCGCCTCGAAATCGCGCTTGGCCCAATAGGCCTTGGACAGGATCGGCATCTGACCCACGATCAGCGGCAATTCACGGTTGGCCGATTTGCCGAAGGTGAATTTCACCTTCTTGGGCGACAGCGCTTCGGCCTTGCCGACTTCGGAATAATAGAGCCGGTAGAAGGGCGCGCCCTTAGCCTTCAGCGTGTTGAAGCTGAACACCACATCCTCGGCCGTCACCGGCTTGCCATCGTGGAACTTGGCGATGTCGCGCAGGTTGAAGGCCACCCAGGAACGATCAGCGGGCATCTCGATGGATTCAGCCACATAGCCATATTCGCTGAAAGGCTCGTCGGCGGCGTTGACCAACAACGTCGAGAACAGCAAGCCGATATCGGTGGGGGCGATGCCCTTGACGATGAAGGGGTTCAAGGAATCGAAGGTGCCGATCTGGGCCAGACGCACCTCGCCGCCCTTGGGCGCGCTGGGATTGACATAGTCGAAATGCTTGAAGTCCGGGCCATATTTCACGGAGCCGTGCATGGCGATGCCGTGCGAAATATTTGAACCCATGGCCACGCCATGCACCGGTTTGACCTCCTGGGCCTGGGCGCTGAAGGACGCCAGCAGGGCCATCGCAACAAAAAGAGGTTTCATGCGTTTAGGATCTCCACCGCCTGGGCGTGAACGCGCTTGTCGCCCGCCGCCAGAATGCGCCCGCCCGTGGTCAGATCGACCGGCTGGCCCTGCCAGTCGGTGACGATGCCGCCCGCGGCCTCGATCACCGGAACCGCGGCGGCGTAATCATAGGGTTTCAGATTGGCCTCGCAGACCAGATCGACGAAGCCGGTGGCCAGCAGCGCATAGGCGTAGCAGTCGGCGCCATAGCGGGGCAGTTTCACGCTTTTGCGCAAATGTTCGAATCGGGTCATGTCGTCGCCCGAGAACATCTCGGGCCCGGTGGCGTACAGCGCCGCCTTTTTCACATCGTCGCAGGCCCGCACATGCACCGGCTGGCCGTTCAAGCGGCAATCGCCGCCGCTCACACCCAGCCAGCGTTCCTTGGTCACCGGCTGGTCGATGACGCCCAGCACCGGCTTTTTTCCCGACCACAATCCGATCAAGGTGCCGAAGCTGGGCTTGCCGGTGATGAAGGCCCGAGTCCCATCGACGGGATCGAGCACCCAGACATGGCTGGCGTCCAGGCGTTCATTGCCGAATTCCTCGCCCAGGATGCCGTGCTCGGGAAAGGTGGCGTTGATCAGGGTGCGCATGACCCGCTCGGCCTCGCGGTCGGCGATGGTGACCGGGCTTTCGTCGGCCTTGTCATCGACATCAATGGGCTGGCGCCAATATTTCAAAATCTCGGCCCCGGCGGCATCGGCCAGGCGCTGGGCCAGGGCTTCAAAAGCGTCCATGTTATTTCGCCCCCTGGGATTTCAGATAATCGATGACGGCCTTGCGGTCTTCTTCCTTGGCCAGTCCCTTGAAGCCCATCATATTGCCGGGAATGGCGGCCTTGGGATCGGCCAGATAGTTGTCCAGCGCCGTCTCGGTCCAGGCTTCATGGCTGGCGGCCATGGCTTTCGAATAATTAAAGCCCGGGGCCGAGGCGCGAGCCCGGCCGACCACGCCTAGCAGATTGGGACCGGTTCGATGCTTGCCGTCGGCGGACAGGGTGTGACAGGCCCTGCACTGGGCGAAGACCTTCTCGCCCCAGGGACCGCTGGGCGGGAACAGGCCGGACGGCGGCGTTTCGGGCTTGACCTCGGCCAGGGGCGCTGGCGCGGGCGGCGGGGCTTCCAAGACAGGCGCTTGCGGAGCCGGACGCAGCAGATCGATGGCCAGATTGAGGACCGCCACGAACAGAACCGCCCCCAGCAGGGCCGCCGCCCAAACCGTCAATTCCTTCATAAGGCAACGAATTTGGCACATGGTCCGGTCTCCGTCTTTGCCCCCGGATGCTGCCAGGGTTATAGTATGGCCGCAACCCGTAAGAAAGCCCGTCCCTGCCCATGTCCAACCCCATCATCCTGATCCCCGCCCGCCTGAAGGCGACAAGGCTGCCCAACAAGCCTTTGGCCGACATTCACGGCCTGCCGATGATCGTCCATGTCTGGAAGCGCGCCATGGAGGCCGGCATCGGCCCCGTCCTGGTCGCCGCCGCCGAACCGGAAATCGCCGAGGCCGTGAACAAGGCAGGCGGCCAGGCCGTGCTGACAGATCCCGATCTGCCCTCGGGCTCGGACCGCATCTGGGCGGCTTTGAACGCCGTCGATCCGCAGGGCCGCCATGATGTGGTGGTCAATCTGCAGGGCGATCTGCCGGCCATCGACCCCCAGGTCATCGCCACCAGCCTGCTGCCCCTGGCCGATGGGGCCGTCGATATCGCCACCCTGGTGGCCGAAATCAGGACCGAGGAAGAGCGCCATAATCCCAATGTCGTCAAGGCCGCCCTGGCCTTCGCGCCGGGCGCCAGGACCGCCCGCGCCCTTTATTTCAGCCGCGTCGCGGTACCGCACGGCCAAGGGCCGCACTGGCATCATATCGGCATCTACGCCTATCGCCGCCAGGCCCTGACCCGTTTCGTCGATCTGCCGGTGGGCCTGCTGGAAGCAAGGGAAAAGCTGGAACAGTTGCGGGCCCTGGAAAACGGCATGCGCATCGACGCCGCCCTCGTTGACACGGTGCCGGACGGCGTCGATACTCCCGCCGATCTCGAGCGCGCCCGCGCCCTTCTTGCCAACCCGAGCTAGCCATATGCCGACCGAAGCCAAACGCATCGCCTTTCAGGGCATTCCAGGCGCCTATTCCAACCTGGCCTGCCGGATCGTCTATCCCAAGCTGGAACCCGTGCCCTGCGAGACCTTCGACGACGTCTTCGCCTGTGTGCGCGACGGCAATGCCGACCTGGCGATGATTCCGATTGAAAATTCGGTAGCCGGGCGCGTGGCCGACATCCACCATCTGCTGCCCGATTCCGGCCTGCATATCATCGGCGAATATTTCCTGCGCGTGAATCACCAGTTGCTGGGGGTCAAGGGCGCCAAGATCGAAGACATCAAGACCGTGCGCAGCCATGTGCATGCGCTGGGCCAGTGCCGCAAACTGATCAAGCAGTTGGGCATCAAGGCGGTGGTGGCCGCCGATACCGCCCTGGCCGCCAGCGAAGTGGCCGAAAGGGGCGATAAATCGGTGGCCGCCATCGCTTCCGAACTGGCCGGCGAAACCTATGGGCTGCAGGTGCTGCGCTCGAATATCGAAGACGCCGAGCACAACACCACCCGTTTCGTCATCATGGCCCGCCAGCCCATAGCCCCCGACCGCCGGGTCGGCCCGGTCATCACCACCTTCGTCTTCAAGGTGCGCAACGTGCCCGCCGCCCTGTACAAGGCGCTGGGCGGTTTCGCCACCAACGCCGTCAACATGACCAAGCTGGAAAGCTATCAGGTCGGCGGCCAATTCGTGGCCACGCTGTTCTATGTGGATGTCGAGGGCCATCCCGACGACAAGGGCCTGCGCCTGGCCCTGGAGGAGCTGGACTTCTTCACCCGCGAGGTCAAGATCATCGGCGTCTACCCGGCCCACCCCTTCCGCTTCGAAAACCGCCTCAAGGCGGCTGAGGATTAAGTGTGTTTTCAGGAGGTTGGCGGCGGCGGCGGCTAGGCCTTGCCTTGCCCCTGGGGGTATGATACGAAACCGGCCTTCCGCTGGGGGATCGTCTAACGGTAGGACAGCGGACTCTGACTCCGCCAGTCTAGGTTCGAATCCTAGTCCCCCAGCCAGCTCTCCCCATTAAAAAAACATATAATCAGCCAACTACGGATCAACCCAGATCAATGTAGATCAACCGGAATCAATGAAATTCTGCGTACCATTGTACCAATTTTGTACCAATCCAGTGCGTCCGTTGCGTTGATTTGAGCCTTACGGGTTGATTCAGGTTTATCTTGACGATAGAATCGCCTTCGTTCCTGACCCGCATAATCATTCTTTTGCTAATGGGTGGTCAGGTTAAGAACCATGGTGCGCTATCTGCTTATGTCCTGATGGGCTGGGCAGAATCCCGAGAACTGGCGGAAGCCAGGGGCCAAGCAAGAATAACAACAGGCCTAAAAGGGCATTGATGGGCAACCGAACCGAGCTAAGTCTCGGGCGATTGAGGTTTGCCCCATGGATTCAAGCACTCAGCCAAAAGAGCCAAAAAAATATCTGACGACGAACGAAGCGGCGGAATATATCCGCTCGACTTACTTTACCTTGGTGCAGTGGCGGTACATCAGTCACAAGACAGGGCGACTGAAGGGGCCGCCTTGGATTGGCGACGCCGCCCGAATCGTTTACGCGATCCAAGACCTAGACGAGTGGATGTATAGTCGGCGCATCGCGCTTAAGTCAAAACCACGGGTTGGTCGCCCTCGAAAGCCCGTCATCCCTGAAAACGAAACGGCTGCAGCGTAGCCCCCTTAATTCCTCGGTTTCAGGGCCATGGGAAAGGGAGCGGCTGCAGCCGCGTCTGTCGGCGTGCGTGCGCCGACGACAGGAAATATCGTCTTCGGTGAGTCCCCCGTCAAGGGGAGGCGGTTATGAGCCGCCTTGCTGCGATGGCGCTTCCCTTGCCTTTACCGGTGCCGTTCACGCTTGAGCGGCCTTGGCCGGTGCATCGAGGCAGCATCGAGAAACGTTCGATACGCTTCCAGCCGATGCACAAGCGCCGCGACGTTTCACTCTGGTTCTACCAGTTCTCTCGCTGGGCCGTTGTCGCCAAGGCCCCTGCAGGAGGCCGCGCCGTGAAGGCCGTTCTTCGTTCATTAATAGGCATGATGAACTGGCAGACAGGTCGGCTTGATCCGAGCTATGAAACAATTGGAAAGCGATCTGACTACCACCGCTCAACAGTTCACAATGCGCTTAAGTTCTTGAGTGACCTCGGCGTAATTGGTTGGATACGATGCTGCAAGCATTCCACGGCTAAAAGTGGCCGGTTCCAGCTTCAGCAGGAAAGCAACGTCTATTACTTCAACCCACCCAGCCAGTGGGCGGGTTACGTTGACGACCGGCCACCTCCGCCGCCGCCGTCGCCGGATGTGTGGGGGGCGGCTTACAAAGTGCCAGCAGCCGAGGAAGCCTTCTTTGAAACAAAGGGCGATCCGTTCTCTACCGAGCGGTTGGCGGCATTGGAATCCGATCCGACAAACGAGCTAGCTCTAACCCTGGCGCGGCTTGGCCGGGCAAGAGCGGCCGCTTTGGCTGCCAAGCCGCCAGACTAAGTTCAGGAAGGCCGCCGCTTTCCAGCCCGCCCCTTGTGAGGGAGCGGGCCTTTAGGGCTGCCCAGACGGCAAAAAACGGCCTCTCCGTCAATCGTGGCCGCGCAGATCGGAGGCCCGACTGCCAAAATCCGGCACCCGAAACGGCACTTTGTGGATAAGTTTCCCGACTTCCGATCTATCTCGACCAACTTTGGCTGTTTCTGGAGTCCAATGGCTGGACTGAATCCATACCTCATTAATTTAATTATAGAATATGAGCGGTGCGCCTAGTCGGCGCTTCCGGCGCGGGCTAAAACCGCGCCGGGGCCACCATGCTCGAACCCGTCAAAGGGCGGGTCCTCGCCATGCTCGCCGCTGGCGGCTGCGCGTGGCTCCGGTCCCCGCTTCGCGGCCTTTGACCGGTTCTGTGCGTGTAGGCAGTCCTAGACCTATGAGGGCGAGGGACGTGGCCCTCGCCCTTGGCTCGGTAGCTGGAAGGCCGCTGCGCGGCGCATCCAGCAAGGGACTTAATGTTTTGCAATTTGCGTGGATAGCTAATCGTGGCACTTATGATGACGCTTTACATACACTTCGTTTTCCTTTAGTATTCTTTAGGATAACGAAGGGGCACCGAATGATCATCCTTTTCGGTCACACAAAGGGCGGGGTTGGAAAATCGACACTCGCCTTCCAAGTCGCCGCCCATTTAGCCCGCGAGGGCCGGGTTTTGCTGGTTGATGCAGATGAACAATCCAGCTCAACGGGTCTGGCCGTGATCCGCGCCGAGGCAGAGATCAAGCCAGCCATTACTGCCATAGAACTAAAAGATAAGGCGGTACGCCAGCAGGTGCCCGAGTTGGCGAAGAACTATGAATTTGTTGTTATCGACGCCGGTGGGCGGAACACGGCCAGCCTTCGGGCCGCTCTATCGGTTGCTGACTTGCTGATCGTACCGGTCCCACCCCAGGACCTTGATATCTGGGCACTCGACAACCTGGCCGAAATTCTGGCCGAAGCGCGTGGCTTTCGGGAGATCGAGGCCTTGACCGTTCTGAATCGTGGCTTCCCCCAAGGAACCGACAACGGCGATGCGGCGGAAATTCTTGCCGAGCGCGACGATATGACCTGGTCAGATGTGACTGTCATCAATCGAAAAGCTTGGTCAAAGGCGCAACGCGCCGGTGAAACTGTTGTTGAACACGGCAAAGACTCCCAGGCATCGAATGAGTTACGCTTGGTTATTGATTTAATAACCGAACGTAACCTTTAGGATGACGAGGGAATAACTAATGGCGCTGCGACCCAACCCGCTCAAGAAGGCTCCGCCAAGTCAATCCGAGGCCGCCGTCGATGCCTTCATCGAGGGCAAGCAGACAATTGACAGGGGCGGGACTAAGCCGGTTCCGGTTATCGGGATCAAGTCAGTTCCTCCCGATCTCCTGGCTAGGTTTGACGCCTGCGCCAAGAAAAAGGCTCTCTCGCGCTCGTCGGCAATTAAAATGCTGATGGCCGAATGGTGCGACGAAATGGAGAAGAAGAGCTAGGGAATCAGACAGCGCACCGACGGCGTTGGGAATCAAGCAACGAAGGAGAGAAAAATGGGTTTACTGCGCATGAAACGCGGAAAAAAACTAAAACTTGGCGCCTGTCGACGGGAAAAGTCTGGCGATAGACTTCCCGCCGGGGCCGTCTACCTCTTTATCCCGCCCTCCGAATACAAGCGGATGATGGCCGAGGAAACATGGCCGAAAGGTGAGGGGCTTAAGTATGACTACGGGCTTGGCCTCTGGTATGTCATGGCCGCGCATAGAGAATTTGCAAGGCTTGTGATCACGTACACGAGCGAAGAAATGTACAACCTCTGGGTTTCCGAAAACGCAGGCCGTGAGCGGGCGACGCGGGTTGTCCGAAGCATGGAACTCTATTCAAATCCGTCCAAGCTACTTGAAATCAGATCAGGGGCGGCCCTTTAGAAGCTGCTCAAACAGCTTCGATTGGCGGTCGAAATGTTGATTCAGCATGTTTTGAAATTGCCGCCCTTCCGGCGTCGCCAGGAATGAACCAGAACCAGCCCCTTGGACTCCCGAGGGGCTGCTTTTTATTCCCCCGACAGCAGCTTCGGTGAAAGAATTGCCTGCCTGTCCCCGGAAGGCCTCAATCAATTGTTGAGCGTGGGCAGGCGCGGAAGTGGCACCGGCACCCAAAATGCTGCCCATAATTCTCTGCCCTGCCGCCGCCGCTCCCGTTGCCGTTTTGCCAGCCGACCAAACTTTTGCGCCAGCACCAGCTAACGCAGATACTGCACCCATGGCCGCCGTTGCAGCGACAGGACCAGGGCCATCTTTCGCACCTGTAATCGCGCTTGCCATCGTCTTGGACTGCATATGGAAAATGATCGACGCAAACCCAAGACATAAAAGTAAAAAATAGTCGCCGCTCAAGGCAAAATCATTTGCGCCCTCGGCCTTAGTCATGTGCTGGCGTCGGTATTCAAATTGACACCTCAGAAGCTCCGCCGGGTCAAGAAGACCAACCTTATCCCTGCAATAGCTCGCAGCCTCCTGATTGCGTTGGCTCTCATTCGTTTCAAGTGCAGCGCCGACGGCAGATTCGAATCTCTGGGTGTAAATATCCGTCGCGTATGTCGTGAAGCCCATGGCCGCCGTCGCCAGTACAATCGTGACCGCCGCATGCGCTAGAATTCTTACGCCAGCCATGGAAAGCGATCTCAAGGGCTTGAAGGGCAGACCCATAATAAGAAACGGTGTCATGATTTGAACAGCGACGAACTTAAACATCGATTCGACGAAGAGGCCAAGGAATATTGAAAGGACCATAACATAAGGAAAGGCCAGTAAAAGGGCTAAAACCAAACGCCCCAACATATCTAGCCCAATATCATACTGACCGTTGACCACGACAAGATTTGTGCAGAGGTCAAGAATTTTTAGCATCTTTTTCTCGACCGTCTGGATGATGTCGGTGTAGGCGTTTTTATTGCCTCCGCCGACCTCTCCGCCCATTGTCGTCAGCACCAATTTTCCCGTTTCCGTGCCGATCTGTTCGACAGGAGTGATAATCCATTCCTTCACAATATTATTGCCTGCAGACGTGACATCAGGGCTATAAGTCGCGCCGACGAGCGCGACGTTCACGGCCATCATCGCAATACCCTTGATCATCAAACCATCAAGGTTTTTGTAGAAACTGGAAGGCTTAAGAACGGCAAGCAGGGCAACAATCAAAAAATATATCAGCATAATTCGTGGAAAGAGGACGGCCACCTCTGGTGTGAGCTTAGAATATACCGCATCGGCAAAGGTGTCCCTGATCGTTCCTAAGCTATCAAATAGCTCGCACGAATAACACTTCGATAAGTCGATCATTGGATAACGCCCGCCAATCTCAATTTCACCCAAGGCGGCACGATTGTGAAAAACAGAGCGCCCAACACATACACGAAGCCTGTGAAGGTGTCGGCTACCAAAACCTGGAAAGCGGCATCAATCCACCAAAGGAAAACAACACCCAGGACGAACCAGCCGGAAAATGCCCAAGCAGAGATTTGGGCTAGTTCGCGTGGAGTAGCCTCCAAGATGGCGAGTCCGAGAATTTCTCGCGGAGAGAGGCTCCCTATTTCATGGCGCGGCCTTCCCTTGAAGGCCAGCTCTAGAATGAATGGATCCATGATCCCCCCTATTTTCCGAAGACGGTTCCGGATGTACCATCATTTGTCGAAGCGGCTTTGCTGCCCTGCGTAAACAAGACACGTTCAGTTGCCAGCCCTTCGGTAGCCTGCATCTGGACCAGGGCGGCGATCAGCTGACGCAGCACCAGCTGCTCCTCAATCTGGAACAGAGTGGCTGAAGTCAGTGCCGCCACTTGCTTCCTAAGATCGCCGTCAGGCTGTGCAGCCGCCGAGGCCTCGGTACCTAGCTGAGATAACTTGTTCACAGAATCCGGCAGGGTCTTGCGCACGAAGAGCGCCACGCCCAGCGCCTCGCTGCGGGCGTTGGAGCGTGCTTGAACTCTCTGACTTTCCAATTTTGCTTGGTCAGGAACGATCAATGAAGAATCAGGCGCTCCCAAGATAGTCCGCACCGCCTGAATAGCCGAGCTTGCGTCACTGCCAAGACCGGAACTGCTGCCCAGGGTGCGGCCAAGATCGGGGACGGCCCCCATAATTCCACGCGACTGGCCCAGAACGCCACCCGAAGAGCCGACATTCAGGATCTTGATCACCCCGGAAGCGTCGGAACCGGTGCCAATCGACTTCTTGGTCTCTTCGGCCTCTTTCAGGAGCGAGGTCAGCTTGGCCAACTGTTGCGCAGTGTTGAGTGCCGTCTCGGCATTTTTGACGAGATTTGAGGAATCAAAGACCGCCATGGCGGCCTGGACGAGCGTCGGCCCCATTGCCACGCCGAAGACCAGGCCAATCAGCATTCCAAATGCGATATAGAGTTGTCGATGCTTGGTCATTTGCTTTCTCCGTTTTTGAGAATCCAGAATCCGCACGACGCCTTTCCACCCGCCTCTCGGACCTGACCACCTGCCTGAGTGCAAGCTTCAAGGGTCAATGGATTGGGTGCGCGGAATAGAAGCCAGCCTGCAGCAAGGCCCGCGAAGCCGAATATCAGGAAACCCGTCAGGGTTGCCCAAGCAGCCGCCCGGACACTAACGCCCATTTGGTTTGTTGTTGTTTCGACTACCGCCATCAGTTTGTTTGCTTCCAACATTGCTGCGGTAAAATCGCTTGCGCTTGAAGCAGCAACTTGCGTTTCCAGCGCGATAAGGCGGTCTGAGAAATTGACAATGACCCGAGGCAATTCGGCGAGGGGCATTGCCGCCCGTTGCGCTGAAAGCGCGGCGTCATGCGTCTCCTTCAAGAGGACAAGTAGCGGGTCGTCGCTCATGTGGGATTGCTTGTTTCGGGCGACACAGAATTCCGAGGCGGCAAATCAAATAAGGCTCGATCTGCGTCTCTCGACAGAAACTGGTCCAAACGAAACATTAGCTTTTGTTTGAACATGGGAGTCTTTTCGGCCTCGTCCAAATCGCAGGCACCAACCAAAATTTTTCGGCGGGTATCGGCCTTCCGATGACGTTCCTCGGTCCGCGCCGATATTGCCTTTTGGCGCGCCAAGAGCTGATCCAATTTTTTGCGATGCTTCTCGATACGGTCTTCCAGTGAAAGGTTTGCCATTTTCTTCCGCCGTGTTGATGTTGATCCACATTGAGCTACATTGATCTACGTTGATCTGTATTGATAACGCATTGATTTACCACGAGAATATAGCTTGAATGGCGTATTTTCTCAATCCATAATTCGGCTTCAGGTGGTGCGGAGGAAAACTCACGAAGTGCGCACTTATGCAAACCCTGCGGGTTTGCGTGCGGACATCCTGGGGGCTTCGCCCCCGCCCGTCGGGCGTCCCCCATTCCCTTCCGCTTCGCTTCAGGGATGGGGCGTTGCCCCAAACCCCACCAAGGAAGGGCTTGCCGCCCTTCCCTGGACCCAACCGCATCAGAGCTTGCGTCATGGCAATATTTCACCTGAGCGTTAAGACGGTATCCCGCAGCACCGGCAGGAGTGCCGTTGCTGCTGCCGCCTATCGCGCAGCCGATACAATCGAGGACCGCCGCACCGGAATGGTCCACGACTTCAGCCGCAAGCATGGTGTCGAATTTTCTGAAATCGCTTTACCCGCTGACGCCCCGGCATGGGCGCATGATCGCACCGAGCTATGGAATGCTGCGGAGGCATCGGAAAAGCGGATGAACGCGACGACGGCCCGAGAATACGAAATTGGCATTCCCGCTGAGCTTCCTCCCGAATTGCGGAAGCAGGCCATTCGTGAGTTTTCGCATTGGCTGACAGAGCGCCACAAGGTCGCCGTTGATATCGCCATTCACTTGCCCGGAAAGGATGGCGATCTGAGAAATCACCATGCCCATTTACTCACATCAACCCGCGAGATTGGTCCGGAGGGGTTTGGCGCAAAAACCCGGGCGCTTGATGCCAAGGATACCGGGCCAACCCTTGTTAAAGAGATAAGAGAGAAATGGGAAGAGATCGGCAATCGCTTCCTTGAAGTCGCCAACTCAAATGAACGCATTGACTCGCGCAGTTACAAAAAGAGGCGCGAGGAAGCGGAGGGTTTGGCAAGGGTAGCCGAGACGGAAGGCAAACAGGAAGTTGCCGAGGCTGCTAAACGGCAGGCGCAGGATTTGGACATCCAGCCTACAGTCCATATAGGACCTGACGCAACCAAACTGGAAAGGCGGAACATTCCAACCCAACGGGGAAGCCTCAACCGGAAGATCAAAGCCGAGAATGCCGAGCGGCAAAACGGCTGGGCCAGGGTCAGGGAACTCTCTGCTGAGATTGCCGCCATGTTGGCCCATGAGGCGCAGCAGATTAGGGACGGCATGCTGGCGGGAATCGACCGGCTGCGCGACGCCGCCGCGAAATTGATGCCCGCTCAGAAGGCATCATTGGCCGAACGCCTAAAGGCCGCTTCGGCCAAATTGGCAGAAGAGAACGCGATGAAGTCCAGCCTTAAAGCGGCTTCTGATCGCCTGAGCGCAGAGGCGACAGTGAAGGGAAGCAAG
This sequence comes from Rhodospirillales bacterium, assembly GCA_016215555.1. Classification (GTDB taxonomy): domain Bacteria; phylum Pseudomonadota; class Alphaproteobacteria; order Rhodospirillales; family WMHbin7; genus WMHbin7. The sequence goes on along the minus strand of JACRJC010000060.1, from coordinate 4,096 downwards.
CGCGGAAAAGCTGATAACTCGATTGAGCGAGAATTCCCATCTCCGAAGCAAGGACCGGGAAGAGGATTTACCCGTTAGGGGGCAACACGAACGGTTGCTTCTGACGAAGCGCCTTGACGGGAAACAACACCCCTTTGAAGCTGCCCCCAAGTGACGCCCGTAACCTTGCCGCCCATAAAACCGCTTGCCGCTGTTTCCACGGTAACTTTTGAATGATCCAGTTCGTGATACTTGATTATTGCGCCAAGGCCATTCTTTGCAGGGGGCACATATCGACATCCCTTCGACACATCAATGGAAAGATCGCAAAGAAACTTAAAACTTCCCAATTCAGAGTTCGTGTAAGCAAGCTCGACATTGAACTGGAGAGGAATGACATCACCCGAGGAAGTCGCCCGAGCAACATAGACAGTCGTTCCTCCAACAGCACCTGCACCGAGAGAGCCGAGGGCCGTTACAAGGATCAGGTTCCGCTTGAAGAAGTCATAGAACATGATGCCCCCTAATCAGCCCTGGACCACGACCCAGCCCTTTTCAGGGTCACGGCAGCTTTCAACCTGCTGCTCCGTCTGGCGGCCCTGGGCATCGACGACAACCTGGCGCAGCGTTCGGCATGTACGGCCATTTGCGGCTTGGCGCACCTGCCCCACCGGCTCCGACCATCCCCACATTCCAGAAGCTCCCTGTGACTTGACCGGCTCGCGCACTTGCCAAGCTGTTTGCGCCTTTGCTTCCGTCGCAGAAACAGCGGCCACGGTTGGCGCTGGCTTCGCCTTCACTTCGCTTTTGACCGGGGCAGGTGCCTTCTTGGCCTTTTCATTCGCCAGGGCTTTTTCCGCCGCTATCCTGGCTTCCCGTTCTTTTGCCAGTTCGGCATCGAAGGCGGCTTGCTTGGCTTGCAGAATCTTGTCTTGCTCAGTCTGTGCCGCTTTCGCCTTGTCTTCGGCCCCCTGGCTGCTCCAGTAAATCCGCTCATTCGTCTCGGCGGACTTTTGGTTCGTCTCGGCAGCGGCCTTCTGGTCGTTGCAATCCAACATGCCGCCGAGCTTATTGCCGATATAGGCACCAGCCGCCACGCCAATCAGAATGGAAGCGATATTGCCCGATCCACTGCCGATCTGCGAACCGGCCAAGCCGCCAGCCGCAGCGCCAAGCAGCGTTCCGCCAACTTCGCATCCGGAATTGAAGCTAGGCGCTGCCGTTTGGCAGCCTGCCAGCATAAGGGCCGGAACCATCAAGCCAAGCGAACGTACTTTTTTCATTTCCTGTCCTCCAATCCCCAAACACCGGCCTTTTGACGACGCGCATCATCTTCCGCCCGCCGCAGGGCATCGGGCGCGGTTGCAGCACTTAATTGAGCCATTCCTGACAGCAAGAGAACTTCCGTCAGCTCGTACCCCTTCGCGGTCGAGCAAGACCACCCCTCTTGTGCCTCCCGGCACGAAAGGTTCCCCGCCTGGGCAAGATAGGCCTTGAAGCCTTGCTCCGCGCCGGGGTGCTTGACGGGGGCGAGATAGGCGAGGCGAACATTCTTCCCACCGATGTCCAAGGTGGCCGTATCGACCATCACAGCCTTTCCGGAAACCTGCTTTCCTGCCGGGGCAGCAGGAGGCGGCAAAGGCTGAGTAGCGGCAACGGCCCGCTGTACCGGTGGCTTAGCGGGTTCTTCTGCTTTCTGTGCGAGGGGCAGCACAACCTTGTCGCCGATTTCACTCAGCTTGGCCTTTATCTGCCCCGCCGCAAGCGAGGGGTTGGAGATCGCAGGCCCGATTTGATTCTGCCCCAGCAACCAGCCGAGAAGCCCCATAACCGGGATAAGACCGAGTGCAGCAAAACGGCGGTCGAGCTTCCATTCCCTGGGCAGCGCAGATGACGAGCTTGCTATGTCCTTGCCTGCCTCCGCGCTCGCATTCCTTTTTGGGGCCGCTTCGCGCACGGGAATTTCGACGACAATCTGCTCGCCCCGCGCAATGGCCCCCGCCTCACCCATGAGCCGTTTGCCTTCTTTTGCAAACAGGCTATCCCGGTAGCTTCGAAGCAGGAAAGCAACGCCCAGAATGGGGAGAGTGATGACGAGGGCGTAGAGCCAAACGACAAGGCCCAGGGCGACCATCAGCAGCACGAAAAGAATGCCGATCAGACCAAAGCCGAAAAACGATCCGAGGACTCGGTTTATGAAACCGGCAATGCCGTGAACAATCGCAACCACGATATCGGCCAAGCCAATCAGGAAGCCTAGCGCAAGAAGAATCCCGCCTCGATGACGCCACAGAACGGAGTGGAATTTCTGCTGGTCGCTTTCCGTGATTCCCGTCGCCGTGTCGTACCAGAGAACATCCGCCCAAGCTTCGGACGTTCTCGGGGAGGATATTGAAACCGGAACCTTACCCCGGCCCGCCTCGTACCCGGCGATCAACTCGACCGGACGCCCGAAAATATGCGTTGTCCCTCTATGACCTGCTATGCCACCCATGGCGAACCCTTGACCTTGCCCCTGATAACGCCCGTGAACGGGCGTCCTAAAAATAGATTCTTTTTTAGTTTCTGCAAACTACGCATTTGGCCTTGCAGGTTGGTTTTCTTAAAAAGAGATTAGAATAATTCTGGCGGGTGCAGGCCTGTCCTGCACCCTTGCCCGTCGGCGAGACCGGGGTGGCAAGGCGCACAGGGGCGAGCGCGGGGAGGGGGTTCACCCAGGTTGGCAGGCCGAAGGCCGAAACCTGGGGACACCCCGCGCGAGGGCAATGCCTTCACCCCTTGCGCCGCGCCAGGGGCAGCGCCCCTTAGCCCAACTTCTTCGCCAAATCTTCTGCCCTAAGATGCGTATAGCGCTTGAGCATGGTCAGCGTTTTATGACCGGTGATGGCCGCCGCCTCCATCGGGTTTAGGCCCTTCTCAAAAATCCGGCTTGTCGCCTCATGGCGCAGATCATGGAAGCGCAGCCCCTCAATCTCCGCCACCTTGAGCGCCCTGCGCCAGTTGTCATCCAACACCTGGTTGGAGATCGGAAAGACCCGCCCTTGTTTCAGCTTCTCGATTTTCTCGCCGCCCTCGGGCTTGAGCAATGTTTCCAGAACGGCCAGCGCAGCCGACGACAAAGGCACGTCTCGAACTTCGCCGTTCTTCGTTTCGTGAAGGCGAAGGAAGCGTTTTTTGAGGTCCACCTGTTCCCAGGTCAAAGTCAGGATTTCACCCTGACGCATGGCCGTTTCGACAGCCAGGCGAACGATTGGTTCAAGCCACCGACAGACGGATTCTTGGCAAGCCTTCAGCAGCCTTTTTTCTTCGTCGCCGACAAGGCGACGATCCCGGCCACGCGCTGGCGACGGCAGCTTGATGCGCTCGACAGGATTGGACAGGCTTTCCATACCCCATTCCTTCGTCGCCACAGTGAAGAGGTGCGAGAGCAACGCAAGGTCCGTACGTACCGTTGTCGGGCTGGTTCCGGCATCCAGGCGCTTGTCGCGCCAGGAGGCCACGTCAGAGCCGCGAATTGACGCCAGGGCGCGAAGGGCCAGGGGATCGCGCTTCCAGGCCGCCAAGCGCGTTTTCTCCTGCCTGACGCCCTTCTTGCGCGGCGTCACTTCCTTCTCGTAACGCCCCAGGGCATCGAACAGCGTCGTTGACTCGGCCTCGCGCCGGTCGATGAACTTGCCGTGATCCTGTTCGCCCTCGATCTGCCGCGCCCAGGCGTCGGCGTCGGCCCGCTTGTCGAAGGTGCGCGAGATTGCCGGATAGCCTTTGCGGCGAACAATGGCCCGCCAATTTCCCGACCTTTTTTGAAATGTCGCCATACCATCCTCGCAGCATCGAGCCAAGGAACAGACCTAGCGGCAAGCGTACCATTTTTGCACCAAAGTACCACCGGCATTTTTCTCCGTTGGTACTGTCATCGTTGATTTATAATCTATTTTCAGAAACCCATCTCCCGCGAGCGGGAAATCAGGACGCTCTCTGACGCCGCACATCGCCGTCAACGGATGCAAGACGAAAAGCGGAAAGACGCGCAAGACCGCCATCGACAAGCGCACGACGCGTCATGCGGGCTACGCCATAAGCCAGGTCATCCGCAAACGGATCGAGGAAATCTTCGGCT